>CAZBJJ010000026.1:0-28849 GCA_964492245.1 uncultured Spirochaetales bacterium | reverse complement strand
ACAACACATACAGGAGAGATTATGCCTAACCCCTATTTACCCTCTTGGGAGTATATTCCCGATGGCGAACCCCGCGTTTTTGGCGACCGCGTGTACATCTATGGCTCGCATGACCGGAAAAACGAGACTAAGTTCTGCGACTACAAGCTCAAAGCCTGGTCTGCCCCCATCGACAATTTGCTGGAATGGACCTGCCATGGCCATATTTTCCATACTGCCGACGACCGCGACCACAGGGCAGATACACCACATACAAATAATGAATTATATGCCCCCGATGTCGTAGAAAAAGATGGAAAATATTATCTGTTCACCTATATTCACAATGCCAAGGGCTGTGTTTCGGTAAGCGATACACCGACTGGCCCCTTTAAATTTTTATCGCAATATGTATATCCAGAAGGACATTCCCGCGACGATGGAATTTTTAACGATCCTGGGGTCTTAGTAGATGACGATGGCAGGGTCTATATTTACTGTGGCTTTGAAAAACCCTATATGGCCGAGCTAAACCCCGACAATATGTACGAGGTACTGCCAGGCAGCCATAAAATTGATGTCATTCCCCCCACGGCGCCCTTTAATTTTTTTGAGGCCAGCTCGCCACGCAAAATTGGGGATATCTATTATTTTATTTATTCCCCTAAAAAAAGCAGTTGTCTAGACTATGCTACCTCTACCTCGCCAACGGGCCCCTTTACCTATGGAGGAACGATAATTGATAGTGGCCTAGACTACCCAGGTGGTAACAATCATGGCTCAATCTGCAAAATAAAAGATCAATGGTATATCTTTTATCACCGCATGACCAACAACACCATTATGAGTCGCCGGGCCTGTGTAGAAAAAATTGATATCTTGCCCGATGGCTCGATACCACAGGTCGAGGCCACCTCCTTGGGCTTTGAAGCTGCCTTAAACCCCTACAAAGAAACACCGGCGGAATACGCCTGCATACTTAAAAATGGTTGCTTTATAAGCGAACGCAACCTGTTTGAAAGACCGGTAACAAACATTACTCCAAATGCCATTATTGGCTACAAATACTTCGATTTTGGCACAGATACCACTAACACGAGTATTAAACTGGCCTTTAACATTCGTGGTATGGGCAGTTCGTCGCGCATACGAGTTTTAGCCGATTCCTATACCGATGGCAAAGAATTGGGCGTTTGCGATATCGACACCTACGATGGCGTATATTCCTGCCATATCGAAAACATAACCGGACGCCATGCAATATATTTTGTAGTTGAACACAGCTATACTGGCTGGGACTGGGCCGTTAAACCAATGGAAAACAGGCCTCTTTTTGAATTAGATTCATTTGTATTTTTAAAATAAATCGAAGATAAAAAAAGCACATTGTAGAGTTCTACAATGTGCTTTGCCTTTGGCATCTCCTAGGGGATTCGAACCCCTGTTGTCGGGATGAAAACCCGATGTCCTAACCCCTAGACGAAGGAGACAAAAGTCGTATATGCATACTATAGCAAAAAATAGAAAAAAAGGTCAAGTAGTAGAAAAACAAAAACTTCCTATTTATGACTATTCTTGTATTAATTACATTTTTAATTTTTCTAGCAAAACCTGCTTAAGTTTACTCGCAGAGGAGGACTCTGGTTCCAGCGAAAGTGCCCTTTCGACATCGGCCAAGGCCTGGGGATAATCTCCCAAATGAAAATAGGCCTGCGAACGCCTAAACAGGACATAATATTGATAGGGATTTATATGCAGAGACTGGGTAAAATATTCAATCGATTTCCCATATTGCTCTAAAACAGCATATACAACAGCAATGTAATAGGCAGATTTATAACAGGTATCATCTAAATGTAAGGCAGATTCAAAATCCTTAAGTGCCTCTTGATATTTTGACATGGCAAAATAGGCCATGCCGCGATGTTTATAAATAACTGCGCAGACCCTTTCTACCGGTTTCATTCCCAAAATTAAGGTGTACAGGGCTATAGCCTTATCAAATTGCCCCACATTGTGTGCATATAGGGCATCTAAAATGAAGTCGTCAATAGTGCCCCCTCCATCGGAGGGTTCGAGCATCATAAATGGGCGAGGAGCGGGACTGGCATCGGCAGGCAATTGATTAAATATAAGCGCGTCGGTGTGGTCCTCGATTTTTTTAAAAAACGAATCCCTTCTCTGTCCTAGTTCTCTATTTAATTGCCTTTGATAATCTCGTATTTCCTGGAAAATAATATCCGCAAGGGAGAGAGAGGCATTTACCGCGGCTAATTTTCTTTTCATAGGAGAGTCGAAGGGAGAAAATTCTGCCTTGTATACTAATTCGTGCTCGACTTCTGCCCAAGCGTCCTGCAGAATTGTTCGTATTTGAATTTCTGCAACATCTATATTGGCCAAGCCGAATTTTTCTAGAAGATCTTGGGGAATTTTAATTAAAAGATGGGTCGATTCGTAGCCAAACTCTTTAAAGGTATGCGTCGCTCCCTTGTGGTCGACTTCGACAACGGTAAATGTTTTTTTTAAATGCTCTTCCACACTTGCCATATCTTCGATAAAGGGGCAGACAACCCGGATACCAATTAAATCGGTAACTACCGGACGCTGGGACTTCTCCTGTTTTTTTTGCATAAGATGAATTATTTTTCTGTAATAAGAATTAAAATCTTTGGCTCGGGCTTTGACAACCGGCTTAGGAGTGAAAACCAAAAGAATAGTATCCAATAATTCTTCCAATTCCAAAACCAGTCTATTCCTATCCTCTTCGCCCCGAGAAAATTCTTCTAAAATTTTTGTTTTATCTGGAAACCAAGCTTCATTGACCACCCTTGCAACTCCCAATAAAAAAAGCGCTGCCATAGACAGCGCTTTTAAATATGTTTCAAAAAATTATTCTTCGCTCTCTAAATCTCTGAAACTGGTTTCTTTTGCCTGTCTGTCTTTCTCTAAATATCGAAGTACCTGCATCTGGCCAAAACGGCTGATTTCCCGTTTCATTCGATCGTTTTCTCTATCACCGATGATGTTCCAGATTGATTCATCGTCGATATCGCGATCTACATCTAGGACGGCCTGGTCGTAAATAACCTGGACCTCTTTAAAATAACCAATGTAGTCTCCGCCTTCGTTTGCAGCATCGCGCTGGACTAAAAATCCACCAAACTTAATAAAGGGAGTGGCCTTAGGATAGACCGGGTACAGCCGCAGCTCGCGGTTGCGCACATCGGTAATGTACATGGGGTTATTCCAAGTGAGTTCACTCCAGCCATCGGTATTCATATAGCCCATAAACATGTTTTGGCTATTGCCTTGAGAATCGATAATAACAGTGGACAGTGCATGGGGAAAATTGAGGCCATAGTATTTAACCTGTACCGCCTTAATTGTTCCCACGTTCTTGATTACGCCATAACCCTGCTCGAAACGAGTAAATTTGCTGGCCTTATCTTCGTCAGTCTGCTCCTGAATATTGCCCTCGTCATCGACCTGTGCCATATATTCGAAAGCTGGGATGTCGAAGGGGGGCTTGATGTGCGCCCAAGAGTTGTGGGCAAATGTGGGGAAATTCACCCGCACACCCATAACAGAGCCAAACTGTTTTGAGGGAGCTTCAACGACAAAACTCTTAGACTGGGTAAGAGGTGTCCTGGATGATGACGCAAGAACGACGTCCCAATTGGCTAGGGCCAGAGAGGTTTTCATAATTTTTCTCTGGTCATCAGTAAAACTGTCACCGGCTACCTGGGAAAAATCCATCATTGTAGCTCTATTCTGTGTCGGCTGGTTATCCTGATCCGGCATGATATCCGCAACAAGAGTCGAAAAGTCTATGAGAACCTTTTGTTCCGCAGAGACTACAGTCACCATACACAGGACGGTGGCAATAAGAATGAATATCCGTTTCATTCACAGCTCCTTTTCAATTATGCGATTAGCCTTAGTCGTATAGAATTATACGAGGCTTGCATTATTTGTCAACGCTTTTTTTAGTATTTTTATAAAAGCGCTTTAACTCCTTCAATTATCTACTAAAATAGATAAAAATACAATCATTTTTTAACTTTTACTTTACCAGTATAGGGCAAGACACCGGAAATAGTAAGTCGAATATCTTTAACAAAGGGAAAATTCATTTTAAGTCCCTTTTTCAAATGGGCCAAGGACGGGCGAATATCGAGCATTCCCTGTACAGGCATTTCTGCCTTCTCCGATAAATCTACCCAGAGGGTGTTTTTACGCAACATAAGCGTGTTTAACGAGGTACCCGTAGGAAATAATTCAAGGGCATCTAATTTTGATGGCCCCAGAAGGTATTCAGAGATATACAGACCTATGTTTTCTTCCCTGCCTTTAAGGCGAGCAATTGCCCGCTCTTCTAAAACGGGGCGCCCGGTGTAATTATTTTCGAAGACAAAACTACGGCGTACTGTCTGGCTAGTTATTATTTGAATACTGGGAATCAATATAAGAATTATAGTAAAGAGTAAAAAAATATATCGGGGTTTTTCTGGCAAATCAACAAAAAAATCTCTTATAGCTCTCATTCCGTTACTTCTGCTCCCCCAATAGACTCAAAGCTCCGTATATAGTCGTTTATGCCACTATACAATGCTTGGACAAATAGGTTCAAGTAAGTGGGATTAGTAAGGAGTGTGGCGTCCTCTTTATTGGTAACAAAGCCCAATTCGACCAATACCGATGGCATTTTTGCATTTTTTACGACAAACCACTCTTCTGCCTTAATGCCGCGGGAGGGAATTTTATTTTTTAAATACTGGTCAAAGTGATGGAGCATATTTTGGGCAATTATCACGCTCTCATTAGTGAATTCTTCTTCCAACATGTCGTTAATAATGGGCAAAATTTCGGCATTATCCAAATCTTGGCGGGAGGAAACTAGGTCTCGCCGATAATCGGGGGAAAGATACCAGACCTCGTAGCCCCGGGCATTTTTATTGAATGAGGCGTTGCAGTGAATCGATATAAAAATAATGGCTTCGTTACTCGCCAAAGGGAGCTTATTTGCCATCATTACGCGCTCATCGAGGCTGGGATAGGTATCGTCGCTGCGAGTGAGCAGGATGGTTTTATCCGGATAGGCCTGAATAAGGCGCTGATACAGGCTTTTTCCCACCGCTAGGGTCACATCTTTTTCCTGTACTTTAAGGCTCTTGCCATCAATTATATGATTGCCAATTGCCCCAGGGTCCTTCCCGCCGTGGCCGGGGTCTATCAGAATAGCTTTGACCTTAAAATGTGAGCCAGGAATTGCTTTTTTATCCCTGTCGAACAAAACACCAAGCTGTTCTATCCACTCTTGCGGAAATCGCAGCCGGCCCTCTTGCAACCAGGGTTGAAGCCCACGGACAATTGTATCGGTCTTGTACAGTGAAAAGCCGCCGCTGTCGCCCACCCGAAAGCGTACCCAGCTAGTGCCACTTCGAAGGGTGCCGGTCTTTGTAAGAGGTTCCCATTCCAATTTGGCGTTAAAGCGCAAAAGAGTTTCATCCAATTCCCAAACACTGTCTTGGGCAAATAATAAAAAGCAGGTATTCAAGGATATAAATAATAAAAAAAACAATCTAGCTTTTTTCATAGTGAACTGTCCGTTTTTGAAAAACCAATGGCATTGAGCCAATAAAGGCCCCCCTGCCAAGATCCACGGGCCAGGGCCCGCCAAAACGAGGCGAATTCTCCATTTTGCCCTTCAATTTTAAGTGGAAGCCCCGTATAGCTTCGCAAAAGCTCCAAGACCCAAAATGCTGTTCGCCCTTGATAATCTTTAAACGCGCTGTTAGGGGAAATAAAATCATTTAAAATAGAATAGTCAGGCAGGGCTAGCCGATTTAATTCCTGGGCAGAAAGAGCATTTGGATAATTGTTTTTATTTTCTAAAAAGGCCTGTATTGCCGATGGCAGCGAAAATGCAGGTGGTGGGAAGGCTTTATGACCTAAAGGGCCCGCCAAAAAAGAGGCCGTCCTTGAATGGGGAAAAGAAAGGGGCAGTAAAATACTTGCGGCGGCCTCTTCGCTGGCAGAAACGGCTGCTGCCCTATTTGGTGCGGTGGCTATTATATTCCCCGCCTTGCTCACATTATCTGTGGGGAAATTCACTTCTTGGTCTTTTTTTACGCGGCAGTAGACCTTTTGAATATGAGCTCTTTGGCCGGCTGCCTCAAGGCCAAGAATGTCCTTAATATTACCGGGAATAGAGATAAAGGCTCTTTCGGCGCTGGTGCTTGTAAGATTGGGCTTTAAATTTGTCGGTCGTCGCCCCACTGCCAGCTCTAAGGCTGCCTTTGTCAGCTCCACACCACTGGCAAGGGGAAAGGTCCAGCCAGACATAAAGCCCCCAGAAAGGCGGGCGGCAATTTCGCCAATGACCGGCCCCTGGGGACTTAGCTTTATATCGCCCTTTGCCGCCCCGTAGTTTATGCCAAGGGCAGAGACCGCTTGGGTAAAAATATCAATTATCTTGTTTTCTTCTGGCTTAGCTATATTTGAAGGCAGGGTATGCCCCATTTCGATAAAATAGGGTTGATAAAAAATATGTCTATCGGCAAAGCCACAGACATGGAGCTGGCCATCGAAGACAAGGGAATCTATAGAGAACTCCGGGCCTTCGATAAACTCTTCGGCAATGACCTTCCCGCTGCGGGAATGGGGAAAGGCGGCCTTTAAAGCGGCTATAAGCCCCTCGGTCGAGCTCACTTTTTTACAGCCCCGTGCGCCCATGCTGTCTACCGGCTTAATAACCAGGGGAAATGGGGGCAGGGTATTGATATCGAATTCGAGGGAATCGAGGACGCTATATTTGGGCGAAGGAATGCCGGCTTTTTCGAAGCAGTGGCGCATTTGAGCCTTATTGCTGGCATTTAAGGCCACTTCTATGGGAATGCCCGGCAGACCTAAGGCCTGCGCTACAATGGCAACGCTGAGCGAAAAATCGGTCCCAGCGGTAAAAACGCCATCAATATGATAGTGCCGACCAAGTGCCACTAGGCTATCGCTGTCTTTTAAGTCGATTGCCTCAAAATAATGAGCCAGATGTCGATTGGCTGCCTGGGCGTCCCCATCGACAACGATACTTTGCCAACCCATGTTATTTGCTATTTCTATTGCGGGCCCCTGCATAATGCCGGCCCCAAGTATTAAAATTCGCACCACAAGTCTCCCAAGGTCTTTATCTAATAATTATCGCTTTCGCGCATAGACTTCAAAGCTGTCCCCAAGTTTACATAATTTGCTAAAAAAAAGCACAATTTTCCACAACAAGCTTTGGGGCCCTATCATTCCAATTCCGGGGAATCTCTCTGGATGATGCCCGGTAATTCGTATTTTTAATAGTTTAAATCCATATTTTGCCAAAAGCCGACGCATGTTTTTCGGCTCTAAAACTGTCCAATGGTCCTTAGGACTGTGTTGTAAAAATTGCTGCCTGTTTTTAATTGCAGATATACCCGCAAATGAGGGACTGGAAAAGGCCAAAATGCCCCCACTTTCCACCGTATTGGCCAGTGCAAGCAAAAATTCATGCACATTGTCGATATGTTCAATTAAAAACCAAAGACTTACCAACCGAAAACTATCTTGGCCAAAAGATGCACATAAATCGACATGGGGAAAAAGGCCAGCCACCGCAGGAATATTTAAGTTTTTATTGACCCAGGCAACTGCCTCTTTGCTGGCATCGATACCATACGTTTTAAAGCCCCTACGTTGCGCTTCGGCCAAAAAGGGGCCATAGGCACAGCCAATATCTAAGACCCTAGCAGGATTTTTTAGATATTTTTCGATAATTTCTAGGCGCTGGGCCGACATTTTTTGAATATTTTTGAAATCTTCCAGATAGGTTTTGCCATACTGCTTTTTATAGTCATCAAAAAAATAATTTTTATCGTAGACAATGGGGATTTCGCCGGTTCTGAACATCGAGACTCCCCGGCAATGGGCACAGCGTCGGTAGCTTCTGTCGGGAAAGTGGGCAAGTATATTGCCCCGAGGTATCTGCCGACAGAGGGGACAGCGAACAGACTCTATCATTGAATAGGCCACTAAGAGTTCGGCCAAACTTTTTGGCTCGCTATCTGTCGGTGTTTGTGCGAATATTTTTGTCGCCACTGCCTGTGAACGCTGTAGGATATTTTCCAGAGCCTGTTCGCTGTTTAAGGTAAAGCCAGTCTCTTTGCCCGGTAGCCCTAGGGCCCTACAGAGGTTTTTATGCGTCTTTGTTGGCGAGATTGTCCACACTGGCAGGCCTGAATGCAGTGCCTCGAGCATGGTAAGGCCAAATTGGGTTATAACTAGGGTGTACCCGGCAGCATTGGAGGCCAATCTATCGGCAAGCTTCGATGTTGGGGGACATATAATATGGCCCTGCCTTAAAACTTCCGCCTTCAATGCCTGTGCTTTTTTAGCGGGCATACTAGGGGGAATTAAAACCTCGACGCTAACATTCAATTCCTTTGGCAATTTTTTAACGGCTTTCAGGGCAAAAAAAGAGGAGCCCGCTGTATCCTCTCCCCCAAAAGTAATTAAGATTTTTTTTTGTTCAGTAAATAATGTGGGGGCAAAGGGCCTTGGCTTTAGATGTGCCACCGACAGATGATATAGCTCTTGATTTGCCGGTATTTTAGTGCATGGGTTGGGAATGATATCGATGAGCCAGTCGAAGTCTTTGCGATGCCTCCCCCCTTCGTCTAGCCCAATGAGGGCGATTTTTTTTTTAGCAAGCTTTTTAAATAGGGCCGGCTCGGTGCGGAAGCAGTCGAAGAGCGCAAATGACCAGTTTTCTTCTGTATCGATGTCTTCGATAAATATAGAAGAAGCAAGCCCAGAATCTAGGCCCGCAAGTTCTGCAAGCTCTTCGATATTTCTGCCCTTTTTGTGTACGTCAGCCTCCCCGACATATACATAAGCCTGATGGCCCAGACTGCGCAATTCCTGCACCAAGCGGGAAGACCGGCGAATATGCCCGGAACCCTGGCCTTTTTTCGCAGTGCTCAACACAAGAATGTTTAAAGACATCTCAATTACCAACCTGAACACTCAGTTTTTGGGCTGTTTTTACAATTTTCTCGTCGAGGGCACAGGGCCCTCCCAGCCGTGCATACAGGTTTTTTGCCCGCAATAAATCTTCTTCGGTGTCCACACTCAGATTCAGTTCGGGATGGCGCAAATGTATGTCAATCTCGGGCCGGTGTATGCGAAATAAATGGGGGTTTTTGTATATATAAGGGCAGACATGTTCCCGGTCGTAGGCATCGCTGGCCTGGGCAAAGGCGGTACTAAGGGCCTGTAGGCGTATATATTCCAGACCACTGCCGTGGGGCAGAGCCGTATAGCAGGCATAGTCGCTGCGCAGGGCAAGTGCCTGTTCTGCCAATTTGTTAGCCGCCTCGGTTAGCACAAAGGCATTGTCGGCGGTTGCTCTTAATACAAGACTGTCCTTTGTGCGATTTTTTTCTGGAACAATCTCGAGGACCGCCTGGTAGACCCTGGCTAAGACATCGTTTTCGGCTCCTCCCACAAGAACCCACCCCTGTTTTTCCAATTGCTTTAAATGCTTGGAAATTAAAGGGACATCCTCTTTTGGGCAGGCAAGAATTCGATAATCGGCCGGTATAAAAGCTAATTGTTCAAGGACAGCATTTAAAAATATCTTATTGGGCTGAATTTCCAAAAAAGCTTTTTGGGGCAGTCTTGCGGAATTCAGACGCACTTGGAGAACAAGAATTTTCAAAGCGCATCGCTCTCCCAATTCTCGATAACTCCCTTTGCATCGCTTTTAAAACGATAGCGATTCAGATATACCCAGCGGCGCGCCTGCTTAAATGCCATTAGAGATTCTACGGGTCCTTCCCCCGATCGTAGAAGCCAGGGGAAAAAACGCCGCCAAGGCAGATGGGCCGACCCGTTTGCAAATATTGGCGCAATATTTTTAATCCAAAACTTATTGATATCGGTCTTTATGCTCTGATCCTCGGGGTTTAAATCTTGATCAAAAACAAGCTTAAAAGCCCCCGTCATTCTTATATCATAGCCAAAGAGATAGCAGCGAAAACCAAAGTCTAAAAGCTGGACCCATTCCTGTTCGATATCTGAATCGTAACCACCGAGCTCTAAAAATTTTGCCCTGTGGTAAAGCCCAATATAGTCGTGAGGATATAGGCTCATTTGACCATCGCGAACAGGAAGACTTGGTAACACTTCTACCTTTCCCTTTGTCAAATAGGGGTTTTTTACCGTGGGCGAGAGCTCCCATTTTTCATTGAGCACATGGGGAGATAAAAGCAATGAATTGTTCGAAGAAACCCGCTCCAATATGTTTTTGCTTCCCCCGCCCTGTATTTGATTGATATTGTCCCAGACGATTAAAAAATATTCGCCGCTCATCTCTTTTGCCACAATATTGATGTACTGGCCAATGCTTAAGGGCCGGGCAAAGACTATAAAGCGCAGTCCGCTGTATTTATGGACCAATTCTTCGATTTCTCGGTTTTCTGCTCCCACTTCCACAATACATAACTGTTTAAATCCCTGGCTGTAAAGTTTATCGATTACGGCTTTAAGTCGAAAGCGCCCTCCCCGATTCAAAAGCACGAGGCTTAAATTTTCTTCCTGCACCAATTCGTTGCCGCCCACAACAGTGTAGCTCTGCCCTAGGTTTTCAGTAATTCCAGCTATAGTACTCATCGCAATTCCTACATGGCCCCTGCCAATCATTTTTTAAGTGGGCCTTATAGAGCCCCATATTTCGCTCCCAGATATTGGCTATATTTTCTTTTAACACATTGCCAATTGTTGCCCGACGTCCCAGATCTTCTTTGCACGCTGGCACCGTCCCATCAATTAAAATAGGCATATCCCGCATAAGATGCCAACAGGGCAAGCGCTTTAGAGGCGAAAGATCGGCACCCCGCCGTTGGGGCAAATACTCGGCATGGAAATCGTATTTTTGAATGATAATTTGGGCCCCCGCCTCCTTCCAATGTTGCCAAAAAGCATCTAAATCTTCTTCGCCATCGCTTAAACGCAGGGCCTGTATCCATGTTTTTTCTTTGGCTCGGTTCAATAGCCCATTGGCAAAAAGCAGGGCCTCTTGCTGGCCTTCGCCGCGCAGTTGCCGATATCTTCCAGGATCGACGGCATCTAAGGAGACTATAATTGAAAGTCGCCCCGGCCGTGCAGAGCTTTCAAAACCCGAACGAGCGGGCGCTTTTTTTTCTGCTTCTAGAATTTGCTGTATGCTAGCTTCGGGCCAGGCGATTCCAGAAGTCTCGATTATAAGCGAAAGCGAGGGCCGGGCAAAGACGGCCTTGGCCATTTCCACTAGGTTTTTATGCAGGGCGGGCTCACCCCAAAGTGATATATCGATAACGGCATCGCCGACAAAATCGACAATGGCATCGAGTATGGCCGAAAAATCTTCTAGGCTCATTTCCTCTTTTCGCTCGGTGGGGTACAACCCAGTGCTCTCTTTACTATATTGAGGATAGGGGCACATACTACAGTTCTGTGGGCAGCCCCCCTGTATCTGAATAGGGAAAAATGCCGGTAGGCTGCGCAGGGCTTCTCCCTGTTCGGCAATAAAATTGATGCTCTGTTCTGCTGTTTTATAGCCAAATTCTAAAAAGCGCTCGATTAAAAGCCAATTTCGCCGGGAATCGGCATAAAAGCTTAGCCGATGGCTCCGTAAATCTGTGCTGGCAAGTTCGGTTTCGATATCGAAGGAATTGATGTCTTTTTGCATTATTGTAAAAAGCAGGTCTCTGTCGACGCTGTCTTCGTTGCCCTCGGCCAAAAAGGCAAGTGCCTTTAAACTTGAGAAATGTATTAATTCCGGTGCAAAACCTAGGGGCCAGCCATCGGCATTCGTATATTCAGCCTGCCAGCGCATATGCCTTTCGTGCATGCGCTGGGCCAATTCGCTATCCAAAAGTGGACAGTCGGCCCAGGCCCACCACAGCGAAAATTCTTTTTCGCCAATATTGGTCTCGAGCTCCTGGCAGACCCGCGACAAAAGCGAGGCAGCTGTCCAACTCTTTTCGGCTTCTGGGTATATCCAGAAATCGGCCTCTTCCAGCCCCTCTTTTTTATATTTTTCCATTTTTTCTTCTGCGGCCAGGGCGACACAAAAAACGGGGCCAACATTGGGAAAGGACTTTACCGCCCTTAGGCTCTGCCGGCGTATATCTGGATAATTCTTTAAAATTCCCAGACCTTGAACCGGGCTGGAAAACGGCTCTGGGGGTACAATGAGTATAATTGGGCATTTCATCTTATGTACTATATCGACCAATACCAAGGCCTTTCTTAGATAAATATGTACGCATAGATTGCTCCCCTTGCGCCATGGAAAATCTCTCTCTATACTTCGTAGCATGGATTTAGCGCACCATAGCGAGGGTCAGGACAGTTCTTGGCAGTCGGTCAGTAGCATTACGCAGGAATTAAAAACTCTTCTGGAGGGCCATTTTAAAACTGTACGCCTGGAGGGCGAAGTATCCAACTTTAGGCCCGCCAGCTCTGGGCATTTGTATTTTACCTTAAAAGATGAATCTGCGGCAATTTCTGCGGTTATGTTTAAATTTAAGGCGCAACAGGTACATTTTGAAATAAGAGATGGGCTTAAGGTGCGGGGAATTGGCAGCATTTCCGTCTATCCCCAACGGGGGAACTATCAAATTATATTGGATAGCCTTGAGCAGGCCGGCGAGGGCGAAATTCTGGCAATTTTGGAAAAGCGAAAACGAAGCCTAGCGGCAGAGGGCCTTTTCGATTTGGATAGAAAAAAAGCCCTGCCCAAATGGCCCTGGCATATTGCCTTAGTAACCTCGCCCACCGGGGCCGCTGTTCGCGATATATTGCAAATTTTGCGACGAAGGGCCCCGAAAATTCGGCTGACGATTTTACCCACAGCTGTTCAGGGCGAAGGAGCTGGCCAACAAATTGCTGCACGCATAAAACAGGCAAATGTGTTAGGCCTGGGCGAAGTAATTATTGTTGGCCGAGGTGGCGGATCCCTGGAAGATCTTTTGCCCTTTTCCGAAGAGGTGGTAATACGCGCTATTGCGGCCTCGCATATTCCGGTGATAAGCGCAGTGGGCCATGAAATCGACTGGGCCCTGAGCGACTATGTAGCCGACCTACGCGCCCCCACGCCCTCGGCTGCAGCCGAATTAGTTAGCGCAAACCATGGCCAAGAAGAGCAGACAATCGCCCATTTTAGAACTCTTGCCAAAAAGGATATACTGGACAGACTGGCGCATTCCAGATTGCTGTGCAAGCCGTTTAAGCCCGAAAACCTAGAACTGGCATTTCGCTCAATCTATCAGCCTCGGCTTGTCCGCCTCGACGATGCCCGCGAGGAATTGTATTGGCAATTTAAAAAAAGCCTTCAGCAAAAAAGGACAAGGGTTTTACAGGCGAAGACTATTTTAGAGAGCACCAACCCCAAAGAGGTCCTTTCGCGGGGCTTTGCCATTGTGCGAGAGAGGCAGACAGGAAATATTTTGCGTTCGGGGCATGGCCTCCCGGTCCATACAGCTTTAAATATAGAGCTTGCAGAGGGTGGCATAAATGCCCGCTTAGAAAGCGCGGTGGCAGTGCCAGATAGCACAGAGCATAAAGGATGAATAGCATGAAAGATTTTGAACAGCGACTTGAACGCCTGGAAGAATTGGGCCAGGCAATGCGAAAAAGCGATATACCCCTAGACGAGGCAATAGCCGCATTCGAGGAGGGAATAAAATTGGCAAAGACCCTCGAAAAAGACTTAGATCGCATTGAACGGCGCGTAGAAATATTGATGAACCCTGCCACCGAGACAGCGCCCAAAAAGCCCGAATTAGAGCTTTTTGACGAAGGAGATTTAGACTGATGCCACGTACTGGCCATGTTCGCCTACTTTCCCCCGAGGTGGCCCGAAAAATTGCTGCGGGAGAAGTTATCGACCGCCCTGCAGCTGTTGTCCGGGAGCTCATAGATAATGCCTTAGATTCGGGGGCCACGAACATTGAATTAAAAATTGAAAAAGGGGGGCTTTCGCTTATTGAACTGAGCGACAATGGCAAGGGCATGGCAAAGGAAGACCTTTTACTCTGTACCCTGCCCCATGCCACCAGTAAAATTGCCACCGAAGACGATCTATTGCATTTAGAAAGCCTGGGCTTTCGCGGAGAAGCATTGGCCTCGATTGCCGCAGTCTCGCATTTAAAAATTCTCAGCAGCCAAGACGGACAGGGCGCACACCGAATTGCCATTGGTCCCGCTGGCAGCGGAAGCTTAGAGCCACATATCGAGGGGCATTTTAGGGCGCAGGGCACCACGGTAAGCGTCGAAGGCCTTTTCGACAATTTGCCGGCCAGAAAAAACTTTATAAAAAGGCCTGCCAGCGAGGCTTTGGCAATATCTAAGACCTTTATAGAAAAAGCCCTGGCCTTCCCCCAGGTAAATTTTTCCCTCTACCAGGACGGAAGGGAAAAATTCATTTTACCGGCGACAAATAGCCTTAAGGAGCGTTTTATTGCCGCTGTAATCGAAGAAACAGCTCCCACAAAGGGAAGGGGACAGCATGTGCATCAAATTCAGGGGCAGGATGAGGGCTTTTCGCTGGAAATTGTGCTTGGAAGCCCCAATATTTCGCGAAATGACCGCCGCCATCAATATATTTTTACCAATGGTCGTAGAATACAAGAGTATTCCTTTCAGCAGGCCCTTGAATATGGCAGCCAGGGCTGGTTTCCCAATGCGAGCCATTTAATTGGGGCAGTGTTTTTATATATTGATGGGCATTTAGTCGATTTTAATATACATCCTGCAAAACGCGAAGCCCGTTTTCGCGATGGTCTCCGCATTCATCGAAAAATTTCCAGCCTTGTACGCGCCCATTACGAGGCCCTTGCACGCAGCGCCGGCCTCGATTTAATTCGCCCTGCCCCCCACAGTTCAGGAATTCCCCAAACTGAGAACAGGACGGGCAAAGGCCAACATACGGGTAAAAGCTATGCCGACAATCTCTTCGATGCGCCAATAACAGCGAATCAGGGCTATAGGTCTATGAGTAGGGACAGGGAGCTGGCCCGCGCTGCCCTTGGTCAACTTATCGCCAATCCATTGACTTCGTCACCACCAAATGCTGTTGGTGCACCTACAGTTGTTGGTGCACCAACAGTTGGCAATGTTGAAGATTTTTACTACCACGGCCAGGCCTTTGGCCTTTTTTTACTCATAGAAAAAGGCAATGAGCTTATTTTAATAGACCAGCATGCCGCCCACGAGCGCATTTTGTACAACGAGCTTTTAGAAAACCCTCCAAAGGCCCAAGAACTCTTAGTGCCCCTTCCCTTTTCTATCGAAGACGAAAACGAAGAAGCACTCTTGCGCGATAAAAAAGCCGAGCTTAAAAGCCTGGGTATCGATCTAGAACGATTGGCTCCTGGCTCCTGGGTTTTAAAGGGGCTTCCCAGCGCCTGGAAGCAGGGCGATGGCCAGACCGTCGACAGCATTTTGGAAATGCTGTCAAATGCACACGAGCTGGCCCACCAGTGGTACCGAACCATGGCCTGTAAGATGGCGGTAAAAGATAGGCTAATACTTGAGCCAATGCGGGGAAAAGAACTGGCAAGGGCCACATTGGCACTGGAAGACCCCCACTGCCCGCATGGCAGGCCAGTTTTAATTAGAATGAGCAGAAAATATTTGGAAGGGCTTGTAAAACGAAGCTAATACGTGTTAAAAACAGTGCTTGCCGGAAACGGGACTTGAACCCGTACGACCTTTCGGTCAGGGGATTTTAAGTCCCCAGTGTCTACCATTCCACCACCCCGGCGTTGCGGTTAGATATTACCAAAAACTAAGGCGAAGGGTCAACAGGGAAAGATATATGTTTTTAGATACCCATGCACATTTATTATCCATTCTCGACCAGGGAGTTATGACTCGTAGCGAATTAGAGCAACTTCTGGCCCGTGGTTTTGGCCCAATTATCGATATAGGTACAAGATCGCAGGATGCCCTTGAACGTTGGCAGGTATTAAAAGATCTGCCAAATGTCTATTTTTCCCTTGGTATTTGGCCAGATAGGCAGGCAATCGCTGAGTTCGATACAGAAATGCAGCAACTGCGCCAACAATTAGAGGTAATTCCCGCCAATCGTCTGGTGGCGATTGGTGAGGCCGGCATAGACCGTAGCCACAATAAAATTGAAGTTGGCACAGATATTGCTGGCGAATATGAACTCTTTAGAAGCCAGGCCTCCCTAGCCCAGGAACTGGACCTTCCCCTTATTGTCCATTCGCGCGATAGTGCACTGGAGACATACAACATCCTTAAAGACTTCTCACATATAGATTTAATCTTACACTGTTTTTCATATAACAGGGAAGAGGCGCGCAATTTTTTAGATCTCGGGGCCTATATTTCTTTTGCCGGTACCCTGACCTATAAAAATGCAGAAAATATTCGAGAAGCGGCCCGCTATGTGCCCCTGGACCGTATACTTTTAGAGACGGATGCCCCCTATCTGGCACCGGTTCCCCATCGGGGCAAAAAAAATCGCCCCGACTATATTGGGGCGACCTTTGAAAAACTTGCAGAATTGCGCCAGCTAAGTACTCAGGAAATACATAGCCAAATTCGCAAAAACGTGCAAGATTGTTTTGGCATTTAAAAGCGAAAGGTTTTATTCTGCCTTGATAACCGCTGTCGGGCAGGAATCGATGGATTCCAGAATCCCTGCCTCGTTGGCTGCAATGTCTGCATCGGGATTTACTACCATTTTATCGGGAATAGAAAAAACTTCAGGACAAATTGCTTCGCAATTGCCACAAGAAATGCACTCATCTTCGCTTTCGTCGAGCCATACCTTAGAAATAGCCATAATTTTCTCCTGTTTCAACCCCACTCAGCGGTGGGTTATAAAAAGATAATTTTGCGCAAGGCGCAAAACCTGCCAATTGAGGTTTGTCAGAACTATACCCACAAAGCGGTCAAGAAACAAGGGGTAAGGCATCAACTTCAATTATTTCATTCATATCCAAATAGAAATCCTTTATTATTGTAAAATATCTGTTATAATGATAGCCGGAGGCACCGATGTCTGGCACTACGTATAAACGACCAAGCTGGGACGAATATTTTATGGAAGTCTGCGAAGCTATTTCGCGTCGCGCCACCTGCGATCGCGGGCGCGCTGGCTGTGTAATAGCAAAGGATAGGCATATTCTTGTAACTGGCTATGTTGGCGCACCATCGGGACTGCCCCATTGCGACGATGTTGGACATCAACTTAAAAAAATGGTCCACGAGGATGGTACAGAGACAATGCACTGTGTACGCACTGTACATGCCGAACAAAACGCCATTTCTCAGGCAGCGAAAAGGGGTATTTCTATTGATGGGGCCACCTTATACTGTAGAATGACCCCCTGTCGAACATGTGCAATGCTTATAATTAACTGCGGTATTAAACGAGTTGTGGCACAGCGAAGATATCAGGATCCGGTAGACTCCGAAGATATGTTTAAGAAGGCAAAAGTGCTTTTGGAGTACGTCTACCTCGAAACCCAGGAATACAACAAGGACAAACAACATGAAGATTTACGGTAAACTGATAATTGGTATTGGCTTGGTAATTTTGGTAATGACAGGTGTTATGGGCTTTATTGCCAAACAGGCCACTTTAATTGTGGATTATCGAAATCTTCACAATGAGGCAAACAACCTACTTAACACCTGGGATGGCGTGCAAATTACTACCCAGGACATCCTGCTTTCTGCGAGGCCCCTGCCAGATTTAAGAAAAAACTGGATGATAAGTATAACCGAGTTTGAAAAAAAAATGTTAGCCTTGGGGGAACAAAGGACCTTTTTAAAGCTGGGCAAAGAGGTGCAGGCTCTTTTAGAAAACACAAAAAACTTATGGAAAATTACTAAAGACCAGCTGAACATTTCGAGCAGGGCCTTCGATGAATTCCAAGAGGCCGTTGTGGTCAAATATGATGCCCTGCAGGGCAAGGCCTCTGAAGGGCTCATAAGCAAGATATATCGCATGCAAGCAGAGGAAATTATCAGTATTGAAGATTTTTTCTACTATTTCGCTCTTCAGAGTTCGCTTCAAAAAGTTCTTGTAAGCAACGATTCTTTTAGAGTGGTCTTAGGTCGCATGTTCGATGGCATAGAAGTGGAAGTAAATCTTATTATAAAACGCACTATAACTACGGGGCTTATCTTAACGCTGTTGACAATTATAGCGGCCTTTATCTATGTAAGTATATTTTCTAAAAACATTTCGAAGCGCGCCCAGGTTCTCGAAAAAGCGATGGCCAGCATTGCAAAAAAAGACTTTTCTACCGAGATCCCCTCCCTCGGTTCCGATGAATTTGGCCTTCTTTCGAAGCATTTACAAAAAGTTTTGCAATCGTTGACCAGTATTTTTGGCGAAGTAAAAAAATCGGTAGAAAATGTTACCAATTTAAAAGATGCACTTTCTGCCGGTACCAGCGAAAGCGCTGCCGCCGTAAACGAAATAAACAAAAATATAGAATCCATTAAAACCCAATTTTTAATTTTAAACACCTCAATCGATCAGGCCGGGGTGGGGCTGCAAGAAATTGCCAAATATCTGGATATATTTAGAAGTGATAGTAGCAAGCAGACAATTATGATGGAAGAGGCAGGCTACGACTTAAGCAGGGCGGTCGACTCGGTTATAAAAGTATCCAAGGAAATTGATGAAAGGTCTATTCAGGCAGATACCCTGCGAAAAGTGGTGCTCGATGGCAGCGAAAGGGTACAGAACACTAACGAAATTATTCGCACCGTCTCGAAGGATATTGAGGGCATTGTCGAGGTAATTGAGCTCATAGACCAAATTTCAGAACAGACCAATATTTTATCCATGAATGCGGCCATCGAAAGTGCCCACGCTGGCGCGGCGGGTAAGGGTTTTGCTGTAGTTGCCGAAGAAATACGCAAATTGGCAGAATCGACCCAGGACAATGCCCAACGAATTGGCGAATCGCTGGCCAATGTAACCGACAAAATAAAGCGGGCCCTACAAATTAGCGAGTCTAGCGCCCTAGCCTTCGATTCTATCAATACGGATGTAAACAACTTTGTTTCAATTTTACATGACATAGCTGCAGATGCGAAGTCTTCAAGTTCCAAAAGTGTCGAGGTGGTAAAGGCCATTAAAGAATCGATAGAGGCCTCTAAGCGGGTAAGTGTTGGGACCGAAGATATGTACCGACGCCATCATGCTATTTTAGAGGCGATGGACAATATTCAGGCCATTTCCGGAGAGGCCCTTTTGGGCATTACAGAAATTGATGCCGGTTCGCAGGAGATTTTAGAGAGCGCTATACATTTGGAGCAGATGGGAAATGATAGTCGCGACCGCATTACCGAACTTGAGTCGGCCCTAGAGGATATTATAATTAACCAGGACGACAATTTGGAATATCTGGATGATGCACCTGATCCGGATGATGCACCTGATCTGGATGAAGCACCTGACCTAGTTGCTACACCTGATCTGGATGAATTCGATCCCAATGCGGTAGAGGTAAAACGGGGCCCACAGAATGTGGACGAGGGACACAGCGAATTGAATGAGGTAGATGTAACAGAAGAGTCCGATGCGCAAATAGAGGTAGAAATTGAAAAACCATCAACACAGCCAGAGGCTTAAAACTCTAAATAGCGCTCCTGGGCAAAACGATAGCTTAAGTAAATTTCTTCTATAGTGCGCTGTGGCCCGTGGACACCAGTCTGTTTGCGGGTCCTTGCCCCCTCGCTGCGCTGTATATAAAATTCATACATAAGCCGGGGATCTGCATCCGAGGCCTCGGTGTACGAACGTTTTTTACCCAGTGCATTTTGAATTCCGCCCTCGTTTAGGGCAAAGACATTGCCCATGCGTATAAGAACGCGCAAATGCGCCATTTCTTCGTGGGAAAGGCCAAATAAAAATTCTTCCAGGGCCCCTCGCATTTCTCTATCGTCCCGCCGACTTAAAATAAACTGGGTCCAATCGTCATCCATATCCATATTTATGCGGATAAGTTCGCTGGTGCCCTCGAGGGTACCGTAACTTGGCGGGTTTTCGCGACGCACCGTCCATAAATTTTTAATACAGGGAATATGTGAACTGGCCCGGGGGTCCCTTCCCCTATCCCAAAGGCGCACCAAGTCCATGGCAATGGATTCTTTTAAATCTAGGGGGAGCTTGTCGTCTTCCAGGCAGGCAAGATAGACATCTTCCATGGTAAGGGTGAAAACAATTTCGATTGATATGCCCTGTATGGCCTCTGCCAACTCGTGCTCGGCGCCAAGGGCCATTAAAAGCAGGGAAAAGGCATGATATTTAGCCACTAAAAAACTGCGAGCAGCGATAACTCGCGTTGGCGTATGCAAAAGTCGAGAGCTTCCCGTTATAGAGGTAAGCGAGCCAGCAAGCGAGGCAGTGTCGCGGCGCACCCCGCCTAAAACCTGAGTCTGGCAGACCGGCGGAAAGCGAGATATCGCCAGCGCTAGGGACTCCAAATTTACAAAGCGCCGCTCAACCATGAGGGCCTCGTCTAAATTTATCTGTTTAAGGGCTTCCATGCCCCGAGAAAAAACAATTCGTTCGTTATAATCGAATGTCAAAATATCTTCGCTGTCTTCCACACAATCCATACGTATACACTATCCATAATATCTTAGCTGGTCAAGAAAAAGATAATCTTGACTTTTTATAACAAAACTTCTATATTCTATTTGAAACTATGGGGGTGCCCCGGTTTCGACTGGTGTGATTCGGGATACGGATTGCGGGTGGAGTGCCGACCTCCTTGATTCGGCAAAACTTTAACTGCCAATAACGACAGTTACGCTTACGCTGCGTAAGCGCGGGTAACCGGCGGCGCCGCCCTTAGCGGCCGGGGTCCTGACGCCAACAGGGGCTGGTCGAGGTAGGTTTCGGAACCTGCCAAGACGAGATTTTTTCCGAATACGGATTGGCTGCCTGCTGTGTAGCAAGGCCTGTCCCGACAATTAAAATGCACAGCTACACCCGTAGAGGTCTGTATAACGCACATTAGGACGCGGGTTCGATTCCCGCCACCTCCAAAATCTAGCCAGAATATATCTGGCTAGATTTTTTTTTATTGCGCTGCGTTCAAGGCATGCATTTCGCCCCGATATTCTGCTAAATCGCCCCAGGCCTGTGCCAGTGGACTCAGGGCCTCAATTAAAGACTGCAGGGCATCCAATTCGGATCCAGAGCCACTAGATAGCTCCAACCCTAATCGCTGTAAATCCCCTCCCCTTGCCAGCTGATCGAGGCGGGCATAATCTAGTTTTTCGGCAAGTAAGTCCATATTGGCATAGCGAGCCCTAATCCACGAACGCAATTGGCGCTGCCCATCTTTTTCCACGGCGCGAGCCTCCGCCAATTCTGCCTTGGCCCTCTGCATAGCAGCATAGGCCGCAGCATTTCCCAAAATCGATCCACTGGTCCCAATGCTTAAAGAAAACTGCCAATCGTCCTGTCTATACCAATCTTTTTCGATAAAGGGAAACCTAAAGCCACCATAGGAGAGCTCGCTTTGCAGGGCAATGTCGGGCAGCCCTCTGGCCTGAATGCTATAAAGTGCAAGGGCCTTCTCGCGTATTTCTACCGCAGTGCGGGCCTGCTTTAAAGAGAGACTGTTTTGGGGAATGATGTCCAAGGCAGCCTGTAGGGAAATATCTGGCCCAGAATTATTTAGAATTAACCTGCTCATATCTTCTAAATACAGGTCTTCTAGGCAAAGCTCGTCTAAGGCAAGCGACTCCGCCAGCTTGTCTAAAAGGCTGGCGATATGTTCCTGTAAGCGCAAATATTCAAGGCGGATTTCACTCAATTTAACCTTGGTTTTGGCCAACTCGGTTTCGGTTAAAAAACCTGCACGGGCATTTTGTTCGGCAATGCGCAGCATTCGCTGGGAAATATCAATCTGAAGCAGAAGAATGTTGCGAGTTTGAACTAGACAGAGAAGGGCATCGAAGGAGGCGGCTATTTTTGCCGTCAATTCTTTTTCACCAGCCTGTTTTTGGAGCTCAGAAACCTCTAAAGCGGACCTTGCTAAATCTATTCCCTTGGTAATTTTGCCCCAGGTAAAAAGGGGGATTTCTGTTTTAAGTGAAAATTTATAATATGTCTCCTCCATCCCCTTATAGATAACCATGTCCTGCATTGGCAAAAGATAATTGCCATCTGGGCCCGCAAAAGACCCGAGTTGGCCCTTTGTTAAACTAATTGTACCAATTGGATTGCCCGTAAACTGCCCCCCAGCTTCTGCCGTCAGTGTGGGCAGGCGTCTATATTTTGCAGCTTTTAAATCGGCATGGGCAGCACTGCTTCGCCAATTTTGAGCCTGCAAAACAGGATTGTCCTTTTTTGCTATTTCAAATAAGTCGGCCAGAGTATAGCTTGTTTGGCTATCGATGGTTTTTCCGGCCTGCCCCGCTACGTCTTGGTTTTCTTGAAAAATATTTTCAAAGACTTCCAAGAGTTCTTGGCGATTTGTTAAAAATTTTTCAATATAGCTGGTGTTCCCGCTATCAATTTCTTGCCCTAGCAGGATTTTGGGAAAAACAAAAACTGATAGGCAAAGCAAAATGCCGGCCTTTTTTGGAAAATAAGCCATCATACTGTGCTACTCTTGCACCACGAGGCGGAGACTGCGATTGGCATCTGGAAGGAGACTTGAAATATTTCCCGACTCAAGACTGTATGGGCTGGCATCCTCTTTGTGTACCTCTATATACACTTTAAGCGCACCCGTTTTTTGAACCGCCTCGTCGTTTTCAAGGTCTTCAAAATCCCAATCTATACGTTCAAAATTAAAGCGACCATCCACAGTAGCTTGTGCAGTGTCCTCGGCCACACTTGAACAGCGCCCTAATTCGACTCCATCGGGTGCCTGTCCGGCAAAAAGCACTATTTCCAGCCCATTCAGTTTATCTCCAGCGGTATTTTCAATTGTACCGCTTAAATTGGCCGAAAACTTCCAGCGTTGGAGCACTACATCTGGCGTTTCTACTATGTCCTCGGGTGCAAAGCTCTGGGTTTCGTAGAACCAGTCAAAGGCATCACCTTGCATTGCAGTACGCCCATCAACATTAAGGTCAATATCCCCCCCAATTTCGCTATTCAGGTGAGTAGCCCCCTCTGCCGGATTGCCGGCCCGCCAATCCTGTCGCTCCCAGCTTACCCTAGCCAGCGCCCGGTGAATTTTATCGCCAACATGCCCCTTTTGCTTTGCAAAGCGCACCTTTAGCGACCAAGCGCCTTCGGCATTGCTGGTGGTGGTATAGCTATTGCCATCTTTCCAGACAGCCTCCTCGGTGTCGACATCTTCCTCGGTGTAGGTCCAGGATTTTGGCAATCTAGCGCGCACAGGCACATTGCCCAGCGCCTTTCCATCCTGCCAATTGAGAGTTTTCCCCGAAATTGTGGCCTCGGACCAGATATCCTCAATTGCAATTGCCGAAAATTGATTTGTCACATCCGAAACCAAGAACAGGGGGGCCGGGTTTTTAGAGAGCCCATAGTCGGGATGGTAAATAAGTAACCAGACCTCTGTTTTATCGGCTGTCTTGCCAAATTCCGGATTAATTTTTTCCCAAATAATACCGGCAAATTGATAATTCCCGTTGTTATCGGTATTTGTGGCCAAATAATAGCGGTACGAGCTTCTGCCGACGGCATCGGGCAGGCTACTTCGATCGCCCTCTACCCAAGCCTCGTAGTCATTATCTCGGCCCCCCTTGCTCGTATACAGCCAAACTGTGGCATTTGCGACCCCCACCGTATTATTTTCTTCGATGGCCTCTTTATCAATTATCCTGCCGTCTATCGAGGCAGTAAACACCGAAGAGCAGTTGCTCAGCATTAAAATACAAAAAAACAAGGGAAAAAAAAAGTATATTTTCTTTGTGTTATTCATAATTCTCTCCTTTAATAAGAGGTCTGTGGCGCTGTAGGCGCGATTCGAGGGCTTCGTAGCCAAGGGGAATAAAAATTAAGGTGATAAGGGTCGAAGACAGAAGCCCGCCAAAAATGGCCTGTCCAAGGGGGGCATATATTTCTGAACCATTTCCCTGGGCCAGGGCCATGGGCAAAACGCCAAAGAGAGTTGTCAGGGCGGTCATAAGTATGGGGCGCAGACGCTGCCTGCTTTCGTCAAGTACCACTTCTCGAAGCTCGACGGTCTGTCCTTCTTCTATAATTTTAGTTCGCCGTCGATTAAAGGCGTCTACCAGCACAATGGCATTGTTTACCACCGTGCCCCCTAGGGTAATAATTGCCAGCATGGCAATAATAGACAGAGAGGAGCCAAAGAGATATAGGCCCAGGACCACCCCCACCAAGGTAAAGGGAATTGAGCTCATAATTAATAATGGCTGAAGAAAGCGCTCGAACTGAATAACCATAACCGCATAGACCAGGAATATTGCCACTGCCAGGACCAAGATTAAGCTACTCATGCTCTCGTCAATAAGGGCGCTGGTGCCACTTATGGTAAAATCGGTGCCCACCGGCATATTTAAATTGTTCATAGCCGCTTCCATACGACTTGCCACTCCAAAGACGTCTTGACTATTGAGGTAGCCCACCAGTTCAATAGAAAAACTTCTGTCTCGGCGCTCAATACTAGAAAGCGACTCCCTGTTGCTAAGCTCGGCAAAGGAGGCAAAACTGATATATCTGCCATCCGAGGTGCGAATAGCCATATCACTTAGGCTGCTCTGGTCCATTGGACGATCTGAAAAATCTGAGCAGAGCCGAATTGGGTAGTCGGCACCGGCATGTATATCTTTACTATTTTCGGGGAAACGCAATCGCCCCACATCCATACCACTGTACAGAATACGGCTGGTAATACCTGCTTCGTAGGGGGTAATTCCCAAACTCGCCATCCAGGATAGGGAGAGATCGATTAAAAGCTCATTTGAATCGGTGCGGGAAGATAGCGTTGTTTTAAATATATTGGGGTCCTTTTCCAATATTGCCTGGGCCATCTCTGCCCCCTGGATGACATAGTCTAAATTGTTACCATAAATTTCCATCCGAAAACCCTGGCCACCGGTGCCAAGAGCCAGCAGGGAATCGAAGCCGCCATTTAAAATAACGATATCGGCATCGCTAATATGTGTAGCAAGTTCCTTTTGCAGTAGGGGAATTAATTGCTGCACTCGGCGCTTTCGTTTTCGGCTATCCACTAGGCGAATGCGCCCAAAGGCCCGGTTGCTGCTGGTGGTAAGAGCAAGGGCACTGGTAGAGCCAGCATAGTAGACTGCCGCTTCGATTTCGGGAACAAGGGAACTTACCAGGGCATCAATTTCATCCACTTTTTTAAGCGTTTGCTCAAGATTATATCCCGCCGGTGTTTCAATATGAATTTCAAATTCACCCGTATCGGTTGGGGGTAAAAAACTTATTTCCAAAATTGATAGCAGTATAATTCCAGCAGCAAAAAGGGTGAGAGCCAACATCAAGGTAAAAAACTTGTGATTTAACACCGCGATTAAAACCCTGCGATAGGAAGTTTCTACCCAGTTAAAAACTCGGTCGATGCTATTTTTAATGCGCACCATCCACTGTGGCCTTTTAATTAAATCTTCCCGTTTTAAAAGAAGCGAGGAGAGCCAGGGGACAACCATAACAGCTACAAGGGCGCTTGAGGCAAGGGCATATACAATGGTCAGCGAGAGGTCGTTCATTATTATGCCAATAATACCCGTTAAAAATAAAAGGGGCACAAAGACACAGACGCTTGTAGTCGTCGAGGCTAAAACAGCTCCCCCCAACTCGCCGGCTCCTTCGCGGGCTGCCTGTTTTTTATCTAGGCCAAGGCCGAACTTGTTCCAGGTTTTTTCCAAAACAACAATGGAATTGTCTACAATCATGCCAATTGCCACGGTTAAGCCAGATAGAGAAAGCAGATTGAGCGAACGACCGCTTACCCAAATCGATATAATGGCAAAAAAAATGGATAGCGGAACCGACACGCCGATAATAAGAGTGGCCCGAAAATCGTGAAGGGATAAAAGGATTATTAAAATAGTCAGTACAAGGCCTGTTAAGGCAGATTCTACAACAGTCATGAGCGACCGGGAGGTTGTCTCACTTTGATCGGTAATAACCGCATAGGTAATTGCTCCCCGGCTCTCTTTTTCCATTGTTTTAAGGACCTTAGTGGCCTCTTTTGCAATGTGAATTGTATCGCCCTCGTCCCGTTTTAAAATATCGAGCATGATAAAATCCTGGCCCGCAGAGCGTATTATTAGATTGCTTTTTTCGGGCTGGACAGCTATTTCTGCAATGTCGCGCAAATAAATAATATCATTTCCCGCCTGGCCCACTGGCAAGCTTCCCAGTTCTTCTAAACTGCTTAAAGCACCTAGGCTGGTAAAGCTCGTCTCCAATCCCTGCCAGCTTGTCATACCCACCGGTATATTCCTATTGCTGTACTGCATGGCTTGCAGCACCTGTAGGGCCGACAAGCTGCGGGCAGCCATTGCCGCACTGTCCAAGGTAACGGCTATTTCTTTTTTCTGCCCTCCTACAATGTTTATACTTGAAACTCCGGGAATTCGCGCCAGGCGGGGAGATACATTGTCCTGTACCCAGTCGCTCAATTCGGCGCGCGACATACTGCCCTGTATGCGCGTAGAAAAAATAGGCAGGAGCGAACTGGCTTCAAAGATATGAATTACCGGGTCCCCTTCCACGCCATCGGGCAGCTCCCCTTTAATAGCATTTAAAAGCTCTCGCACCTGAGGCTGCATAGCCCGAGCATCTGTATCTGCAGAAAACTCAACACTGACTACCGAATAAGAGGGAGAGCTTATCGAGGTAAGGTTTGTCATACCGGGCAGGGTGGACAGCTGGTTTTCTATCTGTCGGCTCAGCTCTTTTTCGACCTCGCTAGCAGAGGCGCCAGGATATATCGTTAAAATACTTAAACCGGGCATGCTCACTGCGGGAATCATCTCGCTTTTAAGACCCCGCAGCGAGAGGCCGGCAAAAAGGGCCAGGGAGACGAGCACAATGGTGATAATTGCCGGATGCTTTACCGAAAAATCAGATAGAATCATGGAATTACCTGTATCGAAACACCTTCGCGCAGAAAAAAGTGTCCCTCTAAAACATATTCCCGGTCTGCCAGATTGTCGGCCAATTCAAAATTGGTATCGGAGCGAAACAGGGGGGTAAAAGGTAGGCTGCGGGCAAGGCCGTCTTCCATATACCAGAGCCGGTTGCCAGTTGCCAGGGCGCGGTCGGGCAGCGTCCAGACGTTATTGTGCCTTTCCAGTTCTAAAATAATGCGCACATACATTCCCGGCCGCAAGGATTTCGTATCGCTGGGAACACTTAAGACTAACTCAAAGTTTTTGCTTTCCGCAGAAATAAAGGGACTTACCGCCCGTATTTCCAGTGGAATTGATCTATCCTCTGTTCGCTCTAAATAGGCCTTTATGTTCTTGCCACCATCTAAAAAATAACTGTACATGCGCTCAGGAATTTTTACCCGCACTTCCAAGTCGTCCAAGGTGCCAATTGTAAGAAGCGGCCGTTCCGGACTGGCAATATCCCCCTTGGATAAATGGCGCACAAGCACCACCCCCGATATCGGACTTTTAACCTGAGCCCAGTCCATCTGTAAACGCGCCAACTCATATTGCGACTGAACTGCCTCGAACTGCCCCTTTGCCTGCTCCCAATTTTGTAAGGTCGTTGCATTGGATTTGTAAAGCTGTTCAACCCTTTCCCAACTGGATTTTGCCGCTAAATAGCCGGCCTCTGCCTGGCGCAATTGAAGGCGAAAGCGTTCATCCTCTAAACTGGCCACGATTTCATCTTTTTCCACCTCCTGGCCAATATCAAAGGGCATATCCTGTATAATTCCCGCGACCAGGGGCACCACCGTAACCATATTTCTGGCCTGCACCCAGGCATTTAAGCGAATTTCCTGGGCAATGTCCTTTTTTATTGGAGCAACAAGGCGCACCGGTATTGGCACTGCCGCCTGTACACTCTTTCCTGCATACTTTGTATACAAAAGCAGAACAATTGATAGGGCAAGAATGAGGGCGGGAATAATTGCCAGAGTAAATCTAAGTAGAAATCGTTTTTTATTATTCATTGGCTGTATCGGTAAAAAGGAGGCTTTCTTTGAGCACTTCCCGCCCCTTTTCATTTAGGATTCCAGCTACTAAAACACGCAAACTATCGCGCATTAAGTCCAACTTGGTAAAGGGTTCGTCATCCATATCTTCGATACTGATAAGTCCCTCGACCATATTGATAAAAATCCAAGGGAGACGGCGAGCAGGTATAGAAGCATCGATAAGATTTAAGTCCATAGCCTCTCCCACAATCCTTTCTATAAAACCCCGAAGATGCTCACGCAAATTGATGGTAGTATCGCTGCCGGCGACTGCCTGTCTATATATTCCCGGCCGATGAAACATACGGTCCCAGGTGTGCATCCAGGTAAAACCTTTTTTAATGATATCGTTCAGCTTATCGGGAAAGGGGCGCTCTTCCTCTTCCACCACGGCCTGCAGCTCTTGTAGCGATTCATGGGCAATACGGGTCATTACTTCATCTAAAAGTATTGCCCTACTTTGAAAATGATTATACACCGTCTTTCGTGTACATTCGGCATTCACTGCCGTGTCCTCCATGGTTATGCCCGTCGGCCCATGTTTTAACAATAATCCACGCGCACTAGCTAGGATTTTCTCTCGATTTTTATCAGACATCGCCTCTCCATTACACAATTATAAGTCTTTATGTATAATTATACCGCTTTCATAAATCTAAAACAAG
>CAZBJJ010000025.1:27533-28885 GCA_964492245.1 uncultured Spirochaetales bacterium | reverse complement strand
TGATACTGCCTCTCGAAGGGGTGGGAAAGTAGGTAGTTGCCAGGCTTTTTTTATTTTTTTTAAAAGAGGCTGTACGGTGGAACTTCTTTCTCCCGCAGGTGACACTGAAAAAATTGATTTTATCTGGCGTTGGGGCGCCGATGCGGTGTATACTGGCTTACCGCTTTTTAGTCTGCGATCGCGGGCAGAGCTTTTAAATTTTGAAAAAGACGAGAGAGCTATCAATATAAAAAATAAAAAAGCAAATAAAAAGCTCTATGTTGCCTTAAATATATATTTTCATAATAGAGATTTAGACTTATTGCCGCAGGAATTATCCAAATACAAAGAATACCCAATAGACGCATTTATTATTAGCGACCCATCAATATTGCCCTTGGTACGGGAGGTCTTTCCCCTTGCCCAATACCATTTAAGCACTCAGGCAAACTGCACAAACTGGCGTATGGCAAAGCATTATTTCGACCTCGGCTTTTCGCGCATTGTACCGGCCAGGGAATTGAGTTTGCACGAAATAGCCGAAATTAAACAGCGCGTCCCCGAATTGGAAATTGAGGTCTTCGCCCATGGGGCAATGTGCTTGGCCTATGCGGGGCGCTGCATTCTCTCGGCAGAGGTAACGGGGCGCTCGGCGAACCGGGGCGACTGTGCCCACAACTGTCGCTGGCACTATGCTGTACAGGAGCAGTCGCGGACAAAGGAATTGATGGATTTAGAAACAGGGCCTACCGCAAGTGGCAGCTACTCACTTCTTCTTTCCAGCAAGGATCTTTGTATGCTCGATTATGTAGAGCATTTAAAAAAGGCGGGAGTGGATGCTCTTAAGATTGAAGGACGGGTTAAAAGTTTGGCCTATAGTGCCTTTATTACCCGCGCCTATCGCTGGGCCTTGGACAACATTGGCAGCCAAAAAGCTAATCCCTATAGGCATAATTTGGAAGAGATGAGCCATCGAGAATTTGGCACGGGGTTTTTTTTCGACCGAGAGGCCAGGAATATTGTCAATACTTCCACAAATTATATAAAGGAAAAAATATTTATGGGCTATGTGCTCGAATCCCCTTCCGATGCCATTGTGCCAGAGCAGGATGATATATGGGGAAGCTGTAGGGCCATCAGTGTAAAAAACAGTATATCGGCAGAGCAGAATCTAGATTTTGCCGGCGAGAATGGGGGCGATTTTGTACTGCCGGCACATTCATATCGAACTCTTAACTTCGATGCCCACCCAGTACCTCGCATTGCCAACGAGCACGGTGGCTGGATTCAAATAAAAAAGGACATTGCCCCCTCGCTTCAAGAGGCCTGGGACCGCGTTGAGCCCTACTGGCTTTTAAGAAAAAGCATATAAG
>CAZBJJ010000025.1:24221-27433 GCA_964492245.1 uncultured Spirochaetales bacterium | reverse complement strand
ATAAGTAGTATATCGAAGATTTCACCTGAATTAAAGAAAAATAATTGCTGGACAGAGGCTTGCTGCTCGCTTAGACTTGCTTTAAGACAGCTTCAAAACTGAGCAGGTTTTTAGAGCTTTCTTTTATATATTTTTAGGAGGACTTTATGTCATTAGGAAAGAGTTCACTCAGTATAACAGTGACTAGATTTGCCCTGGCTATTTTTTTAATTGTAGCCGGCATTATGACCCTTCAATTGGACAAGGGTTTTATGGGCAAATTGCAGGCGGGCTTTGGGGGCAATGAAATAGCCAGTGCGGTACAACATATTTTTAAGGGCGATCTTAAAAACCTTGCTTCTCCCGTTTTAATTCTTATGGGTATTTTAGAGGTTGCCGCTGGTGCTTTTTTACTTGTGTCCTTTTTTGTGGATGTGGGAAATATCAATCGCCTTATATTAATTATTATTTTAATTATGTGGATTGTTGTCATTGTATTAGTTGATATTTTGGGCAAGGGCGGTCTTTTGGATGGCGCCTTTAAAAATACAGCAAGCTTTTTATCCTTCTTAAAGATATTATCTGCCCATCTTTTGGTTTTAGGCGCGATTCTACAGGCTCTGGAAGCTTAATTTATCTTTAAAATTTATATATGGGGACCTCGAAAAAGTTCAGTTTTTCGAGGTCTTCCTATAAAAAAGGTAAATCCTGTAGGATTTACCGAGGCACTTCTAAAAACTGACCGAGTTTTTAGAAGCGCCTATACATCAATCCTAACCCCTTTGGTTGACAAAGGGGTTTTTTTTGCTTCCTGTAAATGCTTGACAACAAGGCCTTAAAAATTATGTAATATATAGAAGAGTATCGCAGTAAATGCGAAGGAGAACGATATGGAACGACAGGATTTTGAAGCTAAAATAGCCTTTGCCGCAACTATGAAGGGCGGGGTAATTATGGATGTTACCAATGCCGAGCAGGCAAAAATTGCCGAGGCCGCCGGAGCGGTAGCAGTTATGGCTTTAGAGCGAATTCCCAGCGATATCCGCAAAGTGGGGGGTGTCGCCAAGATGAGCGACCCGGCAATGATAGAAAAAATACAGAAGACAGTTCAAATACCTGTTATGGCAAAGTGCCGTATTGGCCATATTGCCGAAGCTAGAATTTTGCAGGAGATGGGCATCGATTTTATCGACGAAAGCGAGGTGCTTACCCCCGCAGACGAGGCCTTTCATATAGATAAACATCTTTTTAAAACTCCCTTTGTCTGTGGCTGTCGCAATTTGGGCGAGGCACTGCGTCGTATTGGCGAAGGGGCAGCAATGATGCGCACAAAAGGCGAGGCTGGAACGGGGAATGTAGTGGAAGCTGTAAGGCATATGCGCCAACTCATGGCAGATATAAGGCGTATTCAACACATGGACAAGGCAGAGCTTATGACTGCTGCCAAAGATTTTGGTGCCCCCTATGAGCTTCTGGTAAAAACACGGGAACTTGGCAAATTGCCAGTGCCCAATTTTGCCGCTGGCGGAGTGGCTACCCCGGCCGACGCTGCCCTTATGATGGAGCTGGGGGCCGAAACGGTCTTTGTGGGCTCTGGTATTTTTGCTTCGAAAGATCCCGAAAAACGGGCCAAGGCAATTGTAAGGGCCGTAAAAAACTGGCAGGACCCCGCGGTGCTTTTAGAGGTTTCAACTGGCCTGGGTCCGGCAATGGACGGAATCGATATTCGCAGCCTCGATGAATCGCAGAAATTGGCGGTGCGCGGCTGGTAAACAGTCTTTTTGGGCCAGGTGAAATGTTCGATATACTAGTTATGGTTTTGCGCCTTTAATATTTTCCTTATAAAAAAAGCCCATCCTTAGGGATGGGCTTTAAGGCTCCGCGGCGGTGATTCGAACACCGGACCCAGTGGTTAACAGCCACTTGCTCTGCCGGCTGAGCTACCGCGGAATGAAAAGGCATAGGCCTGAACGCTTCAAATAATAGAAAAAACGAAAGCTTTTGTCAATCAGTATCAGTCTAAAACATGAGCTTTTTTACCAAGCTTGATTTTGCTTTTGGTTCTCCGTATATTTTAGCCAAAATAAGGAGCAGTCATGAGACCCAGCTATTCGAAAAAATTAATGTCCTTGGCCTTTGTGGCCCTATTGCCATTGTTTTCATGTGCCGACAAAAAGGCCAAAACTGATACCCGGCCAACAGTTGCCGTCAGCCTCTTGCCCCAGGCCTGGTTTGTGCGGCAGATAGCCGGAGAGGATGTGCGCGTTTTAGTTGTTGTTGGCGAAGGTCAAAGCCCCCACGACTACGAACCCAGCCCGCGCCAATTGGAGGGGCTATCGAAGGCTGCTTTTTGGCTCCTTTCGGGTAGCGATTTCGAAGAAAGCCTTGTGCCAAAAATAAGCCAGATGTATCCGGGTTTAAAAATAATTGATGGGACAGCGGGAGTTGCCCTGCGTCGCTTACAGGACTTCGAGATAGACCACGAGCATGCAGGGGCAGAGGGAATTAATATAGACCGGCACAGTTGGCTGGGCAGGGAGCCGGCCAAGATAATGGCCAATCATATTTTATCTGGCTTGCTCAATATAGAGGCTTTGGCGGGAGAAGGCTATCAATATAAATATGAATCTTTAATAGAAGAGATTGATGCTACTTTCCAGGCCATTGCCGGCCGGGTAGCCCCCTTGGCGGGCTCGCAGGTGTTGGTCTTCCACCCGGCATTTGGCTATTTTTTAGACGAATTCGGTCTAAAACAGGTGGCGGTAGAGGTGGGGGGTAAGGAGCCGACGCCAAAGGCCCTTGCCGCCTTGGTGCGCGAAGCGCGGGCAAACAATGCGCGGGCAATTTTTGTGCAGACACAGTTTCCAAAGGACTCGGCGAAATCCCTAGCAAAGAGTTTAAATATCGATGTTTTGCCCTTGGACCCCCTGGCAGAGGATTGGCTGGAAAATATTAGGGTGATGGGGCGGGCCCTAGAAAAGGCCCTAGTGGAGTAAAATTGATGAAAAAAAAAACAAGCGCGGTGGCGATTCGCTTTGAGGATGTCTGGTTTTCCTATGGGCAATTATCCGTTTTGCAGGGAGCCAGTTTTCATGTCCATGCCGGCCAATTTATAGCCCTTGTGGGGGCAAATGGGGCGGGTAAGACAACCGCCTTAAAATTAATTTTGGGTCTTGAACAGCCAACTAAGGGGAGCATTTCGCTCTTTCCGCCCGACGAGGCCGGCGAGGGCG
>CAZBJJ010000025.1:721-24121 GCA_964492245.1 uncultured Spirochaetales bacterium | reverse complement strand
GGCCGGCACGCCTGGCGGGACCGGCGAGACTGAGCGCGAAAACCTTATCGGCTATGTTCCCCAAAACATGGCTTGGGACTTGGCCTTTCCCATTTCGGTGCGCGAAGTTGTGGAGATGGGGCGGCTAGAAGGGGGAAGGCGCTTTAAAAAAAAGCCCGAACGCGCCAGGGATGCCCAGGCTGTACAGGAGGCCCTGGAATTATCTGGGGTGGCCGATTTAGCACATCGCCCCTATGCTGCGCTCTCTGGGGGACAGCGCCGGCGGGTACTCGTTGCCCGGGCCCTAGCCTCCCGCCCAAGGCTTTTAATTTTGGACGAACCAACCGCCAATATGGATAGCGCCAGTGCTGCGAGGCTTTTTAAAACCCTCGAAAGCCTAAAGGGCAATACAACCATATTGATAGTTACCCACGACCCAAACTACGTCTCGGCGCTCACCGATGTGGTGCTCTGCGTGGGCGAAGGGCCCCGAGGTGGAGACCAGGGAAGAATTGTGCGCCACGCCACAGTGCCCATGGAAGATGAAAACCTCGATTACCTGGGCGGGCCAGCGGCGAGGGTGGTGCATGGGCAGGAAGAACCTGAAAACTGCGACTGCGGCAAGCTGGGGCCTCAGCATAAGCTGGGTCCCCAGCATAAGCTGGGTCCCCAGCATAAGCTGGGGGAGGAAAACTGATGGGCTTTTTTCAGACACTTGCAGACCCAACGCTGTCCTATTTGCGCAATGCCCTCTTTGCCGGCCTCCTTTCGTCGGTACTATTTGGCATCCTTGGCTCGATGGTTACCGTAAAACGTATTGCAAGTCTGGCCGGAGCTATTTCGCATGCGGTCCTGGGGGGCATTGGCATGGCGCTGTATTTTCAGAATACGGGGCGCATTCCCTGGTTTAGCCCCCTTTTAGGGGCAATTGTCTTTGCCCTTTTGGCTGCCGGCCTTATTGCCGCAGTATCGCTGCGAGCCAAACAGCGCGAAGACACAATAATCAATGCCATTTGGGCAATTGGTATGAGCTTGGGAATACTTTTTATGGCGCGCACACCCGGCTATGCCGAACCTTCGCGCTACCTCTTTGGCAATATTTTATTGATAAGCAGGCTGGATATTTTGCTCTTAGCTATTTTGGATATTGTAGTGATATTTTTAGCCTGGCGTTTTTACCCTCAACTAAAGGCAAGTGCCTTCGACGAGGAGTTCGCACGGGTGCGGGGCCTGCGTGTCGACCTGGTATTTCTGGCCATTTTGGCAATTACTGCGGTGGCGGTGGTTCTGCTTCAGAGTTCCATTGGCATTGTAATGGTAATAGCCATGCTCACCCTGCCAGCGGGCACCGCCGCCTTCAGGGCCAGGAGCCTGTCCGGCATGATGCTTTTAGCAATTCTCTTTGCGGTGTTTTTTAGCGTCGGAGGGCTTGTCCTAGGTTGGGCAAGCGACCTGCCCGTGGGCGCCATGACGGTGGTATTGGCCGGTGCAGTATATTTACTTAGCAGCGCCCTTTCGTTTTGGCTGAGGAAAAAACTTGCACGCCAAGCCTAGGGAAGTCTTCCGGTAGCAGGGACTAAAGGCGACTATTTTTTTGGCGAAAAAGCATGTCCACTATTACTAAGGCAGCCATTGCCTCTACTACGGGGACAAGGCGGGGGCAGATACAGACATCGTGGCGGCCCTCGGTTTTAATGTCGGTTTCCCTGCCGCTGTGGTCAACAGTCTTTTGCACATGCGCGATGGAGGAGGTGGGCTTTACGGCAATGCGAAAGACAATTTCGTTCCCGTTGGAGATACCCCCAAGAATACCCCCCGCATTGTTGCTCATAAAGCCGTTGGAATCCATTGCATCGTTGTGCTGGCTGCCGCGCATATCGATTGCCTTAAAACCAGCGCCAAATTCAATTCCCTTAACAGCCCCCAAAGACAGCATTGCCTTTGCCAGCTCGGCATCGAGCTTGTCGAAGACAGGTTCGCCAAGGCCGGCGGGCACCCCATTAATACGGCATTCAACCAGGCCTCCCAGGGAATCTTCGGCGGCGCGGGCCTCGGCCACTACGGTCTCCATTTTTTTTGCGGCCTGGGCGTCGCAGGCCCTAAAGGGGTTCTTTTCTATTTCGTTGGCATCGAAGCTCTCGCAGCAGACGCCCCCAAGCCGGCCCGTCCAGGCCAAAATGGAAATGCCTTCGCGCTCCAGAATTTTGCGGGCAATGGCACCGGCGGCAACGCGGGCTGCAGTTTCTCGCCCAGAAGCTCGCCCCGAACCGCGCCAATCGCGCAGGCCAAATTTGGCCTGAAAACTAAAATCGGCGTGCCCGGGCCGGTACAGGTCTTTTATATTGTTATAGGCAGAGGATTGGGCATCCTCGTTGTACAAGATTAAAAGCATGGGACAACCGGTGGCCCTGCCTTCGAAAATGCCCGAAAGAATGTGTATTTTATCGGCCTCGGCGCGGGGGGTAGAGGCAGGGCCCTGGCCACCTTTGCGCCGGTTTAATTGGGCTTGAATCTCTGCCTCGGTAATTTCCAGGCCCGCTGGAACGCCATCAATTATCACGCCAACTGCCTTACCATGCGATTCGCCAAAGGTACTGATTCTAAAAAAAGATCCATATATGCTGCCGCCCATTTCGGCCTCCATGTATCAATATATCGTCTTTAGTGTATCGGCCAGCTCTTTTTTGCGCAAGATAAATAGGGCAGGCATTTGACTTCTCAATATTCATTAATTAGAATATAACCATTCGATCTACTTACATAGTATACCGAAGCTTGCACCTATTCGTTTTTGGGGTCTTCTGGATGGCCTTAAAGGGCTTTAGAGAGGCTAGAATTGGCGCAGGTGCAAGCTTCGGTATACTAGTATCAACTTAAGAGGGCTTTTATGGGAATAAATGACATCAGTGTAAGAAAACGCCTTGGCTTAGGCTATGGTTTTTTTAGCGTTATTATCTTGGGCTTGGGCGTATTAAGTATTTTGGCCACCATAAATCAAGGCTCACATGTTAAAAGAATGGCCTATGACCGCATGCCTAGCCTTAAAGCCTTAGAGGAAATTCGCTACGAACGTATGCATATCCGCGCCGACACCTATAGGGTTATGGGGCTTTGGGAGGACGAGGCGCGCTGGGAAATTATCAATTCAATTATTAAGGATAGAAAAGCTGCCTGGCAAAACGTAGAGCGGGCCTGGACAGCCTTTCTTGCTATTCCGCGCATAAGCGAGGAGGGGGTGCGGCTCGTGGCCCAGGCAAAAAAAGATTACGATGCCTGGCGGGCCCAATATGTTAGCTTAGACGCCTATTTGCAAGAGATGAGTTTTACCTCGAACATAGACGATTTTACTGTTTTGATACGGCCGTATCAAACTCAGGTGGCAATTATGATTCCCTATTCCGAGGCCTACGAGAAAAGTCTTATTGCCATGATAGATAACAACGAGGAGCAAACAGAGCTTTTTGTCGCGCGTTCGTTGAGCGAAATTACCACCCTTTTGTATATAGCCATTACAGCAATGGCCATTGCACTTTTCTTTGCAATTTTAAGTGGCATTTTAGTCTCGGCAAGTATCAATAGGCCTATTCAAAAACTCCTTGTTACGATACAGGCCCTGGCGGGGGGAAACTTTACCGCGAAGGTGGATGCCAAGGTCTGTAAGTACAAGGATGAGTTTGGCACTCTCGCCTGTGCCACCCAAACGATGATTGCCAATACGGGCAATTTGCTTTCGACCGTGGTAAATGAATCGGGTTCGCTGGATTCTGCAGGAGGTGAACTTGCCAGCAGTATGTCGCAGACCTCTTCGAGCATAAACGAGATAACCACCAATATTGATAGCATTAAACAGATGGCTATTAGCCAGGCTGCCTTTGTCAACGAGACATTTTCGACCGTCGAGTCTATCCGAAACCAGACCGAGACCTTAGATGGCCTAGTGGCCGATCAGTCCAGTGCGGTGGTGCAGTCCTCTTCGGCAATAGAAGAGATGGTCAGCAATATCAATTCTATAACCAATATTTTGCAAAAGAATAACGAGAGCTTGGAAGAGCTGGTCCGCGCCTCCGAGGCTGGACGGAACAGGGTTGTGGAAGTGGTAGAGATAATCAGTAAAATATCCGATGAGTCGGTGGGCATGCTCGAAGCCAGTGCGGTTATCCAATCGATCGCCTCCCAGACAAACCTTTTGGCCATGAATGCAGCAATCGAGGCAGCCCATGCTGGCGAAGCGGGCAAGGGCTTTTCGGTGGTTGCCGACGAAATTCGCAAACTTGCCGAAAGCTCCGACCGCGAGGGAAAGGCAATTTCGCGGGTCTTAAAAGATATTAAGGCGGTAATAGATCAGGGGGGCGAATCTTCTCGCCGTACCAATGAACAGTTTGAATCTATAATTGCCATTCTTGACGAGGTAAAAAACCAGGAGGCAGTTATACGCAGTTCCCTGGAGGAACAAAATGCGGGGAACTCCCAGGTACTGGATGCAATTCATCAAATTAATACCATAACCGCCAAGGTCCAAGATGGCTCTGCCCTTATGCGCACCGCCGCAACCGAGGTCCTGAGCGAGGTGGGTAGCTTAAACAATCTAACGGTCGAATTGAGCTCTGGTATGGAAGAGATGGCCCTTGGTGCGAAAGAGGTAAATTTAGCGGCAAATAGTTTGCGCAGTGTTGCCGACAGAAATCGCTCGTCAATTGCCTCGCTTAGAGGCGAGCTCGAGAAATTTACCGTAAATGATGTAGCTTTGGAAACAAAGGAGGAAATTGTATGAAGGCAAAACGTATAAAAGAAAAGGTGTGGTGGTTTGGAGCGGTAGACTGGAATCGTCGCCTCTTCGATTCGCTTATTCCGCTGCCGGATGGCACGGGCTATAACGCCTATTATATCGAGGGCGAGGCCAAAAATGTCCTAATTGATGCAGTCGATCCGGCCCTGCTCGATTATTTAATCGACCATTTGAACCAGGTGCCGAAGTTGGACTATCTGGTCTGCCAACATGTGGAGCAGGACCATGCGGGGGGAATTCCCTATGTGATGGAGCGCTATCCCCAGGCAATTCTACTCTGTTCTGCAAAGGCCAAGGAGCTTTTAATTGACCATCTGCACATTTCCCCCGAGCGTATACGGGTGGTAGAGGATGGCGAAAAGGTGGACCTAGGCGGTAAATCTTTACAATTTGTGTATACCCCTTGGGTGCACTGGCCCGAGACGATGTCCACCTATTTGGCCGAAGACAAGATGGTTTTTACTGGCGATTTCCTTGGCTCGCATATGGCGCAGTCGGATCTCTATGCCGGCGAGGATGTCGCGGTGGTGGAGGCAGCCAAGCGCTATTATGCCGAAATTATGATGCCTTTTAGGAGCTTTGTGCAAAAGAATCTGGCAAAGCTTGGGGCCCTAGATTTTGATTTAATCTGTCCGAGCCATGGCCCTGTCTGGGACAAACCGGAAATTATTTTAAATGCCTATGCCGATTGGTCCAGCGACAGATTGGATAATCTCGTGGTTCTGCCCTATATTTCGATGCACGGCAGTACCGAAAAAATGGCCGATTATCTTACCAGCGCGCTGGTACAGCGGGGGGTTCAGGTGGAAAAGTTTGAGCTTTCCACTACCGATATTGGCAAATTGGCGATGTCGCTTATTCATGCGGCAACCATTGTTATTGGGGCGCCGACGGTGCATGTGGGGCCACATCCCAATGTGTTTGCCATTACGCAGTTGGCCAATATGTTGCGCCCTAAACTAAAATATGCGGCAATTGTGGGCTCCTATGGCTGGAGCACGAAGGTGGTGGAACAGCTTTCGGCGCTTATTCCCAATTTGCGGGTAGAGGTTCTGGATACGGTTCTCTGCAAGGGGCTGCCCCGCGAGGCGACATATACTCAGTTGGATGCATTGGCCGATAAAATAAAAGAAAAGCATAGGGATATCCCTAAAAACTGATGTTTTAAAGTTTTTCCAATTCGGCTCGGTTCGCCCCTACATGTGCTGGCATTTAAGGGCGAGCCGAGCTTTTTTATTCTTGAAAACAAATCCAAACCGCGATAGTATTATCATATTAAATTGGGCGCTTCCCCACTAAACGAAGAACAAGAAGGAACATATGAAAACAGTGTATTTGGGTATGACCGGCGATATTATCCACCCTGGAATTATAAATATTCTGCAAGAGGCCGTTAAATTGGGCGAAGTTACCGTGGGCCTCCTTACCGATTCTGCCATTGCCGCACACAAACGCCTGCCCTTCCTTACCTACGAACAGCGCAAACAAGTGGTGGAAAACTTAAAGGGTGTTAGCCGTATAGTACCGCAGGACGACTGGAGCTATGTGCCCAATTTGCGCCAGCTTAGGCCCAATTATATTATCCATGGCGACGATTGGAAAAACGGTTCCTATAGTAAAATTCGCGACGAAGTCTTTGCCTGCATGAAAGAAATTGGCGGCGAGGTGGTGGAGGTTCCCTATACGAAGGGCATAAACTCTACAGCGCTCACCGAAAACCTTAAACAGTTGGGCACCACCCCCGAAGTGCGCATGAAAACCCTGCGCCGCCTTATTCAGGCTAAAAAAACAGTTAGAATTATGGAGGCCCACTCGGGGCTCTCCGGCCTTATTATAGAAAATTTATCGATTGCAAAAGATGATGGCCTGCATTGTTACGATGGTATGTGGTCTTCCAGCCTTACCGATTCCACCAGCAAGGGAAAGCCCGATATAGAGGCAGTAGATTTAACCACAAGGCTCCAAGATTTAACCAATATTTTAGAATGCACGACTAAGCCCATTATTTTTGATGGCGATACCGGCGGCCTAACCGAACACTTTGTTTTTACGGTGCGTACTTTAGAGCGGAATGGTGTTTCGGCAGTTATAATCGAAGACAAGGTGGGCCTAAAAAAGAATTCTCTTTTTGGCACCGAGGTTGCTCAGAATCTTGCTGAAATTCCTGAGTTCTGCGAAAAAATAAGTGCCGGTAAACGGGCACAGGTAACCAAGGATTTTATGATAATTGCCCGCCTAGAAAGTCTTATTGCCGGCAACAGTGTCGACGATGCCCTAGAGCGAGCGAGTGCCTATGTTAGGGCTGGAGCCGATGGGGTAATGATTCACAGCAAGGAAAAGACTGGCGAAGATATTAAAGAATTTTGTCAAGGCTTTAGAAAAGAGTATGCAAGTATTCCCATTGTACTGGTGCCCACGACGTACAATCAATTTACCGAAGCTGAACTACAGAGCTGGGGGGCAAATATCATTATTTATGCAAACCACATGTTGCGCGCCTCTTATCCGGCCATGGTTAAGGTGGCCACCAGCATTTTAGAGAATGAGCGCTCACTAGAGGCTAACAGCCTTTGTATGCCCATAAAACAGATTTTAGAACTTATCCCCGGCACAAAATAGAGGAAAGAAGATGATCGAAGCAAAAGATTTTTTCGCATTATTGCAAAAGCAGGGCACCGATTTTTTTGCGGGTGTTCCCGATTCGCTATTAAAAAATATTTGTGCATATATAACAGACACATTGCCCCCCGAACAGCATATTATTTCCGCAAACGAGGGCAATTCGGTGGCATTGGCCACGGGCCATTATTTGGCTACTGGCAAATTCCCCCTCGTGTATATGCAGAATTCTGGGCTTGGCAATACCATCAATCCTCTTTTGTCCCTTGCCGACAAAGATGTGTATTCAATTCCCCTTGTTTTGCTCATTGGCTGGCGCGGACAGCCGGGTATTCACGATGAGCCCCAGCACCTTAGCCAAGGTAGGCTCACCCTACCACTTTTAGAAACGATGGAAATTCCATTCGAGGTACTTGGAGAGGATATAAAAGAAGTAGAGGGGCAAATACAGCGTTGCTATGCGCATCTTAAAAAAAACCAAAGCCCCTTTGCCCTTGTGGTTAAAAAGGACAGCTTTGCGCCCTACACGCTTAAGACAAAGACCGTGGACCAGGCCCCGCTTATGCGCGAACAGGCCTTAGAAGTAGTATTGGGCCAGCTGGGCAAGGACGATATTGTGGTCTCCACTACGGGGATGGCTTCGCGCGAGGTCTACGAATTGCGTGAAAAAATGGGGCAGGGCCACGAAAAAGATTTTTTAACGGTGGGATCAATGGGCCACGCATTGCAAATTGCCCTGGGCATTGCCTTGGAGCAAAGGGAGCGTCGAGTTATCTGCCTCGATGGCGATGGGGCTGCCATTATGCATATGGGCGGGATGTCCACCGTGGGCAGCTTAAAGCCTAAAAACCTTGTACACATTGTGTTTAACAATGGGGCCCACGATTCTGTGGGTGGGCAGCCCACCGTGGGATTGAATATAGATTTTGGAAGCATTGCCCGGGCCAGTGGTTACGAAAAGACCTTTAAGGCCAACACAGCAAATGATATCGAAATGGCCCTGGGAAAGGCTAATAAAGGTTTCGAAAACTTCGATGGTCCGGTGTTTATAGAAATACCCATAGCAAAAGGGGCACGAAAGGATTTGGGCCGACCAAAGTCCAGTCCAAAAGACAATAAGGCGCTTTTTATGTCTTTTGTGCAAAAAAAGGTGGAATAAAATGATTCGACAGGCAGTTATTATGGCCGGTGGACTGGGTTCGCGTTTAAAAGGGAGAACCCAAGAAATGCCAAAGGGCTTTTTGGATATAGATGGCCAGGCAATTGTAGAGCGATCGGTGGAAAAACTCTTTGCAGCCGGAGTGGAAGAAATTATAATTGGCACCGGCCATTGTAGCTCTTGGTACGAAGACTTGGCAGCTAAATGGCACTGCATTCAATTGGCAAAAAACGAAGACTACGCCAATACCGGGAGTATGGGAACATTGGCCTGTTGTGCCCCCTTGGTAAAGGGCGATTTTTTGCTCCTGGAAAGCGATTTAATTTATGATGATATCGGTCTTTTTGTACTGATAAACGAGGCACATAGAAATGTACTTCTGGCCAGTGGAAAGACCAATTCGGGCGACGAGGTCTATCTGGAAAGCGATGAGGAGGGCTATTTGCGTGCCCATTCGAAGCGGGCAGCAGACCTTGCGAGTATTGCCGGCGAGCTGGTTGGCATATCGCGACTTACAAAGGCGGCCCTCGATGCCATGGTGGCCTATTGCGAAGAGCAAAAAAACCGCGAGCCAAAAATGGAATACGAAACAGCACTTAGCGCCTACAGCAATTCTAAGGCTGGTACCAGCGAGCGCGTATATGTTCGAAAAATAGAAGATTATGCCTGGAAGGAAATAGACGATGAAACACATTTGCAAAGCGCTGTACAGGAGGTCTATCCGCGTATCCAGGAGCGCGAACTTTTGCGTAGGCCTCGGCGAGAGGTGCTTTTAAACCCCGGCCCGGCAACTACTACCGACAGTGTAAAAATGTCACAGGTCTGTGCCGACATCTGTCCCCGGGAATTGGAGTTTGGTCAGGTTATGGAATGGATTTGCCAGGAGCTTTCCCTCTTTGTGGGCAAACCCGGCCAGGTAGAAACAGTGCTTTTTGGAGGTTCGGGGACAGCTGCCGACGAGGTCATGGTCTCTTCCTGTGTGCCCGACGATGGTAAGCTCTTAATTATCGACAATGGGGCCTATGGCAAGCGCCTTGCGCAAATTGCCCAGGTGTATAATTTGCCCTACGAGGTCTATACTTCCAGTGGTTATTTGCCCTTAAATGTGGAAGAAGTTAAAAACCTCTTAGTTAAGGGTGGCTATACCCATTTGGCCATGGTCTATCACGAAACCACCACCGGCCTTTTAAACCCAGTGCCCGAAATATGCCGCTTCTGCCAAGAGCAGGGCATTGTAACCATAGTCGATGCAGTAAGCGCCTTTGCCGCAATTCCCATAGATATGGACGAGGATGGCATCGACTTTATGGCATCGACCTCAAACAAAAATATTCAGGGCATGGCGGGAGTGGCCTTTGTCTTTGCCCGTAAAAATGCCCTCGAAGCAATTCGAAATTATCGCCCGCGAAATTTTTATTTGAACTTAGTTTTGCAACACGATTATTTTGCAAAGACAAAGCAAACGCGCTTTACGCCCCCCGTACAGGCGATGTACAGCCTGCGCCAGGCAATAATTGAAACCAAAATAGAGACGATACCGGGGCGCTATGCCCGCTATGCTGCCTGTTGGCAGATATTGGTAGAGGTAGTGGAAAACTTGGGGCTTAGTATGTTGGTGCCCAAGGAGGCCCAGTCTAAATTGATAACGGCCATCCTGGAACCAGAAAACTCATCTTACTCTTTCGAGACCTTTCACGACAGTGCCCGCGAAAAGGCCTTTACGATTTATCCCGGTAAGCTTGCGCAGGCAAACACCTTTAGAATTGCAAATATTGGCGATATAAGGCCCGAAGAAATGCGGGAATTTACTAAGTTTATGGTCTCGTATTTTAGGCCAATCCTTTAAGCAAGACGTTTTTTAATATGGGTGGCCATAGCGTCTAGGCCCAGCACTACCTCGGCGGCGCCTAGGTCGATGGCCTCTTTGGGCATGCCCCAGACAATAGAGGATTTTTCGTCCTGGGCAATGGTATAGCCGCCGGCCTCCCTAATTTTAAGGAGGCCGGCGGCACCGTCGCGCCCCATACCGGTAAGCAAAAGCGCAATGCAATTGCGCCCCGCCTGCTGCGCCACCGAATCGAAAAGTGGGTCCACGGCGGGGCGCTGGTTACAGACCTTGGGACCAGAGGCAATTTTAATTCTGCGCTCAGTGCCCTGGGTGCGCAAAAGCATATGAAAATTGCCCGGCGCAATATAGATCACGCCCGCCCTTAAATGCTCGCCCTGCTTTGCCTCGCAGACCTCCACCGGACAGACATCGTTTAAACGCCCCGCAAAAGAAGCGGTAAAGCGTTCGGGCATATGAATTACCGCAAGAGTCGGCGGAAAACTAGGCTCCCAGTCCATAAAAAGCTTTTCCATGGCAATGGTGCCCCCCGTCGAAGCCCCAATGGCAATAATCTGCTGGGTAGTGCGAATAGTAGAAAGCATTTGAGGCTTTTTAAGAGGGGCCTTCTGGCTGCGGCGTTCGGCTTCTTCGCGCAGGCGAGTCATATTTACCCGCGTGGCCGCTATAATCTTATCAATTAAAAGAGGAATGACCTCCTCCACCGAAAAAGGCCCCCCCGGCTTGGGCACCACCTCGACAGCCCCAAGTTCCAGGGCGCGCATTGCCGCATCGTTGCTGCCCTGGGTAAGACTGGAAAGCACCACCACCGGTATGGGGTACTGGCGCATGAGCTCGCGCAAAAAACTTAGACCATCCATTCTGGGCATTTCGATATCGAGGGTAATAACATCGACCTCGAGCTTTTCAAGTTTGTCGCGCGCCACATAGGGATCCATGGCTGTGCCCACAACTTCTATGCGGCCATCCCGCCCCAGACGTTGCGACAGGATTTCTCGCACAATTGCGGAGTCGTCTACAATAAGCACGCGAATTTTATGTAACATTCTTATTATACCTTTCGGTAATGGGCGGTACCTTCTTTAACCAAACTAGAAGGGGTATCTAAGAGGGCCTCCGAATGGCCAACAAAAAACAGGCCACCGGTTTTTAAATTTTTTGCCAGCATACGAATTACCTTGGAGCGGGCAGGGGCATCAAAATAAATCATAACATTGCGGCAAAAAATATAGTCGAAGGGTTTTTCGAATTCCAGGTCTTCTAAAAGGTTCAGGCGTTTAATGCAGAGATAGGATCGCAACAAGCGCCGAATTTTATACGAGTGTTCGTCTACGGGGATAAAATAACGTTTGCACAATTCTGCACTCATATTGTGGAATTTAGATTGATGATACTGCCCTTGGTTTACCCTGTGCAAGGACTGCTTGTTGATATCGGAGGCCAGAAGCTTAAAATCGCGTATACCGCCTTCTAAAAGGGCGATGACAATGGAATAGGGCCCCTCGCCCGTGGAGCTGGCAGAACTCCAAATGCTGGGATTTTGGACATTCCGCTTTTTAATGTCTTTAACTAAAATTTCGAAGTGGTCGGCCTCCCTAAAAAAGAAGGTATGCCCCACGGTAATTTCTTTTAAAAAAATATCGGTGGCATAGGGTTCGCCGACGAGAACCAGCTCTAAAAGAGTATCGAGGGATAGCTTGTGTAGGCCGGCAATTTTTAAAAGCTTTGTCCTAAGGACATCAATTTTGCTGTCCATATAGTGAATGCCATATTCACTATATATATGCTGCCTAAAGGTTTCCAATAGCTCGGCACTCAGGTTTTTGTCATTGTGCAATGGGCCCTTCCTAAAAAAGGCGGGGCCATACCCCGCCTTTTATTGTTTTTAATAAAGAGGATTAAAATTCTTCGTGGTCTTTAAATTCGCCATCGTCCTCGAAGACAATGCGCTTGCCCTTGGTAAGGCCTGTTGCGCTCTTCTCTTTGTTTGCAGTAGCTGTCTGCGGATTTGCCCTGTCCTTTGCATGTGCCGGCGCTGCTTCTAAATGTTTTATTGGCGCGCTCTGTTTGCTTGTCGAGGCAGCTTTAAGGACGGCTCGTTCGCCGAGGACCAGGCTGGAGAGCTCGTCAATAACCTCGTTAAGGGCCTGGACCTGGCTCTGCATTTCTTCGGCAGCACTGGCGGTCTCTTCGCTGGCGGCGGCGTTCTGCTGGACAACGGTATCCAATTGAATGATCGCCTTGTTAATTTGCCCAATGCCCTCGTCCTGTTGGCGGCTGGCGGTTTCAATTTCCTTAGTCATCTCTACCGATTTATTTGCGCCAATTAAAATTTCTTTAAAGATCTCGGCCAGCGCCTTCGATAAATTCAAGCCCTCTTCGGTCCTTTCCAGGCTGGTTTTAATCATGCCGGCTGTCTCTTTGGCACTGGCTGCCGAGCGGTTGGCCAGGTTTTTAACCTCGTCGGCCACCACGGCAAAGCCCATACCGGCTTCGCCTGCTCGGGCGGCTTCTACGGCAGCGTTTAGGGCCAACATATTGGTCTGGAAGGCGATGTCGTCGATTACGTCTATTACGGCCTTTATATCGTCGGTGGCCTTGCTAATTTCGTTCATCGAGACAAGGAGCTTGTCCATTTGGGCCGAGCCCAGACTTGCCGCCTCGGTGGCCTTATTTGCTATATTGCTGGATTCCTTCGAGTTGTCGGTGTTCTGCCGTACCATAGAAGCCAGTTCCTCCATCGAGGAGGTGGTCTCTTCTATGCCCGAGGCCTGCTCGGCGGCACCGGAGGCAATCTGCTGCGAGCTCACCGAAAGCTCGGTGGAGGCAGAGCCAATTTGGGCGGAGCCAATATTGAGGGCATCGACAATGCGATTTACGGGTTTGGTTATTGAGCGCGAAAGCAAGAGGCCCACCGTAATGGCTATAATAAAGCCTGCAATAATTACAATAATAATTATGACTATAAGCCTTTGGGCGGTGTCCATTGCCGCCTGTGGGCGCTCCTGCCCATAGTGGAGGAGCTCGTAGTTGGCAAGGGCCTCTAAATCTGCTAAGCATACATCGAAGGCCTGTCGGGCAGCCCCGGAAATGGCCAAGCCAGAGGCGATACGCCCATATTCCTCGGGCGAGGCATTGCGGGCCTTTAGCGCCCGCACCTCGGTTACATAGGAGTCATTTTCTTTTAACAGGACCTGGTAAGATTTATTAAAGGTGGCGTAAAGGGCCTCTTCTTCCTTTGTCTTAGGCAGGTCCTCGTAGAGGGCAAAAAACTCCTGTACTGCGCCTCTTTTTTCGTTCAGAATTTCGAACTGTCGGTCAAAGTCCTCGGCATCCAGATAGGGGGAGGTAAGGGTGCGCAGAGCTGCTTTTGTGGCAATTAGGTTTTGTACGGCCTCTTCCATGCCACTAATTGCCGGAATGTCTTCGGTGGCCATTATGTTTAATAGGCTATTGGTCTGATTAAGACCGGCAAAGCCCACAAGGCCCACCACTAGCGAAATAATGGCCACGCCCGTAAAGCCCGCAATCAATTTAAATGACAATCCTGTTTTCATTCTTCTTCTCCTTTATTTAGTGCCCTGGGCATCCCCGCTGTCTTGGGGGGCCAGTTTGCTCAGTTGGACGAACTCTTCGTCGCTTAAAATTTTGTGGACATCTAGGACAATCTTCATGCCCTCGGGGGTGTCGGCAACGCCACGGACATATTCGCTTTTTACCCGGGTGTTTATATAGGGCAAAATTTTTATATTCTCGTCGGGTATGGCAATAACCTCCTGAATTGCATCGACCACAAGGCCCATAAGCATTATCTCGCCGTTGATTTCAATTTCCACCACAATAATGGCGGTGCGCTTGTGATAATCTAAAAAAGACAGGCCAAACTTAAGGCGCAGATCCACAATTGGAATAATCTGTCCCCTTAAATTGATAACCCCCCGAATAAATGGCGGTGTCTGGGGCAGGGGGGTTATATCCGTCATACCCATAAGCTCCTTGACCTTTAGAATTTCCATGCAATAGCTCTCGTTCTCTAGCGAAAAATTGAGAAAACGCGAACCCGCAAGGCTCTTCATCCTCGAAATTCCCATTCCAACCTCCTAGTTGATATAAAAAAACCTAGGCATTACGCCTCGAGTACACTTAACTCGACCATCTCGTCCACATCGACTACCAGGCCAATTCTGCCGCCGGCAAGCACGGTGCCCGAGGAAATACCCCGCAAATTGGAAAAGCGCGAACCAAAGGACTTTAGCACGACTTCCCGTTTAGCTAAGACCTCGTCGAGGACGAACATAAATTTGCGCTGGTCCGAGCTTTCGCAGATTAGGCCAATTGATGGCGGAAGGCCCGCCTGTTCGTCGATGCCAAAATTCTGGTGCATGCGAATAAGGGGAATTGAATCGCCGCGGACATTGGCCACTTCCACTTTTTTGCTTACCGAATGCAGCATATCGGGCCGAATTTTTATAGATTCAATAATAGAGCTGATGGGAAAGACAAAGAGATTGTCGGAAACTCGGGTAATCATGCCATCGATAATGGCGGTGGAAAGGGGGAAGACAAGGCGGAATTCGGAAAATTGATGGACCTGGCTTTCAATTTCTATCCGGCCCCGGTGTTCGCTTACCATATTGCGCACAATATCCATGCCCACTCCACGGCCCGATATCTGCGAAACCTTTTCGTGGGTGCTAAAGCCCGGGGCAAAAATAAAGTTAAAGACCTGGGAGTCGTTTAAGACCTCGCCAGCCTCGGCTGTGCATAGGCCGCGCTCGATAGCCTTTGCCAAGATGGCAGGTCGGTTTAAGCCCCGACCATCGTCGCGCACGGTAATAACAATCTGGTTGCCCCGCCGCTCGCCCTTTAGCGTAATGGTGGCTTGCGCCGGTTTCCCTGTTTTAGTGCGCTCTTCTTCGCTATCTACCCCGTGGTCCAGGGAATTGCGCACGAGGTGCATAAGGGGTTCTTCCAGTTTTTCAATGAGCGAACGGTCTATTTCTAAGGTATCGCCCACGCAGAGGGTGCGCACATTCTTTTTTAATTGTCGCGATAGATCGCGCACCGCCCGCCGTAAATTGCCAAAGAGGCTCTGCAAACTGTCGGTACGCAGTTCCATGGCCCCATATTGCAGGCTGCGGGTAATTTTTCGAACCTGTAAAAATTCTCCTCCATCGCTGATATTTTCGTTAATCTGCCCAATGGCAATAAGAAGTTCGCCAATCATGTCCACTAAAAAATTTACCTTGGAACTGCGCACCTTAATTATGGGATCCTTCTGTTCTACAAGCGGACTGCTTGGCTCTGTCTTGGCTGTTTTTTGTTTTACTAGGGTCTCGTTAAGCTCTTCTTTAGTTAAATATTCTTCCTGCACCGCAATTTCGCCAAAGCGTTTTGTGTAGGCACTGGTCTTTTGTTTTTCCAGAATGCGTTGGACATCCTCTTCGAGTAATTTGCCTTCGGCTACAAGGAGCTCTCCCAGGTTTGTGCGGGTATGGGTTTCCAGACTTTTGACCTTTGCCAGATAGTTTTCCAGGGGGAAGTCGTTGTACATTACAAATTTGTTGCTTTTTAGTTCTTCCAAAATATTATTGGAAAGGTCGATACCCTCTAAAAGTAAATCGATGTGCGATTGGCCAAGGGTGGTTTTGCCGTCGCGCAATTCCGAAAGCAGGCTCTCTATGCTATGGGTAAGTTCGCCAAGGGTGGCAATTTTCAAAAATCCGCATTCGCCTTTAATAGTATGAAAAATCCTAAACAGGGTCCCAATAGCTTCGGCGTCGTTGGGGTTTTCTTCCAATTTTAAAATAATGCTTTGGGCTGTGTTTAGCCGGTCTTCGGCGTCGGCTAAAAAAAGAGGGAAGGCCTCGCTGCCCCATTCGGTGTCGTTGCCGACCATCTGGCTAAGTTTTTTATTGCGACAGGGGAAGTCGGCAATTTTTTTTAAAAGCTCTTGTTGGGACTGCTCGTCGCTGGTCTGGGAAAAACTCTGTAAAAGGTCGATGGCATCGGAGAGGCAGGGTATTAAATGTGGCATGCCGCCCATCTTCATCTCTTTTAACGAGCAAACTTTAAACGTATCGATAAAACTGGTTATCTCGGAATTTTCTAAAAAAAAGAGTTTGAGCTCTTCCAGTTTGTCCGAAAGATCCGAAAGCAAGAGCATATCGCCACTGTCGTAGTTAATTAGCATCGAGCTAATTTCGGAGAATATCTTGTCCAATCCCATCTCGTCTGTCCTTTTGCGAAAGTTTAAAGCAGATAAATATATTGCATTAAATTTTTGTCTACCTAAAAAATTAATGCATAAAAAAAATATTGCAAGGCCCAATGTGTATAAATCTTTAATTTGACAAATGGAGTTTTTGGCGTACAATGTTTTTTATGCCCTTTATTCGATCGCTGTCTATACGCAGAGCTTTACTGTCTATGGTTTTTCTTTCCCTGTTGCCGGCCCTTGGCATTATTATCTACTCTGGCTTTGAAACAGGCAGGGAATTGGAAAAAAGTTTTAAGCGCGATGCCTTAAACCAGGTAATTAGCTGTGCGGATGTTCAAAATACTATTACGGCGTCGATACAGGGCTTTCTCTCTTCGCTTTCGCGCCAGCGCCCCTTTCGCGAAGAGAATGTGGTAGAAATGCAAAAAATATTAAAAGATATATATATAAAGAACTCGCAATATTCAAACCTGGCCTTTGTAAATCGGCGGCGCATAGTTACCGCTGCCTCGCTCTTGCCCCTGGGTACCGTTTTAGAAAACCGCCAGCACATAGAGGCAGCCTTTAGAACGCGAAGCTTTAGCGCCGGCGAATTTTTATATGCCTCCTTAGATGGCAAGCCTTCGATGGCCTATGCCATGCCCGTCTTCGATACACGTGGTACAGTGGTGGGGGTGCTATCAATTAGTATCGCTCTAGATACCTATGCCGAATATTTTAAAGGCCTGCAGATTAAACAAAACACACCTTTTTTGGGCATCTTGGATCGCAAAGGTCGCCGCCTTTTTTTCTATCCCCCACGCGAAGAAAACCCCCTTGGGGGCACTATTAAAGAGGATGTCTGGGAGGAAGTTAGCACAAATCCCCTCGAGGAAGGGGGCTTTACCAATACCAATTCTCTGGGCATAGAGCATTGGTTTGCCTACAAGCGACTATATTTAGCATTGGATACCGAGCCCTATATGTATGTGGTATATGCCACGCCGGTGGCAAGTGCCAGGGCGGTAATTCAACATATTTTGTGGCGAAACAGTCTTTTAGTTGTTGTAGTGGCAGCCTTTTCTGTTGGCATTGTATTGCTTTTGTCCCGCTTTACCTTTGGCCGGCGCCTGCAGCGGATTGTGGCGGTTGCCAAGAAGTTGGACGGTGGCGACCTTTCGGCGAGGGTGGAGGGTAGCGATACATCCTCGGACCTGGGACGCATTAGCGCCTCGCTCAACCATTTGGCCGAAACCATTCAGAGCCGCCACCCCGAGCTGGAAGAAAATGCTCAGCGCCTAACGGTAATGGCGGAGCAAAAAGAAATGCTTCTGCGCGAGCTGCACCATCGGGTAAAAAATAATCTGCAGCTCATCCTTAGCCTTATCAATATAACCCCCGAAACTAATCCAGCAGAACGCCCTCTTCGGGAATCCTTGGAGCGGCGCATAAGTGCTATTTCCCTTCTACATGAAATGCTTCACCACGGCGATGGGGCAAACGAGGTGGATATTTTTGAATATATCAGTCGCCTGCTCAATTTAACTCTTGGGAGCGCCATGCTGTGCGGCGATCTTAATTATGCAATCGAAGGGGATGGTACCGATGTGCGATTGGATATCGCGGTGCCTCTGGGCCTTGTTGTCAACGAAATTTTAACCAACAGCCTTAAATATGCCTGCCCCGACGAGGGCCTTCCCCAAATAACGGTAAAATTATCGGTTTCGGAGAATAGAACCCTAGAAATCTGCATTGGCGATAACGGCCCGGGCATTCGGGATAAGGGTTTAAAACCCAATGGCTCGCCCGGCGGCATTGGCTTTGTCCTGGTCGAAATTCTTATGCAACAGTTGCGTGGCGATTGGAACATTAAAAATGATGATGGTGCCAGTATCTGCCTTACCATACCCCTGCCACCTTTGGTATAGTAGGGCATGGATGTTGTTAGCCCTGTTGTCATTCTCTTTCTGCTTATTTTACTTGGCTATGTCGGGCGCAAAACTGACCTTATAGCCGACGAGGCGGTCAGCCATTTTTCGGCCCTTGTGGTAAATATAAGCCTGCCCGCCCTTATTTTTAATTCATTGCAACGGGAATTTTCGCCCGAGCTTTTGGCCCTTGCCGGACGCACCTTGTTGCTTTCCTTTGCCCTGTACGCCCTGGCCTTTGGCATAGCATTTTTGTGGACAGCCCTAGTGCGTCCCCCCCTTGCCGAAAAGGCGGTGCACGAATATGCCCTTGTTTTTTCGAATGTGGGCTTTATGGGCTTTCCCCTTATCGAGGCCCTTATGGGCAAAGAGGCCCTTTTTGCCCTATCAATTTTGAATGTGCCCTTTAACCTTTTAGCTTTTTCCCTTGGCGCCTGGCTTTTGGCCCGCCATGGTAAGCGGCCTGTGCGCATGGGCCTACGACAATTTTTTAACCCCTGCGTTATTGCCACGCTTTTGGGCTTTGTGTTTTTCCTTTTTTCCTGGCCTCTGCCAGGGCTGCTTTTTCAAACCTTGGGCCTGCTTGGCAACACTACCAGCCCACTTTCCATGTTGATAATTGGCGCTGTTTTGGCGCGTATGCCCCTGCGCGAGGTCTTTGGACGTTGGCGCATTTATGCCACCAGCTTGGTGCGCATTGTAGTGGTGCCTGCCATAAGCTGGGCCCTGCTGTATGTGCTGGGTGTTCGCGATCAGGAGCTCATGCTGCCGGTAATGGCCTTTGCCATGCCAGTTGCGGCAAATACCACCCTTGTGGCCGATTATTACCAAGGGGACAGCGGCACTGCCGGGGCCCTCGTTTTTTTAAGCAGTTTGGGCAGTGTCTTTACCATTCCGCTGGTGGCCAGCCTATTGCGCTAACGGGGATTAAAAATAATCTGCAAGAATATAAAGGGGCACATTTGTCATCCAATCTTCCTGCCGAAAATTCGATAGCGAACTGCGAATGGCTGTTTTGGGCTTATATTTATCGCAAAAAAACCGAAAACTCTTTGCTCTTAAATTTTCATTGGCCTTAACTTCGATGGGAATAATATCGCCCTTGTGCTGAATGAGGAAGTCGACTTCCGAGGTAGAGCGTTCGTTTGTCCAATAGCCAATATATTCTGTATCTCGAGCTTTTAATTGTTGCATAACGAATTGTTCTGTTAAGGCTCCTTTGAATTCGGTAAAAACAGCATTGCCAAGAACTATCGATCTATGGTCTAAAAAAGATTTTGCAAAAGTATCGCGATAAAAATGTGCAAAACTGCAAAAATAACGCGATAAAAATGTAATATACCACAAAAATATCGCGATAAAAATGATGGGGATGAAAACGCCTCTTTTTCGGCTCTAGCTGCCAAGCTCTTTAATGTGGGAAATTTCATCGCGCAGGGCGGCCGCCTCTTCGAATTCGAGGTTTTTGGCGTGTTCGAGCATCTGGGCCTCTAGGGCGCGAATAAGTTTAGCGCGCTCTTTGGGCACCAGAATATTGTGTGCTTTTTTAAGTATTTCTACGCCAGCCAGGGCCGAGGTCTTGGCCTCTTCCTGGTGGCGCTGCAGAATGTCGCCAATGGCCTTTTTAATAGTGGTGGGGGTAATGCCATGTTTCTCGTTGTAGGCCATTTGAATGCGGCGCCTGCGTTCGGTCTCTTCGATGGCGGTTTCCATGGCCTGGCTGCGGCGATCGGCATACATAACCACCATGCCGGCGGCATTGCGGGCGGCCCGCCCAATAATTTGAACAAGGCTGGTAACCGAGCGCAAAAAGCCAATTTTATCGGCATCTAAAATAGCAATAAACGAAACCTCGGGCAGGTCGATACCTTCGCGCAAAAGATTTATACCCACCAGCACATCGAAGGTGCCCGCTCGCAGTGCGGTAAGAATTTCTACCCGCTCAATTGTCTCGACCTCGCTGTGGATATAGCGCACCTTAAGGCCCAGCCCCGTAAGGTAATCGGTTAGGTCTTCGGCCATTTTTTTGGTAAGGGTAAGAATTAGGGCCCGTTCGCCAAGGGCAATGCGTTTGCGCAATTCGGTGTAGATATCCTGCATCTGGCCCTCGCTAGAGCGGACTTCGATTATTGGATCTAAAAGACCGGTGGGCCGAATAAGCTGCTCTACAGTGCGCACCGAGTTTTCTGCCTCGACCTTGCTGGGCGTGGCCGAAACATAGATGGTTTGGCGCATGCGCTTATCGAATTCTTCGTATTTAAGCGGGCGGTTGTCCAGGGCGCAGGGCAGGCGAAAGCCATAGTCGACAAGGTTTTGTTTGCGCGAGCGGTCGCCGGCGTACATGGCGCCAATTTGGGGCACTGTTACATGGCTTTCGTCGATAAAGGTGATAAAATTGTGGGGAAAATAATCGATAAGCGTATCGGGCGAGGAACCCGGTGCCCGCCCGCCCAATGGGGCGGAGTAGTTTTCGATTCCGGGGCAGTAGCCCATTTCGTTGAGCATTTCTAAGTCGTACTCCACGCGGGTTTTTATGCGTTCGGCTTCCATCAATTTGCCCTGCGCCTGTAAAAATTCGTAGCGCTCGGCCAATTCGTTGCGGATTTGATCGAGGGCGCGGTCGATCATATATTGGGGCATAACGAATTGCTTTGCCGGATAAATAAGGGCGCGGTCGAGCTCTTCGAGCATTTCGCCGCTTATGGGGTTAAATCGCCTAATGCGTACAACCTCGTCCCAGTCCAGCTCAATGCGATAGGCCTCTTCCATATAGGCGGGCCATATTTCTAAAATATCTCCCCGGCGACGAAAGCGTCCGCGCTCTAAAATGGGGTCGTTGCGCTCGTACTGCAATTCGATAAAGCGACGCATAACCTCTTCGCTGTCGACCCGTTCGCCGCGTGCAAGGGTGGCGGTCATTTCGCGGTAGACTTCGGGGGTGGCCAATCCATAAATGCAGGAGACAGTGGCCACGATAATAACGTCTTCGCGCTCCATAAGCGAGCGGGTGGCCGAAAGACGCATACGCTCAATTTCGTCGTTTATCGATGCATCTTTTTCTATATATAGGTCGCGGGCGGCAACGTAGGCCTCTGGTTGATAGTAGTCGTAATAGGAGACAAAATACTCGACGGCATTGTGAGGGAAAAAGCTTTTAAATTCGCGGTAGAGCTGGGCCGAAAGGGTCTTGTTGTGGCTAATAACAAGGGTAGGGCGTTGAACTGCTTCGATTATTTTGGCCATGGTAAAGGTCTTGCCCGAGCCGGTAACCCCTTTTAGCGTCTGGTAGCGGTCGCCAGCCTCGATGCCCTTGGCCAATAGGGCAATTGCCTGGCCCTGGTCGCCGGCTGGCCCGTATGGGGCGACGACTTCAAATGTGCGCATAGGGATAATATAGTAAATTGATACAAATAAGAAAAGGCAAACCATCGCCGCATAGTTAAATGTTTTACGCAGAATGTCTCCAATGGCCAGATGGGCTACGATATGCCCGAGTAGGATTGGAGAATTAGCCTGGGCGACCCAGGTGCAAGGTTCGGTGTACTACCAAACTTGACAATTTATATAGTGAACTCTATCATTGTGAGTGAGTTGTTTTGAACAATATCTCTTTTATAACGTAGCATTTGTAACACAACCAATGGAGGCTATATGTCAACCCGCGCAAAGTTGATATTGCTAGTTCTTTTAACCTCGTTTGCTGGAGCATCTTCCCTATTTCTTAGTAATTTTCTTACACAACCAGCTCGTAAAATTGCAGCAGAACAGGCCTTTCTTAGCGAGTTGAGTTTTAGTTTTATCGATTACATTGCACAGGTAAATAGGCTGGACACCGAGCCATTTCAGAACCAGGTTATACTCACAATGAAAAAACAAACCGAACTCAATACTCAAATAAACTGCCTTAAAAGCCTTACTGCCCTTCCAGTCATCAACGACTCTGTTGCCCAATCAATTAAAACTATTTCTGAGCTCACTGAGCGGCTAAAAATGAGCCAAAGTACCTTGGAATCGAGAATCGACAGGGTCAAGAAAGCCACTTCGAAAGCCACCGGTATTGGCGAAAATTTTATTATCTTTGAGCTCGTTCAGAGTACCTCTGACGACGATGTCTTTAGGGAATTGCGGCAGGAGGTGGCTTTTCTCGTGTCGACCATCTCAACTCTCAACGAGAACATGAACAGTACCCTCATTCACATTGATAAACAGTACGAGATCATTGTGTCAGAATCCGATAAATATCAAAAACAGGCTCAAAATTTCCTTGTAATCGTTCTTGTGCTCGTCTTTACTGTTCCGTTGTTGATAGCCCTTTTTATTGCGAACATGATCGCAAAAAGAATCAAAAAGATTGATGCGGGCATATCAGCCATGAAAGAGGGAAATTTAGCGGACAGGATTAACGTATCTAGCAGTGACGAGATGGGCCGCCTTAGCAAAAACGTAAACGATTTTACCGACAAACTGAGCCTGTCGCTGAAGAAGATCAAAGAGACAAGTAAGACGAACCTCGATCTCAAGGAAATCCTCGTTTCCAGTGTGAGCAAGGTTTCGCAGTCGACTGCTCGTGCAAATACGATAATACAGTCAATTGCAGAGGAGATGCTCGAGCTGGGCGGAACGATTAAAACTACGAGCACACAAGTGGGCACGGTAGAAGAACATTTGGCCCTGCTTGACCGGGTACAGCAAGAGCAGATTTCGATGATAGATGATATCAGTTCGTCCATTACGGAGATGATCGCCTCTGTCGCGAGTGTGAAGGAAATTACCCAGCGGAAGAAATCCTCTCTTACGGGCCTGGTACAGGTTGCTCGGGAAGGTGCCCAGAAATTCGAGAATACCAATCGAGAAATAACAAAAATTCATGAGAATCTCTCGGAA
>CAZBJJ010000025.1:0-711 GCA_964492245.1 uncultured Spirochaetales bacterium | reverse complement strand
AGCGGCGGATATAATCCAGGAAATTGCTGAGCGTACTAATCTTCTTGCCATGAATGCCGCTATCGAGGCGGCACATGCGGGCGCGGAAGGGCGAGGCTTTGCCGTGGTCGCGAATGAAATTAAAAAACTCGCAGAGGCAACGTCTAGCAACTCCACCGTTATAAACAATATCATGAATACGATAACGGCCAATATTCAAGACGCCGTTTCCGCAGGGGCAACCACCCAAATGGTATTCACCCGCATAGACGCCGAAGTTCTAGAAACCACCGATTCCTTCGACGAAATTGCAGATAGTATGGCGGAACTCCACTCGGGTGGCACACAGATGCACGAATCGCTTTCGTGTCTTAACGGGATATCCGGGCAGGTCACGCATGCAACCGGTGCCATGCGCGTGGCATCAAGTGAAAACAAGGCTTCGATCCGTGATGTCGAACGGATAGCCGGCGCAACTGCAGGGAAGGTAGGCGAGATAACCGAGGTCTTTATTGAAATGTCTGGAGAGATGGAGGCGGTTACAAAGGTTACCCATGAGTCGGGGAAAATTTCCCGGATACTCGAGGAGGAAACCGAGATATTTCTCATCAACGATTCGGTGCACTAGAAGTAAATTATAATGTTGTAATAAAATAAATTGGAGGGGCTTTTCCATGGTTTCAACTTTTGACCCCCGGCTTTTGGCAGATTTTGCCCGTTATTATGGTTTTC
>CAZBJJ010000024.1:0-30116 GCA_964492245.1 uncultured Spirochaetales bacterium | reverse complement strand
AGGCTTCGGGGCACCGCTAGGGGCTAGGAGCTAATATTGGCCAGGAAGGCCTTGGTGCGCTCTTCGCGGGGATGGTCGATTACCTCTTTGGCTGGCCCCTGCTCGACAATGTGCCCGCCATCCATAAAGATAATTCTATCGGCAACATCGCGGGCAAAGCTCATTTCGTGGGTCACAATGACCATGGTCATTTTTTCGCTGGCAAGGGCGCGCAGGACCTTAAGCACCTCGCCAGTGAGCTCGGGGTCCAGGGCGCTGGTGGGCTCGTCGAAGAACAGGACCTCGGGATCCAGCGCAAGGGCCCGGGCAATGGATACCCGCTGTTGCTGACCGCCGGAGAGCTCGCAGGGGTAGGCGTTGCGTTTATCGCTTAGGCCCAATTTGTGCAGAAGCAATTCCGATTTTTTTATAGCCGCCTGTTTATCCCGCCCCAGAACCTGGACCTGTGCTAGGGCAATGTTGTCTATAACTGAAAGATGGGGGAAGAGGTTAAAGTTTTGAAACACAAGACCAATGCGAAGACAGATGGCGCGCAGAATTTCTTTGGGCGCATACTCCCCATTTTGTATCATCCAGTCTTCGCCCACTTGAATGCTGCCATCGTCTAAGGTTTCCAAATGATTAATGCATCGCAAAAGGGTGCTTTTGCCAGAACCAGAGGGGCCAATAATAGCCAGGGCCTGGCCACGCTTAACAGAAAAGCTAATGCCCTTTAGAATTTCTAAATGGCCGAAGGATTTTTTTAAATTATTTGCCTGGATTAAGATCATAGAAATGCCCCATTAGTGGTAATAGCTCAGTTTTTTTTCGGCTATGGCAAAGATCTTCGCCACCACCCAGTTCATACAAAAATAAAAAAGCCCGGCCATAAATATGGGGCTTGTCGAAAATTGGCGGGCGGCAGCATTTTGAGCAACCCTGAAGAGTTCGGAGACGGCAATGGTCTGGGCAAGAGCGGTGTCCTTTACCAGGGTTATTACCTCGTTGCCGCTGGCCGGCAAAATATGCCGTACAACCTGGGGCAAAATAATGCGAAAAAAGGTTTGCCCCTTGGTAAAGCCTAGGACCTTTGCAGCCTCCCACTGTCCACGGGGAATGGCCGCAATACCACCTCGGTAGATTTCGGCAAAGTAGGCGGCATAGTTTAAACTAAAGGCAATAATAACCGCCACAAAGCGATCGATGCGCCATTTAAAAAGCCAGGCGGGGGCAAAATAGACAAAAATAAGCTGTAAAATAAGTGGCGTACCTCGCATGATAAGCAAAAAGGCATTTGTGGGCTTAGAAAGTATTGCCAGTTTAGACATGCGGGCCAGTGCAAGGGGCAGGGCCAGGGGAAGTGAGAAGAGCAGGGTTAGGAAAAAAATTGCCAGCGAGGTAAGGGAGCCCTTACCCAGCTGGAATAGGAGTGCGGACACAGATTTTAATTATTTTCCTATTGTGGAAATATCGGCGCCAAACCATCTGTCGGCAATGCTCGCCACGCTGCCGTCTTTGGCCATTGCCAGCAAGGTCTCTTGCACCTTGTCGCGCAGGGCCTGATCGCCAAGCCTAAAGCCTATGCCATAGTTCTCTGGGGCCAGGCTCTCGCCAATAATACGGAAGGCCTTGCCAGCCCGGCGAATATTGTCGTTGGCCACAAGGAGGTCCATGGCAACTCCATCGACACCGCCAATTTCTAGGTCCATAAGTGCCAACAAGTTGTCTTTAAACTCGACAATGTTTTTTAAGCTGGCCTTAAACTCAGCATTGCCATCGACGGCATCGGCGGCCGAAGAACCCGCCTGCAAACCAATGAGCTTGCCACTGAAGTCCGCTAGATTCTGGGCCGGCGAATCTTCGCGCACGACTACCACTTGGGCGTTGGTCAGGTAGGGCTCGGAAAAGTTTACCTGCCTGCTTCGCTCCTCTGTAATGGTAAAGCCATTCCAGATGCAGTCTATATTACCGGTGCTCAGTTCCTGCTCTTTGGCGTTCCAGTCGATGGGCTGGAGTTTGAGTGTCCAGTTGTTGCGCACACAGACCTCACGGGCCAGGTCCACGTCGTAGCCCACAATTTCGTTGTTCTCGTCGCGGTAGCCCATGGGCGGGAAGGAGTCGTCCAGGCCCATGACAAAGACCTTTTTATCATTAATTTTTTTTAACGAGTTGTCCCCTGTCTGCTTGCCTTGGCAGGAGAGGGTGATTGCAATTGCTGCAAATAATAAAGGCAGTAAACGTTTCATACGAATTCTCCAAAATAAATTGATGGCCCTAAGGGCAAAATATCAAATAATACTACTTGATAATCCCCGTCTAGGCAACTGACTATGGCAGTATCATTTTTATTTTTGAACCGGCCGAGGTCTTTTCCACCTTAATGCGCGAGGGAAAGCGGCTGTGCATTTCGCTTACATGGGAAATAAGGCCAACCATGCGGTGGTCTCGAATTTCATCGAGAATGTTTAGGGCCATGTCCAGGCTTTCCTCGTCCAGGCTGCCAAAGCCCTCGTCGATAAACAGGGCATCTAGGCGAATGCCGCCACTTCGGTTCTGTATTGAATCTGCCAGGCCCAGGGCAAGGCTGATGGAGGCCATAAAGCTCTCGCCCCCCGAAAGGGTGGCGCAGGGGCGCTGCTTGCCGGTAAAGGCATCCCAGACCGCCAGGTCTAGGCCCCCGAGTCCGCGTCCGCCTTGGGTGTTATCCAGCACAAGGCGATAGCGCCCATCGCTCATGCGTTCAAGGCGCTTTGTGGCGCAGGCGGTAATTTCTGCCAAATATATGCTTAAAAGCCAGGCCTCGAAGGCCCGCTTGTTGGGGTTTTTTCCGGTGAGGTCTCTTTTTAGCATCTCGTGGGTCTTTGCCGCCTGGGAAAGTTCGGCACGCCGCTTTTGCGTCTGTTGAATTTCATGTAAATGTTGCTCTACTGCTTTAAGGCGGTCGCGCAGCTGTTCACGTGCATTTTCGGTCTCTTGAATTTCGCTCTTTAAGGCCAGGCTGGTCTGTTCCGCTTTTTCGCGGTCGTGCAGTATTTCGTTTTTTGCCAGAAGTTGGGCAAGCTCCTGTTCGGCGAGCTCGCAGGCCTGTTGGCGTTCGCTAACCAAGCTGCTCAAACCTGCCAGGGTCCGCTGGTGTTCATTAATCTGCTCTTCAATTTCCTGTTCTTTGTGCAGAACTTCTAAGGCTGTTTCCAGCTCGGCCATGTCTTTAAAGCCGGCAGTTTGCAGCCCATCGGCAAAGGCTGTCTGTGCCTCTTGCAGGGCCTTTTGCGCGCTCTTTAGCTGTTCGCTTCTGGATTGGTTGTTTTGGCGTTCTGCGGCCATGTTTTCTTTTGCGCTTACAAGGGCGCTGTCTATATTTGCCAGGTTTTTTTCGACAAGCTGCCTGCGCTGCCTGAGCAGCTGCAAGAGTTCTTCGCTCGCGGTGGAGGCATCAATTTGAATATCCCATTGCTCTTCTGCAAAGCGGGCCAGAAGCGCATTCTTTTTCGTATGCAGGGCCGAAAGCTCGGCCTTGAGCTCGGTGTAGAGATTGGAAAGTGGCAGCTGTTCGGCCAGAAGTTGCTGACGCTCGCTGGTGCAATTATTGATACTGTTTAAAAGCTCATTGTAGCGCTTGCTATTGCTCCTGGCATTTTTTTCGGCATCGACGGCATCATTTAATTTTTGAATCGTTTGGGCCTTTTCTTCGCGGAGTTGTTTTTGATATTCCTTTAAATTGATGGCTTGGAGGTCGACTTCTATGTCGGGGGCAAGTGCCAATTGGCGGTCTTTGGCTGTCTCGATTCGCCGGTACTCCTCGCGGGTGGCCTGTAATTTTGCCGTAGCGGTACTCAATTCGCTGTTTGCATTTTGCACTGCCTCTTCGAGCATGCGCAGATCTTCCTGGTAGACCGGTGCGCCGCGGTCGATGGTCGAGGCGGGCAGGGGGTGCTGGCAAGACCCACAGACAGGGCAGGCCTGGCCCTTTTCGAGCTGGGCGGCGAGCTCGGCGGTAAGCTCCTGTTTTCTTTGGGCTTCGACCTGTTCGCGCAGTAGTTGGTACTCTTGGTTCTTTGTTGTCGCAATAGACTCTTTTTGCTCTGCTTCTTTTTTGTAGGCAGTGCCCCGCTGTTTACATTCTTTTAACTCTTCTACTTTTGGAATATATACCTCGAGCCACCGCAAGATTTCATCCAGCGTATCACGATTTTGTCGCTCCTGTTCTAAGGTCCGGCGGGTGGTATCGTATTCTTCCTGTGAGCCCCGAAGGCCTTGCAACTCATTTTGATAGGCTTCCTCGCTAAGGCTGAGCCTTGATAATTTTTCCTGCAGTTCTTCTAGTCTGTGTTTTGCTTTGGCAAATTCGGCCAACTTATTGCCTTGGGCCGCCTCTTCCTTTAAGAGGCTTTCTAGTTCGCCTTCGCGGCGCTGATAGCTGCCTAGCTCGGATTGCAGGGCTTCTTTTTTGGTGGCGGCAAGTTCGGCTTCCTGTAATTGGGCCTGTGCCAAATTTAGTTCTGCGTTGGAGCTGGCAAGTTGGGCATGGGCCAGGTCTAGGCTCTCCTGGGCTGTCTGCTGTTTTTCCTGTACATGCAAAAGCGGCTGTGCTCGCCGCCCGGTTTGCAGGGCGCTGTGCAGGGCATCAATTTCGGGCTTTTTTTCTCTCTCTTGTTCTAGGTTTTTCTGGCCCAGAAGCAGGGCCTCTTGGGCGAGGTCTCGCTTTTTTATTTTTTCCCGATGTTCGTTGAGCAGGTTTTCGTCTGTAGAAAGCTTTTCTTTTAAAGCCTTTAAACTGTCGGTCATTTTTTGGAGCTGTTTTTCTCCCTCTGCCTGCGAGGCCTGCATTCCCTGTACGCTGTTATCCGGGCCCTGTAGGTCGTCTAGGCGGCGCTCCACTTCGCTGAGCTCGCCAATAAGTTGGCCGGCCCGCTCGTTGGCTAGGTCTTTTATGCGCGCTGCCTGTTCCAGGGGAAAGAGCTTTTGTAAAACCTTAAGGCGATCGGTGGAGCTTTGTCGCAAAAATTCAGAGAACTCCCCTTGGGGGAGCAGAACGACCTTCGAAAACTCTTCGACGCTCAGGCCGATGAGCTGTTGTAGCATGGCATCGACCTCGCTTTTTTTACCGGCAAGGCCTATGCGCTGTCCTTGGAGCTCTTCAAATAAAATTGCCTCGTCTTCGTTCCAGGTTGTACCGGCGCCACGCTTGCTGGGCCTTTCGTGGCCGGGAACTCGCTCTACGCGGTACTGCTTATTCCCCAGAGAAAAATCCAGCATGACCATTGGGCGGGCCTCGGGGGGCGAGAAGTCGGACTTTAGGTTTTTAATCTGGCTTTTTCGTGTTCCGGGCAGGCTGCCATACAGGGCGTAGCATATGGCATCGAAGATGCTTGTTTTGCCCGAGCCGGTTTTGCCATGGATTAAGAAGATGTCGTCGAGTTGGGTAAAGTCGATGCTGATGGGGCGGTTAAAGGGGCCGATATGGGCCAGTTCGAGCCGTAGGGGTTTCACTCTTCTTCTCCTTCGCTGGCCCTTTGGGCATATTCGGCAAAGAGGATTTGTTCTTCTTCTCGCTGATGCTCTTCGCCATACTGTGTCTGCAAAAAAAGATCAAAGGCCCTGTTTAGGTCTTCTGTCAATTGGCCGGCCTCTTGGCGAAGATGCCTATCCTGCTCCATATCGAAGACCTTTAGGGCCTGTTCCTGGCGGACAGAGAGCAAAAGGGGGAAGGTGTTGCGCAAAAGGGCCAGCGGATTTTCTACCAGCTCGCTACCGTCCAGTTCTATTTCCACATAGTGGTTTTGGCATTCGCTGCCTTTGCCATCAATTAAAAAATCGTCCATGCTGCCCTTTAATTTGCTTAAGGGGTGTAGGGGCGAAATATCTATGGGTTCGATCCTGTTGCCTTCGGCACAGAGCTCTACCGAAAGGCCCCCTTTTTCTTTGCCCGCCTCGTCGAAGGCCCAGGCCAGGGGGCTGCCCGCATACCAGCCGTTTTCGCCGGCCCGTTGGCGGCGGTGTAGGTGGCCTAGGGCTACATAGCTAAAGCCTTTATACAGGCCCATGTTCACTAGTTCGGCGGTGCCAAGGAAGATGCGTTCGCTCTGGGAAGAGGTGCCCCCGCCGGCAAAGAGGTGGGCAAGCAGTATGCTGTATTCGGCACCCGCCTTCTCTGCTTTTTTACGGGCCTTTTCTAGGCGTGCGCTGGCTTCGAGGTGTAATTCGCTTTGGGCCCTAAGGGGTTCAAGGAGGCCCTCTTCGTTTTTGCGGCTCAGCGAGCCGGGGCTTAAAAAGGGAAGCAAAAAAACTGCGCATTTTTTATCGTTTTGTTCTATTATAATTGGCTCAAAGGCTTTTTCGGCTTCGCTGACAATGTGGATGCCCAGTTTAGAAAAAATGCCCTGTCCATAGGCCAGGCGGGTGGGGCTGTCGTGGTTGCCGGGAATAAGAAAGATGGGCAGGCCAGGGACCGTGTTGTGCAGATTGGCCAAGAGCTCGTCCAATAGGTTTACGGCCTCGCGGCCGGGCAGGGAGCGGTCGTAAATATCGCCTGCAAAAAGAATGCCGGCCCAGGTATCGCTCTGGGCCAGTTTGCAGATCTGCTGTGTTAAAAATTGTTGGTCCTCGTACAGCGAGTGCTGGTGCAGGCTTCTGCCTAGGTGGAGGTCGGCAAAATGTAAGAATTTCATCTGCCAATGCTAGGCCAGGGCCTTGCGTACCGTCAAGCTCTTGTCAAAAAAATTCTTTTTTATTATAGTGCGGATAAGGACTGTATCTTTGCGTAAGAACGGTACCATTGTTATGAAGAAATTAAATACGAACACGATACAGATTAAAAATCTCTGCTTCTCCTATGCCACTGGCAATTTGGGGCGCGAACGCCATTGTAGCGACCATGCTGCACTGAGCAATATCAATCTTAGCATTGGCGAGGGCGAATATATTGCGCTTTTAGGGGCCAATGGCAGTGGTAAATCCAGCTTGTTGCGCCTTTTAGCTGGCCTGCTTGAGCCCAGCAAAGGGGAGATTTTATACACCGGGGAATCGGATATTAAGGCCTTGGGCAAGGGCGAACTCGCTGCCCTTGCGGCCTTGGTTTTTCAAAATCCAGACGACCAAATTGTGGCTTCTACGGTGGAGGAAGACTGTCTTTTTGGTCCCCTGCATCAGGGACTTGCTCTAAAGGAGGCTAAAAAGCGGGCCAATTATTGGCTGGATTTTTGCGGTTTGACCGCTCTGGCTAGTCGTTCGGTTGCTAAGCTCTCTGGAGGGGAGCGCCAACGTCTTGCTATTGCGGGGGCTCTGGCCCTAGATAGACCTTTTTTGCTTTTAGATGAGCCCCTGTCCATGCTAAATCCTGCAACACGCAGCCTAATGTTAGAGCTCTTCGATCGCTTACATTGCGAGGAGAAAAAAACGCTTATCCATGTGAGCCATAGTTTAGACGAGGCTCTGCGTGCGCAGCGCATTGTCTATTTGGAAGAGGGGCGGATTGTCTTCGATGGCAGTCGAGCAAATTTTTTGCAGGCTCTGCGTTCTGGTCGCTTTGGTCCGGTTTACAGCGAGGCTCTACAGGTCGAGCAGGCTCTGCAGGCCTATTTTCCTGGCCTGTGTTTTTCGTCGTTGGACCCCCTGGGTTTTGCCCGAGAGCTGTCCCTGCTTTTGTCGGCCTATGTGCCTGCGCCCCCACAGGGCGCACTCGAGGCAGACGGTAAGGGGGCCGGTAAGGCGGGCTTGCAGGCAAGCGGTGAGGGGGCCGGTAAGGCGGGCTCGGACCGGGACGCCTTTAGAGCCATCAATTTGAGCCATGAATATGGGCAAAAGACGGCAGAGGCCTTTTTGGCCCTTGATAAGGTGAATTTGTCCGTGCCGGCAGGCTCAGCCTTGGCCGTGGTAGGGCCAAGTGGCTCGGGCAAGTCCACTCTTTTGTATCATGCAAATGCAATATTGCTGGCCAGCGGGGGCTGTGCCCAGATTTGGGGAAAAAACCCCCGAGACCGGCGGGTAGATACAAACGCACTGCGCCGGCGCTGCAATTTGGCCATACAGGATGCCGAAACCGCCCTGTATGAGCGCTTTGTCGCCGACGATGTGGCTGCCGGCTTAATGCGAGCAGGAAAAAAATCTGCCTTAACAGCCGAAGAACTTAGCAGCCGCGTTGCCAAAAGCCTTTCGGCCGTCGGCCTTGGACCAGCTGCATTTTGGAACCGTGCAATTGTAAGCCTTTCGGGGGGCGAAAAACGAAAGGTGGCCCTGGCTTCGGTGTTGGTCTTGGAAGGCGACTTCCTTATTTTAGATGAACCCTCAGCCGCCCTCGATGGCGAATCGATACAGAAAATACGCTCTTTAATTCGGGCCCAGATGCAGGCGGGCAAGACGCTTATGCTCTGCACCCATAGCATGGAAGAGGCGGCTCTTTGCCAAAATATGGCGGTGTTTAAAGAGGGCAAACTAGTGGCCAGCGGTTCTACACGCGAGCTCTTTGGTGCCGGTTGGCAGGCCTCTTGGGAACTGGAACGCCCCTGGGCCACTGCCTGCATGGCTGCGTTAAAAAAGCTCCTCCCCGCAGCCTCATCTCTTCCCTGGCCCCTAAATGCCCAAGAGCTGGCCGAAATTATACAAATGGCCATTGAGCCAAGTGGGCAGTCTGCCCCTAGCTCCACCAAGGCGCCGGTATTCCCGGCTGTGCCGACTCCACAAAAAGAAGACTGCCAGCCCCTTCCTAAACGCCACAGGCGGCGGGGCAGTGGCGAATTGACAGCCTTTTTTACAAACAGTTACGGCAGCTATTTGGCCAGACCATCAATTTTACAAAAAATGTCGGTGTTTCCCCGTAGCCTTATATTTATGTCGCTCATCCTTTGCCTGCTTCTGTCGTTTAAGCTTACTGCCAGCTTGGCCGTGCTGGCAGGGGTCTTGCTTTTGTCCTGGCCCTTGGCACGCATCCGGCCTATTGAGCTCTTGCGAAACATTGGGCCGGCCCTGCCCCTTATTGGCATTTTGGTGCTCTTCCAGCTTTTATGGCCCCGCTCAGTGAATGCACAAGAGAGCCTATATCGTCTGGGGCCGCTGATTATCACCCTTGCAAGGCTTTTAAATATTGCCCTGCTTGTCTCCCGTCTTGTTGCCTTTATGGCCATATTTTCGCTGGCCATTGCCGTAACCAGCGAGCGGGAATTTAATCATCTGCTAAAAATAATTATACGGCCCCTGCGCCACTGGAAGGGCCTTGGCCTTAGCCTTGAATTGGGTCTGGCTATCACCCTAAGATTTATTCCCCTGTTGATGGAGGAGTCGCGTAAAATATTCATTGCCCAGTACTCGCGCGGTTTGGGCTACAAGGGGCAAGAGGGGCCAATACGGCGCATTCGCAGTGCGCTCAGCTTGGTTCTGCCCCTGCTTATTCGCTGTATGGAACGGGCCGAACGCATGGCCATTGCCATGGAGCAGCGCATGGCTCAAATAAAAAATTAAAGGTTCGTTGGGCCTGGGCCTTTACGGTGGCTAGCACCGAGGGGCATATACACGCAGGTGCAGGCGAAGCTGCACCCATAGAGGAGGGAAGCTATATGGCAATCCTACCAATTCGAAAAATTGTTGTTACTAGTGCGCTCAGTGCCCTGGTAATCGTTCTGGGCTTTACGCGCACAGGATTTATCCCCTGGTTTGCCGGTGCAGCAATTACCATTTTACATGTGCCGGTAATTCTGGCGGCGGTTCTCGAGGGGCCCATTGTCGGGCTTATTGTGGGTTTTATGTTTGGCACGCAAAGTCTTTTGCAGGCGATGCTCTCCCCAACTGGACCGCTGGATCCGCTTTTTACGAATCCGCTTATTTCGGTTTTACCCCGCCTTTTTATTGGACCGGTGGCGGGTCTTGTGTTTGCTTTAATTGCGAAAAAAAAGAAGCACGTTGGGCTTGAGTTTGCCGGTGCCTCGGCGGCGGCAATCCTGGGTACACTCACCAATACCGCCCTGGTGCTTTTTGCGCTCTTCGCCTTTGCCCGTGAGCAGGTTGCGGCCCTTATGCCCGATGTGCGCGCGGTGGGTGCCCTTATTCTTGCCAATGCCCTGCCCGAAGGCATTGCTGCCTTAGTTTTTACCCTTGCATTTTTGGGGGCTTGGAAAGGCCTTAGCAAGGGGCTCGCTGGCTCCCGGCTTAAGTACCATTTCGTTGAGGATGGGGAACAGGAGGATTAAGTGATATTGGCGGTAGATGCGCGAAACAATGCGGTAACGGTGGGCCTGTATGCAAAGGACCGTTGGCTCTGTCAGTTTTCTCTGGCAATGCAAAATCGAAGCTCCGATGAATGGCATTTTCTTATTTCCCAAATGATTATCGCCCGTTCAATTCCGGCGCTAAGTTTTGAAAAGGTCATTTTATCCAGTGTAGTGCCTGCCCTTACCCCTAGGCTTATCGCCTGTCTCCGCCAGTTTTTGCCCGAGGGGGAGCAACCCTTACTTGTGGGGCCGGGTATTCGCACCGGAATTAGGATTCGCACCGAAAACCCCGCAGAGGTGGGCAGCGATCTCGTTTGCAACGCCGTGGCAGCCCTTGAATACTTTGCCCCCCCGCTTTTGGTTGTAGATTTTGGGACGGCGGTAAGTATAACCGCCATCGATATAAATACCGATTTAGTGGGCGTGGCCATTGCCCCTGGCATGGAGCTGGCGGTGGATGCCCTGCGCAGTGGGGGGGCTAAAATTCCCCAGGTGCGGCTGGAAGAGCCGCGTTGCGCGCTGGGGCGGAACACGAACGAGTCGGTTTCGGCGGGGCTTATTTATGGTTACCGTGGGCTTATACGCGAGCTCTGCAATATTATGAGCGACGAATTGGGCTCGCGAGCGAAAGTTATTGGCACCGCAAAAACAGAGAGAGCGCCGGTGGACTTGGGCGAAGATTTTTGGGTCTGGCGCCCCCGCCTGTCGCTGGAGGGCCTCGTCCTGTTGGCCATGCGCCAGCGGTAAAACAGCATTAAGACTGGCTTTCCAAGGGCACATTCAGAACAATCATGGTGCCTTTGGTGGGAACCGAATGAATGGCCAGAAAGGCATTTATTTGATGCGCTCGGTATTGCATCGAGCGTAGCCCTAAACCGCTGCCACGCCGTCCACGATTAAAGACAGCCGGCTCATCGGTGAGCGAATTGTTTTTTTCTAATTCCCGGCTACCTATGCCGTTATCTTCTATTTCTAGGATAAACTCCCCCGGTTCTTCCCGCACCTTTAAAAACACCTCCTGAGCCTTGGAATGTTTTTGAATGTTTTGTACCGCCTCCTGAATAATGCGATAGACATTGATATCTTGAACCTTGGTCAGTGGCGATTTTTTGGAAGCCGCCCACTCAAAATTGACCACAATATTATTGGTCGTAGCCAGGTTGTCGCAGAGGTTTTTAAGGGCGTTTTTTAAGCCAAGGCTATCCAGTTCTATGGGAAAAGAATCGTGCGCATATTCACGGGTTCGCTGTAGGGTTTCGTCTATCATTGTGGATAAATCTTTATGTAGCTGAGTGGGAGAAAGGCCCTTACAGAACATGGAAATACCCGCTAATCGTTGGCAAATATCGTCGTGCAGGTCCAGACTAAAACGTTGGCGCTCTAGCTCACTAATTTTTAAGACCTCTGCCTCTACCTCCTTGCGTCTAATTACCTCGCGCTGGAGTTTTTTATTTGCCTCCTCTAAATCCATCGTGCGCATAAGAATTTTATGCTCCAACTGCCGCGAACGCTCTTTCTCTTTTTCTAAAAGGCGCATGCGCTTAATTGCATGGGCAATGAGCATGGCACTTGAGCACATATGTGGCAGTATCTGGTCGTCGACATCGTAGAGCACAATGCCTAAATGCTCTTCGCCGGAATCCAGGGGAAAGAGGCAAAGAGTAGAGGGGGAGCTAACATTTTTATTGATGTTTTCAATGCAGGTAGCGCTTTGAATCAATTTGTCCTGTTGGGTGTTTCGCTGTTCAAGTGCCCCTTCTTTTTGGAAGACCAAATAGGCCTCGTTGGGAACAGAAATGCAGTCTTCCGGATATAGGAGCAGGTGATATCTTTTTACCTCTAAATCGCTTAAAAAATCTCGAAGCGCCAATACAAGATTTTCCAAATTTTCGATGCGCATAAGCCGCTGGCCAAAAACACTTACACTGCGCAATTGATTGTCGGACTGAATGTATCTGTTAAACATAAATGCATGGGAAGATTCGGCAAATTCTGTGGCTTCGTCAATCTTGGATACATTGGCAGTGCAACCACAGGAGGCACGGTAAATTGGTGTCGAGTCGATACAGTCCAATGCGGCAACATCATTGCCTATTGCCAGTTGGTACATTTTTTCCATGGCCAAAAGTCCCATTTCGTATAGGGGTTGGCGAATTGTCGTAAGAGCGGGGAGAACATATTTTGCCCGAGGTATATCGTCGAAACCAGTAATTGCACAGTTTTGCCAAAGATGTTCGCTTTGCCCTTGGATGGTTTTAAGGCAGCCAATGGCCATATTGTCGTTTGCCGCGACAATGACATCTGGTGGATCCTCTGGGTTGTTGGCAATGTATTTTGTAAGCATTCTAATTGCCGTTGCCTCGTTGATATCGCCATTTATTATCTTATAACTGATAACAAGGCCGTTCTTTATCTGCCACTGTAAATAATTGCGAAAAATATGCTCGCGGATATCGTTGGCCAAATGCCCCTTGGGACCGCCGACGTATAAAAAATTTCGGTAGCCGTGGTCAAAGACCAGATGCCGCATGAGGGCCTTTAAGCTATTGCGACTTTTAATAAGTATCGATGGAATACCATCAATTTGATGCCCCAAAGAAATACAGGGGATGTTCTTAAAAGATTGGGAAAATTGATGAAGCCCTGTGGTGCTCACCTGGTTTAACAGGACCGAAGATAGCATTATAATGCCATCACTTTTTATTAATTTGTGCGAAGGCAAAACAGCTAATTCGTCCGTTTTTGGTTTTTTAATAAAACTTTCCTGGAGGCAGAGTACATTGATATTGCGTTTTTTAGCAGCATCTCTAATACCCTTATAGATGGCAATTTGATAATCCTCGTCGAGGTTGTTAAGATACAGGGCAATATTCATCATATAGATATTAACATAAAAAATTAAAATTGAGCGAAAAATTTTGTAATGTATGGTATACTTTGTCATATAGAAGAAAGTTTTGCTGCATTCAATTTTAGAAGAGGAGGTCCTATATGGTTCAAACAAAGATTTTGCTTGTCGAGGATCATCCCCTTTTTAGTAAGGGGCTTCGACATTTAATAGAGTCTAATTCCCATTTTGTGGTTATTGGCGAGGCCACTAATTCGGCCGAGGCCCTGGAGCTTTTGCGCGAAAAAAAACCAGATCTGGCTATTATCGACCTTAATTTAGGGGACGAGGACGGCCTTATGCTTATAAAATCTATGAGGGCAGAAAATTCTGGTTTGCATATGTTAGTTCTTTCGATGCACGAGGAAAGATATTATGCAGAGCGGGTTTTGCGGGCGGGGGCCCATGGCTATATTATGAAGGCGGAGGCGGGCGATAAGGTTGTCGATGCTATTAAGACGGTGATGGCAGGAAAAACTTGGCTCTCCGAATCCGAGCGCACACGAATTTTCGAAAATGCAATTGGCGAGAAGTCGCTAAAAGATGGCACCGATTGGCTGGCCTCTGTTTCCAAGCTCTCCGACCGGCAATTGCAAATATTTTCGTTTATTGGCAAGGGCTTGGGTACGGTAGAAATTGCAGCAAAATTAAATTTAAGCACAAAGACAATCGATACGCACAAGGAGCATATTAAGGTTAAGCTTCACTGCAACTCCTCCCAAGAGCTGCGTCAATTGGCCATCGAGTGGATGAGTCGGCTGCCTCGAAGTTAAGGCCTTTTAGCTGGGCTGCCCCGAAATTTAAGGGCGACCCAGGTGAAAGATTCGGGAAACCGGTTAAGCATTATCGCATTCTTTTAGAATAACAGTATTTCGCCCGGCATCTTTTGCCTCGTACAGCGCCCGGTCGGCAAGTTGAAGAGCCTCTTCTAGGCCCGTAGGGCTGTTTACCGGAACAACACAGACGCCAATGCTCACTGTTATTGGAATGCTTGTCTCTTTATACACCACTATCATCCTTTCCACGGCCAGGCGAATTCGCTCACAGACAAGGCGGGCTAAATCTGCATTGGCACCTGGTAAAAAGCAGGCGAACTCTTCGCCGCCGTGCCGGGAACAGCGGTCTGAATGGCGCAAAGATGCCTTTAGGACTGTTGCAAAGCGCCGCAGGGTTTCGTCGCCCGCTGCATGGCCGTATTTATCGTTGACCTTTTTAAAATGGTCTAAATCCAATATGGCGATGGCATAGCCTTTTTCTGCCTCGGACAGGCCTTTGCAAATTTCACCCACCTCGCGCATAAATGCCCGTCGGTTTAAAAGGTTGGTAAGCGTGTCGGTGTCGGCCAGTTTTTGGATGCGCTCATTCAATATTTGCTCTGCCAGGTTTACACGTATAAGTTTTTCTGCCGCCTTTACCAGGACGGCCATTTCGTCGTAGTTTTCGGGAAGGCCGTGTTCGGGGTTTTCCTCTTCTCCACTTGCTTCGGTGAGCCGGCGAAGTACGAGGGCCAAAGGCTGAAAGACCAGGTCCCGCAGAAGCAGGGTAGAGATGACGATGCTCACCATTGCCCATACAAAAATAAGAATCGCAAAAACAAGCCCACTGGAAGCGGTTTTATATTCATGTCTTATATATTCGATATATTCGTTGTAGACCGTTTCTATAAATGTTTGAAGGCTATCTAGGGCCTGTAGGGAACTGAGAGAGAGCTCGTCTACGGATATCGACTCTGACATGCCTTTAAAAAGAAGACTTTTTGCCGAATTAAAATAATCTCGATAATCGCCATAACAATGTTTCTCCACTATTTTAAGGCTCTCGACAGTGGCCGGGTTTTTTGTTGCCCGGGTATAATTTTGCATTGTCTGCCAAGTTGCGTTTTGCAGGGCATTTAGTTGTATTATTAAATCTTTCTCAAAGTCTTCAATGTTGCCACCTCTTGCAGCCATGCTGGTTACTATAGCCCATTCGCTGCCAAAATAATTGCGGTAATCGGTGGCCAAAAGCATGAGCCGGCCTAAAATAAACGCAGAGCCGTTGTTGGCCTGGTCTAAGACCTTAAGACTTAATTGGGAGGTGATGTAGCTGACAAAGCTCGAGGCCTCGTTAAACCAGGTTTGTAAAAACTCGCTGTCCCGCTGGTCCCTGGCTAGGGCGGTCTGGCTTTCGGCAATGTCCTGTTGCCAGCGAATGCTTTCAAATCTTTTGGTCAGATCTTCTGCCAATTTGGGGCTATGCTGCTGTAAACTATCAATCCCTTTTAAAAATTCCTGCTCGAATTTTTCGGACTGCCTTTGAATAAACATTTTTTCATTGTTTGTAATAACTCTATCTCTAAGAAGGGCAACCTGCAACCAACCCCGTACGTACATAAAATCCATGCTGGCATTTAATAGGGGTTCTAGCCCATGTTGAGAGGCATGGAGTTTATACGTGTTGTGCCAGGTTTTGCCATAGTGGCGAATAAGCAAAAAAGAGGAAAACAGAAGGCTTATGGTAAGGGCAGTTACAATTATGCGAACCGTTCGCTCTATTTTCCCCTTTCTTTTTTTTCTTTTGCTCTTCACGGGAAGCTCCATGTACTAATTCACCAGACTCGCAAAGCGAGAAAGTGTCCTTCGCACCGCACCGGGGCCGGCACAGAGTTCTACAAAGTAAGATTCCACTTTTTTGCCAATGCCCGCCTCATATAAATTCATACCAAAGAGATCGGTCCGCGAGAGAACTGGTTGCAATATATTTGCCGCCTCCTGTGGGCTGAGTTTGCCATCCAAGTTTATTTGAGCAAAAATGGGGGTGAGTGTGTGTAAAAGAGGATCGGGGCTCAGCGGCATTTCTGCCAGCTTGTCGTCCTTGGCACAGAGGTAGCGCAGCCAGCCTGCTAGGCTAAGGGGGATTGCCTGTAGGTTTTCGGCTGTCCCCTGTTTTTTATACCAGGCTATAATTGTCTGGCCAAAGCGAATGGGTATTTTCTGCGAGGTATCGCTGGCAATCCTCTGGGGGCTGTCGGGTAAAAAGGGGTTGGGTAGCCGTCTGTTAAGGACATCATCTATAAATTCCTTGGGGTCCAAAATATTTTGGCTCACCACGACGGGTAGGCCTTCGCTATAGCCAATGTGGCGAATAAGGGCCAAAAGATCGGGGTCTTTCATTTCGCGGTTGATGGCGGTATAGCCTAACAGGCAGCCAAAGACCGCCAAGGCGGTGTGCAGGGGATTTAGGCAGGTGGTAACCTTCATGCGCTCCACCTTGTCCACGGTCTGGCGGTCGGTAAAGAGGATGCCCGCTTTTTCCAGGGCTGGTCGTCCATTGGGAAAGCTGTCTTCAATTACGAGGTATTGGGCCTCTTCGGCATTGACAAAGGCCGAGGTCCATGTGCTTCGGGCGGTTACAATTATCTGGCTGTCGACAAAGCCATCTTTTTCTAGGATTTTCTGGACCGACTCATCGGGGCGGGGGGTTATTTTATCTATCATTGTCCAAGGAAAGGAGACTTCCTGTGGATTTTTAAGCCAATTGATAAAAGACTCTTCCACCAGGCCCTTAGTTTGCCAGGCCCCGGCTATTTCCAATATCGCCTTTTGCAGCACTTCGCCATTGTGTGAGCAGTTGTCCATACTCAACATGGCTACCGGCCCTGCCTTGGCCACAAAACGCTGGTACAAAAGGGCGGTAATGCTACCCATCAGGCTATCAGTCTTATGCGGGCCGCTGTCCATATCTGACTGCACCTGTTCAAGGAAGGCGCCATTATTTGTCCTAAGGGAATAGCCCTTTTCGGTAATGGTAAAACTGATTATCTGCAGGCTGGCTGCGGTAAATATTTCCTGTAGTCGCTGCCCATCGGCTCCCTGTTCCGCCCCTCCAATGCCCTTTAACATAAGGCTTTCGCCTATCGAGGCGATAATGCGTTTATCTATGCTGCCATCGGATTTAAGGCTTACCAATATGCTGCGGTTTTCCCAGGGGCGAAATGCCTTTTCGATTATCTCGTGGTCAAAGCCCTCGGCTACAACGATGCCCGTTTTTGCCAAACCAGTGTCTAAAAGGTCTTGATACACCGCTGCCGGAAAGGCCCTAAAAATATTTCCCGCCCCAAAATGTATCCAGACAGGCGCTAGAATTTTCTTTTTCACATTATCAATAGCCGGTGAGCTGGGCAGTTGGTAGCCTGCTTTTTCCCAGTCTTCAGCCTTAAATCGATTATCTAAATAGAGCGTCATAGCTTTTCCCTTTTAGTTGCGGGGCCAGGTCTTTGAGCAGGCTTCCCAAAGTCCATTTAAATAGGCAATTCCCAGGGCGCGATCGTACAGCCCATAGCCGGGCATGGCCACCTCGTCCCAAATTGCCCGCCCGTGGTCGGGGCGTATTGCGCCATCAAAACCGGTATCCCAAAAGGCCTTTACTATGGCAAACATATCCATCGAGCCATCGCCGGAAAGATGGGCGGCCTCTTCGAATACGCCCGGGGCATCGTGGCGCAGGTTTCGAATATGCGCAAAGTGTATGCGCCCTTTAAGGGCATGTATGGTCTTTACGAGGTCGTTCTGCGGGTTGGTGCCCAAGGAGCCGGTACATAGGGTAATGCCATTGCAGGGCTTGTCGACGGCCTTGAGCATGGCCATAATTCCCTCTTCGTTGGTAATAATTCGCGGCAGTCCAAAGACGGGCCAGGCGGGGTCGTCGGGGTGAATTGCCATCTTAATATTATATTTTTCGCAGGTGGGCATAATTGCCTTTAAAAAATAGACAAGGTTATCGAAGAGTTTTTTATCGTCCACCTCTTTGTAGCGTTCAAAAAGTTCTTTAATTTTTGCCATTCGCTCTGGTTCCCAGCCTGGGAGCATAAAGCCACCGGATTTGCTGTCCATGTGTTCAAAAAGATGTTCTGGGTCAATTTTATCAATCTTGCTCTGGTCGTAGGCCAATACCGTGGAGCCATCTGGTCGCAATTTCGCCAGTTCGGAGCGTGTCCAATCGAAGACGGGCATAAAATTGTAGCAAACAAGGTCTATGCCTTCCTGTCCCAGCATATCCAAGGTCTGTATATAGGTATCGATATATTCATCGCGTCGCTCGGCGCCGGTTTTGATATCGTCGTGTATATTTACGCTTTCAATGCCGGATATTTCCAGATTGTGTTTTGCCACATCATTTTTTAGCGCCACTATGCGCTCGCGTTCCCACTTTTCTCCGGCCTGTTTGTCGTAGAGCGTGGTTATAACACCGGTCAGCCCGGGTATTTGGCGGATATAATTCAATTTAATCGTATCGTAGCCGGTGCCAAACCAGCGGAAAGTCATTTTCATTAATTGCCCCTTCATAAAATTGCTAAGAGTTCAGTTAACAAGTATAAGAATGAAATACTAGCTTGCCAATAGGGAGCAGGCTTTAAAATTGCAGAGTACAAAGAGGACATTTTTGTAGTCTTCATGAGGCCCCTATTAAAACACATCTGCCTCCAGGAGCTTAAAGGACTTTGTGGGGCATTTTGCCACACAGATGCCACAGCTGGTGCATTTGGTATAATCGACAATGGGGATGCCGTTTTCCATATGGATGCACTGTTCTGGGCAGTTTTTAACGCAGATTTCGCACTTAATACAGGCGACGCTACAGGTCTTTCGAATTTGGGCCTTAATAGTGTTGCGGTTGGTGCAGAGCACAATGGCGCCCTTGCGGTCTTTGGGCACCCGGCGCAAAAGCATTTGGGGGCATTCGGCAATACAGAGGCCACAGCCGGTGCATTTTTCATAATTTACATGGGGCAGGCCGTCATCGCCCATGTGCAGGGCATCGAATTGGCAGACAAGGGTACAGTCGCCAAAACCAAGACAGCCCCAGGCGCAGAGTTTGGTGCTACCGGTGGCGATTTTAGCTGCTCGACAGGATAGAGCCCCCTGATACTGACCCTTAGAGGGAGCACGATCTATACTGCCCTGGCAGGCGAGAACCGCCACAACTGTTTCGGCCTTGGCATCTACGCCCATGATTTTTGCAAGGAGTTCGGCTACCGCCTTGCCCCCAACTGTACAGCGGGTAACCGTGGTTTGGCCCGCCGCCACCGCCTCGGCATAGCCATCACAGCCGGGAAAACCACAGGCGCCACAGTTGGCACCGGGGAGGGCCGCGCGGACCTCATCAATTTTGATGTCCCGTTCGACCCGAAAAAAATCCTTAAAAAAACCAAGCGCAAGCCCCAGCACAAAGGCGAGCACTGCGGCAAAGATAAGGGTAAGCAAGATGATATTCATTGATAATCTCCTAGTTTCCTAAACCGGCAAAGCCCGAAAAGGCCATGGAAAGCAGGGCGGCAACAATAAAAAGTACCGGGGAGCCCTTTAGAAAGCCGGGAACGGGGCTTGTGCGAATCTGTCGGCGAATGCCAGCCATAAGTAAGAGGGCGATTAAAAAGCCAATTGCCACGCCAAGGGCATAGACAAGGGCCTCGATAAGGCTGTAGTCGGCGCTTATGTTGTCGAAGGTTACCGCTAAAATGGCGCAGTTGGTGGTGATAAGTGCCAAATATATACCCATCGAGGCGTAAAGGCCGGGGGCAGCTTTTTTCAGATAAAATTCTACAAGCTGTACGAGGGCGGCAATTATCAATATGAATGCCAATATCTGGAGAAATTCAAGGCCAAAGGGGGCCAGAAGATAGTGGTATAGCGGCCAGGTAACTGCTGTTGCCAGTACGGTGACAAAGGTAACCGCCAGCCCCATGCCCAGGGCCTTGTCCTCGTCCTGGCTCATGCCAATAAAGGGACAGAGGGCCAAAAACCGCATAAGGACGACATTGTTGCCCAGAACGGCGGCGAAAAATATGCTAAAAAGGCTCATTGTGCATCCTCCGCAAGGGGTTTAAGCTTGGATTTTATAAAAATATTCAGAGAGATAAAAAGGGCAAATACGAAAAAGCCCCCGGGCGAAAGTACGAAAAAGAGGATGGGCTTATAGGAATCGGGCATAATTTGTCGGCCAAAGACGCTGCCGTTGCCCAGGATTTCGCGCACAATGGCAATGCCGGTAAGTACCCAGGTATAGCCCAAGCCCATGCCCAGGGCATCGGGGATCACTTCGATAACGGGCCTTTTGTAGGCAAAACCTTCTACGCGGCCCATTATAATGCAGTTTACCACGATAAGGGGTATAAACACGCCCAGGGCCTTGGAGAGCTCGGGGAACCAGGCTTTTAGTGCCAGGTCGATAACCGTCGTAAAGGCGGCTACGACGATAATAAAAATGGGAATGCGTACCGAATCGGGGATGAGTTTTCTAAAAATACTGATAATGAGCTCGCTCATTAAAAGGACGAAGGTCATGGAAAGGCCCATGCCCAGGCCGTTGATGGCGGCGCTGGTCACTGCCAGGGCCGAACATAGGCCAATCATGAGCATGAGCAGGGGGTTTTCTCGCACTATGCCATTGGTAAAAAGGCGCCAGAGTTTTTTCATCAATTTTGTACTCCTTTGGAAAGCCAGTTGCTTGCTGCAGTGGCGGCCGCCCGTACCGACTTTGTAACGGCATTGCTGGTAATTGTCGAGGCACTTATTGCTACGACGTCGTCGCCTAGGGCAAAGGGGCTGTTGCTGGGTTTGTCGGCGAACTGGTCGAAAAAGGTTGTCTTGCTGGCCTTGTCCACATAGTAGGTGGGGGAGGCGGCATTTGCACCCAGGCCAGGGGTGTCGCTGTTCGAGAGAATGCGCACAGCATTTATGTTTTTATCTGTTCCCACACCCACCAAGCTGGTAAGGGTGCCGCCATAGCTTTCGGTTAGGGTGCGGATGGCAATGCCCTGAACTTGCCCCTTGGACAGCAGCTGCCAGGCACTGTCGAAGCTTACGCTGGCATCGCTACTTTGGGGAATTGTTTCGAGGACTTCGAAGGAGTCGGCTGCGGGAAATATTTCGAAAAGCGCCTCTTCGAGGGCCTTGTTTTCGTTGGCAATTATAAGGGTTCTGGTGCCCTGGTAGACAAAGGCAAGTCCCACACAGGCCACCGAGGTGTATAGGGCTAGGATGCCCCCTAATTTGAGCATGCCCCGAATCATAGGTTGCCTCCTTGCTTACCGGAAGTTTTTATAAGGCCCCTTGGGGCAATGCCAAAACGCCTGGTTAACAGTCGGTCCAGAAAGGGGACAAGGGCATTCATAATGAGGATTGCGTAGGTAACGCCCTCGGGATAACCGCCCCATTTTCGTATCAATAGGATGATAGTGGCCACGCCGGCTCCAAAGATATAGCGCCCAATGTGGGTAAGAGGACTGGTTACATAGTCGGTCACCATAAAGAAGCTGGCAAAGAGGAAGGCGCCGGAAAACAGGGTAAACAGGGCGTCGTAGCCCAATATAAGGCTGCCGAGGACTCCGGTTACTATCATGGCAAGGGGGGCTCGCCAGTCGATAACGCGCAGGGCTAAGAGGAAGAGGGCGCCAGTTAGGATGAATAATATTGAGGATTCGCCAATGCTGCCGCCATGGTTACCTATAAAGAGGGTTTTTAAGACATCCTTATAGGAATCTCCCCGGGCAAGGCTCCAGTAGGCAAATTGTTCGCCCAGGCCTTTTAGGTTGCCCCCGGCTTTTAAGAAGTTAAGCGGGGTTACGGTGGAAAGCGCGTCGACAAAGACTGTTTCGCTGGCGGCGCTTACGACCTCGGTGGCGGCGCTTACGACTTCGGTGGCGGCGCTTACAGCCTCGGTGGCGGCGCTTACAGCCTCGGTGGCGGCGCTTACAGCTACGGTGCCGCCGGCAACAGCAAGGCGGGGCATATCAAAATGGGTGAGCTCGGCTGGAAAGCTCATCACTAAAAAGGCTCGCCCTACGAGGGCCGGATTAAATATATTTGCCCCCAGCCCTCCAAAGAATTCCTTGGCAACCACCACGGCAAAGAGGGTACCGAGGGCTGTCATCCAAAGTGGTACCTGTGGCGGAAGGCTGAGCGCCAAAAGCAGGCCGGTAATGGCTGCACTGCCATCCATTGCGCGGACATCCCGTTTAAGCAACAGACGAAACAAGGATTCGCCAGCAACGGCACTTGCCACGCCAACCAAAACAGTCCACAGGGCCGAAAGGCCATGCACATAGATGCCATAGGCAGCCAAGGGCGTTAAGGCAATAAGAACCAGGTACATAATGATAGGGGAGGAGAACGGCGTATTAAAATGTGGATTCGGCCCCAATACGTATTTTTGCTTTGTATCAGACATTGCTAATTTCCTTTTGAATGAGGTGTCGCTTTTAAGGCCAAATCGGCAGAGCGCTTATTGCGAAGTAATTGCTTGCCCACTCTAATGCGCTGCACCAACTCGATATGCGCGGGGCAGACAAAGGAACAGGAGGCACATTCAATGCAGTCTAAAAGTCCAATTGCAGCAGCCTCTTCGAGGTCGCGAGTTAAAAGCAGCTTGTTCATAAGCACCGGCGACAGGCCCATTGGGCAGGCAAGTTGACAGCGGCCGCAGCGAATACAGGGCCCCTCGGCCCGCGCAGTGGCCTCGTTTTTTGTCATAAAAACAGCCCCAGAGGTGTTTTTTTGAATAGGGACATTGGCATCGGCAATTGTCGTGCCCATCATGGGGCCTCCAATGACAATTTTTTCCAGGTTCTCGTTATCAATAGACAGTACATCTGGTATAAGGTCCGATAGGAGGGTTCCAACAGGTACCAGTTTGTCGCCGGGGGTGCTACAGGCAGCGCCGGTAACCGTAAGGCCCCGGTCTACAAGTGGGCGCCCTTGGTCGAAGGCCTCGGCAATGGCAACGAGGGAGCCCACGTTGCTCACCACACAGCCCACATCCAGCGGTAGGCCTCCGGAGGGGACCTCCTTGCCAGTAAGGGCTTTAATAAGCATTTTTTCCCCGCCCTGGGGATATTTTGTTTTAAGGAAAACCAGTTGAATATCAATTTCCCTGGGCAATTCCAGCAGGGCCTGCTCCAAGCTTTTAAATGCCCGTGTCTTATTGTCCTCTATGCCAATATAGCCCCGTTTAATACCCAGAATGGACAATACAATATACATGCCCCGCACAATTTCCGAGGCCCGCTCGATCATGGTTGCCTCGTCGATGGTCAAATAGGGCTCGCACTCGCAGCCATTGGCTATTAGGACATCAATTTTTTTATCTGATGGCGGATTAAACTTCACGTGGGCCGGAAACCCCGCTCCCCCCATCCCTATTATGCCGGCGCTTCGAATGCGCATAAGGGCCTGTTCGCGGGTACAGCTGTCGATATCGAGGGCGGACATGAGCACCTCTTCGGCACTGCCATCATTTTCTATAATAATACAGAGCCCAAGATTATTATTTGCCAGTGGCCGAATTTCGATTTTTTTAACCGTACCGGCAATCGAGGCGTGTACGGGCACATTTAAGGTGCCTTCGCCATCGGCTATTATATCGCCCCGGCGAACCTGGTCGCCCACCGCTACGGTCGGCTTATTCGGGGGCCCAAAATGTTGATTTATCGGAATGACCACCTGTTTGGGGTCTGCAATACGGTGAATAAGGCTGCCACTGGTTGCGGCCTTTCGTTCCGGCGGGTGTATCCCCCCTTTGAACGATTTTTTTCCAAGCATGGATGTATAACTCCTTTGTAGGGAATTTAAAATAAATTACAAATCAAGCTCAGTATATCAGTAAAAGGCCTTTCTATGAAAGGCTATTTCTGGATGCGATTGAGCTGTTTTACCCTTGCCTTAAAACATATTGACACTTTTTTAGAAAATGGACATGGTTAGGCTATGAGTACAACGGATTTAAACTCTGCAATAGCAATTTTTCCCGAGTTTTCACAAATTATCAATACGCTCTCCAAGACAATTGCCAATTACGAAAAAGATGGCTTTACTTCCAAGGTACTACTCGATTTTGCAAAGGCCTTTGGCATTGCCGAAGAACTGGCCGATATTTTAGAAAAACCGGAATCCAGCTGTAAGGACACCGAACAGCGTCTACTTGGCCACTTTACCAACAATGTTGAACTATTAATTCAGAAAACGTGGATAGAAAAGTCCGACGAGGACCTGCGCGAACAGCTGCTGGATCATCTTCCCTCCATGGTCGAAGCCTCTAAAACAGGAAATTATGCCCAGGCCTTCGAGGTGCTGCCCGCCTTTTCCCGAGACCTTGCCCAATTGCTCTTTGGTATGGACAGTAAAAAAAGCGATTTTATTGAATACGTAGGGCGAATCGACCCGCTTTTGGGACTTTTTTGGCTGTATTCCAGTATGGTAAGCGAGTGCGCCGGCAGGGCAGATGATTCCTGTGCCCGCCACCTCCTGTTTGTCGCCATTGGCTATCTGGCCTTTTTCTAGTCACCGGCAAGGGCATTTCATGCCGTCGCCAAGTTTCATGAAATGGCGAAGCCATTTCATGCCGCCGCCAAGTTTCATGAAATGGCGAAGCCATTTCATGCCGTCACGAAGTTTCATGAAATGGCGAAGCCATTTCATGCCGTCGCCAAGTTTCATGAAATGGCGAAGCCATTTCATGCCGTCACGAAGTGACGCCTTGTCGTTGACAAAACATCACCTTTATAACATCATTTACCCATGGCAACACTAGCTGATAGTTTTAGCGCGCTTCGCAGTGCGCAGTCTCGCTTGGCAGGCCAAGCTCGTTCGGTTAAAGATGCACTTTTAACCGAGGTTTCCAAGGCAATAGATAACGAGCGGGAGGCTGTTCTAGCAGCCAATGCGCGGGACGTTCAGCGTGCCCGCTCTGGCGGTACGAAAGAGAGCCTAATTGACCGCCTCGCCCTCGACAATAAACGCATAGACGACATGCTTTCTGGTTTAGAGACCGTTATTAATCAAAGTGATCCCTGCGGTAGGGTATTGGATGGATGGACCCATCCCAATGGCATGGAAATTCAAAAGGTTACCGTGCCCCTGGGCCTTGTGGCAATTATCTACGAATCTCGGCCCAACGTTACCGTGGATGCCTTTGCCCTGGCCTTTAAGGCCGGCTGCACCATTCTGTTGCGTGGTTCCTCGGCTGCCTTGGAATCGAACCGCCGCTTAGTAGCTATTATAAAGGAAGCCCTGGCCCCCTTTGGCTTTGATGGCGTATTGGCCTTGGCCGACTCCGGTAGCAGGGACGAGGTGGACGAAATTTTAACCGCCGTGGGAAAGGTAGATGCGGTAATTCCCCGCGGTGGTCACGAACTTATACAGCGTGTAATTAAAACTGCCCGGGTGCCGGTAATCGAGACCGGCGAGGGCAACTGCCATATATATGTAGATAAAACTGCCGATATGGAGATGGCGGTGGATATAATTGATAACGCAAAGACCCAAAAGCCCGGCGTTTGTAATGCCGTAGAAACCCTGCTTATAGAAAAGGGCGCCGAAGACAAGTTATTGCCCCTTTTGGTGGAGCGCTTTGCCGGTAAGGTGGCCTTGCGCGTCTGCGCCGACTGCAAAAAAAGTATCGAGGCAATGGAAGACCTGCCCGAAAATTTGGAAATGCAAGAGGCCACCGAAGCGGATTGGGCAACTGAATTCTTAGATTTTATTTTGGCCATCAAAATGGTAGATGGGACCTCTTCGGCAATTGCCCATATAAACCGCTATGGCACCAAGCACTCAGAATCTATTATTTCAAATAACAATGCCAATATAACCATGTTTGAATCGGGGGTGGATGCTGCCTGTGTCTATACCAATGTCTCCCCCCGCTTTACCGATGGTGGGCAATATGGCTTTGGCGCCGAACTCGGCATCAGCACCCAAAAGTTTCATGTCCGTGGCCCCATGGGTATGGAGGCCCTTACCACAATTAAATATCGGGTTCGCGGTTCTGGGCAAATTCGCCCATGACGCCAAGCTTATTTTAGTACCGACTCGTTTGGAATGGAGATATCCGCAATATGATTGCAAATTCAATAGCAAAAGCTCGAAAAATTCTAATTAAAATAGGCTCCAACACCCTTGCCAGCGAAGATGGGCGGATAAATATTCAATTTATGGCCGAGATGGCAGAGCAAATAGCAAGTTTGCGCAAACAGGGCAAACAGTTTATCTTGGTTTCCTCGGGGGCGCGCATTGCCGGCCTTTCGCGCCTGGGAAAGTGGGGGCGCAAAAAGGATTTACATTACAAACAGGCCCTCTGCGCCATTGGGCAGGTGGAGCTTATGAATGCCTGGAAGGAGGCCTTTGCCAGCCAGGGCATTGTAATAGCCCAGCTTCTTTTAACCCGCGACGACTTTACCGATGAATACCGCACACTCAATATTCGCAATACACTGTATACCCTGCTCGACGAAGGGGTGCTTCCCATTATAAACGAAAACGATTCAGTCTGTGTGCAAGAAATCAAAATAGGCGATAATGACAATTTGGCAGCCCTTGCGGGCATTCTGTGGAGTGCCGACCTCCTCGTTCTTTTTAGCGATACCGATGGCCTGTACACTAAAAACCCCAAACAGCACAGAGATGCAAAGCCCATCGATTTGGTAACGGATGTAGGCAGTGTTCGCGATGTGGTTTCTATCGAGGGGGTAAATGGCTTTGGTACTGGCGGTATGGATACAAAGCTCCATGCCGCAGAGTCCCTTCTTTCGAACGGTATTTCAATGGTTTTAGCCCATGGTGGCAAGCCCCGGGCCCTAGAAGCTCTGGCCAAAGGCAGCCAGTCTGGCACTCTTTTTAGCGCAAATTAACTGATGGAAAAGGCCGTATCTATTTTACATTCGCTTTTGCTTCCCGTTTGGCCCCAAATTAGGGCTATTGCAGTAGACTTAGATGGCACTGTGCTCACTTCTAAGCCTGCGCTTTCCGAAGGAGTGCGCACCAGCTTACAGGCGGTGCTGACCAGTGGGCGGGAGGTCATTATATGTACCGGGCGCAGCCCTGCCAGCGCAGAGCCATACCGAAAGGCAATTGGGGCAGATGGCCCCATGGTTTTTTGGAATGGGGCCATCGTTGCCCAGACTCCGGGTCTTCAGCCTATCCATCAATATACCCTCGACAGTGCGGCCCTTTTGCCTGTCTTTGACTACGCGCATTACAAAAAAATATATCTTCACTGCTTTACCGAGGATGGCAATCTGTACTGCCAAGAGCCCTTGCCCGAACGGGAAATATATTTTCAGCGCACCGGCCTATATGCTAAGGCAACAGACATGCAAGAGCTTTTAAGTTCTGCACAGGGCGGGCCCGTGGTAAAGGCTATGGCAATTGCCGAACCCGAGGTTTTAACAAAACTCGAGGCAAAAATTCGCCAGCTTACTGGCGATGCCTTTTACCTTACACGCTCGCAGTACAATTTTTTGGAGATTTTAGCGCATAAGGCCAATAAAGGGGCGGGTCTAACTAAGGTGATGGCATTGCGGAACCTTAAGCCCAGTCAGGTAATTGCCTTTGGCGATGGCGAAAACGATATTCCCCTTTTACAGGCAGTGGATTGGCCGGTGGCCATGGCTGGCGGCTCGCCCCTGCTTCCCCTCTACGCCCTGGGAACAGCCCCATCGGCCGACGAAGATGGGCTAGCCCAGGTCTTACAGGCCCTGCTGTATAGGTAAAACACTTGACGGTAGACCTTCTCTCCCGTAGACTGCCTCTATGAAGTACGGATATTTTGATGACGTTGCCAAAGAGTACGTCATAACCAGGCCGGATACCCCGCAGTCCTGGAGCAACTACCTGGGCTCTACCGAATATGGTGCTGTTATCACCAACAATGCCGGTGGCTATGGGTTTTACAAATCGGGTGCCCGGGGGCGCTTTCTCCGCCTTCGCTTTAACGCCATTCCTATGGATCAGCCTGGTCGCTACTTCTATTTGCGCGACAGAGATTCAGGCGATTTCTGGTCGGCCAGCTGGCAACCGGTGGGCAAGGATTTACAGTCCTATAAATCAACCTGTCGCCACGGTACCGCCTATTCCATTTTTAACGCCGAATATGAGGGTATAGAATCCGAGGCCACTTATTTTGTACCGCTGGGGCAAACGTTTGAATACTGGAAATTAAAGCTTACAAACAAGGGCGAGAAGCCGCGCAAGCTCTCTGCCTTTTCCTATTGCGAGTTTACCAATAACTGGGAAACCGTCCAGGATCAGGTAAATCTGCAGTACTCTGTTTTTATTATTAAGGGCGAAAAAAAAGGCGATATGCTGCGCTTTGCCATTCACGATAATCTGGTAGGTCAGTATGCAAAGCCTGGCCAGACCTCGGGCGATATCGCCCAGAATTCTTGGATGACCTTGGTTGGCGCTCCCATTACCGCCTATGACACAAGTCGCGAGGCTTTTATTGGCACCTATGGTGCCTATCATGCCCCCGAGGCCCTTAAGCGGGGCAGCTGTAGCAATTCGAATGCCTATGGCGATAACGCCTGTGGCAGTATTCAAACCGATATCGAGCTGGCTCCCGGCGAGTCTAAAGAAGTGCTTATCCTACTTGGTATTGGCGAGGCCACTGGCTCTGGTCTTAAAACTCGCAAGGAATATGGCAGCATTGAGCGCTGCAATAGGGAATTGGAACTCCTTAAGACCAATTGGCACAACAAACTGGGCAGTCTAACCGTAAAGACCCCCGACGAAGATGTAGATCATACGGTAAATGTCTGGGGGCTGTATAACTGTCTTATTACCTTTGCCTGGTCGCGGGCTGCCAGCCTTGTGTACAATGGCGAAAGAGATGGTCTGGGTTTCCGCGATTCGGTACAGGATATATTAGGGGTTGCCGCAGCAATTCCCGAGGAGGCCCGCAGTCGTTTAGAGCTTATGCTAACTGGCCAGCTGGCAAATGGTGGGGCCATTCCGGTAATTAAGCCCTTTGAACACAATCCGGGGCATGAGCAAGAGCCCCCCGCCGAGGAGTATCGCTCGGACGACTGTCTGTGGTTTTTCAATGCCGTACCTGCCTTTGTCGCCGAGACTGGCGATTTTGATTTTTATAATAGGGTTTTACCCTATGCGGACAAGGGCGAGGCCACTGTCTTTGGGCATTTAAAACAGGCCCTCTTGTTCAACCTGGAGCGCATGGGTTCTAACGGTATTCCCTGCGGGCTCTCGGCCGACTGGAACGACTGTCTGCGTTTGGGCTATAAGGGCGAGAGCCTTTTTGTGGGCTTTCAGTTGCGCTTAGGTCTTACCGTCTATGCCGATATTGCGACACGCCTTGGCAAAAAAGAGGAGGCCGACTGGGCTCTGTCTTTCCGCGATATTTTGGACGAAAAAATTCAAAAGACCTGCTGGGACGGCGACCGCTTTATTTGGGCGATTACCGAGGATGGCACTGTCTATGGCACAAAGAGTTACGAGGAGGGCCAGGTCTATTTTAACACCCAGGTTTGGGCGGTGCTTTCCGATGCCGCCACTGCCGAACAGGCCCGCATTGCCATGGATACGGTAAAGCGTGAACTGGCTACTCCCTATGGGCTTATGCTTTCGGCCCCGCCCTTTGTTAAAACTTCTATAGATGTTATGCGCGCTGTGGTTTTTAATCCTGGTATCAAAGAAAATGCCGGTATTTTTAACCACACCCAGGGTTGGGGCATTATTGCCGAGGCTCTTTTGGGCAATGGGAACAGGGCCTACGAGTATTGCAAGGCAAATATGCCGGCTGCCTATAACGACCGGGCGGAAATTCGCCAGATGGAGCCCTATGTCCAGGGGCAGACAACGTATTCCCGCTTCTCGCCTCGCGAGGGCAACACGCGTCTTTCCTGGCTCACTGGTGCGGCGAGCTGGTCCTATTATGCGCTTACCCAGTACATTCTGGGCATCCGCCCCGAGTACGAGGGGCTGCGTATAGATCCCTGCCTTCCCGAAGACTGGAAGGGCTTTTCTGCCCAACGCCGTTTCCGTGGCAAGATTGTCAATATCGAGGTCAAAAACGAGTCGGGCAGCCAAAAGGGGGTCAAGTCCCTAAGCTTGAACGGCGAGCTCCTAAAAGACAATCTTATTCCCGCCGAGCTGCTCAAAGAAGAGAACAGCGTCGTGGTGGTTATGTAGAAGTAGTTTCTCGAATGTTTCACCTAAATGTTAGGTGAGACATTCGGGGAAGCAGTCTCTGGCGCCCCTAACCGGCGAACACAAAAGCCG
>CAZBJJ010000023.1:283-32353 GCA_964492245.1 uncultured Spirochaetales bacterium | reverse complement strand
GGGGTCTACTGTCGATGTACCAGCCCGCGGGTCCTATACGAGGCCGTATTAAATGCGGCAGAAATTAGAAAAAGAAGGCTCTATGGACGTTCCTAATACCGTAGTCTTTGCCCCGAACAGCCTCTCCGAGCTCTTTGCCGCTAAAAAGAATTTCCCCAATGCGGTTTACTGGGCCGGTGGAACCGATCTGGCCTCGGGCCAGGGAGCTAGACTTTTAAAGCTTCCCCAAACACTTATAAACATTGGCAATATCGAAGAGCTTAAAACCATATCGCGTACCGAAAGATATTTAGATCTCGGGGCTACAGTCAATTTAAGTCGCATGTTAAAACTGGAAAAACAGCTGCCCCCCCTGCTTTTTTCTGCAATTTTAACCATTTCCTCCCCGCAAATTCGCAATATGGCCACCTTGGGCGGAAATATATTGGCCTGTCCCGGCCATGCAGATCTGCTTGGCCCCTTAACCGCCCTTGAAGCCCTTGTCGAATTGAGAACAGCTATTAGCAGCCGATGGATTTCTCTCTCCCGTCTATCCTTTAAAAAGGAAGAAATAATTCAGCCCGGGGAGCTCCTCTGCAGAATTCGCATCCCATTAGAAAGCTGGAATTATCAATTATATCGTAAAATAGTGCCCCTTGAAAAAACAAATCAATCTCCCCTGGCCTTTACTATTTTAGCAAAAACGGCCAAGGGATTTGTCGAAGATGTTCGAATAGTGCTGAGTCTTAGCCAAAAAAGCCTGAGAAACCAGGTATTGGAGAGTCAGTTGATAGGAAAATCTATTCCCCTGTCTCGGAAGGCTCTTCAGCTATGGCTTGAAGCCTGGGAAAACTATCTTTCATCCTTTGAAGATCTGACACGGTATCAGATACATCAACTTTTACCCCTCCTAAAGGCAAGCGCCATGTCTCTTGCGGATTCTTAAGGTTTTTTTTGTCCAGGCTTAAACCCTCCTTGCTCTCGAACAAAACCATCTCTAAAAATGACAGGCCAGTAATTTCCATAATACTTTTTTCGGAATAGCCCTTGCGCTTCATATACGAGGCAGTTTTTAACATTGGGGGCAGATATATTTTTTTCATTTTCCCTCCTACCTTGAGAGCGCTTTAAAAACGTAGGTTTTCAGAGCTCCCTATATATAAGTATGAGTTAAAGGCATCAATAAATTTATGTATTCTGACAATTGTTCATTTTTTTTTTACGTGATACATTTCTTCTTAAGATAATTGATAAGGTGTACACAATGAATGAAGTCTGGGATGCTCGCTTTGGAACTTGGAATAGCAGAATATGCATTCAAAATGAAATACCCTCTTTAACTGAACTACAAAAACACTGCCTGCAATTTAATGCCGAAACTTGCGCAGAGAACTCTGTTCTTCTTGTCTGCGACGAAAATACGCAATATATTGCAAAAACTATTGCAGGGGAGCGGGCAAGTATACTGTGCATTAAAAGTGGCGAAGACCAAAAAAATTGGGAAACAGTACAGCAGATACTTAAGGCGGCCATTGCCGCAGGGCTCGGCCGAGACAGCCTGTTTATAGGCGTTGGTGGAGGCGTGGTATGCGACATAACTGCCTTTGCCGCATCAATTTATATGCGAGGTGCTCACCTAGTCCTGGTGCCCACGACACTCTTGGCAATGGTCGACGCCGCAATTGGGGGCAAAACAGGCTTCGATTTCGAGGGCCTTAAAAACTCGGTGGGCACATTTAGGCCAGCCGATCTCGTATACATGCCCCTAGTAGGCCTTAAAACCTTGCCACAGGCCGAAATAAAAAACGGGCTGGCAGAAATAATAAAAACGGCCATAATTGCCGACAGAGAGCTATTGCAAAATATTGCCGACAAAATCCTCTCCTGGCAGGAGGAAGATTCCTACAGCATAATAAAACGCTGTGCGCAAATTAAAAGCGATATCGTAGAACAGGATCCCTTTGAGCAGAGCGAAATCCGTGCCAGTTTGAATTTAGGCCACAGTTTTGGGCATGCCCTTGAATCGATGTGCTCATTTACTGGGGTCAGTCATGGCGAGGCGGTGGCCTGGGGCATATATCGGGCGACGGCCCTTTCTTTAAAGCTTGGGTATATAGGACGCGAAGGCGCAAAACAGATAATAGAAATATTGAATGCCTATGACTATAATTCCGAGCCCTTTCATCCCCTTGCCCGGAATCTTTTTAACAATGACCAAAAAAAATATACTAAAGAATTGATAAAGGTGATGTGGCAGGATAAAAAGAAAAAAAGGGGCTTTCTCCGCCTTGTTTTGCCCACCGACACCGGTACTCATTTATTTAAAATAGATGATATAGGCCTTGTTGAGAGCGTTTTGAATGAATAAGCTTAGATTTTTTGCTCCCTTATTTGTAGTTTTTTCTTTTGTATTCCCTTTAAAACTATTTGCCCTGGATTCCGATATCCCCAGCGAAGCAGGCTATTTTTTAAGCTCTGTTCAGTGGCACATTAAAGGCAGAACCCTGCCCCAAGTTCTAAGTAAAAAAGTCGATATTGTGTTAGGTGAACGTTGGAATAGCTTAGAAGATGTCTATAAATGGGTGCAAGAAAAAGAACAGCTTATGTTAAACGAAAGAATTTTGGACTCTGCTAACATAACAATAACAATTGGAGAGGGCACTGCCGATACCCCTGCCCTACCCATCGAGTTGAGCATTGAGGTGCGAGACACTTGGAATATTATTGCCCTACCCAAGCCTAAATATTCCAGCGCAGATGGATTGGATCTAAGCCTTCGATTTCGAGATTATAATTTTTTGGGCCTTATGGAGGGCCTGCGTGTCAATTTAGGCTATTCTTTAGACAGCCAGGCATTTGAAGAAATGGCCTTTACTAAAGGGGCATGGTATAGCGAATTTGAATTTAAAATCCCTTTCGATATATTAAAAAAAGAGGCAGAAATAGAGAACAGTTTATTTTTAGGCTGGACAGAGGACCAGGTATTTCAATTTTCCAATGCCTCTACATTTAATATCTTCCTGCCCTATGGCCCGGGCTATTTTACCTATGGGGTAAGCCAAAAATTTATTTTAAACGAAATAAACGAAGGGTATTATCAAGAAACATATGGCAAATATTTAGAAAACTGGTATTTTCAATCGGGAACCTCCCTGTCCTATACATTCAATATAGGAGGTTTGCGTTTTTTTAATACGGCTGTCGAGAACATTAACTCATTTTCAGTAAATACCTCATATTTACCAGATCTTTCCGATATCGGCGAAGAGCGTCAGGGGCTTGTAATTAATTTTTCTGAACGCATACAAGCTGGACGCATCGACTGGAAAAAAAACTACCGCACCGGAAATAGCTTTTACCTACAGGCCTCTCTGCCCTTTAATTTTTATACAAGGCAGTGGAATCCATCAATTGAGGGCTCTTTTATAAGCCATAATATTATAAATTCCTTTATAGGTTTCTCTGCTAGGACGGTCGGATTTCACAATTTTATCGAGGTAGACTCTCGAAGTGGCGACTATATCCGTGGGGTCGTTTGGCTTTGGGCCACCAGTGCATTTATAGCAAATATTGACCTCGATTTTAAACTCTTTTCGTTCCGCCCCCATATTTGGTTTGACAAAAAATGGATGAGATTTTTTGCCTTTGAATTTCATACCACCTTATTTACTGATATCGCCTTGGCCGATTACCGTAAAACAGAATGTGAAAGATCATTTAGAAATTGGTATATAACGGCGGGGAGTGAAATTTTAATTTACCCGGAATTTTCTCGTAGCCTTTTTTTCCGGGCCAGCCTTGGTTTTGATACTCTAGACTTTCCAAAAACAAAAGAGATATTTATTGGATTGGGCCATCATTATTAATTTTCAATATTTAGGAGTTTTAGATGCATAAAAATCTATATATCGCTCTATTTGTTTTTTTTCTGCCCCTGTTTAGTATGCAGGCCTTAGACTTTTCACATTTGGATGAGTCCGAACAAAAAATTTTAAATTCGGGCAAGGCACACATACAGACTATTTCTTCTATAAAAAATCTAGTTTTAGCACATAATATTGGACATCCTTTTTATGAAGTTTTAAAAAAAATTAAACCCAATTACATTACCGAGGCCTATATCTCTATTGAACATGAAAACCCTAAAATACTTTTGCAGACCTTATATAATTCCCTAATAGATTTTCCCACTTGGGTGGGCATTCCCTATTATTCGCAAAGGCAGAAAGAGTGGTACGATCTCTTTAGCATGGCAAGGGTCCTTAATAAGGAAACCGATAAAAATATAGAGACCTGGCAGGTGCATTTTGCGATGCAACCCTTTACTCCCTATACTGCACATGTAAGGCTAGAAAGAGATTCCGATAAGCTTTTTTTTACTGTTGTCAACGAGGAGTCTATAGCCTATGAGTACAATGGAGTCCGTGCAATAAAGGCCCAAAATATGGTCTGGTATATAGAAGCAGAGATAAATGCAGACAGGCTTTTAATCTATGGAATAGGTGCTGTATATGCCTTCGATCTATTTGGGATAATGCGAGATCGTTTAGAAGTAGCCATCAACGGCAGGATCCACGCTTTTTTAGGCTATCAATTTGACAAGGTAAATGCAAAAATCTCGGAAAAATAAAATTAACGAGAACCAAAACCAGTTAAAATAGTGGCTAGTGTTTTTAAGCTTATCAATAAGTCCATTGAAAACGAAAGATGCTTTACATAGTATAAATCGTAAGAAAGTTTTTCGCTGGTCTCGGCGGTACCTGCGGCATAGCCCTGGTTAATCTGGGCCCAGCCAGTTATGCCAGGTCGTACGATATGGCGCAATTGATAATAGGGAATTTCTTTTTCAAACTCATCGACGAAGGCCTGCTGTTCTGGCCTGGGGCCAACAAGGCTCATATGACCGAGTAAAATATTTATAAATTGTGGCAGTTCATCTATGCGAAATTTTCTAATAAAGGCCCCAATTTTAGTAATCCTTGCATCCTCTTGTTTTGCAAAGGCAGCTCCCTCTTTTTCGGAATCGATATACATGCTGCGAATTTTTAAAATTCTAAAGGGCTTTCCAGCTAGACCAATTCTTACTTGAGTAAAGATAACTGGCCCAGAAGATTCTAGACGCACTAAAAGCATAAAAATGAGCATAATTGGCAGCCAAAATGGGGCAAAAACAAAGACAAAGATTAAATCGAATAGACGTTTGACATATTGAAAAAAGGTCTCTTTTTGAAAATTAATACTGCTGGCAGTGGTCAGATTTCCCAAAATAATACGGCCTTCCTCGGTCTCTATTAAATCGTCGGTCGAAATAATTGGAACACCTTTTAAAATACAATGACTAATAAAGGCCAACCATATGTTTTGGAGCTTTTTATTAAAATCCACCACGACAGCGTCGGCATGACTAGGCAAGCTATGGGGGTCGGCCAATTCATGAATTGAAATATAGCGATATTCCTGATGTATATCTTGCCCATGATTGGGCAAGACATAAAAATCGTAGTGGGCAAACCTAAGCCTCAATAGTATTTCCAAGGAGGACCAAAGGACATTTACTGCATAGATATAAAGCAAAAAACTGAGCGAAAAATAAGTGCGAAAAGTGGCCAAGATAATAAAAAAAACAGCGGTGACTATTGTTGCCAGGGATAAGACTAAAAATATTCTCAATCCATAGGCATGTTCTCTAATTCTGGCGAGGGTCAACGACAATACTAGATAACTAAGAGCACTTCCAAAGACAAGGGGAAAGGCAAAGTGCTTTAATGGGCCAGCAAAAAAAGCGGGAAACCAGAATAAGGTGCCAGCAAGAATTAAGCCCAATCCAATAAAAGCCCAAAAAAAGGAAAAAAAGATTGAAAAAGAATGTTTTTTTAGCTTTTGTTTCACGGTCCGAATTTTGCTCCGATGCTAACATTTTCTTTGACCATTCGCTCAATAAAATCCTTTACAAAGGGATCGATTATTGAATAAATGCGTTTATTGCCAGAGACAACGGAGTCTACCACCCTATTTGATTTTAGAATTCCCAGATGTTGGCTAATAACCGGTTGGCTCTGCCCTAGACAGGTCCATAGATTGGTAACACAGGGCTCTTGGTTTGCATTGATGAGACATAAAAGCTTTAATCGAACAGGGTGCCCACAGACTTTTAGCTTTTTAGCATAGTCGTCAATGGCTTCTTCGGGGCAAGGAGCATCGTAATTCATTATAGACATGATATTCATAAACCTAGGTGCAAGTCAACTGAAGCGCAATAGCTTGCCGAGAATTCCATCTATCGTTAATATAAATGTCTATGAATTTTTGGTTCGACTGGGCAGCTACCGCCCTTCCAAACAAAACTGAGCAACAGAGGGCACTGAGCGAAAGCCTTAATTTTATTGGCAATCCTTCTTCTATACATAGCGATGGTAAAAATGCCAGAGAATATCTGGAAGAACAGCGAAAACTTTGTGCCAATAGTTTGCAGCTCCCCTCTAAAGAGCTGTTTTTTACCTCCGGAGCTAGCGAATCGAACCTTATTATTCTCTATTCTCTTTTACAAAGACAGCCGAATTCGGCCCTTTTAACAAGCCATATTGAACATCCCTCTGTTCGCAATACCGCAATTATACTTGAAAGATTGGGAGTGCCCGTCTACGAGCTTCCTGTTTTGTCCAATGGTCAAATAGATAAAAAAGCCCTCGAAAAATTGATACAGGAAAACAAAGACATTCGCATGCTCAGCCTTATGGGTGTTAACAATGAAATTGGCAGCCTATATCCAATACAGGAATTGACAGAGCTTGTACGGCAGGCAGCTGGGCCAAGGGCCAAGAGCATTCATATTCACCTAGACGGTGTGCAGATGATGGGAAAAATTCCCTTTAACATATATGAATCTGATGCTGACAGCCTATCCCTTTCTGCACACAAACTTGGAGGCCCCCGCGGAGTGGGCCTATTGTGGACAAAAAAAGAGCTACAAAGCCTTTATCTAGCCGGTGGCCAGGAAGGGGGCCTGCGAGGGGGTACAGAAAACCTCTTTGGGGCACGGGCCCTTGCCCTTGCTCTCGATCGCTGCCTGCATGCGGATAATTTGGCATTGCAATATGATAAAACCACAAAAAACACCGCATATTTTCTAAAAAACCTACCTAAAGCTGTTTCGGTTTTTCCACCAAGCCGCCAGCCGGAAGACCCTCTGTTTTCGCCCTATATCGTACAGCTTATTCACAAAAACTACCCTTCCCAGGCCCTTGTACGCCTGCTCGATGCCCGCGGAATTTCTGTATCCAGCTCTTCCGCCTGTTCAAGTTCCAAAAATAAAAAGCCCGTCCTAGAAAAACTGGGCCTGGCAGAACAGGACTCTCGCAATGCCTTTCGCGTTTCCTTTGGTCCCTCCACTACTATCGAAGCCATAACGACCTTAATACATGCATTAGGAGAAATATAAGGAATGACAATGTTGACCTATCTTTTAAAACCCGGAGAACTGGTATTAAAGGGACAAAATAGATTTGAATTCGAAAACCGACTGCGTAAAAACATTCAAAACCGCTTAAAAGGATTGGGCTGTTCAATTCAAATTCAGCGGGGCCGATTTTATTTAACCATCCCCGCAGAAAATAGAGATCAGGCAGAAGAGGTTCTGCGAAACACTATTGGGCTGGCCGGTTGGGCCCTGGCCCAGCACTGCGCTAAGGAGTATCAGGCCATTGCCAACCTAGCGCTGGAAATAGCCCGGAAAAGCATTGAAAATGGGACTAAAAGCTTTAAAATTGAAAGCCGACGCGCCGATAAAAGTTTTCCCATGCAGAGCATCGAATTAGATAAAAGTTTGGGCGCTCAGATCTTAAAGGACATCCCCTCTTTACGCGTGGATATACACCAGCCGGACCTTGTTATACGCGTGGAGGTGCGCGATAAGGTTTGGGTCTATGGACAGGCAGAAAAGGGCTACCGCGGGCTACCGGTTGGCTCAAGTGGCAAGGGCATATTGATGCTTTCGGGGGGCATAGACTCGCCAGTGGCCGGTTTTCTTATGGCCAAGCGCGGTATGCGCATGGATGCCGTGTACTTCCATGCCTGGCCCTATACCTCCGACGAGGCCAAGGAAAAAGTTATTGCACTGGCCCGTCTTTTAGCGCGTTGGGATATCGGTTTAAAACTGCATATTGTTTCCTTTACCGAAATACAATTGCTCATAAAAGAGCGGGTCCCCGAGGCCTGGACCACCCTGGTCATGCGCATGTTAATGGTGGAGCTGGCAAATAAATTGGCCTATAGAAATAAGGCAAAGGCAGTAATTAGTGGCGAAAGCCTGGGTCAGGTTGCCTCGCAAACCATCGAAAACATGAGCTGCACCGAAATGGTTTCCCGCCTACCCCTCTTGCGCCCCCTAGTGGGTTTGGACAAGGAGGAGATAATTGCTATTTCAAAACAGATAGGCAGTTACGAAACATCCATATTGCCCTACGAGGACTGCTGTGTCCTATTCAGCCCTAAGCATCCAATTATCCATGCCAATTTGGTGGAAGCCCGAGGAATACGCGAGAGTTTGGATGTAGATGCCCTGCTTAAAAAAGCACTTATTGAGCGAGAAATAATTAAGTTTACATAAGGGGTGCAAAATAATTCGTAGAATCCCGACCAGAGCGATTTAGCAAATAGACTTCCACCGACAGGGGCAAAAACCGCCTGCCCCAATCGCTATCTAAGCGGGAAGTATACGAAAAGGAATAGCTGCCAACGGGCATTGATCGCAGCCTCTGGACAATTTCTGCTAGCCCCTCGGGCCTAAAGGCCCAGTAGACCTTGCCACCGGTCCTGTTGGCAAGATATTCAAGTTCTGGGCGTTGAGTGCTTTGAGACATCATAACCGCGTTGAACATAATGTTGTTGTTTGCCAAGTAGGTGGCTAAATCCTGTAGAGAATATGAATTAAAAGTTAAATCCTCGCTGTGGCCCTGCCCGATAAATACAACACTGCGTTTACTGGAGCTGGCTATAGCCTCGGTCCCGGCAAGGCGCATTGCCAAATCGAAGCTCCAATTGGCCGATTTTGATAGACCTTTAAGGGCATGGGCCAGCTCGTTTCGATTCGATGGTTTTTCTAAAATCGGTTTTTCGCCTGCATGTACCACCGATACCACCTCTGCCCCAGCATGTAATAAATTTTCGACACTGCGGACAATTTTACTGTCCTCATTTATCATGGCGGGGGAACGTTCAATAACTAAATGCAGTTCCGTCCTACTTTCTAAATCGGCACTGCCTAAAAATTTAAGATTTTCCACAGGATAGGCATCTTCTTGTATTAAAAAATTTAACTCCCGCAGGCCCAGCAGTGGTCGGCGTAGCCTGTCCTCTACTTTAACTTCGAAGGTAATTTCGGGAAACCTAGTTGCATCTATGCTCTGAACCCGCACCTGCATACCCGCCGACAGATCGTCCATACGGCAGAGCACGTTTACCTCGTTTAGATTGTAATTTGCAAGTAAGACACTGCCATTTCGGTCCGAATCGGCGCTTACTATGCGTCCTCCGGCCCGCCCTAAACTTCCCTGCTCCCATATTTTCTTGTTGGCGGGATCAAAAACAAGAATTCTGCTGCCATCGGCAATGAGCAGGCGATCCTCGCTATCGACACGAAGGCCCTCCGGCGCCTGCATAAAATCTTCTGCTGCCGCACCCAGATAGTTCCCGCTATTGTCAAATGAAAAAAGAAGACGATGTGCCGCATCGGCCACCCATATTCTGTCCTGCACCCAGGCAATGCCCGTTGGCGAGCGAAAACCGGGAAAGGCCCCTGTCTTTTTGCCGAAGCTAAAAAGAGGGATTCCCTCTTTGGAAAATTTTTGAACCCGCATATTGCCATAGTCCACAACCAGGAGGTTTTCCTGGCCATCTAAGCAGAGGAACTGTGGACCTATCAGTTCACCCTCTCCCCGGCCCTTTTTGCCTATATAGGCCTGCCATTTTCCCGATTTATCTAAAACACTTATGCGGCTGCCCCGCTGTTCACTTACATAGAGATTGCCTTCGGAAGATTGCACCATATCCCAGGGGCGGTCAAAGCCATTTATAGGGCCTACAACTCTTTGGCGCACGAGCCCGTTCACATCCATGCGTAGCAACTCGTTGGAACCATGAGCTACCAGCCAAAAACTGCCATCCTCCAAAGGATAGACAGAGCTGGGGTTTAAAAAAACCTTAGATTCCCCATTTAAGCCTGGGAAGTGGGCCGCCTCGACATAGCGTTCAAGGCTGTCGATTGCGGGTGAAAAAACCCGTCTATTTTTTACCATTTCGACACGGCTGGACAAAAGGGCATAATGGCTCTCGCTGGGCTCGTAGCGATCCATTGCATAGGTCCACTGCCTTAAAGCGGTGTCGTCGTAGCCACTGCGATAATAGGCATTGCCCAACCATTCAAAAATTACGGCCTCATCATTTAAATAGGAAAGTGCCTTTTCGAAGGCCAAAATCGCCTCATTAAAAGCCATGCGGTTATAGGCAAGTATTCCCCGCCGAAACTCTTCGCGCGCCAGGCTGGCATCTTTTGTATTGCCCTGTATATCCGCCCATAGCGGCGTAAACATCAGCAGAAAAATAATAAAAAAAGATATGCTGCGACGACGCACTACCGTTTTCCCCCTAGAACCACTTTATAGTGTTCTTTTATTTCTTCCACTGTCGGTGCAAGTTTTACCGCTTTTTTTAACCACTCTTGGGCCTTTACTATATTCCCGCTTTTGTAAAAAGCCCAGCCTAAAGAATCTAAATATGCGGGGTTTTGAGGTTGTAAATCTACCGCCTGGCGACACAGGCCCATCCCCCTTGGAATATCAATTTCGGAATCGCAGAGAATATAACCGAGGCCATTTATCGCATTTGAATTGTTAGCGTCCAGTTTTAGGGCGTTTTCATAAAATACTATGGCCGACTCCGCCCTTTTTTGGGCCCAAGCCGTATAGCCAAGGGTGGCATACATCTGGGGCGATTCATAGCCACTTTCCAACAATTTTTGTAATTCAAATTCGGCAAGGCGAGTCCGACCAGTTACCGCATAGACATAGGCCAGGGCCATGCGACATTGATAAATCCTAAGAGGGTCTGATCCAAGGGTAATTACCTGCTCTAAATATAAAAGTGCGTCATCCAAGCGATTTAATTTGGCATAACAGAGCCCCATATAATAGGCCAGCTCGGCCTGTAATTCCTCATTTTCTATATGGGCATCGATTTTTAAAAAAAGGGCAAGGGCTGCCTTCCATTCTTTTTTCTCGAATAAATCTATGGCCTTTTGAAAATTGGCGGGCAATTTACTCACCTTGGGTATCCATAGAATGTACCGGGGCCCAGGGCGGCGAAAGTCTCTCCGCTAAAATCTCTGGCCGGGCCGAGGCATAGGCGTGTTCGGGGGCAGAGTCGACGCAGTCTTTGCGGACTACGGGATGCAAAAACACCGGGCTCACCGAAACCTTACCCTCGTCAATTGCATGCTGATCGCAACCCTCTTCCCATTCGGTATGCACCGTTCCATCGCCTATAAAAAAATAGCTATTCCCATCGGGCCCTAAAAAAGAGCGCAGGGCATCGCGATATCGCCGGCGCCCTGGCCAAGTAAGGCACCAAGAGCTCGCAGCGATAGTGGTATTTGGTATATTGATATTTAAAAACACATCCTCACAGCAGAGATCGAGAAAGGCCTGAATATGTGATGCCACAAAATTGGCGGCGCCCTCCCAGTGCCAGGGGGCCTTAAAACCGGCCAGACTTAAGGCAATGCCCGGTAGGCCATGCAGTGCCGCTTGGCGGGCAGCTGCTGCGGTACCCGAGTAGACAATGTCGGTTCCGATATTGGGGCCAGAATTTATGCCAGATAATACTAAATCTGGCTTAAAGGGCAGGGCACCCAAAACGCCCAGCAAAACACAGTCGGCCGGGGTCCCGGAGCAGGACCAGTGGTTTTCATCAATTTTAACCAGGCGCAGGGGGTTATGCATACTTAGAGCATTTGAAACGCCCGAACGATTGCCCTCTGGGGCAATTACCATGAGCTCTACATTGTCCAATGTGGCAATTGCCATTTCCAAGGCCTGCAAACCCGGAGCATGAATTCCATCGTCATTTGTCAGTAAAATTCGCATTACTACCTTCAGCTTTTAATATTTTTGGCACCGTTCCAAATTGAACTTCGTACACTAAGGGTTTAAACCCAAAAATTCGCTCATACTCTTCTAGGCGGGCGCGATACTCGTCGATTGCCTTGTCGGCAATAAACGAATAAATACAGCCCCCAAAGCCCTGTCCCGCCATGCGCGAACAGAGCAGCCCATCAATTTCCTGCGATCGCTTTATCAGCCAATCAATTTCGGGACAGGATACTTCCAGCAGATCGCGCAGCCCCTCCTGACTGTGGTAGACCAATTTTCCAAAGGTCTGAATATCGTTTTTCTTAAACGTTTCCTCGATATTTACAATTCGTGCCGATTCTTGAATGACATGGCTGGCCCGTCGACGAATTTGTTCGGGCAAACCCGACAATATGTCGATTAGATCCTCTTTTATAAAATCGTTATATGTGGGCTCGGTATTTTCCGGCCCCGCAAGCATACTGAGTCCTTTTTTTAATTCTTTTTCCCGCTGTTTCAATTCGCTGTCCATATCAATTTTGGGCACTCGAGAGTCGGTCAAAAAAATCTTGTAGCCTTTAAGTGGTGGCTCAATTGGTTTTAAGGTCTGCAAGACAGGATCAATGATATGAAAACGGTTTTCCTGAGCGTAAAGAGAGGATATCCAGTCGACAGGCACTGGGGAACTGCCGGAAAAAGATTTTTGGCCCGCTACCAAAAATTGAATTAATTGTCTATCGGAAAGCTCAGGGGCAAACAGGGCCCGCAGTGCCATTGCGGTGGCCAATTCAATTGCCGAAGAGGAAGCCAGGCCCAATTGTTGGGGTATTTCGGAGGAAATTGAACAGTTTAAGCCCCGAAGCGGATAGCCCTGCTCCACAAAAGAATGTATGGCCAGCTTAGAATGGTTTGCCCAGCGGTCTTCTCTTTTATACTTTAAATTGGCTAGTGTCGTTCTCTTTCTCTCGTTAAAATTACAGGCATGAAAGCGCAGTGAGCCATCTGTACGCTCAGATATTGCCACTTGGGCCGTCTTATCTATCGTGGTAGAAAGCACATAGGCCCCCCCGACAATCCCATGTTCACCTAAAAGCAATATTCTACCAGGCACCTCGGCTATTGCCAGTCCTGGGCAAGCTTCTTCTTTTACGTAGTACTCTTCTTGATGACTCGCCTCGATAGCCAACATTTTGAACGCTCCCCTCTACTTGGATACGTCTATAATATAGGATAAAAGCCTATTATTCAATCAAAATTTTCTGAACTTTCATAATTGGCCAAAAAACCCTCCTGCGCAACTATTACTCGATACAAATTTCTGATATTCTGTACATATGCACCTATTAAAACAACTATTGTGGGCTAGCTTTTCTGCCCTCCTTGTTGCCATTGTACAACCTAGCGAAATCTTTCCCAACGGCATTGCAATAGTGGCTCTTTTTGCCCTTGTCCCCTATTTTTTAGCCATTCGAAGGGCCACATCCAAAAGAGAGGCGGGGCTTTTAGGTGCAGTGTTTGGGGCAATTGCCCATGCCAGTACCAGCTACTGGCTTATCTTTTTTCAGGACTTTGCCATTTGGACAATTGGCTCAACGACCATTGCCTATGCGCTTTTGCACGTTTTAATTGCACAATTTATTTATTATTTTACTCGCCACTCAAAAAGCGAAAACGTATTTAATTTCAATTTTTTTAATAGCCAGCGTGTTATCTGTCTTGCGGCTGTATGGACTGTCTGGGAATATCTTAAATCTATAGGCTTTTTGGGCTATCCTTGGGGGCTATTGTCGACATCGTTTTACCGCTACCCCCTTTTAATCCAGACAGCCGATATTTTTGGCATCTGGGGCATGGGCTTTTTTATTGCGGGCTTCAATGCCACAATCACCGAGTTTTTAACAAGTAGGCGCCAGTCTTTTTCCGCTAGCCGGCCAATTTTAGTGGCCCTGGCCATTTTTTTTATTTTTTCCCTCGCCTATGGCTCGGTACATCTTCTTAGCCCTACTCCCCATCAAAACCATATAAGGCTGGTATTAGTGCAACCCAATTCCGATTCCTGGGCCTTGGACAACGAGGCCTCTGTTTTAGCAACAGCCCAGGAGCTCTCGAAAAAGGGACTTAAAAACATCGATGACGCAGCATATGCTGTAGCAGATGCTGTAGCAGATACTGCAGCATCTGCCGACCTCATTGTTTGGCCAGAGACCCTGCTCAACCGCTCCTATCCCCATTCCCCCTCGTATTATTCCAAGACACCAAAAAATGAAAGCTTTCATAGCTTTTTAGCCAATATCAATAGGCCCCTCCTCACTGGTGGCCCCTATATACAGTCCTTCGATCCCCAGAAAGTATCGAATTCAGCCCTCCTTATAGATAGCGATAGCAGTGTATTGGCTGTTTACAGCAAACAGCACCCGGTACCCTTTGCCGAATACATCCCCTTTTTCGACATTCCGGCCATTCAAAATTTTATGGGCAAATATATAGGCATTTACAATAGCTGGAGCTTGGGCGATAAAAGCCGACCAATGGAAGTCTCTTTGCACAATGGAGAGAATGTAAGCTTTGGCACTCCCATCTGTTTTGAAAATGCCTTTTCGGATATCTGTCGCTCATTTGTCCGAAACGGTGCAGATCTTTTAATAAATATAACCAATGTCTCTTGGTCAAGGCTGGAATCGGCGCAGACACAGCACCACGCGGTGGCCCTATTTAGGACGGTCGAGACCCGACGCGCCATGGTTCAGGCCACCATTGGCGGTGTTACTGCCTATATCGACGCGGAAGGTCGGGTTAAAGCCAGTCTTCCGCAGTTCACCGAGGATGTTTTGACCCTCGATGTTCCCATTCAAAGAACAGCTAAAGCCTCATTATATGTGATTTTAGGCGACTGGCTTCCCCAGGTTCTGGCCCTCTTTCTTTATTTAATCATTCAATTGACTAAGATGAAAGAAATGATATAATAGAAAGGCATTATGTTCTTCAATTGAAAGTGTTTTGCGAAGTTTTTATACAATGGGAAAAGAAAGTACAGAGGAAGGCCTCCTTAAACAAGCATACGATAGTCTCAAAAACATTGATTTACCTGTAGCTGGTCAATTGCTCGATAGAGCACTTGGCGAGAACTACGAACATGGGGAAATCCGCTATGCCCTTAAATGTGTGCATTGGTGGAAGGTCGCTGCAGAGAAAGCCAGTTTTTTAGGCAAGCCCTATGAGCGGGGCAATTTTTATTTAGAGCAGTGGCCGCTTTTTCAGGACTTTTTAGAAAAACAAACTGAGCACTGGGAACCCTGTCGCTATGCCATACAACAATATGTTTTTTCTACTGCAAAGGAATATTTTACCGCAGTACAGGCGGGCGAGGCCTCCGAATATCAGCCCCAATTGTATATATCCTTAGGGCGCTGCAATAAATGGATAGGAAATTATGAACAGGCCATTAAAAATCTGGAAATGGCCCTTCAATTGAACCGGGAAGATCCCGCATGTCTGGCCGAATTGGGCGATGTCAATGCTCTTATTAACGACGTGCGTCTTGCCAAGGCCCTCTTTCGCGAAGCTTTTTTCTTAAATCCCCAGGCCGTAGATTTGCGCCAACTCGAATCCGATATGATTCAGCTTTTAATAAAAGAACTTCAGGCCTTAGGCTATAAAAGCCCTCTTTTAGAGGAATGGATACCTATTTATGCAACACTCTGGCAGGTATTTAATGTAAAACGAGAGTTGCGGCCTATCGAGGTAGGGAAATTAAAACAGTCAATTATCAATTTGGAAAACGAACTGAAGAGCAATATTGAGAAAAAAGCAATTTTAACGCCCCGTTTATTAAATAAATACTTTTGGTTAATCGACCACTACGTTACAATAGATGAGGATAAGCAACGCGTAAAAGAATTGCTTATGAAGATTCACCTGCTCGATGAGAATGTACACACGCTGTACACAGGAATAGAAAGCGTACAATAATTTGTGCGGGGCCAATAGCCTAAATTATGAGGAGTACATATTATGCCAGAGACAATCGTGAAAAACGTCCAGGAAATGCTCAACGAAGAAAAGTGGACCAGGGCAACAATAGGTAATTACACCGTCAATAACTTTAAAGATCTCGACGGCATTTTAAAGCAGGCCCGAGAGGCCAAGGTCTTAGACGATTTAAAGACCGCCTGCGAAGAGCATTTAAATCATTCTAAAAACAGTATTATTGCTCTGTATCTCTCGGGGATGATAGCCCTGTCCCGCCAACTCATCGACGATGCCGCAATGGTCGATCTTATTTCAATTTTTATAGATAACCATAAGTGGGGCATTGTGCATTATTTGAGCGAACGAATGCTGGACTGGGGCGATTCCCGCTTTCCCCTGCGCACCCTCGCTTCCTATTATCAGAATGAGAACAACGAAGAGGCAGTTATTCAGGCTTGGGAACGCCTAGTAAAAATAGATTTCGAAGAGACCGACATTGTAAAACAGCTTGGCGAATACTACGAAAAGGCAAACAACCTAGAAGAGGCAATAAGCTATTACAAAAAGGCAATTCACCGCTATTTAAACAAAAAACTCTTTTCGAATGTCCGAGAAATTTGGACCCGCCTTCTCCAATTGGCCCCCGCCGATATTGATTTTTATCTGCATGTGCAGGGCAAAACAGCGAAGCTCATTAGCGAAGAACGGGCAGCACAGCTTTTATTTGAACTTTTCCAAGTGACAAAGGCTGCCAACGATACCGATACCGCAATAATGCTGTTAAAACTTATTTTAGATTACGATGAAAAAGACAGCCAGGCGCGTAAAGAATTAGTCGAATGCTATCGAATAAAATATGCAGAACACAGCCAATTGGAAGAGTATATTAAAATATCCAATTTGTCTCAAAATTGGCGAAATATTCACGAGGCCCTCTCGGACTTTGAAAAACATATTTCTTTTGACCGTGGCAACTTTGTCTTCCACCGCTCTTGGGGAGTTGGCAGAATTTCTGCGGTAAAAGGCGACGAGATAAAAATCGACTTTGTAAAACAGCGTGGACATGTAATGTCTTTAAAAATGGCAGTCAATGCCCTGCAGAGTTTGGGCAAGGAACATATTTGGGTTTATAAGGCCCTAAATTCTAAAGACAAGCTCCACAAAATGGTTAAAGACAATCCCGAAGAGACGCTTAAAATTATTATTAAAAGCTTTGACAATGCCTGCGACCTAAAGCGCATAAAGGCAGAATTAGTGCCCAGTATTTTAACACCGGGCGAATGGACTAGCTGGAGTACAAAGGCCCGCAATATTTTAAAAACCAATCCCATTTTTGGGGTGAGCCCCGAGAATATCGATATTTTCATTGTAAAGGATAGGCCGGTAAGCCTTGCCGAAAAGGCCTACAATGAATTTAAGGCGGCAAAGAATTTTTTCTCTCGCATAAATTCGCTGCGAACCCTTGTAGAGATGGACGAATCGGCCCTTGAATCGGAATTGTTTTTAGAAATGTTCAATTACTTTACCTTGCGCATTAAATCCTATTCTATTGCCGACGAAGAAGTTGTAGCCTCTTACCTCTTTGTAAAAGATTTTGTAACAAAATACAAACACTTAGAAGAAGGTATTAGCTTTAACTTTCCCGAACTTTTCGAAAAAATTGTCGATATTACCCAAGTGTATAAAGAGCTAAAAGACAATATTCTAAAACAGCTCTTTTTGTCGAATATTAAAATGTTTATCCCCGAGTGGCCCTCGGTGTTCATTAAGCTCTTCCCCATTGCCCTAGACGAATCGATTATAACCAATCTGGAGCACGAGGGCTTTGATGACAACATTGTAGAATTTGTTACGACAGTTTATGAAAATTATCGAGAATACAAAGAGGCTGTCGTCTGGTTTTTCAAAAACAAGGAGCCCAACGACTGGCTGGACAGGGCAAATATCAACTACGAAAAACAACTTTTAACGATGACGCATACCCTGCAGGTGGCCTACCGCGAAATTGAAAACCATCAGAACACCACCGAAAATCGAAAATTCGTTCGACAGATAGAAAATGCCCTTTTTAAAGATGGCATTGTCGACGCCTATATCGAAACCGCCACCGAGGATTCAATTACTCGCATTTACACCCTTATAGACGATGTCAAAGACCTAGATGCGGCAATAAAAATGAAAATCCGCAATAGTATTCTAAAGCGATTTCCTAAATTTAAATTCTATGGAACCGAAGAAAAAATTAGTGCAACTAGGGGGCTCATCGTTACCCAGTCCAAGCTTATCGAGAAGGAAAAATATTTACAGCATTTAATTGATGTCGAGGTTCCCGAAAACACCAACGATATTTCGATAGCGCTGGCACAGGGCGACTTACGTGAAAATGCTGAGTATAAAGCAGCCAAAGAAAAACAGGATATGCTCAACCTTACCATTGCCCGCTTAAAGGATGAACTTGAACGGGCCCAGGTCTTCGATCCTTCGACCGTAATTACCACGAGGGTCTCCTATGGCACCGAGGTCAAACTGACGAATTTGGGGAGCAAGGAGGAAGAGACCTATACCATCTTGGGTCCTTGGGAATCGGATCCCGAAAATGGGGTTATTAGTTATCTCTCGCCCTTTGGCAGTTCGCTCTTTGGCCTAAAGAAGAAAGAAAAACTGACCTTTAAAATTGGTGATATCGAACAGAATTACCAAGTTATATCGATTGCGCCAGCAGTAATAAAGTAATTTACCTTTAGTGATTATGTATCACTAAAAAAAACAGGAGTGCAGTATGAAACGTTTTTGGATTAGCCTAATTATCCTCTTCGTTCCCTTTATTGTGTTTTCGCAGGATGCGCGTAAAGATTTAATTATTGCCTTGGACTCCTCTGCAAGTATGTTTGAATACCATCGGGACTTAGGGGAAAAAGTTATTTCCCCCCTCCTGCAGTCGAAGCTGAATATTGGCGATACCGTCCATATTGTAAGTTTTTCGGACACTGCCCGCCTTATACTTTCGAGAAAGGTAGAAGGTAGGGGCGATATACAGACCATTGCCACCCATATCTTGCTTACCTACCCTATCAATCCTTGGTCCGATGTCATTTTGGCCTTGGATTGGCTGGGACAGTATATGTCAAATTTGCCGGCGAATCGACAAAAAACCCTCGTGTTCATTAGCGATGGCGAACACCTGGCCCCACCGAATAGCCCGAATGGCAGCCTCGATGCGCAGGCTGCAAGAGAAAAAATAGAACAGAGTGCCCGAGAGCTAAAGGGCAATGCTTGGGAATTTCACTATATAAAAAGCCCTGGAGATATAAAAACTGATGTAGCCCAGTCTTTGCAGACGCCCGAAGCTGGCAGCACGACCGCTACCAAAGCTGACAGCACGACCGCTACCAAAGCTGACAGCACGACCGCTACCGAAGGGCAGACAAGGGAGTTTTTAGATAGCGCTGTCGAGAGGGACATCGCAATGGACTTCTCACAAGATGCCCCCCTTGGGGGCCCCCAGGGGGGCACCCAAGGGCCCGATGGGGGCATTGATGCAAGCGACACAGTTATAGACAGCCTGCCCGCCCAAGCACACCAGATGGAAGTGGACGAGGCAAACAATTTAAAACCTCTTATTTTCGACGAACTGCATATCGAATGGCTTAAAGAGCTGGGAACCGTTAAATACAGCTTTAAATTGCCTTTAAGCATTACAAATCCTTCTGCCCGCGATATTTTACTGGAATGTAAGGATATCTTAATAGAAAATAAAAATATTCTTGCCAAACCAATTCTGGTTAAAATACCCAGTGGCAAGAAAAAGTCGGCAAAGGCCAAAATATTTTTAAACGATTCATTTAAGACTGGCCCACAGAGCCTTAAGTTTAATGCTCAGTTTCTCGGTGATTTAAAAATTATTTCTAACACCGATGAAATTCACATTGATTTAATTGGCAGCCCCCTAAAATCTAAAGAAAAATCATCCTTTATTATTTTTTTACTAATTGCCGGTATTCTTTTAGCCCTGGTAGTTGCCTTCGTCATTCTTATGCTCTTTAAAAATTCGCTTTCCAGCCCCGCAAAGGCATTATTTCAGGCAAGCAGTTTTCAGCGTTCTGAGCTCAAAGACAGGGCTACAGCTGCTTCGCCGCCGAGCAGACAAAAGCCGGAGGCTGTCGCCACTTCTAGTGGCGCCGCCACTTCTAGTGGCGCCGCCACTTCCGGTGGCGCCGCTGCGGCGGGCCTTGCCAAAGATTCAACAACAGCGGCCCCCTGGCAAGAAGTAGATGAAGATTTCCCAGTACAATCGCACAGCGATCGCATTATGCTTTCGCTCTTTGTAAGCGACCAAAATACCGCCATTGGCAAGCGGAATGTCCACCTTATGAAGCCAGGTAACAAATTGACTATTGGCGGGGGAAATTCCGACTTCTTAATCTTCTTAGTCCGCTTCCCCGAACGCATAGCAAAGGTCCACTTCGATGGCGTACAATGCCACCTTACCATTCACAAAAGCGAATTTTTCCCCGATTTAGAGACAACAAGGATAGAAAACTGTATTGGCAAGGAGATACATCTTCAGTCCTCCAAGGGGTATAAGCTGTGGTTCCGCATAGATCGATACGAAGACCCCCTGTTAAAGCTCAATAATTTCCTGCGTTCTATTGAACAGACACAGAGCTAAAACAAGTCTTAGTTAATGCCAAAATAAAAGCGCCTAAGATAATTCAATCTTTTCTGGGCAATGCTGGCCTCTGCGCTTTGCGGAAAATTAAGGACAATAACATCGTACCAATAATAGGCCTGTTTTATATCCTTAGTGGGCCCAGCATGCTCGTAGAGCTTGGCAAGGTACAACATATCGCTAGCAGAGGAGGCGGTATCTATAAAGCGCAGGGCCTCGGATATTGCACTAACTAGGTCCTCCCTATCCAGGGCAGCCTTAGATAGATCCAAGGAAGGAAGGGCATCATCAATTTTTTCAATTGTTTTCTCGCCCTCGCCCCCTTCTTTTGTTTCGCCTCTGTCGACAGGTCTGTCTGAGAGCGGCATATCTGGCTCGGCCACTGTGGCTAAGGACTCGGGGCGATTATAGGGGTTATTTCTTTCTTCCGGCCAAATGGGGGCAATAACGCGCGCATCCTCGAGCGAAGCGGATACAGACAGCCCCTCGTCGGCCTCGCCAACAATAAGACGGACATAGTCGTTTATAGAATAATTTTGAATAAAATCCTGTTTATAAAAGCTTAAATCCCAGCTACCCACATTTTTTACATAAAATATATAGGTTAAGCCACTGGCATCGCTGCGCCGGCCCCGGTATTCAATGCCCCCCCTTGAATTTCGCTCCCCTAAATATACCCAACCAGAACCTCTAAAAGGGATTTCTACAATATTGCCCTTATTTGCCCGCACAATACGAGAAAAAATAGGCTCTGCTCCAATCCCAACAGCGGGGTCCTTGGCAAGGGGGGGAATTTCGGGGGGCCTGCTTAAGGCCTGGGGGGATTTTGCCAGGGGAGTCTTCTCCTGTATGCTCTCTCCTGTTTTCTCCGCCTCGGCTATATCCGCAGTCTCCTCTTCCTTCACTGCTTTAAGGCTAGAAGAGGTAAGGCCTATTTTCTGAGAATTTGAGCTTTCTTCCTCTGTCTGCGGTATAGCATTTGACATTGCAGAATCTTTGGGGTCGGCATTTTTAGCAGTGGCCTCGGGAAAAAACAATGGGCTTTCTGCTGGGGGATCTAAAAAGCCATCAATTTCGGGAATTATCTGGAGGGCAAACTTGGGCTCCTCATCTATCAAAATAATTTGCTCCAATGGTGCCCTTACATTAAAAAGGCTAAATTCGGGAAGAGCATTCGTATCCTCAAGCTCCAAGCGTCCCTCTTCTGGCTTTTCCAGTTCTATTTTTTCAATATCAGGCTTGGAAGTGCAGCCTAAAAGCAAAAAGAGCAGCAGTGCGTAAATACCTTGTTTTTTTGTCATGGGCTCATCTCCAAAATCCCATTATACAGGAGTTCAGCTCGCTCCTGTAGTTGATTTAAAAGTTCGGCCTCTGGCTTGCTCCAGTGGCGTCCTACAATTTTTTCGGGCCCCTCCTGTTCGACAGCAATAATTTCGGGCAAAAGCTCTGGGGGCTGGGGCAGAGAAAAATTTTTAGGCTCAATTGGCGCGGGAGGATATAACAAATGAATAGAGGTCGTTTTTGTTTTTTTATAGGAAAAGGTAAAAGTTAAAATGAGAGCAATACAAAGAAACAGAAGGAGGAGGATGCCTGCAATAAGGTATGCGGGTTTTACATCGGTAAACTTTTTAAATACCTGCATCTGCTTTTTCCATTATTGCTCTATTTCCTCCAAAGATTTTTCCTGCACTGCTTCCTGCCTATTGTTTTGTTTTAAAGCCCGTATCGGGCGCAAGTCTTCGGGCCGCACTTTTTTGGGGTCCTCTACATCCAGTGGTAGGGATAGGCCAGTTTCTGGTTCAACATCTTCTTCGACAAAGTCCTCGCTGTCGGCAAGTTTTTCCAGGGTCTTTTCGGCATCATTTTCCAGCCGTACCGACACCACCTTGGTAACCCCAAACTCCTCCATGGTAACCCCTAAGAGGGTCTGTGCACCGGTAACCGTCTTTTTATTGTGGGTAATAACAATAAATTGGCTAGAGGCCCCAAATTCGCGCAAAACCTGCACAAAGCGGAGCACATTTGTCTCGTCCAGGGCGGCATCGATCTCGTCTAAAAGACAAAAAGGCGAAGGTTTTACCATATAGGTTGCAAATAGCAGGGCTACTGCGGTCATCGATTTTTCGCCACCGGAGAGCAGGGTAATATTTTCAAGCTTTTTTCCTGGAGGTTGAGCAAAAATTTCTATGCCGGACTCCAAAACATGGTAGGGATCGGAAAGGCGCAGTTCAGCCCTGCCTCCCCCAAAAAGCCGGCGAAACATATTGTGAAAATTCTTTTTAATTTTATTATAGCTGGCCATAAATAAGTCTGAAGATTCCGCCCGTATTTCGGCGGTAATATGTTCTAGATCGTCGCGGGCCTTTTGCAAGTCTTCGAGCTGATTGTTTAAGAAGTCGTAACGCTCCTTTGTTTCGGCAAACTCTTCCGGCGCCATTAAGTTTACCGAGCCAAGTTCTTTAAAGGCCTGCCGACTGGCAGCAAGTTTTTCTCGCAGTTCGCCACTAGAGGCCGTAATTTGAAACATTCGCTCTTCAAATTCTAAGAGGTCGCGGGAATGGGTATCTCTAAAGTTCTCCTGAATACTGGTAATTTCGGTATCGCTTTGTACAATTGATATATGCAGGCGCTCTAACTGTTCCTGTACCTTTGCAAGCTCTGCCATAGATTTTTGAATTTTTTCTTTTTTACCGGCCAAATCGCCATTTTTCTTAGCGATGTTTTTTTCAAGTTCCTCCAATTCTTTAGTCAATGTGGTACCCCGAAATTCAATTTCGGCAATTTCACCCTCTGCCTCTTCCAAATGTTCGTTGAGCTCCTGGAGCTTTTTATTTTCTAAAAATATTTCATCGTCCAAAATTTTTAATTGATTTTCCTGGCCCGCAAGTTCTCGCCGGATAAGACGGGCCTGCTCCTCGGCGGCCTGTGACTGGGTACTCATGCGTACCCTAGAAACCCGTAAATCCTCCAGCGTTTTACGATACTCATCAATTTTACCCATAAGCCCCTCGTTTTCTACCCGCAGGGCCCCTATTTTTTCTCGCTCTCTCTGGACCTCATTTTTATTTTCGCGAATTTTACGATCAATTGTACGCTTTTGGGTAATAATGCCTTCTGGAGCAAGAAATTCATCTAAAAATGAAGGCGATTGGGCACAATAGGCGGTAAACAAAGCAATGGCGCTCTGACTATGGGCAACTGCCTCGGAAATCGATTCGCTTAGCGAAGTTGAAAGGCGAAGCAGGTCTTTTGGGTTTATCGGGGAGTTTGCTTCGGAAAAACGCCGTGCTAAATCTTGAAAATCTGTCAATAAATGGCTGCGCCCCTCTAATATCGTCTTTAACCGACCTAAAACCTCGTGTAATTCATTTTCCGTACGAGCTCTTTCCGAAGCCGAGTAGCCAGCATCTTTAAGCCGGGCATCGAGTTCGGTGACAATGCTATCGGTAATGGCCTCTAAGTCTTTTTCTAAAACCAGCCGTTCCTGGTCGCAGCGCGAGATCTCCTGTTCCGCTTTACCCGCCAGCCTATCGTTTTCGCCAATCTGAGAGGAGGCGGTCTCTATGTTTTCTTCAAAATTTTTAATATTGTCCTGAATTTCTGCGACTCGCTTTTGTAAACTTAACACCTCGCCCTCTTGCTCGGTGGCATCGTCTAAAAGCTCCTCTATTTTTCGTTGAATCTGCCTATGCCTTTCCTCGTCTCGCTCAATTTTTTCCTTGCTTTGGCTGCGCTGCTCGGCCACAAGCCTTGCCTCTTTTTCCTTGGCATTTTTTTCGACAGCCAGGCCGTATATAAGCCGTTGATGCTCAACAAGGGCGCCCTCCATAGAGTTGACTAAGTCCATATTCTCCTCTAGCGAGCGGTTTATACCATCAATTGTCTCTTTTATTTCATCCCGTTTTAAGCTGAGTCGGGCAAGTTCCTCTCCCCTGTTTTCCCGGTCGCCCTTAAATTGCTTTAGGCGTAAAAGTTGAATATCTAATTCAAAATTAAAAATTTCATCTCGCAACGAGCGATATTTAATTGTTTTATCAGCCTGAATTTTAAGATTCTCGTAACTTCGCTTTACCTCTGCCAAAATACCGGCAACTTGGCGCATATTCTCTTCGGTTCGCAGTAACTTTCTTTCGGCATCGGCGCTGCGCACCTTGTAGCGGGTTATTCCTGCGGCCTCTTCAAACAAATAGCGCCTTTCATCCGGTTTGGAAGAGAGCACTTGGTCTATTTTGCCCTGTTCCATTACCGAGTAGGCCGCCTTGCCCACGCCGGTATCCCAAAAAAGTTCCCGAATATCTTTTAATTTAACCGGGGCCTGGTTGATAAAATATTCACTTTCGCCAGAGCGGTAAAGGCGCCGCTTAATTTGAATTTCCGGCATATCCAGGGGCAATAGCCCGGCCTCGTTTACAAGAGTAAGGCTTACCTCGGCCATGCCTAGGGCTTTTCGATTTTCGGTGCCATTAAAAATAACGTCTTCCATTTTTTCGGCCCGCATTGCCCGGGAAGCCTGTTCCCCAAGCACCCATTTTATGGCATCCACAACATTGGATTTGCCACAGCCATTTGGGCCCAATAAAGCGGTTATACCGCCAGAAAATTCTATACGAGTTCTATCTGCAAAGGATTTAAAACCAATAATATCCAAACTTTTAAGAAACAATGTGCACTCCACGGCCCACACCAAAAAAGGGGCTAAATTCTAAATAATGCAGTGTAAACATGAACACTGCCAAAAGTATATGAAAAGTCTACCATTCACTGTATGTAACGGTCAATAAAGATAAAAGATGGCCCTTGGGAAAGGAGTAAAACCCAAGGGCCAATAGGAGGGAAATGAAGAAAAACGCGCGATAAAAGGCCAATAGACAGCTGCTATTGACAAATGTCAGGCACTTGTACATTTACCGCCTGTAGTTAACCTTACAACAACAGTTAAGACTACTTAGTAACAAAACTTTTCTATATTTTTTCTTTTATTTTATTTATTATGCCTTTTTCACCTCTTTATATGCCCATTCTAACCATGGCAAAAGCTTTTCTATATCTGATGTTTCCACTGTGGAACCACACCAAAAACGCAGACCTGCTGGCGCAGCCTTATACGAGCCACAGTCATAGGCCACCTTTTCGCTGGCTAAAAGCTTGACCATTGCCTTGACCTGCTCGGGTAATAAATCCACCGATAGACAGACCGAGGTGCTCGACCGGCTTGCCCCATCCTTTGCTAAAAAGGATACCCAAGGCTGCTTGGCAACAAAGGCCTCAAAAACAGCTAAATTCGCCCTGCTGCGGGCATAGAGTGCGGAAAGCCCCCCTATCGATTCAACCCAGGACAGGGCATCCAGATAATCTTCGTTGGCAATCATCGAGGGGGTATTGATGGTGGAACCTTCAAAAATTTCTTCCATAAGCTTTCCGCCCTTAGTAAGTCTAAAAATTTTGGGCAGGGGCCAAGCTGGTGTATAGCTTTCTAGACGTTGAACAGCCCGTGGCGAAAGTATGAGCATACCATGGCCCCCCTCGCCTCCCAAAACCTTTTGCCAGGAATAGGTGCAGACATCCAATTTTTCCCATGGCAATTCCATGGCAAACACCGCACTGGTCGCATCGCAAAAGGTAAGGCCCTGTCGAGTATCCGAAATCCAATTTCCATTGGGCACACAGACCCCCGAGGTGGTACCATTCCAGGTAAACACAATGTCGCGATCGGCATTGGCCTGGCTTAGATCGGGCAGCTGACCGTAGTCGGCTGTAAAATAGCGGACATCTTCAAGCTTTAATTGTTTTTTAATATCACTTGCCCACCCCTCGCCAAAGGATTCCCAGGCAAAGACATCCACGCCCCTGGCTCCTAACATAGACCACATTGCCATTTCAAAGGCACCGGTATCCGATGCCGGTACAATGCCAACTCGGTAATCTTGGGGAATGCCAAGTATTTTTTTTGTGCGTTCAATCGATTCCTGAAGCCGGGACTTACCCAGGGCGGAGCGATGAGAACGGCCTAAAATATCGGTTCGAAGCGAAGAAAGCGCGTATCCGGGGTGTTTTGCACAGGGACCCGAAGAAAAATTGGGGTTTTCTGGTTTTGCAGTGGGTTTCATATCTGCTCCTTAAGAAAAAAGTGACCAAGGTATCAATACAAATTAAAACTGATACCGATCGCCAAAATAAATTTGGTACATACAGTATTAAATGTTGTGAGGGATTAGGTCAATAAGGTAATAGAGCAATTTTTATCTATTTGAGGTTTTTTTTATGTTTTTTTTTCATTCCTTGTTATTCCGAATACTATAGGTTATATTTAGCGTATGAAAAGTAAACAAAAAAAGGTCTGTATCTTTTCATTGTTGGTATTATTTCTTGCTGTAGTAATTCAGGCCCAAGAAAAGCCAGTTTTAAGCATCCTCCCCTTTACAGGCCCGAACATTCAAAAAGATGAACTCAATACCATTGAATATCTTATTCAATCCTATGTCTCCCAGCTCAATAAGTTTCAACTCCTCGGTACGGAAGACCGCGATAAAATATTAGCCGAACTTGATTTTAATAATGATACCAACAACCTAACACCGAGCTATATGGGCAATGTGCTTTCGGCAAACTTTTTGCTTACGGGGAATTTAAGCCGTTTAAATCAGGACCTAATTTTAACTTTAGAGGTAATAAATGTGAATAATGGCGAAAAGGCAAGCTCGTCAAATATTTATAAAAATATGAGCGAGCTAGCGCTGGATTCCCAGGTCTTAGTGCGCCAGCTTTTTTCCCAGGAAAAAGAGGAGACAAATTTACCCGATACCAAGCTCGCCACAAGCATTCGCATCGAAAGCCTGTATGGACTCTGGCAGGGCGATACAGGGGTGGAATATGTGCGCGTTTTAAGTGGGAACAGAGCTTTGGCCATTTTAAGCTCTGGAGCACAGATGGAACTTTCCTGGCAAATTAATGGAGACAATGTTGAATTTGTGCAGGTATCCGAAAACATATTAAAATTTTTCCACCCTGCCCCCTACGCTATAGCTGTACAGTTGGTAGAGCTGGCCGATCCCGTAAAATGGGTATTTAAAATTACCGAAAATGGGAAAACACTTACCGGTCTAAAATATGGGACAGCTGTTCGCTACGAAAAAGATGTTATATTGGAAGTCTACCACAATAAAAGCCGGGAAGCCCTTTGGCATAAATCCAGCAAATAATTAATCTTTAATATACATATATTAAGGATCATGATACCCTGTCTAACATGGCATACACTAAAAAAGAGTGGGGATATATTCTCTACGACTGGGCGGAATCTTGTTTTACGGTAATAGTGGCATCTTTCATCTTTCCCATGCTCTGGGCTGTTTTAGCCGGCGGATTAGATGCAAATGAATCTATTTATGGCTTTATTGTCTCTTTTATCAGTCTTTCAATCGCATTGCTCTCCCCCATTTTGGGAACCATTGCCGATTATCGGGGCTATAAAAAGAAGTTTTTTATATTCTTCTTTGTGCTTGGCATTGTCTTTACCGCCCTTCTTTCCCTCTTCCCCACCAACGAAAAACTTTGGTGGGTTATTTTAATTCCCTACATTTTATCTTCAATAGGCTACGCCGGCACCAATGTCTTTTACGATAGCTTTATCGTAGATGTAACGAGCGACGAGCGCATGGACAAGGTCTCTACAACCGCCTACGCCTTTGGCTATATTGGCGGCAGCACCATCCCCCTTATTCTGGCCATTGTTCTCCTACAGTTTGTCCCCAGCCTTACGGTCGAAGGAAGGTTGAGCTTGGGTGCTTTTTCTTTTAAATACGACATATTTACGGGCTTTCGCCTGACCTTTCTTATGACCGCCCTCTGGTGGCTTTTCTTCTCTATTCCCTTTTTAAAAAACGTCAAACAGGAACATGGCATCGACCGCGAGGATAGACCCATTTATCGCTCATTTAAACGCCTTTGGCATACCCTTCGCAATATTAAAGAACACAGGACAATAGTTCTCTTTCTTATCGCTTTTTTTCTATATATTGATGGCGTGCACACTGTTATAAGTATGGCGGTTCCCTTTGCGACAAATGCTATCGAGGCGATTACTCCCGAAAATGCGACCGCAACTCTTTTGCCCATACTTTTAGCAATTCAGGTTATGGCTTTTTTCTTCGCCCTCCTTTTTTCCTATCTTACCAATTTTTTCAAGGCCAGCTCACTGCTATATATCAATATTACCATATACTGTGTTGTGGCAGTTTTCGCGCTCTTTGTAACAGAGGTTTGGCATTTCTGGATTGTCGGCATACTCGTATCCAGCAGCCAGGGAGCAGTGCAATCTTTAAGTCGCTCATATTTTGGAAAAATTATTCCCAAAGAAAAATCTAATGAGTTTTTTGGATTTTATACCATTTTTGGGCGCTTTGCCGCCGTTATGGGGCCAACTTTAGTGGGCGGAATAAGCTATATTGTCTATTCTTTCACTGGTGATATTGCCGGTGGCACCATGCGCTATGGCGTTACCTCGCTGGTACTGCTGTTCATAGGTGGGGCATTCTTTTTCTCGAAGGCCCTGTCCAGCCAAAAAAAAGATAGCGCTCAGTTAGGGGCGGAAAAATAACTAAATGCCGGCCCTTATCTGCCATTGGCTCTTTGCCGACGCTGCTTTACAGGCAAAATCTTGCCCCACCTTCTCGGCCAAAGAGCGACAATTTGTCTATTTAGGTGCTCAAGGGCCAGACCCTTTCTATTTTAATGGCCAGCTACCTTGGGCCCGGCATAGCAAGACCGCCACCACTAGCAGGGCCTTTGCCGGGCTCTGCCATAGCTCTTACCCCGAATTTTGGCTGGAACCTCTATTAAAGGGCCTAAAACAGGCAGCTATAGACCTTCAAGCTCCGGCGCAGGCCCTTATCTATGGCTTTTTCCTCCACTATATGCTCGATAGGCTTGCCCACCCCTATGTCTTTTCTAAATCGGGCTTCGATGCCCAGGGCGAGCTAAGTCCCCCCTGGAATATTCGCCATGCCTGGTTCGAGACCCTTTTAGATTTATCATTTCTACAGACCTCATCCTGCACAGACCAAAACCGATGCAAAAAATCGTGGAAATTGCTGCACGCAGAGACAAAAAAACTCAAAAAATTGAGCCATTTCGTGTATTCAATGTTTCCCCAACACATTCTGCCCCAGAGTTTTTATATATCCTGCAGGGACATGCAAGCGGTATTCCGGACCCTTTACGACCCCCATGGCATTAAACGCGCCCTTTTTAAAAAATTCACTGCTGCTGAGTCCCTGCCCATGGCCTATATTTCGCCTATACAGCTGAGCGAACAGACAAAACAATTTGTCCTGGGTCTCGATGGCAGGCCCTGGCTAGATCCGGTCAGTGGAGAAGAAAGGCAGGAGAGCTTTGGCCAGCTATACTCCCTGGCCGTAGAAGATTTGCAAGAATTAAACCAACTTTGGCCGGATTTCATTGTGGGAAAAAACCTGGACGCAATAAAAACGAGCTTTTCTCGCGGTATAAACCACGACGGCAAGGAGCCAAACGCGAGGCGCACATACCACAATTTTGTAAAACTTTTCGCTTATTAGTTCTCTATTTTTGTGGGGGAGCACCAATATATCTCTTGCACGATTTACCAGTTTGCGTAAGCTGTTAATTACGCGGCTCCCCCTCGCTTCAGTCGTTGCCTTTCAACGAAAGGCAACGGCCTTCCGCTACCCCCTCGTCTGGGTACGGATTAAATCCTTTTTGCCTTAGCACCCTTGCGCAAAAAGGGTCCCGCTTCAATCCCCGGCCCGTAGGCTGCTTGTCCGTTCATAACCTGCCACCCTATAAACTAAAAACAAGGCCCTACCAGGTGGCAGATAACTTCGGAATAATTATAAACCTTGACAAATATGGGATAAAAGCTATATTTTATATATGTATGCCTGATGAGTTTAAAATTGAATTTTATAAAACCTCAGATGGTAAATGTCCTGTTATGGATTTTTTATCGAATTTAGATGTTAAATTACGAGCGAAAGTATTTCGTGATTTAGAATTATTACAAAAAAATGGCAATGACCTTGGAATGCCCTTTTCTAAGTTTTTAGGTGATGGTATTTTTGAGTTGAGGACAAAACTCGGGGCAAAAAACGTAAGAGTGTTATATTTTTTTGTTTATGGGAAGGTAATTATTGTAACCAATGGTTTTAAAAAGAAAACACAAAAAACACCATTAGGAGAGATTCAGATGGCGAAAAAGTATCGGACAGAATATGTACTTAGAAACAAAAATCTATAAGGAGGAAAGAATTAATGACATTAACAGAAGCTTTACAGAAAGAACTAAAGAATGAAGAATTTCAAAAAGAATATGAATCATATGAAACAGAATATTCATTAGTTCAATCTTTCATAGAGGCTAGAAAGCAAAATAAAATTACTCAAAAAGAACTATCGACACAAACAGGAATAGCACAAGCCGATATTAGTAAAATCGAAAATGGGTCTGCAAATCCAACGATAAAAAAATTGAAAAAATTAGCAGATGGAATGAATATGAAATTAAAGATTGAACTTATTCCTAAGGAAAAAGCATGCAATATTGAGTAGTGTGATTATTCCGGAGTTATCTGCCACCTATTCCGGCCAAATGTGGCAACTTATGACCGGAATTCTTTCTTTTGGGGTGGCAGTTTATGAGCGGAATAATCAAGTGATTATTCCGGAGTTATCTGCCACCTATTCCGGTGGTAAGTTGCCACCTGACTACTGCGATCTTGAAAAACCTTTATAGCAGAAGGATTATTTTCATCGGGATAGTAATATGTTATTGTTCTCTTGGATAATTCATTCTCCTCGTTAAATTCACTATCTGATCATCCTTGAACAAGCTTCCATAAATTATCGTAAGTGTCCACAACGCTATATTTTACATTCTCTCCGCTGATTGCACGGAAATGTTCTCTGGCACAGTGTGCTTTTGCTTTTTCAATTTCTCTTAACTCCATCGTGGACATGTCGCCTTTCGTTTCAGCAACGAAATAAATATGTTTCACTTTATCTTCATGGAATGCAATCGCCCAGTCGGGATTATATTTGCCAACGGGGGTGTTGATATAGAATCCTCGTGGCAACTTGACATAGACCTCTACTTCTTTGTAATGCTCTTCTAACTCGGAGGCAAAATCCCGTTCGTTGGTAGAATCGTAAAAAACATAATCGTATAGATGGCGCTTTGCTTCCATTGCGTTTATACCGAGGCGACCTTTTTTAAGATCGGGTTCGGTGAATACTTCGGTACTGTAAACGGAAGTCAGCTTGTTGTAGGTTATATGTTCGATAATTACTGTGGCTTTC
>CAZBJJ010000023.1:0-273 GCA_964492245.1 uncultured Spirochaetales bacterium | reverse complement strand
GGATGCACGGATAATATACTCTTCAGGATTGTCCCCAAACTGGTCAAAGATATTTTTTTCAAGACCGACTAGAATCTTTGTTATGGTTTTTCGGGTGAGTCCCGTTTCTGCTACGATTTTTCCAACAAGATCATAGTGGACAGATGAATTTGCCCGCATCGTCACAAATGGAGGTGCTTCCTCACGTATCGTATCTTTTCTAATAAAGGCTTCTCCAGACTCCAGCTGTTCCTTGGAGTCAATGTTCTTTGTCTGTTCACCCATTTCAACCTT
>CAZBJJ010000022.1:7913-33081 GCA_964492245.1 uncultured Spirochaetales bacterium | reverse complement strand
GGGAGGCGAATATGTTCCGCGCTATGCCAGGGGCCTGTAACTGGGGCGCCGGAAAGTTTCTGGGCGACCCAGGTGAATGATTCGGTAAACTAGTTATACAACTGCGGCAATTGAGCCGATCCCCATGGAATTAAGGCGAATTTCTTCGATAAATTGTAAAACAACCTCGCAGTAGCCAAGCCCAGAATTGTGCAAATCTAAAAGGTATAAAAATTTCTCATAGATAAACTGACGAATTTTCGCTTTGTTTATAAGAGAACTGCCCAAAATAGTAAAAAGCTGGTTTATAAAATGTAAGATCTCGTCGGTAGGGATACTGGAATCCAGGGCTTTAAGCATAAAAAGAGCGGCGGGAATACAATTGATGCTGTGTTGCTTAACCAGCAAAACCGACTCGCTAATAGAAAGAGCCTGCTCGTATAGCCAGGCAAGGTCTTGGGCATCTTCGGCCCTATTTAAATTCCATTCGCCATAGAGCCGACGCATCCACCAATAATTATAGGCGACAATCATAACATGCAAGCTGGGCACGCAGTGGAAATGAGGATCGCTGGCATGGATAAGGGCAAAGCGACCCTGGTAATAATGGGGGCGCTCGGTCGTCGTCTGGCAGGTCAAATACACCGTCGAGGCCTCGCGGTAAAGCCGGGCAATCATCAATAAATAATCGCGCATAGCCGGCAGAGCCCTTCGGCCCCGCAGGCGATAGAGCTGGTCGCAGGACTTCATCCACAGGGGAATAAAGCTTAAATATAGATCGACATGCTCGGCCTCGAAGGGAATAGAGGCATCGAGCTCGTGATCTACCTTAATTACCGGCCGAAATTTAGGAAAAAATCTTGTTTGAAACTGTGGGAAAAAAAAGAACCTTGCAATCGTCCACAGCACATTCAGGGCCGGTAAAAAGGTTGTGGTATTGGTTAAGGAAATAAAGGCAAGATGATAGGGGCTGGCCGCAGAGAGCCTGCCTGATCGGGCATCCATTGCTCAATAGCCCTTACGCTTTTTGCCAAAAAGCATATTCTGGTAACAGCGCACACAGCCGGGAAAAAGACCATTCTCGCAGGCCTTTAATTCAAGCCTAAATTTTTGAGCCCGCTCATTATTATAGATGGAAAAAAAACTATCATCCTTTATATTGCCCAGGACATAATCGGGGTAGTCGGCACAAAAATGCACATCGCCATTGTAATCGATATTTGCCTGGCACCAGGGCACCGGACAGTCGGTGCGCACAACTTCCTCTAAATTGCCATAATAGCTGCCAATTTTGTCGGGGTTAATTGTCGGCACCGTAATAATGGGGTAGCCATTGTCGAAACTGTGGACCCGCTTTAGAATTTCTTTAAATTTTTCGCCATCGATGTTTTCGTTGTAGCCGGTATTATAGGCCTCCAGGCAGGCAATGTCGGTGTCCAGATGCTCCTTCATAAATTTTGTCTGCTTGGCGACGATGGCATCGTTGGAATAAATCCCCAAATTAATAATATGCCAGGACAGCCCAAAATCTTTAGCGGCCTCGGCAAGTAAATCGAGGTATTCATAATTTAAATTGTTGATGGTAGAAACAACGCCCATATAGGGGAAGTGAGTGTTATATTTTTTTTTGGCCTCGTTAATAGCCTTAAAGCCGGCAATAACCCGCTTATACGAGCCCTTGCCCCGTATATTGTCGTTAACCTCTTCGAAGCCGTCGAGGGAGACAAAAATAGCATGCCATTTGTTTTTTACAATGCGGTCGGCATTTTTTTCCAAATAAGTGCCATTTGTGTTCACGCTTAAAAAAAGCTTCTTCGCGGTAATGTATTCGGCAAGATCCATAAAATCGGGATACATAAAGGGCTCGCCGCCCCACATATAAAAAATGGGCCGCTTTGGGGCAAGCTCGTCGACAAGATTCTTGTATCTTTCCAGCGAAACAATTTTTTTCGATTCCGCCAGGGCGTATTCGCCAGTAAGCACGCCCTTATCGCCCCGCTGCCCGCACATGACGCAGTGCAAATTACACAGGGGGGTAATTCTAAAATATATGAGCGAGAGCTCCTTTGTGGTGGCAGGATGAAAGGTCCTATCAATAAGAGCTGCCTTGTCTTTAAGCAAAAAAGACTGGACCAGATTAAGGGCCATGCCGGGATTCTGGGAGATAACGCGGGGCACCACAGAAAAGTTGGTCTTCATAAAGAGTCCTTAGCGCAGGAGGCGGCGAACGGTATTATAAACGATATTCGCCTGCGCTTTGCGGGATAAAAGCGAGTTAAAAAAACTGGCCATGGCATTTGTCCATCCGGCAATGCCGATATACTTCTTCCTAAACATGAGCTTAAGTCCCTGTCGGGCAACTTCTTTAGGGCCCATACTAAATTTCTTACTGAATTTCCGGTAGGCCTCGCTGGAAATATTGGCGTTTTCGTCGAAGCTGGTTGCCACAAAGCCGGGCAAAAAACAAGTTACCGATACCGCCGTATGTTTAAGCTCGACCGAAAGCCCCACCGTATAGCTTGTTACATAGGCCTTTGTGGCGGCATAGGCGGCAAAATAGGGCTGGGGCCAGTTGCCTGCAAGGGAACTTACATTGAGAATATAGCCGGAGTTTTTTTCTTTAAAGTGTTTTGCAAACAAATTCGACAAAGCAGTTAGCGAAATACAATTTAGGGTGAGCATATTTGCCACTTCCTCGCTGCCCATGTTTTCGCAGAGGCCAAAAGAGCCCACACCCGCATTGTTTATAAGAATTTCCACCTTGCCGCGGGCGGTGGCCGCGGTAAAAAGGTCTTCGGCCGCATGGGGCAGGGAGAGGTCGCAGTGCAAGGGCAGGGCCCGAATGCCCCAGGCGGCCTCTAGATCGCGGGCAATTTCGTTGAGGGTGGAAAAGCGGCGAGCGGCCAGCATAAGGTTCCAGCCCTGCGCGGCCAACTGTCGGGCAAACTCCAAACCTATACCGCCGGAAGCCCCGGTTATCAGTGCAAATGCATCAGTTTTTTTCGCCGTTATATCCATAAAAACGAACTATAACGCTATTTGTTGGCTTTGAATAGATGCACATTTGCCTTGCCAACAGCCAGCCTAACCGCTATGATAAGCTATCAATTGAATGGAGGGGCCAATGGCTCACTGTGTTGTTCCCGAGGCAGAAAAAATTCTCGATGTCTCCTTTCCGGTTTTAAACAAGGGCTTTGTTCGCCTGGTCGATTATATGGGTTCAGATGCCAGAATTGTACAGGCGGCAAGGGTATCCTATGGCGAGGGCACCAAGAGTTATCGCGAAGATACCGCCCTTATCGACTACCTCCTGCGCAACGAGCACACCTCCCCCTTTGAGCAGGTTATTTTTACCTTCCATATAAAACTGCCTATTTTTGTAGCAAGACAGATGGTGCGCCATCGCACTGCCCGCCTGAACGAAATATCGGGCAGATATTCGGTAATGAAGGACGAGTTTTTTCTGCCCAATGTAGAAGACATTGGCCTACAGGCCACCGACAATAAGCAGGGCCGCTCGAACGAGGCCGTGGACCCCCTGTTTGCCCAAAAATTATTGGATACCTTAGCCGGCGGCCAAAAGGCCAGCTACGAAGACTATGTCGAGATGGTCGATTCTGGCCTAGCCCGCGAACTGGCCCGGGTCAATTTGCCCCTATCAATGTATACCGAATGGTATTGGCAGATAGATTTGCACAATTTGTTCCATTTTTTACGCCTTCGCCTAGACCCTCACGCTCAAAAAGAAATACGCCTGTATGCCCAGCAAATATTTGAAATTGCGCAAAAAGTGGCTCCTGCCTCCTGCCAGGCCTTTGAGCAACACGTCCTTGCTGCGGTGCGTTTTTCTGCCGACGAGATGGCCGAACTGCAAAGGCTACTGGTAGGGGAAAAGGGCCAGCTGGCCGGAAAGGCCAAAGAGCGCTTCGAGGAAAAATTAAATACGGGCTTTCAAAAATAGGGCCCTATTCTAGCTGGGAGTATCGCTGTCGCTTTTAGGCGGTTCACTGGCAGATTGAGCAATCGACTGTTCGAAGAGGTACAGGCTGTCTATATCCTCTTCACCCTCGGCTCCATATAGGGCCTTATTTCCGTGCCCATCTACACTTCTAAACGGATAATATTCTCTATCTAAATAGGCCCAGCTCCCCCTGTCGTTGACAATATAATCGAGAACTCTTACCACCTGGAGGGTAAAATAGACTAAGGCAGCGTTGGTGCGTCGGACATTGTTTTTTTCGGGCAAAAGAGCATCGAGGCGTATTGATATAGGGTTAGGCACCTGAAAGACATAGCGATCCCAGGGGTTATCTATGCCTGCGCAGCTGGCAGCCTTGGCCGGCCCCCCAGCTTTTATACCGGCATCAATTCCCGCAGCAACATGGCTCAATATGTTTTTTAATTCGGATATTGAATCCTGGAGCTTTGGCAGATCCTTGCCGCGAAAACTCGTAGGGCTCATTGTAGAGTTAAAGTCGTAATACGGCAAAAAATATAGGCGTTTAATCCAGTGCACCTCTCCAATAGTGGATACCGCATAGCGGGAACTGCGACTTTCTGCCGAATTATCCAGAATGCGGCAGTACTCATTGAGCCTTTGATAGTATTCCTTTACTAAAAGTCGCTCGATAAAGCTATGCCAATTATTGATAATGCCTTCGATTTTTTTATCAATATGCATTGGCTCGCCATCGCTGTCGGGAATGGTGCTAAATTCAATATAGCGCAGGCCATAAAAAAACTCTTCTAAAACATGTATGAGCACAATTACTTGCTGCATGGGATCTTCGGGGGCGATAAGCTCAAAACCCTTTGGCATGGAAAAAACGCTCTTAAAATAGGGGTAGAGTTCGGGAAATTGATAGAGCCGGTTCATGCCCGATTTAGGAAAGAAGAGGTCAAGGGCTTCTAGGCCTTTTTTAACCGAGGCAGGCATGTTGCCCAGTGAAAATTCTTGTGGCTCCTCGGTTTCTGCCAGCTTTTTTTTCTTTCCTGTTTGATCCACATTTTTAATCTCGGGAAGGATGTTGTCGGGAATCTGTATTTGCTTGGATGGATCGGCATTAATAAGACTAAGAAATCTGTTGCGCCGCTTAATAAACAGCTCTTTATAATTAAGCAAGCGGTCGGATATCACCTTCATTAAAAGGGGATGCAATAAATAGTGAATATGTTCGTGCGTGTACTCGTAGGCGGCAATTGCCGAGCGTACCAAGGGCTGAAACCGCCTTTTTGCCTCCTCTGGGTTTTCCAGGGCAATAAGTTTATACAAAAGGCGATAGGCCTGTACAATGTGTTTTTGGCTATCTAGGCGCTCGAGGATATATAGCGGGCGATAGACCGATTTAAGTATGTCTAGGCTGTCGGCAACTAAAACTTCTCGCGGGTTGGCCTGTATTCTGGCCAGGCTGTTCGAGTATATCTCTAGGGGCCATGAGCGAATGCTATCAATTACCTGGTAGACAAAGGGCGAGAGCCTTTGCAATTTATCGCCGCGCACAGGGTTGTTCCTAGGCAGGAGGCTACGGGTACTTACCACAAGGGTTTCGATGGTCTTGTAGTACTCGCCCAGTCGCTTGGTGCAGAAGTCGGGGTTTAGCAGGTCCAGGGGAGGGGCGAAAATGGCAAAGGTAGAGGCAAGGGCCTGGGTCGAGCTTTTTATTTCAAAGGCCGGCTGTGCGGCATAGCGGTCTAGCCGGGCCCGCTCGCGCCAAGACTGCTTAATGGGAATGGCCGGATCGTCTGCCGGGTCGAGTTGCAATTGTGGTGCCCCTTGCCGGGCCGATTTATAGCTAGACCTGGGCCGCGCAAAAGACCTTCCCGAGTTGGCAGTGCCCCGCCTATTCGCAGGCATGATGACATCCACTGTTTTTTTATAAATTGGAGCCCTGGTTTGGGGGCGCTCTTCGATGGGCGAACGCTCAATGCCTACTTCGCCCCCGAGCAATTCGGCCATCTGCTTGGCTTCCTTTGCGTCGAGTGGGCCAAGTTTTTGGCGAACCCGGTCCAATTCTCCCGGTTCATAAATAGCTTTAGGCTGTCTGGACATACTACCCTCGTATAATTAAGTTCTCGAGTATACCTTCGGCATTTCGTATATTGACCTTATCGCCTGTGGGTGCCACAAGTGTACCATTATAAACGCCACGGGGGGAAGAATAATTTGTTCTGATTGCAGGTCGGCGTATTTGAAAATTCTCCATAAGCCGGGGCGAAAAGGTTAAATCTACCATGCCTTCGGTATCCTGAATTACCCAGTCCGCATTTTCGTCCTCGCCAGCCCGGGTAATGCGTATGGCGGGCAGGGCATAGGCCTGTTTGTCGAACCACAGCACCTGATCGCCATGCACACAATCGGCATGTGAGGGGCTTTCGGAAATAGAAAAAGCCCAGGGCAGCCCCTCTTGCGTTCTTCCATGGCATCGGGCCCAGATTAAGGAGCTTATATAGGGCAAAAAGGCCTTGTAATCGCAAAAAATCCCACCAGATTCCTGTGGCTGCATTGTTATATGCCGGCCATTAAAGACAAAGTCGCCCTTTACTTGGCTGTACATCTTACTGGAATACATGCAGGAGTCGTTTACCAATCTTTGGCAGGTGGTAAAGGGCCTGGTGCCAGACTGACGAAAATCGAACTCAAGATGGCCGGTAAAACCTTCTCTGTTTTTTTTGCCTTTAATATCGATATCAATTTCAATTAAATCGGCATCCAGCCAATTGTGAATGCGCAGATAAAAACCAAGGCTCTTGCTGGTGATAGAGCTGTTAGAAAGGCTGCGCGGCAGGCGCCACGAACCATAGGGCAGGGTTTTCTTGTAACTAAGCAGCCTCTTGTTTTCGAGGTCCCAGAGAGTGCAGTGGGCAATACGTACCCGCTTTAAATCCATAATTATGCCAGAGATATGCCACATCTCGTTGGAGGCATTAAAGCTTTGCCACTCCTTTAGCCGGTTTTTAGCATTAAATAAGGGAAGGGGAAAAGATTTGGCAAGATGTATTAAATTGATGTCGTCAAAGGCCCGGTCCCAGGTGCCATAGATGGGTGCGCCCTTGGAAACAGGGGCAGAAACAGGGGGCGAAAACTCTCTTACATACATTAGACCCGTCCTGCGGCGTAAAGCAGATACAGGGCGTGAACCCCAAGGAGCTTTCCATGGTCCATACCCGGGGGAAATTCCAAATTTGCCAGTGTATCGCCCGAACCCACCCGGCGCAGCATTTCGTCGGCATAGTGCAATTCTCGCGGCCCCAATGCCGAAAGCCCAGAATATAGCCGAAAGGCAAGCTCCAAACCGGGAAGCTTTAAACCTAGGTCGCGGGCATCGCTTACGGCAATGGCCAAATCGTTTTTAAAATGATCGACTGCGTGCCCAGGAGATATATTGCCATCTAAAATATCTTGAAAATGGTTCGAAAAAATCCAACTTGCTGCGCTGCCAGAAATAGTTGCCTTCATTACCTCTTCTAAATCCATCCCGGCGCGAATAGAAAACATAAGCGCCTCGGTAGTGCCAACTAAATTGGCGGCAACCATAATATTGCCAATAAGAGCACAGAGCTGTCCATTGCCCGCCTCGCCCATATGGGAAATTGTCTTTCCAAGCACCCTGAATATTGGCAAACAGAGGTCGTAGGCATCGCTACTGCCACCGACCATAATATTTAAGCTGCCCTCCCTTGCGCCCCTTTCGCCCCCGGAGACCGGCGCATCTAGGGCCATAACTCCCAGCTTGCTGGCCTGCATGGCCAGCCGTCGGGCTACATATACGCTGGAACTGCTCATATCCACAAGAATACTCTTGGGCGAAAGGGAATCGAGGATATTCCCCGGCGCAAGCCAAAGTTTTTCTACATCGCTGTGTTCCCCAAGCATACTGATGGTAAGAGCGGCACCACTGACAGCATCTTGGGGGCTTTCTGCCCAAGTGGCACCAGAGGCAATGAGTTCTTCGCATTTTTCGGAGTTTTTATCGTGAATGCACAGCTTGTATCCAGCTGCGACAAGGTTGCGGACCATGTGGCTTCCCATTCTGCCTGTTCCAATAAATGCGATACGTTCCATACGCCAATTATAGCATAAAAAAAAGTTTTAGGGGAAAATATTTATCTTGCAGGACAGAGCCTCCCCTATTATGCTTAAGGCATGGCTATCAATTTTTACTCTCTTGGGGCGGCCGAAGAGGTTACTGGCTCCAAACATGTGCTCGAGGTGGACGGAAGGTCGTGGCTCATCGACTGTGGGGCCTTTCATGGATCGCGTGCCGAAGCCGATAGGAAAAATAGAAATCTGGGTATTGCGGCCGACAAGGTAGAAGGGGTGGTTTTAACGCATGGGCATTTTGACCACTGTGGATTATTGCCCTATTTAACAAAACAGGGTTTTACCGGAAACATTTGGGCGACACCGGCCACAAGGGATCTTGCAAGTTTAATAATGATGGATTCGGCGAAAATTCAGGCGAGGGACGCCGATTATTTGCGGCGGCAACATCAGAAAAAAGGCCAGCGTTTTGAGTGGGAGCCCCTGTACACCGAACAGGATGCCATTCAGGCTACAAGCCAAATGCTTACCGTCTCGTATTGGCGCCCCGTATGGATAGGTGATGGCATTAAGCTTGAGTTTTACGACGCCGGCCATATTTTAGGTTCGGCAATTGCCATGATTACGGTAACAAAGGGCGGGCGCGACCTGCGCTTTGCCTTTACCGGCGATCTTGGCCGCAAAAACAAGCCCATTATCCGGGATCCCGATATTGTTCCCGCACCCGACTATGTGGTCCTGGAAAGCACCTATGGCGACCGCCTGCACGAGTCGCAGGACGATGCCCTAGATCGCCTTGCCGAACTGGCTCGTCGGGCCTTAAAAGAGCGGAGCAAGATAATAATTCCCGCCTTTGCGGTGGAACGCACGCAGGAGCTGGTCTATTATTTTCATATGTTAGTGGACAGGGGCATAATTCCCGAGATTCCCATCTATGTCGATTCGCCTATGGCAACCAATGCGACAACAATTTTCCAAGTGCACCCAGAGTGCTACGACGAAGAGACAAAGGCCGCCTTTACCAAGCACCATAAAAACCCCTTTGGCTTTAATGCCCTGCGCTTTACAACCAGCCTCGAAGAGTCGAAGGCGCTTAACGTAATGAAGGGCCCGGCGGTAATAATTTCGGCAGATGGTATGTGCGAAGCGGGCCGGATACAGCACCATTTAATGCACAGCATCGAGGATCCCAAAAACACCATTTTAATAGTGGGATATATGGCAGAGAACACCCTTGGGCGACGGATACGCGAGCGCGAGAGCGAGGTGAAAATCCATGGCGACTGGTACCGCTTGCGCGCCAGGGTAGAGGCCATAAACGCCTTTAGTGCCCATGCCGACTACATGGAAAGCGCCGAGTGGCTGGACAGCCTTGACACTTCCCGCCTTAAAAAGATATTTATGGTCCACGGCGAGCCAAGGGCACAGTCCAAGTTTAAGAGCTTTTTGGCCGATCGTGGCTATTCCCAGGTGGATATAGTCAAATATGGCAGGACCTACGAGGTGGAATAAGTGGCCTATTTAAGCGGCTTTCATGCAATAGAAGAATTAATTCGCTCGGGGCGGCCCTGTGGTCCGCTGTTAATTTCCAAGGCGGGGCCCCGCGCTAGGGCAATAGAGAGCTTGGCAATTGATAGAAAAATTCCCATACAGCGCACCGGGCAGAGCGAGCTAAATAGGCTTGTGCCGGGAAACAGAGGTATTGCCCTGGAAATTGGAGATGGCCGGTTTTCATCCAATGAATTGAGCATCGAAAACTTTATTGCCGATTTACCAGAGGACGAAGATGCCATTGTGGTGATACTCGATGGCATTACCGACCCGCACAACTTTGGGGCCATAATTCGTACAAGCGATCAGTTTGGGGTTAAGCTTCTGATGCACCCAAACAGCCGAGCAGCCCGCGATTCCGAGACTGTCTCGCGGACAAGTGCGGGGGCAAATGCCTGGCTGCCCATTGCCTCGGTGCCAAATTTGGTGCGAGCGGTGGAACAGCTAAAGGCGGCCGGCTTTTGGGTCTATGGCGCCGATATCGAGGGCCAGGCGGCCCACAAGAAAGACCTTAAAGGGAGGATTGCTCTAATAATGGGCAGCGAGGGCAGCGGAATTGCCCGACTTTTGCGGGAGGCCTGCGATGCAATGGTTCGCATTCCCTCTTCGGGTCAAATTGATTCTTTAAACGTCTCGGTGGCTACGGGGGTTCTGCTCTACGAAATCTGCCGGCAGCGGGGCTTTAAATAGGTGTCTTGAAATAACAGGGCACAAACTATAGAATAAAGCCATATCGCAACCGGCGTATGTGATAGAGAACCCTGTCTTTGTCTATAGGTGGAGCACCACCGGGGAGCGGTAATTACGTCCTGTCGTGCGCCTGGGCTGGATGACTACAAGGAGATCGCCGTGTCCAAAAATCCCGTACAGTCCTATTTAGCAAAGACCCCCGCAGAAAAAATTAACACCGCCCTGCTTGCCTATCTGTGCAATCTGCAGGAAACCGCAACAGTGGCCCCCGAGGTGGCTGCCAGCATTGTTAAAGAGCTGGAAAACCAAAGGAAGCGCGTAAAACTCATTGCCAGCGAAAATTATTGTTCGCTGCCGGTACAGCTTTCCATGGGAAACCTTCTTACCGATAAATATGCCGAAGGCATGCCCGCACACCGCTTTTATGCCGGCAACGAAAATGTCGATGCAATTGAATCGCTGGCAGCAGAAGAGGCCTGTAAGCTCTTTGGCGCAGAATATGCAAATGTGCAACCCCACTGTGGGGCCGATGCCAATTTGTTGGCCTTTTGGGCAGTGATAACGACAAAGGTAGAGGCGCCCGCCTTAGAAAAATGGAAGGAGACAAATCTCTATAAATTGACCGATGCCCAGTGGGCAGAACTGCGAAAGGAGATGGGCAACCAAAAACTTCTGGGTCTGGATTATTATTCTGGGGGCCACCTTACCCATGGCTACCGCCACAATGTATCTGCCCGCATGATGGACGTCTATAGCTATACGGTCGACAAAGACAGCGGCCTTCTGGATTTAGATGCAATTGAAAAAATGGCCCAGGAAATTAAACCTTTAATCTTGCTTGCCGGCTATTCGGCCTATCCCCGAAAAATAAACTTCCGCCGCATGAAGGAAATTGCCGACAAGGTCGGTGCGGTATTTATGGTCGATATGGCACATTTTGCGGGTCTTGTGGCAGGGGGCGTGTTTACCGGCGACTACAATCCCTTCCCCTTTGCCGACATAGTAACTACCACCACGCATAAAACCCTGCGCGGTCCCCGCTCGGGCCTGGTGCTGGCAAAAAAACAATTTGCCGAAGCCCTGGACAAGGGCTGTCCACTGACCATGGGCGGGCCACTGCCTCATGTCATTGCCTCTAAGGTCCTGGCCTTTCGCGAAGCCCGTAGTGCTGCTTTTAAAGACTATGCCGCTAAGGTGGTAAAAAACTGCCAGGCCCTAGCAGAGGCCTGCATGGCAGAAGGCTTAACCGTATTGACCGGCGGGACCGACAATCATCTTTTGCTAATCAATGTAAAGGAAATTGGGCTTTCTGGACGACAGGCCGAAAGCGCCCTGCATGAATGTGGTATCACATTGAATAGAAATAGCCTGCCCTTCGACCCCAATGGGCCCTGGTATACCAGCGGTTTGCGCCTGGGAACCCCGGCAATTACCAGCTTGGGCATGGGCGAAAGCGATATGGCGGAATTGGCAAAGATTATTGCCCTTGTTTTAAAGAACACCGAGCCAAGCCCCATTCCCAGCGACCCTGCCAAAAAAAGCTTGGCAAAATACACTATTGCACAAAAGGCAAAGAGCCAGGCCAGCGAAAGGGTAGCAGCCCTTTTAGCTCGCTACCCGGTGTATCCAGAACTGGATTTGGCCACCCTTAAAGAGGCCTTTGTACATTAACTAAGGCACAACACCCCCCTGTTTTGCCCTAGGCGAAGCAACTAAAAAGACCGGCAAAGGAGGTGGAGCATGATTGCCAATGTCATTTCTCCCGAGATTTTAGAGCTTGTAGAAAATAGAAATTGGGATGTATTAAAACAGGTCCTGCCCACCTTAGAGCCGGTCGATATTTCTGAATTAATTTCTCGAATTCCCTCTGTTCACGACAGGGTTCTTGTCTTTCGCCTCATTCCCAAGGACCTTGCCGCAGACACCTTCTCCGAAATGACCTGGGATTTCCAAGAGGAATTAGTTTCGGCGCTGACGAGCAATCAAATTAAACAGGTGCTTTCGGAACTGGACCCCGACGACCGCACCCATTTTTTCGAAGAAACGCCCCCCGAGGTAACGCGCAAGCTCTTAGACCTGCTCTCGCCCCAGGACCGAAAGGAGACAATGGAGCTTTTAGGCTACCCCGATCAGAGCGTGGGCCGCTTAATGACCCCCGATTATATTGCCATTAAAAAAGAATGGACAATTAGCCAGGCGATTGAGCATATTCGTAAAATTGGTAAGATTATAGAAAATTTTGATATCGTTTACGTTATCGATAATAAATGGAAGCTGATGGATTCCATTGTTTTAAAAGACCTGATACTTGCAGAGGGAAATGCCAAGGTTGAAAGCCTTATGGAGGGCAATTATATAAACCTTTCGGTCTTCGACGACCAGGAAAAAGCTGTTCATGTTATGGATCACTACAACCTATCCATATTGCCGGTTGTGGATTCGTCGGGCATTCTTTTGGGCATTGTAACCTTCGACGACGTCTTCGATGTTTCGCGCGAAGAGGCCACTGAGGATATCCATAAAAGTGCCTCGGTTGCCCCCTTAGAGACCTCCTATCCCTCCACAAGTGTCTGGACCCTCTATGCAAAGCGGGTGGGCTGGCTTGTTGCCCTGGTCTTTGTAAACCTTGTTTCGGGGGGGGCCCTTTCGCGCTTCGAAGGCCTTATCCAACAGGTTACCGCCCTTGTCTTCTTTTTGCCCCTTATTATCGACTCAAGCGGCAATGCTGGCTCGCAGTCGGCAACCCTTATCGTGCGCGCAATGGCTATGCACGAAGTAGACCCAAAACATTGGTGGCGGCTGGTGCTAAAAGACTTGGCTGTTTCGCTCTGCCTGGGCCTTACAATGGGCCTAGCAGTCTCGGTGGTGGGCTTCGTGCGCGGCGGCCTGCTCATGGCCGTTTCGGTCTCCATCGCAATGATATCGGTAGTGGTAATGGGCAGTCTTTTAGGCACCGTTTTGCCCTTTATCTTACGTCTATTAAAATTGGACCCCGCTACCGCCAGCGCGCCGCTTATAACGTCCTTGGCCGATATTCTGGGGGTTATCATCTTTTTTTCAATATCAAGTGCTATTATTGGCATATGAGCCAGAAAATATTTAAAAAAGGTGATATAGTTTTTAGGATTAGCTATGTTTGATGTTTTTGCTAGGATTATTCATATGCAAATAAGCCCAGAGCGTTCTTAAAGGATTTAGTATTAAAACGAAGCTTCACTGCCTGCTCTATGTGCCGGCAATTGTCATTGTAATTATTATTTGGACGCTCTCTTCCATGCCAAACCCGCATATGCCCAATTTGGGCCTGCAGTGGAGCGACAAGATCTTTCATGGAATAGCTTTTATGGCGCTTTCGGCCAGTTTATGCCTTTGGTTTAGGCCCGAAGCCTGGTTGGAAAAGCCCATTCGCACCGGTCTGTATGTGGTAGTGCTCACCGTCTTTGCCGGCATTTTGGATGAATTGCATCAGCTTTTTGTGCCCAATCGTGTTGCCTCTATCTCGGATGTTATCGCCGATGGCATTGGGGCAATTCTTGGCATGCTTGTTGGCTCTTATTTTATACGCCTGTATATTCGCTTTAATGGTAAAAAAACTAAAGACTCAAATATCAATTTCTGATATTATCGGGCTATGAAAATACTCGTTGTCGGAAATGGTGGGCGCGAACATGCCCTTGCGTGGAAATGTGCCCAATCGGCTAAGGTAAAAGAAGTATTTGTGGCCCCTGGCAATGGGGGTACGGCCTTAGAAAAAAAATGCAGCAATGTGCCCCTTCGGGCCCCTTTTGAAACCCAGGAGGGAATACAGGAGCTCATAGCCTTTTCTAAAAAAAAGGCTATAGATATGGTCTTTATTGGCCCAGAGGCGCCCCTGGCAGCGGGCATTGTAGATAGCTTTCGATCTGCCGGCCTTGTGGTTTTGGGGCCCGACTCCCATGCCGCCCGCCTGGAATCGAGCAAGCTTTTTTCCAAAGAGTTTATGCAAAAACATGGGGTCCGTGCAGCGCAGAGCATTGGCGTTGAGAATTTCGAGCAGGCCAAAAGTATAGCCGAAGATCATTTTATGGAAAGCGCCACCGAGCCCCTCGTTATTAAAGCCGATGGACTTGCCGCAGGAAAGGGTGTGGTGGTGGCCACAAGCCTGGCAATGGCGGTGCAGGCCCTTGACGATTTTATGTGTAAGAATAGTTTGGGTGATGCCGGTAAGACGGTGCTTATCGAGGATTATCTGCAGGGGGTGGAGGTTTCTGTTTTGGCGGCTGTTTCCATTTGCCCCAATGCGGGTATCGAGGAGGCTATTATCCTGCCCTTTGTTCCAGCCCGCGACCACAAACGCCGATACAACAATGGCGAGGGCCCAAATACCGGGGGGATGGGGGCCATTGCACCGGTGAGCGATTTTGATGCTGTGGCTCAAAAAGATTTTCATGAACATATTTTAATGCCCACCCTTCGGGGTATTCATAGCGAAGGCATGGATTACCGCGGTTTTATCTTTTTTGGACTCATGGTCGATGGGGGGCGCTGCTCCCTTTTGGAATACAATGTCCGCTTAGGCGACCCCGAAACCCAGGCCGTATTGCCGCTTATGGAAAGCGATATTATCGAGCTCTGCCAGGCGATTGAGGCGGGTAAGCTTTCGGGCTTCGACCTGCGCTGGAAAAAGGCCCATTCCTGCGCACCAGTGGCGGTGAGCGATGGCTATCCCGGCCCCTACCGCAAGGGCGATTTTATTAAAATGGATTTAAAAGCTCTGGAACAGGCCAACTGCAAGGTCTTTGTTGCCGGCGCCCGCCAAGAGGGCGATAAGCTTATAACCACTGGTGGGCGGGTGCTGGCGGTGCAGGCCCTTGCTGCCGATATGGACGAGGCCCGCAACAGGGCCTACCGCGGTATGGGCGCAGTGGGCTTTGAAGGCATGGGCTTTAGAACCGATATTGGCATCGAGGGGAACCATAACTAGTTTCCCGAATCTTTCACCTAAATATTCACGTGTTTTGTAAATTGATTTGAAAAATTTCTCCCTTATGTTAAAATAAATGGATGAATAAGAAGATAGGTCGCAATGATCCCTGCCCCTGCGGATCGGGAAAAAAATATAAATTTTGTTGTGGTGCAAATACCTATGGCGGGACAATTATTGCCTTTCCTGGCAATCAGATAGAAAATGGGCAAGAAGACTTTATGGGTTTTATGGATAAGCCCAATGTACCGACTGAGGTAAGCGAGAAGCTGCGCGAGGCTATCGGCGACCGGGTCTTTAGGTCAAAAGAAGAGGCTGAGCAATTCTTTACGAGATTTCAGAACACCTATAATACTGCGCCATGCGAGGATTTTCTTGGTCTTTCGCCCGATCAGATGCGTCGTATTTTTGAAGCCGAGGACCTTAACACATTAAAAGATATTGTTTCGCTCTCCCCAAAACCCTTTGCCAAGGAAGCACTTACCGTCCCCTTGGTAAAAATGCTCCATTTTTTACTCAATGAGTATCGGGCCAATAACAATTCTCTTCCGCTAACGCCAAAGGGCAATTACAAGCGTGTTTTAACTCGGCAGGCTGCTAAGATTATTTTCAAAAAAGGCTACGAAGAAAGATATATAAACCGTGAAAGAGATGTGTGGATTTTATGGTTTATACACGATTACTTACTGGCTAAAGACCTCGTTTTAGATGGAGCGACGTGCTCTACGCTAAGTCCTGCCGGGGAAGATCTGGCAAATAACTTTAACGCAGATGAAGCCTGGAAGGATTTATTTGACTATTGTCTTTTTTGGATAAATTGGCAGGAATCAGCAAGCAGGTACCATCAATCTGTTCTTGTCTTTGATTTGATTCAGCGTACCGCAATTGCTTCTCTGTACTTTCTTTCACGGCGCAAGGGCAGTTGGGTAAGCGAAGACGAGATGTCCCAAGAATTTTGGTCGATCTTCCCGATATTTGATAAAATTCCTCTACCTACCGGTTTGGATATACCAAAATTTAACTATATAAACCTATTTCTCTGTTTTTTCTGCAAGGATCTTGGCCTTATTGAATTTGAAGCGAGCAATCCCCTCAACAATGGGGAAGATTTTCGCAACTGTCGCAGCACGGAGCTTTTTAAAAAGGCCTTAGTCTGGATGGTATAGGTTAGCATACAAATTTTTCTGCAAGCTGGCTGACAAGAGCTTGCTGAATTTTATTTGTCTTTCTGTGTTATACTAGTGCTATGTCTATACTAAGCGAAAACGAGATTAGAAGCGAAACGGTAATTGCCCTTGCAAAAAAAATGATGCTTGCCGCACGAACGGCTCCTAAGGGGCGGGGCGTGGACAATCTTTTAATTGCCCTGGCCGACAAAGAGGCAATTAAAGAAATTTCTAACCACATGAAGCTCATGGCAGAGGAAGGCAGGGGAGCCGGCTTTTTTATTCGAGATGCCGAAAATATTTTATTGTCCGAGGCAATTGTTCTAATTGGAACTAAAATTTCTGCAATGGGCTTAAAACAGTGTGGACTTTGCGGGTTTAAAGATTGCGAGGAAAAAAACAGGCACCCAAAACATCCTTGCAGCTTTAATACGGGCGATCTGGGCATTGCCATTGGCTCGGCGGTAAGTATTGCCTGCGATGCCCGTATCGACAACCGGATTATGTTCTCCGTTGGCAAGGCCGCCAAAGAAATGAACCTGCTTGGCGAAGAGGCCGCTATCATCTATGCCATCCCCCTAAGCGCAAGCGCAAAAAACCCCTTTTTCGACCGAAAATAATAATTTTTCTTAAAACTTGGCAAATTTAATTTAGACTATGCTGAAACTGGTTTAATAAAAGCCATTTGATGGTACTATTTACAGCCTGAAATGGAAATATGGTATGACAATAAAAAATTCGACTATTTATGATCTTGACAGTGCTTAATTTGTATATCAAACTTAAACAGCGAGGTGATTTCTGGAAGTTAAATTTATCAACAGGAATCTTGAACAACTCTACACAACAGGGCATTCAAAAAGGTATAAAAAAATACCTCTTGAAGTCCTCCGTAAGTTTCCAAGAGCTGTCGATGTATTGAGACAGTGTAAAATTATAACTGATATCTGGCATTTGCCTGCGTATCGGTTTGAACGGTTGCAAGGGTATTCAAGCCGTTATTCCATGCGCTTAAACCGGACTTGGCGACTTGAAATGGAAATTGAATGGAAGGATGATAGCTGCACAATTGGTGTTATCAGTTTAGATGATATTACCGCGCATTATGGAGATTGATATGGCCGAAGAACTCAGACCCTTTTATAATGTTGGACCTGGAGATATTATACAAGATTCTCTTGATGCACTTTGTTGGCAACAGGAAGATCTTGCCGATTTGACCGGACTAAGCCTTCAAACAATTAATAAATTAATTAAGAACAAACAATCCATCACTGTGGAAACTGCAAACCTTTTGGGAAAAGCATTTAATACATCTGCAGAACTTTGGTTAAATCTTGATACTGCACATCAACTGCGAAGACACCAAGAGGGCGATAAAGAAAAATTAACCGAAAAAAAAGCAAGACTTCGAAAATATATGCCCCTTGCCGAGATGCGTAAGAAAAACTGGTTGTTATACGACAATGATTTTGAAGGCCTTACTCTGGAATGCCGCCGATTATTCAATAGCGACGATGTAGTAGAAGAAATTTATGATTCTGCCGAAACGTATTGTGCACGCAGAGGGAAATTGGACGAGACATTCACCGCTTGGTATAGTCAAACCTGGTATCTCATTGCACGGGAGCATGCACAATCTATTGAACTGCCTCATTTTAATAGAAAACTAGCAGTAAAAATTACACAAAATCTCGCTTATTATACCACCGTGCATGAGGGAGTTTCTCTTTTCTTAAAAGAACTGGAAACTGCTGGTATTGGGTTTTTTGTATTGAGCCATCTTAAAAAAACTTTTCTTGACGGAGCTGCTTTCTATGTCGGGAAGAATCCGTTCATTGTGTATACCGGGCGTTACAATCGAATAGATAATTTTTGGTTTACTGTTGCGCATGAATTAGCACATGTGCTAAAACATTTAAAGTTGGACGGCGCACCAATTCTAGATAATCTTGATAATGCGAGCAATTCTGCAATGGAAGTTGAAGCTGATTCTTTGGCCTCTCAATACCTTCGCTCAGAAGAGATCCTCACTGAAGGGAAAAAAATTGAAGCATATTTAACTTCCCAGCGATTATTAACATTGAGCAAGACGGTTGGTGTTTCGATTCCAGTTGCAGTTGGTATTTTGCAACATGCCAAAATTATAGAATGGCGACAATTTACACGATACCGTGAATCTGTTCTGGATAAAATTCCTGATAAATATATTAAAGGATGAAATTTATTCTGTACACGGCAAATACCGTCCAGTATTCCAATTTTCCTTTCTGATTCCTTTTCCTGGTCGGGGCGCTGCTTGAATTACCTTATCGAGCATCAAACCACTATGCTTTTACCGAAGACTTCGTCACATTGTAGCCGACAGTGGTAATCGCCTTTTCAATTTCTTCAATGGTGATGACTGAAGGATCGAACTCCAGTTTCACTTTGCTGGAGTTAAACAGAACCTTGATGCTGTCTTTTGATACGCCGTTGAGGGCTTTGGTAGCTCCCTCAATCTTCTGCATGCACGAAGGACAGCCAAGTCCTTCCAATTGTATTGTAGCTTTCGCCATAGCTATATCTCCTTATCTGCTTATGATCGCAAGCGGTAGCGCAATAGGCGCATCCCGTTCAAGATTACCACTAAAATACTTCCCTCGTGAACCAACATCCCAACCGACATGTTCATCCAATCGCTGAAAAACACGCCCAAAAGGAGGAAGATGACAACCCCGACTGCGATGACGATATTCTGTGTCATGTTTGACGCAGTTGCCTTGGCCAGGCCAAGGGCGTGGGGAAGGCGGTTAAAATCGCTGTTCATCAGAACGACACTGCTCGTCTCGATCGCAACGTCGGTTCCGCTGCCCATAGCGATGCCGACATCGGCGAGGGCAAGGGAGGGACTGTCATTCACCCCGTCGCCGACAAAGGCGACGATATGGCCGGCTTTCTGAAGCTCTTTGATGTACGCAGCCTTATCTTCTGGGAGCATATTTCCATGCGCCTCGGTAAGGCCAAGTTCCCTGGCTACCAGATCGACGGTGCCTTGATTGTCGCCAGAGAGCACCACCAGGTTCTTCACCCCCAATCGTTTCAGGCGAGCTAAGTTTGCCTTTACCCCCTCCCGAATTTGATCGCGGATTCCAAAGAGGGCAACAAGAGTCCCATCAACGGAGGCAAGAACGAGGGAGTTACCTTGGCTCTCGTACCGGTCGATATCGGCCTTGACCGAATCGGAGAGAGCAATCGAATAGGCATCGAGCAAGGCGGGATTTCCCACCACGATCTGCTTTCCGTTCACCCTTGCCACAACTCCCCAGCCCTTGATGACATCCGTATTGGTAACAGGATACAGGGGAAGCTCGCCAAGATACTCAACTATCGCCCTGGCCAGGGGGTGGTCGCTCTCTTGTTCAACAGAGGCTATGTAAGAGGCGATCTCTTGCACCTCTTGGGTGTAATAGGTCGTATCCCCAACCTGGGGATTGCCCATTGTTAGGGTTCCCGTTTTATCGAAAACGATGGTATCGGCCCGCTTGAATTGATGAATTACTTCGCTGCCTTTGAGCAGGACCCCATGTCGGGCACCGTTGCCAATTCCCGCCACATTCGATACCGGTACTCCGATGACTAGGGCTCCGGGGCATCCTAAGACAAGGATTGTTATAGCTAGTTCTATATTCCTGGAGAACAGCCACACCAAGGCCCCGAGGACAAGAACTGCCGGGGTGTAGTATTTGCTGAAGCGGTCGATGAACCGCTCAGTATCGCTTTTGGAGTCCTGAGCTTCTTCGACGAGTTCAATAATCTTCCCAAAGGTGGTGTCCTCTCCCACTCGCTCGGCTTTAATAATAATCGTGCCGTTATCCAGCATCGTCGAAGCATATACCGGTGAGCCAACACTCTTCCCAACGGGGACCGCTTCACCAGTGATGCTCGCTTCGTTGATATAGCCTTCTCCGCTTTGAACGGTTCCATCAACAGGGATCATTGCCCCGGTTTTCACCAAAAGTATGTCTCCGATATCGACATCGTCGATGTCGATTTCTTCAAACTCCCCATCCTTGGTCTGGCGTAAAGCACTTTGGGGAGCCATCTCGGTCAACTCTTTAATCGCCGAGCGGGTTTTATTCAAGGTACGCTGTTCAAGAAAGGAGCCGAAAAGAAAGAGAAAGGTTACAATGGCCGATTCTTCAAAATTTCGGATAAGAAATGCCCCACCGACGGCTATCGTTACCAGCACGTCAATGCTGACGACCTTAACCCGAAGAGCTTGGTAGGCTTGGATTGCTATTGGGGCTATGCCCAGCAGAGACGCGAGAATTAATGCTCCAACACTAAGGGCTTCATTCTTAAAAATGAAGGTACTGGCAAAGCCCAAAACAATGAGGAATGCACCAAGGCCCGCTATCTTATTTTTACTGCGTAAAACAAAGCTCTGCATCTACGAGTTCCGGTAGGCGGTATCGAGCTCTTCTAGCATTTTGTAGACCGCTTCATAGCTCTCGCAGACATCCGAGGGTACGGTGTAGTTGGTGGTAATTCTCCGAAGCGCTGCAAACTCTTCTTCCAACTCGACTTGGTCCTTTTTGGCATCTTTCATCTTTTCTTCCATTTTTTTGAATACGGCATGTACTTCTATGAACTCAGGATGAGTTCCTCCATGAACCCGAGAGACGATTGGGACGTACTGTTGTAGGGTCTTAAAATACTGCTTCTTTGCTTCACTAAATGCCATAAAAACTCCCCATAGACATACTCATATATAACTATACTGATATATTACGTAAGCGGCAACTGTTCGGAATTTCCGAACAGTTGCATTTTTATAGGAGTGGCAGAGGCACTGCTTGAATTACCTTATCTCCATATGAAGTGTGGGAAAGGGGGCGCCGTGTGCATCTAATTCGGACCGCTTAAAAACCTCAAAGCCCATATGTAAATAAAAACCCACAGCCTGGGCATTGTCTTCATTTACATCTACAAATTTTATATCGAGCTTTTCGATGGCATATTTTATAAACTTTTTGCCTAATTCTTTCCCTCGGTGCTCATTTCTTACAAACAGCATTTCAATTTTTTTTCCATGGACCCCCATAAAGGCCTGAATAGTGTTCTCTTTGTCTCGAATGCATGCAAGTGTATTCACAAAATTCACACCCTCTGTTACCTGCGGCTTTATAGCAAGAATATCTTCCTCACTCAAAAAACTATGCGTCGCCCTTACCGAAGATTCCCAAACCTCTAAAATAGCATCCAGATCTGTCTCATTGACACTGCTTAAAATTTCTATATTTTTCATGTAGTAGATTCTCCTTTTTGGTTCTATTTTTTCTGAGTTTGCGAAAAGTCTATCGCAGATTGCATCGGCTACTGTTGGTTCACCAAGGAGCTCATGCCAAGAAGTAAAGGGCCTAATCTATATTGGCTTGATTTGACTTTCTACAAAAGCCTTTGCTTCTTTTCTTATTTATTGGAATAAAGGCTACAATATTTTTATTCGTCTCTGAAGGTGGGGTTTAATTGGCGCTTACCTTTAAACTCTATTTTTCTTGCGTCAACTCAAACTTCTTTTTGGTTACTTTTCAGTTTATTTTCTATAAACCTTACTCATCTAAAATCTCCCAGTACCCGCCTCGTGCTGGTCCAACCCTTCTAATATATCCCTTTTCTTTTAAATACGATATGTTCTTAGCAATGTTGGTGGAATTGATACCCACTATTTTAATCAATTGTGCATGGGTTACTTGCGGATTTTCGCGCATAGCCTCTAAAATGTCTTGCCTATTTTCGCTTAAATCTTCACCCCTCTTTTCCCCCCTCCTTTCACCCCTCTTTTCACCCCTCTTTTCGCTGGAGCTTTTTAAGGTGATAGAAATTCCGCCATTGGTTTCTTGTATTTTTGGTTCTGGCAAACTAAAGCAAAAAGTAATGGAGTTCTCAAAACAGGGCATGCTATTATAAAAGCATGGTTTTAGAAAAAGTGCCGAAAATTAAGTCTATTTTTGATTATTTTGAAACTGAGCGTTTCGGTACACCTAAAGATCTTTCAAGAATAATTATTAGTGAAAGATTATCAAGAGAATTGACAAATGTTTTTTATTCAATGGAAAATAGCAACACTGAATTTAAGCCCTATCAGTTTAAGCCAGTTTTTATATTTATTGAATCAATTAATCGTAAAATACTAATTGCTGATGAAGTAGGATTGGGGAAAACAATAGAAGCATTATACATCTGGAAAGAACTCAAAGCTCGTGAGGGCGCAAACAAATTATTGATTATTTGCCCAGCAATGTTAAAAGAGAAATGGAAGCTAGATATAGAAAAATATTTTAATGAAAATGCTGATATTGTAAATGCAAAACAGTTATTAGAGGCTCTTGAAACAAACAGGAAAAATTATCAAAACCGTCCTTTTGTATTAATAGCGAGCATTGAGACAAAGATGAATTTAAAAACATTCTGAATGCTGCGTAAGCGTCAATTAAACCCCAACCCTCTCGGGCGGGCTGACTTAAAGACTGCTGAAAATGACGGTTTTGTTTTTTTCGGTGGTTTTGGCCCTGTACAGGGCCCTGTCGGCAGCATCGACAAGCTGATCGGGATTAATATCTTTAGTGCTAAACATCGAAGCAATACCAAGACTAATGCTAATAGAAAGATCCCCAGAATCCAGCTTAAGAGAAGCAGAGTTCACCGTAGAACGAATTTTTTCGGCAAGCTCGTACGCCTTCGCCTCGCTGGCATTCGAAAGCAGAACCGCAAACTCCTCGCCCCCAAAACGGGCAACAAAATCGCCCTTGCGCTGCACCGTCTGGTCGATAAGAGCAGCCACCTTCTTAAGCGACTCATCCCCAACCAAATGCCCAAAGCGATCGTTGAATAACTTAAAATCGTCTATGTCTATCATTATTAAAGCAACCGGAAAAAACTCGCGCATATTGATATTCCAAAGTTTTTCCAGAAAATTATTGAAATACCTCCTATTGGGAATACCCGTAAGCCCATCGAGCATGGAAATTTTTTCCAGCTTCGCGTTTGCCTCTTTAAGCTCGATGTTTGTTACATCGAAATTTTTATTTAAACGCTCAAGCTCTTCCTGGGCCTCTTTGCGCCGGCCAATTTCCTTTTTAAGGCGGGAAATCCAGAAAAATGAAACAGCAGAGACCGTAATAAAAATGATAACAAGTAAAAATATAAAGCGAAAAAAAGGGCGCAAATCCAAACTGATATCCAAGTTCACCCAATTTTTTACAATCTCATTTTTTTCGTTTTCGCTTATACTCGCTATCGCCTTGTTAAAAATACTGGCCAGCTCGGGCCAATCCTTTCGTGCCGCAAAATGAAGCGCCTGGTTTTTATCGGCCTCGAAACTAATAAGCCGTAAGCCAGTAATACCCGAATGCTGGATAAGATAATTTGTCGTAGCCAGGTTGCCAAGAAAGGCACGCTCTTCGCCCGAGGCCACCGCAGAAAGCGCACCCTCTACCGTATCGTACAGGCTAAGCGAAATAGCCCCATAGTCTTGCAAATAACTGTGGTGGGAACTATTTTTCTGAACAGCTACCGATAGGCCCTCCAGATCGCTAAAACTTTTTATCTTGACATCTGTAGATTGAAGGGCAAGAACTCTTTTAAATTGATAATAGGGCTTTGAGAGAATAAAATTCTCTTCCCGCTCCCTGGTGGAACCTACTGCGGGAAGCCCATCGAGCTCGCCCCTAAGGGCCCTCTTGTAGGCTTCGACCCAAGAGAGATTTTTTTCTATGTAAAACTTAAGGCCCGTTCGCGCCGAAATTAAATCTAACATATCGGCGGTAATGCCTTTGTATTCCCCATCTTTGTCGAAAAACTCGAAGGGCACGAATTTAGGGTCGACGCCTAAATGTATAAGGGGGTGCTCTTTTACAAAGCGTTCTTCTTCGGGGCTTAAAAGTATTTGCCTATTCTCTTGGCAATGGACAATATATGGCGACAGCGAAAAAATTAGGTTTAAGGCAAAAACAACCAGTTTTTTGGGCATATTTTATTACCATATACTAATTTATTGATAATTGCAATTTTTTATCCATCTTTGCCGCTATCTGCTATAGTTTTTATGTTCTCGCCCTAATCCCCTTTAGCAAACATTTTTCTTGTAGAACGAAAAATCATTCTATATAATAAGTACATAACTAAATCTGTCATACATACTTTTAGGAGAAGGCATGTTTAAATCCCTTACACTCAGAACGAAATTGCTGGTTTTAGCCGCAATTCCAATGCTCGCCCTCTTTGTCGCTGGCTTGCAGTCGGTATATCAACATTTTTCTAGCTGGAAGGTGTACCATGCCCAGGAAAAGAACATTGCTTTTTATACCGCCAATTTAAATTTAATTGATGCCCTGCAGATAGAAAGGGGCTCGGCCAGCCGGTATACCTCCGGCCTTGTTTCAAAATCGGAGCTCGAAAGCTATCAGTCTAAAACCGATGCCCTTATTCAGTCTTGGTTTGTCAATCTGGTAAATGCCCGTAAAAACATAGAAAATGTACGTTCTCGCAATATTGATGCCGTTACCGCAGCAACAGACGCCGTCAGCGCCGCAACAGATGCCGTCAGCGCCGCAACAGACGCCGTCAGCGCCGCCACCGATGCCGTCAGCGCCGCAACAGACGCCGTTACCGCAGCTACAGACGCCGTTAGCGCCGCAACAGATGCCGTCAGCGCCGCAACAGACGCCGTTAGCACCGCAACTGATGCCGCCGGCACTGATGCCGCCGGCACTGATGCCGCCGGCACTGATGCCG
>CAZBJJ010000022.1:0-7813 GCA_964492245.1 uncultured Spirochaetales bacterium | reverse complement strand
CTGATGCCGCCGGCACTGATGCCGCCGGCACTGATGCCGCCGGCACTGATGCCGCCGGCACTGATGCCGCATCTTCGGCAAGCTATTCCGATGCAGACCTGGCCAGCCTGCGCGATTCAGCAGACAATATCGAGCGCTGGATTAGCGATTTACGCATTGGGGTTGCGAGTAATACGCGTTCGGGCGTAGAAATTTCCCAGGCCTATAGCGAACTTATTGCATCCCTAGTGGGCATTGCAAATCAACTTGCCTTCGACAAAACCGAGGGCGGCATTGGCAAGCGATTTTCCAGTTTAAACGTCTTGCTCGAGGCAAAGGAAAGCCTTGGCCTTATAAGAGCATATGGCGTATCTGCCTTCGATGGCAAAAAAGCACTGCCATGGCGCCTTGGCTACGCCATCACCAAAATGTTCGCCGGCGCCACCGTAAACCTAGACAGCTCCGCCCTGAGCCTTGCAAAGACAAGCCAAAATCGGCACCGCAGCATTTTAAATTCTGAACATATAAAAGATATCGATAACGCCATTGCCGACATTGTGCTAAACCATGAAAGCGGCCAATATATTACCGACGGCAGCTTGTTTTGGAATTATGCCAGCTCTTTAATTGATGATATTACCCAGCTCATTCGCCTTGAAATTAGCGATGTGCAGGAGCTCAATTCACGGGCCCTTGTTCAACAAAGACGCAGCCTAATTTGTATTATTGCACAGTTTGTGGCAATTTTAGGCGTGGTCCTTGTTTTAAGCATTGTCATTACGCGCCTTATACGGGGCCCGGTTCTTCTTGTTGGAAAAACCTTGCAGGCCATTGCAACAGGGGAGGGCGATTTAACAATAGAGGCCGCAGTGCATAGTTCCGACGAAATAGGCAGCCTTTCTCAATCCTTTAATAAATTCACCCTGACCCTTTCGAATATGCTCAAAGATATAAAGCTCGCGGTAGAGGGCCTGGAAAACATGGGCAATAGCCTAGCAGCAGAAATGCATCAAACAGCCTCTGCCGAAAACGAAGTTTCTACTATTATTAAAAGCATTGGCCAGAAGGTGCTTATGCAAGATGGCGAAATCGAGGGGGCCATTTCTTCGTTAAACGAATTTTTTAAACAGCTCGATGCCCTGCACGGCCTTATAGAATCGCAGGCGGCAAGTGTTACCGAAAGCAGTGCCAGCATAGAAGAGATGATAGCGAGTATCCGCTCCGAAAAGCTCTCTATAGAAAACATGAGCATGGTTGTTCAGGAAATGGTCAGCGAATCCAGCCTCACCTTTGCGCAATTAAAAGAAGTGGGCGAATTTATAACAGAGGTCAACCGGCAGTCCGAGCTTTTACTCGAGGCGAATCAGGTAATTTCTTCCATTGCCGACCAGACAAACCTTTTGGCAATGAATGCGGCAATCGAGGCAGCGCATGCGGGCGATGCAGGTAAGGGCTTTGCCGTTGTTGCCGATGAAATTCGCAAATTGGCCGAGACCTCCAGCGAGCAATCGAAGGAAATTGCCGGCAATTTAACAAAAATTAAGATGGTGATAGAAACCGTGGTTAAAAACACCGAAAAGGCCACCGATAGCTTCGAGTCGATGAACAAGAGCATTGCAAATGTTACCCAACTGCAAGACACCATCCTTGGCTCAATTACCGAACAGTCGGCGGGCACCAACGAGGTCCTTATTGCAACTACCGAAATTAACAATATAACCCAGCAGGTGCGGGCCATGTCCACCGATATGGACAACCACAGCAAGGCTCTTAAAAGAAATCTCGACGGTATTTCACAAATTTCAACCGAGGTCAGTGCCGGCATGAAAGAGACCTTGGTTGGCATGGAAGAGATTCACAAGGCCATGATGGAGGTCGACAACCTTAGCGATACGAACAAGAGCAATGTAAGGGTGGTAAGCAATTTAATTTCACGCTTTAAACTTAAATAGGCCGTTTATCAGGTGCAAGCTTCGGTATACTACCCATTTGTTGCCGAAAATTGAGCTAGCGAATATAATAGGCTGATGCGGATTAGAATTGAAAATGAAATGCCAATTTATGGACTCAATGCAGTACGGGCGCTGGCAGAAGTGCATCCGGAAGAGATTAATAGGTTTTTTTTGCGCAAGGAGCATATGACAGAGTTTGGGAACCTGTGTAAAAGCTTGGCTGAGCGGCGACATCCCTATAAAATATGCGAGGACGAGGAGCTTGAGCGGCTGGCCAAGAGCCCGCGCCACCAAGGCCTTGTTGCTATGATAGCCCCGCGCAGTGTAGCACCATTGACCGTTGAAGAGCTAAAAAAAATTGTTGCAGAGGGAAAAGATTTTTTAGTACTCGATTCTGTGGGCAATGACCACAATTTGGGCGCAATTGCCCGGTCGGCGGTTTTTTTTAATATTCCAAACATTATTGTAAATAGTGGAGATGAACAGGCACGCCTAGCTAGTAGCGCTCACCGGGTGGCCGAAGGAGGCCTTGAACGGGTTCGGGTGTATTCGGTGGGAAATTTGGGGAATTTTTTAAATGATATACAAAAGGATGTGCTTGTTATAGGGGCGGATCATCGGGCTAGAAACCGACTGGACGAATTGGACGAGCTGCGTAAACAGGCCGTAAAAAAGCTGTTTGGGGCGGCATCGAGTCGCTTTGGCTTAGGGGCAAATATTCCCTGTGCAATTGTCTTGGGGAACGAAGAGCGCGGCCTGTCGGATTCGGCAAAAAAGGCCTGTGCTATTTTGCTGCGCATTGCCGGGACGGGGCTTATGGAAAGCCTGAATGTGGCCCAGGCGGCAAACCTATTTATGTACGAACTTTATAAGGGTTAATATTTTGAAGCTATGGCTGGCGTATAAAAGATTTTTGCAGAATTTTCTAAGAGGGGCCTTGGCCGGACAAAATTTTAGCCAGACCCTATCTGCAGAAGGCCTTTGCACAATCTTCTTTTTTTCCGGTCCTCTTTTTGTAGTTGCCTTTGTGGTCGATTTTATCTATGGGCTCACTCCCTTTACCTGCGCTTTTTTAGTCTGCTTTATTTCGATGCTGGTGGGGCTTTTTGCTTTGCGAATGGGAAAAATTGCCCTTTCGGCAGAAATCACCCTTTTTTCCAATATGGGAGCTTTAATGGCGGCCTATTTGCTTGGCGGGCTGCAGGATTCAGGGGTGGAGTATTATTACGCAATGGTTTCAATTGCCAGCTTTGCGGCCATTGCAATGACGGGCTTTTATGTACACGAAATTCCTCAAATGCTTTCGCTTTTGTGCCTTATTCTAGCTAGCGATTTATTGGGCCTGTATATGCAGACAGATCGCCCCCTTTCCTTATATATTTCGCGGTTTTCGGTGATTTTTCTCCATATATTGGCCTTTTCTATTGCCATTTTCCTTAAAAATTATATTGATCATTTAAATCGGCAGGTTTTGGCCCGCCGCCTTATGAACCAGAGCCTGGAAGAAATTTTAGGTAAACTGCAGACAGAAAATATTCGCTCGCTGCGTTCTTTGGGCCACGATTTGCGCTCGCCCATTACGGCTATTATTGGGGTGCAGTCGCTCTTGGCCAATACGCCGCTTACCGACGAACAGAAGGAATATTTGGACATTTTAACGCGTTCTAATAAAATTTTATTGGAGATGGCAGATGCTATTTTGGAAACCGAGCAGTATTCTAACGAAAATTATTCCCTTCGCCCGCTGGTGGAGTCGGCCTTGGATCCCTTTCGTGCAATTATTAAAGAAAAAAAACTGAATATCGATATTGCCGTGGGCAATTTACTTCCCAGCCCGCCTTTGACCCGCGCAAACACCTTAAGAATTCTTTCCAATTTAATTGATAACGCGGTATCCTATTCAAAATCGGGCAAAATTACTATTTATGCTGCGCTCGACAAGTCTACCAGTGCGGTACCCGAGTTGGTATTGCGGGTGAGCGACCAAGGGCAGGGAATGGGCGAAGAGCGAATTCAGGCTATTAAAAATGGCCCGGTAAGCCCCGATACAACCAAAGCGGGCTCGCGTGGCCTGGGTTTGGCCAGCGTAGAACGCATTGCCAAGCTGGCCAATGGGCGCATGGAAATTAGCAGTATGCCCAATCGAGGCACTACGGTACATCTCTATTTTCCCCTGCCCCCCTTGCATTAAAAAGCGCTGGCTGGCTATGCTAAGCGCATGAAATTCTCTAAAACCTTTATTCCCACGCTGCGCGAGGTTCCTGCAGATGCTGTTATTGCCAGCCACCAGCTGATGTTCAGGGCGGCCATGCTGCGCAAGCTTTCCAATGGGCTTTTTGCCTATTTGCCTCTAGGGCTACGCGCTTTTAGAAAGGTGCAGGCCATTGTTCGCAGCGAAATGGATGCCATTGATGCAATAGAAATTCGCCCACCGGTAGTGGTGCCTGGCGAAATCTGGAAAGAATCGGGGCGTTGGGATTCAATGGGCGAGGGCATGTTACGCCTTAAAAACCGTCTGGGCGGCGACTTTGTTATTTCGCCCACCGCAGAGGAGGCGGTTACCGCAATTTTACGCGACGAGCTATCCAGCTATAGACAGTTGCCCATCACACTGTATCAGATAAACACAAAATACCGTGACGAAATTCGCCCGCGCTATGGCGTTATGCGGGGGCGGGAATTTACAATGAAGGACGCCTATTCCTATCATGCGGATGCCGAGAGCTTAGACCAGACCTACCAGGCAATGGGGGGGGCGTATCGGCGTATTTTTAAGCGCTGCGGGCTTTCGGTTATTCCGGTACAGGCGGATACCGGCGCCATGGGGGGCACAGGGTCGGAAGAGTTTATGATAGAAAGCAGCATTGGCGATAACACCCTGCTTCTGTGTAGCTCCTGCGACTATGCGGCAAATGTGGAAAAGGCTATCTGCAAGCCAGACTTTGAAAACATATTATCCTTGGATGATGTCATTACGCGAGCGAAGGAAACTGCCGCGCTTAAGCCAATCGATACCCCCAATGTGCGTAGCATCGAAGAGCTTTGCGCTTTTTTGCAGGCTAAGCCCACCAATTTTATTAAAACCCTAGTCTATCGAGCCGAAAATGTGGAGCGCGATTTATCCGCGCTACCGGCCTATGCCTCGGCAGCGGCACCGCTGGCGGCACCGCTGGTCTACGACGAGATTTTTATTGCCGTCTGTATTCGGGGCGACTTAGAGGTAAACGACACCAAGTTGGCGGCCCTGCTCAAGGCCGGCGAGGTGAGCCTTGCCAGCGAGGCAGATGTAGAGCGTCTTACGGGTGCGCCCTTGGGCTTTGCCGGGCCAGTTGGCTTAAAAAACCTCGGCCTTATTTGCGATCAGAGCGTGCTCGCCATGCAGGACGCAATTACCGGGGGCCTCGCTCGCGACCTCCATTTAGAACATGTGGCCTATGGGCGCGATTTTGTAGCAGATATTGTAGATGATGTGCGTACAGTTGTCGCAGGCGACCACTGTGCCCACTGTGGCGATGCCCTTTACGAAAAAAAAGGCAACGAGCTGGGGCATATTTTTAAACTGGGCTATAAATACACCAAGAGCATGGGGGTTAGCTTTTTAGATATCAATGGCAAGAGCCAAACGCCCATTATGGGCTGTTATGGAATTGGAATCGACCGCACACTGGCATCTATTATCGAGGACCACCACGACGACAATGGCATTATCTGGCCTATGTCCGTTGCGCCCTTTCAGGTCTGTCTCGTTCCCATCAAGTATGATGGCCCTATTAAGGAAAAAACTGATGCCCTGTACAAGGCCCTTACCGAGGCAGGTATCGAGGTTCTATTGGATGACCGCAATGAACGGCCGGGAGTCAAATTTAAAGACATGGATTTAATTGGCATTCCCCTGCGCGTAGTCATTGGCGATAAAAACCTGCCCAAGGTCGAGTTTAAATTACGTGCGCAAAAAGAAGGTGAGCTTATTGATTACGATGACATTCTCGAACACTGCCAACAGGCAATTGCCCGCGAGTTGGCCGAGCTAAGGGGAAACTAGTAACTGTTTAAAGGCCTCTCGGTTTGCCTCGAAGGCAAATTGCCGAATATCGACCTCCTTTATTGGCACAATTTCCACCGCACTCACCTCGGTAAGGTCTAGGGTCAGCTTATCGACATCAATAGTATCGACATGGGTGTAAAAATAAATATCGCAAGAATTATAGAGCATGCCCCGATACACATACCTATTGGGGTGCGTACACAGAAAATGTAGATCCTCTAGGGCAGGTTCCCAGCCAATTTCCTCGCGGCACTCGCGCAACACAGCCATCTCGGCCCTCTCGCCAGGATCTACAAAGCCGCCAGGCAGCGAATAAAACCCCAATCCGGGTTCCCGGGCCCGACGCTCTAAAACCAGGCCCGCCTTGGTTATAATAAACAGGCCTGCTGCGGTGGCCACATTGTGAAAATATTCGTTCTTACAGGTTTTACACAAATAGCGCTTGCCCTCTTCAAATATCAAATCTAAGGACCCACAGGCGGGGCAAAATAAAAATTTTTCAAACACACATTTCTCCTGTACCTTGAGCTGGCTTTTTATACCGAGTATACTCCATATATGAAACATTTTTGCGAAATTTCGGTTCGAAGCTACGAATGCGATCAATATGGGCATGTGAACAATGCCAATTATTTAAATTATTTGGAATACGCCCGCTGCGAATTTCTTAAAGATATTGGCTTTCCCTATTTCGAAGCTGTCCAAAAGGGCTATGGCATTTACGTGGCAAAAATTGAAATTGAATATAAAAGTCCGGCCTTTCCCGACGACAAACTTTGCATCGAAACTGAGTCCTCGAAGCTGGGCGCGGTCTCGGGTACCTTATCGCAGGCAATAATGCGAGATACCCAGACCATTGCACTAGCACGGGTAAGCTGGGCCTTTGTGGATGCCAAGGGGAGTCCCACCCGTATTCCTGCCGAATACAATGTCGCAGGACTTCGCCCCATCAGCGATAAACTAGTTAAGGAATAAATCCTCGGTAGTTGAAACATTTGTGTTGTTTATTATCCAGTTATACATCTTTGTGTAGGCCCAAGGGAAATAAATTCCAAGGGTAATACCGCTTAAAAGTATTCCAACAAGGTTTATAACAAAAAACCTTCCATATTTTCCGGTAAAGACTGGGGTTTTGTCTCCGACAGAAATGTTTTTAAGCTTTACCTTTATAATGTATAATTGAATGAAGGGTGTCGCCTAGCTGATATTTAGCTAAAACGCCTATATCGCTCTTGTATTATCTTGATGAATTTTGTTTGCATGTTCTGGGGAATAAATGAATTTTCAATTACAGGTTTTATTTTTGCTTCTGCTTCTAATGCAATTTGAAATGAAGTTTCTATTTGTTTATCTGAAAGGCCAATGGTTTTTCCAAAGCTAAAAAAATCTCCTTTTTTTAATTTTCTTTTTTTTCCGTTTAGGCTGAGTGCGAGTTCTTCTGCATCGTCTTTTTCTGATATAAAAAGTCTTGTGCATAAAAGATCATATGCGGGTGAAAGGCTTATCAAGTTGTTTTCGTTATGAAGGAGAGAAAAATTTTTAAGATGCATGTCTGCATTGCCAGTTATAAAAGAAAAAAGGCTTAATTCAAAATAGCGAATAAGATCGAAGAGAGCATTTGATGAATAAGCTTGTATAACTTTAGCGGCGTGCTCCATAGAGCCGTGGTATTTTTGCTCAGTTAATTTGCCTGAGAGCTGGCAAAAATCTTCCATGTGAATTGGCTGTCCTGTTTTTTGGTTTCTATCGATGCGACGGGTGATGTAACAGAGTTCGCCACTTGAAAGGCGAATGAGTGAATGTGGCACAACTGGGATTTTAAAGAGTTTTGCAAGTT
>CAZBJJ010000021.1:0-33105 GCA_964492245.1 uncultured Spirochaetales bacterium | reverse complement strand
TAAAAACCCCTTAACCGGGCATTTTTTCCCAATTCAATTGCGTAATTTACCAGAATTTGGGCCTCTTCTTTTACAGACTCTTTTTTTTCATCCCAGGCCTCGTCCAGACAATTACCTGTCTTAAAGGGGCCAAAATACCAGGGGCTCTGGTCGGCCAAGGGGGCAAGTGCCTGGATGTCGGCCTTGCCGAAATAGTCGGTGGGCAGGCTAAGGCTGCGGTACTCGTGGTCAATACCGCTAGCCCTGAGAATGTCTGCAGATTTTATAAGGGCAGCGCCATTGCCACCCAGTTCTTTATAGCGCTCGGGCGCTATTTTTAAGTCGAAGGCTATAAAGTCCGGTGGGGCGGCAAGTAGGAGTTTTTCCAGGCTCTCTGGGCACATGCCATTGGTGTCCAGCTTTACCTTATAGCCCATCTCTTGGGCTTTTAATACGAGGGGGCCCAGTTCGTGGCGGTACAGGGCCTCGCCACCGGTGATTACCAGGCCCGAAAGTACCGTTTTTCGTTTTTCCAGAAAGACAAAAATTTCGTCGAGCTCCAAAAAACCGGTCTCCTGTTCAATTTCCCGCGGAAGTACCAGTTGCCGGTTATGGCACCAAGGGCAGCGCATATTGCAGTGGGGAAAGAAAAGTACGGCCGCCACCCTGTCCGGGTAGTCGATTAAACTGGTTTTTTGGAGCGTTGCGCGCATGCTTAAACAGCCTTTTCCTTTTGCCCGTCGACCTTGCTGCTGTTAAACGTATCCGCAAACTCGCGGATTGCCTTGGCATCGCGGGCCCGATATATTTCGTTACCGCTGGCATCCAAGAAAATTGCTGTGGGCGTGGATAGGACCTGGTAGCTTCGCGCCTGCTCAAGGCCCTCGTCTAAGTCGGTATCTAAAATACTGCTGGCAAGCGAAAGCTTTGCCACTTCCTCTTTTGCGCTGGGGCAGGCGGGGCAGGTCTTGCGCACAAAAAGAAGGACGCTGCCCTCCTTTGCGGCCACTATTTTTTTATCGGTTTTTACTTCGCTAGAGGCCACATCGTACAGCTTTCTTTCACCGTACTCCTCTTTTTTACCCTTGTTCCAGTTGCGTACCGATCTATAGTATCCCACAATTCTGCTATACACTTCGGTGGTCCTGCCTTCGGCGGTGCGAAGCATTTCTTTGGCCTGTGCCAATTCAGTTTTAATTGTCTCTGCGCTTCTCATTATACTCTCCTTATCCTTATCTTTGTTATGAATCCCAAGGGGATGTTAAAACCCATTTTACGAGACCTGGCTCAATTCCTCTTCTAACTCCGATATTTTTTTGCTCAGTTCCTGTTCCAGGGCCGCCTTGCATTGCGGGCAGGTAAAATGTTCTCCATACAAATAGCCATGTACCTCGCAAATTGAAAAGGTGGGCGAAATGGTAAAATAGGGCAGTCGGTAGTTGTGGGCAATCGCCTTTACTAGGTCGCGGCAGGCCTTCCAGCTATCAATTGCCTGGCCCAAAAAGCCGTGGAAGACAGTGCCACCGGTATAGGCCGTTTGCAGTGGCTCCTGAAGCTCTAAGGCCTCGAATACATCCTCGGTGAAGTCTACGGGTAGCTGGGTCGAGTTTGTATAATAGGGCTCATCGGTACCCGCAGTAATAATATCGGGGTAGTGTTTGCGGTCATGTTTTGCAAGACGGTACGAGGTAGATTCTGCCGGCGTGGCTTCTAGGTTAAAGAGTTCGCCGGTTTCTTCTTGGTAGTCGGCAAGTCGGTTCCGCATAAAATGTAATATCTTTAACGAGAAATCCCGCCCCTTCTTTGTTACAATATTGGTGTTTTTGCCAAAAAAATTGAGTAGACATTCGTTCATGCCACAGAGCCCAATCGTATTAAAATGACTGTCCAGGTTTTGTAGATAGCGTTTGGTATAGGGAAAAAGGCCACCTTCGAGCAGGCGGGTAACCACCTTGCGCTTGATAACCAGGCTGTCCCTGGCCAGATCCATTAAATAGCTCAGGTTGCGGAAAAATTCATCCTCGGTCTTTGCTAGATAGCCAATGCGGGGCAAATTGATGGTTACCACGCCCACTGAACCGGTGAGCTCGTCGCTACCAAAAAGGCCACCGCCACGTTTTCGCAGTTCCCTTTTATCCAACTGTAGACGACAGCACATCGAGCGAACATCCTCGGGGTTGAGGTCCGAGTTTACAAAGTTCTGGAAGTAGGGGGTGCCATATTTTGCGGTCATCTCGAAGAGAAGGCGGGCATTGTCGGTCTCCCAGTCGAAGTCGCGCGTAATATTGTAAGTGGGAATGGGGTACTGAAAGCCCCGCCCATTGGCATCGCCGGCAAGCATGAGTTCGATAAAGGCCCTGTTTATGCGGTCCATTTCGGGTTTGCAGTCGCCATAGGTAAAGTCCATTTCCTTGCCGCCGACTATGGCCGGTTTGTCTTTAAGGTCCTCGGGAACGGTCCAGTCCAAGGTTATATTGGTAAAGGGGGCCTGACTCCCCCAGCGACTGGGGGTGTTTACGCCAAAGACAAAGCTCTGAATACATTGCTGTATTTCTTTGTCGCTCAGCTTGTCGGCTTTTACAAAGGGGGCCGTGAAGGTGTCGAAGGAACTAAAGGCCTGGGCCCCGGCCCATTCATTTTGAAGACAGCCCAAAAAGTTTACCGCCTGTTGCATAAGGGTGGAAAGGTGTTTGGCCGGCGTCGAGGTAATTTTGTCGGGGACGCCTCCAAGGCCCTCCAAGATAAGCTGGCGCAAAGACCAACCGGCACAGTAGCCAGAGAACATCGACAGGTCGTGAATATGAAAAGAGGCGCTGCGATGGGCATCGGCCACCTCTGCCGGGTAGATGTTTTTTAGCCAATAATTGGCGGTAATACTTCCAGAGTTGTGAAGAATAAGCCCACCGAGCGAAAAATTTACATTTGCATTTTCGTTTACCCGCCAATCCTGTTGTTTTAGGTAGCCGTCCATGGTGTCGTCGATATCGAGCATAAGACTTTTTGCATCGCGCACGGCCTCGCGCTTTGCGCGGTATAAAATATAGGCCTTTGCCACCGGGGTCTCTCGGCTTTCTACAAGCACCGACTCTACAATGTCCTGAATTTCCTCTATAGCAGGAATCGAGTTTTTGTGGCGGCTTTTCATCATCAGTCTTATTTTTTCCTCTACAATATCGCAGAGTTTTGCCGCCTTGCCCCGCCCATCTTCGGTGGACTCGCTTACCCCGACCGCGTTAAAAGCCTTGGTAATGGCTTCGATAATTTTGTCTCGGTCGTAGCGCTCTAATTCGCCTGAACGCTTAACCACATTTCGAATACTAAAGACCTCGAAATCGCCTTTAGTGCCTACACTAGTTCCTCTAAATTCTGGAAATAGTTCCCGATTCATGCCTTCCCCCCCAATTTTTGGATTTCTTTGACAAACTCTTCCATGTCCTCGAAGTGCCGATATACCGATGCAAAGCGTATATAGGCCACCTTGTCTACCTGAGCAATTTTAGCAAGTACGAGCTCGCCTAAACTGCTCGAGCTAATTTCGTTGTTTGTGCGGCCCATAATGGCCGCCTCGTCCTCGATTTCGTTGACAATGTTTTCTATACTCATCTGGGATATTGGGCGTTTTTCTAAGGCCCTCTGTACCCCCCGCTCTACCTTTATGCGGTCGAAGGGTTCGCGTCTGCCATCCTTTTTAACAACCATGAGCTGTTTTTCTTCGATTCGTTCATAACTGGTAAAGCGAAATTCACAGCTAAGGCATTCCCGACGCCTTCGAGTGGCCTCGCCATTTGCCAGTGTTCGCGATTCAATAACTCGGTCCTCTAAGTTGCCACAGTGTGGACAGCGCACATGCTCCTCCGTAGCGCAAATATAAAGGCGCTATATATAGTGCCTTTATTGCGGTAATTATGAGTATAACACGCTATCGGTTGGGTGGCAAGGGAAAAACAGGGGAAAATGATGTTTTTTAGCTACTCTTTATTCTATTCTACTGCTATGCTAATATGCTTTAGTATGTTAGGCAAGAGAAGAGGGGAGCATAGGATATGAAGGTTGGCATAGATAGCTTTGCCTGTAGTGGGGGGCGTTCTGGCGTAGGCATTTATTTATATCAATTATTAAAGAACTTTCCGCGCGATAGGGGGAGCTTAGAGCTATTTGGCTGGGAATTCGACCGCTACGCCTATTCGGAAGCTGCCGAGGATATACCCTATATGGCCCAGGGGGCCCGTTCGGGCACGCTGAGCAATTCGCTGTGGCATATTATTAAATACCCCGATTTTGTGCGCAGGCAGGGCTACGATGTAGCTTTTTTTCCCGCTGCCGATCGCCGACTGCCTCGCCGCTCACCCTGTCCATCTATTGGTACGGTGCACGATATGGCCGCCTACTGTGGTCCACGGGCAAACCGGGCGCATTTAGGCGCGCTTTTACGTCTTGTCTTTCCCGATTCGCTGCGCCATTTATCGACGGTTATTGCGGTGAGTCAATGGGTAAAGAAGGAGCTTGTCGAGGTGGCGCGGGTAGAGGCATCGAAAATTCATGTTATTCCCAACGGCATAGATCGCAGTGCTTTTTATCCCCGGCCCCGAGGTGATGAAAAGGTGCTTCTTATTCAGCCCTTTTCCTTTCGGCGCCCCTATGTGCTATATGCAGCCCGTTTGGACCATCCGGTTAAAAACCATGTGCGCTTAATCGATGCCTTTACAATATTTAAAGAAAAAACTCATTATCCACACCGCCTTGTTTTGGCAGGTAGCGATTCGCATAGAGCGGGGAAAATTAAAAAATATGCAGCCAGCTCTAAATATTCACACGATATTTTTTTTACTGGACATTTTCCGCGACAGAGTCTACCCGAGCTATATACGGGGGCCGATTTTGTGGTTCTGCCCTCGCTGTACGAGGGCTTTGGGATGGGGGTTTTAGAGGCAATGGCAAGCGGTGTGCCGGTCTGCTGTTCAGATTCTGCATCCCTGCCCGAGGTAGCTGCCGATGCAGCCCTGTATTTTAACCCCTACGACAGCGAGGATATGGCAGATAAAATGATAAAGCTTACCAGCGATCGCGACTGTTACCGGGACTGTATTCGCAAGGGCCTGGCACAGGCGCAGCATTACTCCTGGGACCGCTGCGCACAGGCCACCTACGATTTAATTAAAGAGACCGCAACCTAATTTACTTAGGCACTCTTGGCCTTATATATAACTTCGGGCCTAATCTGTTTTTCGACGGTATCTTTGGAGATAATCACTTTTTTATCCCCTTCTTGCGAGGGCAGTTCGAACATTATATCGGTCATCATTTTTTCGATAATGGCCCTGAGCCCCCGAGCACCTGTTTTTTGTCGAATGGCCATGTCGGCAATGGCATCTATGGCTTCGTGTTCAAATTCGAGTTCCACATTGTCTATCGCCATCGAGGCCTTAAACTGGCGCACCACTGCATTGCGAGGTTCGGTAATTATGCGGCGCAGATCGTCGCGACTTAAACTATTTAAAGCAACACTGACGGGAAGCCTGCCGATTAATTCGGGTATCATGCCAAAATGTATAAGATCGTCTGGGTGCAATTGGGCAAAAAGCTTTTGAATGTCCCGCTCCCCAGAGGCCAGAGAATCGGAGCCAAAGCCGATGGGCTGGGTGTTTACCCGCTGTTCGATATGTTTTTCAAGCCCCACAAAGGCCCCACCACAGATAAAGAGAATATTGGTGGTGTCTATGCGTATCATTTCCTGATTGGGATGCTTTCTGCCCCCCTGGGGAGGGACCGAGCAGGTAGAGCCTTCGATTATCTTTAAAAGAGCCTGCTGCACGCCTTCTCCCGATACATCGCGCGTTATCGAAACATTTTCGCCCTTTCGCGAAATTTTATCGATTTCGTCAATGTATACAATACCCCGTTCGGCTGCGGCAATATTGCCACCGGCATTTTGAATAAGTTTTAACAGGATGTTTTCGACATCTTCGCCAACATAGCCGGCCTCGGTTAGGGTGGTGGCATCGGCGATGGCAAAGGGCACTTTAAGCCTGCGGGCTAAGGTTTTTGCCAAAAGAGTTTTTCCGGTACCGGTGGGGCCAATGAGCAGGACATTCGCCTTTTCAATTTCTACATCATCCGGGCTCTTGGCGGGGTTGGATATTCTTTTATAGTGATTGTACACCGCCACAGAGAGAGCTTTTTTTGCCCTGTCTTGGCCAATGACAAATTCATCCAAATAGGCCTTTATTTCCTTGGGAGTGGGAATTTCTCCGGTAAATTGAGTGGAGAGTTCCTGATCCTCTTCGACTAAAATTTTTCGACAGACTTCGACACATTCATCGCAAATATAGATATTGTCCGGTCCAGCGATAAGACGTCGGGCCATATCGGCACTCTTTCCACAAAAAGAGCAGTTGCGGTCCATTGGTGGCTGCCCACTGTTTCTAAGTTTTGCCATTTGACTCCCTCTTTAAAATGCGGTCAATAACCTGATACTCAACTGCCTCCTCTGCGGTCATATAGAAATCTCTTTCCATATCCTTGGCAATTGTTTCGCTGCTCTTGCCGGTATGCCGGGCAAAATATTCGATGGTCAGTTTTTTTAAGCGGATAATCTCTTTGGCCTGGATATCTATATCGCGGGCCTGTCCCTGGGCCCCTCCCCAGGGCTGGTGAATAAGAACGCGAGAAGAGGGGAGGGCAAGGCGCTTTCCCTGGGTTCCGCAGGTAAGGATGAGTGCTGCCATACTGGCGGCCTGTCCCATGCAGATGGTTTGAACATCGGGCTGGAGCCACTGAATGGTATCGTAAATGGCCAGACCCGCAGTAACCGAGCCCCCGGGAGAATTTATATATAGGCTGATATCTTTTTCGCCATCCTGGCTTGCCAAAAACAAGAGTTGGGCAATAACGAGGTCGGCGGTTAGGTCGTTTATCTCGCCATCTAAAAAAACTATCCTATCTTTAAGTAGTCGGGAATAAATATCGTAGGAACGTTCGGTTCCCCCTGTCTGTTCCACGACAACGGGTACAAGGCTGTGCATGTATTCATTCATATGTATAATTTACCCATTATTTGCCATTAGGTCCAGATATGTAGTCTTTTTCCCCTTCTTAATTTTATTTTCGGCAATGAGTAGGTCTTGGAGCTTGCGTTCTTTAACTTCCTCCAGCAATTGTTCCTGCATTTGCTCTGTCGCATAATATTTGTTCACTTCCTCTACCGAGACCTTTGCCTCGTCGGCCATTTGCTGGACAAGGTCCTTAACCTCTTCTTCGCTGGCCTGTAGTTTAAGATCGTTAATAAGGCTTTCAATTATAAGGCGGGCCTTGAGCGATTTTTCCGCAGCAGCCAACCACTCCTGGGAAATAGTTTCCATCTGTTCCTGATTGGCCGCAAAAAGTTGTTTAACCTGTTGAACATCCATACCAAATTGGCGGGCCATATTGCGCCATCGGCCATCCATTTCCATATCGATCATCGACTGGGGAATATCAATGATGTGTTTCTCGATAATTTTTTCGAGAATTGCAGAAATTTTTATCTCGCGCAATTTTTTTTCTAAATGTTCTCCCAATTTCTTTTTGATATCGTCTTCGAGGTCGGCCAGGGTTTTAAATCTTTCGTCCACATCCTGGGCCAGCTCGTCATCCAGGGCTGGCAGTTGTTTTTCTTTAATTAAGGCCAGACTTACCCTAATTTTTTTTGTCGTACCTGCTAGGTCTTTATTGTTCTCTTCGGGGCCAAATGTTTTAGTAAATTCCTTTGTTTCGCCCTTTTTCATGCCCTCTAGCTCAGTATCGAATTTATAAATATTGAGCTCGGTGCCAAGGGTAAAGACAAAGTCTTCGCGCTCGCTTCCGGGAATGATCTGGCCCTCCTCGTCAAGTTCGGCATAATTAACCGTGAGGATATCGCCATTTTTTGCACCTTCGCCCTCGTTTTTATCTATAACAATGGCGTTTCTCTCTTGAACCGCCTCTAATTCGCTTTGTATGGCTGCCTTGTCCACATTTACATCTGGCACCTGAACCTCGTAACCCTTCCAGTTTTCTATGCTAACGCGCGGAAACACATCGTAGACAACGCTAAAAGAAAGGTCTTTTTCGAAGTCTTTTTCAAATTCTTCGGCCAGACTTGGGGTGGAATAGGCTAAGGGCAGATCCTCTCGGGGAAAATCTTCGCTTTGAAAGACCTCCTGTAGGGCTGTTTCCATAACGGTCCCCAGGTTTTCTTCGCGCACTGCCTCGCCAATTTTTTGCTCCACAACATGTACTGGGGCCTTGCCCTTTCGGAATCCGGGGATTTGAATTTGGCCAGCATATTTTTTAATAAGAGTATCATACTGGCTCTGTACTTCCGCCTGTGGAATGGTGAGTGTCAATTTTACACTCGATTTTTCTTGTCGGGTAATTTCTCTGTTTACAATCACAAAAATGCCTCTGCTAGATAGGATGGGCCGAACGGGTACCCCGCTTCAATGGCCTGGCTCTGTTAAAAAAAAAGCTGAATCCGGTTTTTACTCGGATTCAGCCTTTTATATCTCCGAGCGGGAAACGGGGGTCGAACCCGCGACATCCACCTTGGCAAGGTGGCGCTCTACCACTGAGCTATTCCCGCATATTGTGGGACCTGCGAGAGAAGGGACTCGAACCCTTATACCGAAGGCACCAGATCCTAAGTCTGGCGTGTCTACCAATTTCACCACTCTCGCAAATTGATGAAGCCCGTGCTGCCAGCTTCTGGTAATCCAGCGGGAAACGGGGGTCGAACCCGCGACATCCACCTTGGCAAGGTGGCGCTCTACCACTGAGCTATTCCCGCAGAAGCACGTCTACGTGCTTTTATTTTTGAGCCGCGAAGGATTCGAACCTTCGACCCGCAGATTAAGAGTCTGCTGCTCTACCAACTGAGCTAGCGGCCCAAAAATTACTTCTGTCCGGTTATTGCTCGTCCGAGAAAATCCTGCGTCCGACACGACTTGAACGTGCGACCTACGGATTCGAAGTCCGTTGCTCTATCCAGCTGAGCTACGAACGCAAACATCCTTCCCATTATTATGGGCAGGGTGGATGACGGGGATTGAACCCGCGGCCACCAGAGCCACAGTCTGGCGCTCTACCTACTGAGCTACATCCACCGTAACCTGACTTTAAAGACTATGACTAAAAATCAATTTTTAGTCAATAAGTGGAATCGATATTTTCTTTACTCGTTTTTACGCTAATTGTCCTAATTTATTCGCTCAATTTTCCGATAGTGTAATAGAGGATTATCGATATGAAAGACAAGACTATGGACAGTATGCGATGCAGGCAAATGTTGCGCTCCCAAATAGATTTACTCTGTCGCCTTCAGGCTACTCAGGAAATTGTTAAAACTGCGGTTTTAAATCGGGAGTGGGAAGGCTTTGAAAGCCTTGTCGCTCGTATGGATGACTATGCCCAAGAGTATCAGAGTATGCAGGCAGAGCACCGTAGCAATTACTCCTTACTTGGCTTTAATTTAGGTGTTGGCAGTTTTTATCAATTTATTGGGAGATTTTCTGCCCAGGAGCGGCGGGAACTCTCGGAATTGTATAGAAAACTTAAAATTGAGGCGCTGCGTGTAAAATTATTAAATGATAACCTGGCCGCCTATATTCAGCAGGCAAGGCTCACCCTGACCAGCTTTTTGGATGTGGCCTTTCCCGACAGGAGGGGGCGCCTGTATTCAAATCGGGGCAAATCGCGCCAAAGCGATATGACCAGCTTGGTCTTGGATCGCAGTTTTTAATTGATGTTCTGGAGATAATATGCAATCGACGTTTTCGGGTATAGAAATTGGCAAGCGCGCAGTTAGTGCACATCAGCAGGCTTTAAGCACCACTGGGCACAATATTTCCAACGCCTCTACCGAGGGCTATTCGCGCCAGATGGTGGAGTTTTCGGCCTTTGAACCCATTTATTTACCCGGGTTAAATAGAGAGGAGACCCCTGGCCAAATTGGACAGGGGGTAGTTATTGAGCGCATTCGGCGTGTGCGCGACGAGCTTTTAGACAATCGCATTGTGGCAAATGCCTCTAACGAGGGCTATTGGAAGGCGCGCGATGCCTATGTGTTACAGCTAGAGCGAATCCACAACGAGCCGGCCGATATTTCGGTGCGCGGGCGCATGGATGCTTTTTGGGATGCCTGGCAGGAACTTTCCTTACATCCGGCCGATGCAGCTCCGCGAAAAGCGGTTGTGGAGCGCGGCAAGACCTTGGTCGATACAATTCATGGTCGCTACCAGGCCCTGCGAGATTTGCAGGAGATGAGCGAACAGGATATCGTGGGAACGGTACGACAGGTGAACGATCTCTCTCGGCAAATTGCTGCCCTCAATGCAGATATCCAAAAAATTAAGGCCCAGGGGGATAACCCCAACGATCTTTATGACCGCCGCGACCTATTGGTCGATAAACTTTCTTCTATTATTGATATAAAAGTTGACCGCCGGGATCCGGATGAATTTATGGTCCACACTGCCGGCAAGGTCCTGGTACAGGGAAATATAGGGCGGCAGTTCGCCCTGGAGCTCGATATAGAAAACAATGGTTTTTCGCGCATAACCTGGGCCGACACCGGCGACAGGGCCTATTTTTCGGCGGGCTCTTTACACGCCCTAGTGGAGATGCGCGACGAAACACTCAGGGGCGAAATTCAGAGCTTCGACACCATGACCATAAACTTTATGGACTTAGTGAACGAGGCCCACCGACCGGGGACGGGGGCCAATGGAAGCACTGGCCTCGATTTTTTTGTCGAACGTCCCTTTGTAACTAATATTGCGGGAAATTACGATCGCAATGGCGATGGAGAATACGACTCCAGCTATGTGTTTAAAATAAGTGGCAGCAATGTCCTCGAAGCCCGTGCTCAACCCGGACTCGAGGGGGTAATGAGTTTTTCCGCCTTGCAGGGCCTTGTCGAGGTGCCCTATTATTCCACCGATACTGTCCACGATATTATTGCCCGCATTAACAATTCTGGCACCGAGGTTGTCGCCCGTCTCGATCGCGACGGGCATCTGTCTTTAAAGGCCACCGCAGCTGGCAATAGTGAAAATCCCGACTTTGTTATTCGGCATGTGGCCGACTCTGGAAGATTTTTAGCAGGTTACAGCGGTCTTTTACGCCAGAGCGGGGAAGAGGGCGCCTACAATTGGGAACAGCCCGATGCTGTTCTGGCTTTAAGCGAGGGTGGGGCCGAATATTCCCTGGCCCCAGTGGCCAATCCCTCTGGCTGGATGGAAATTAACCCGGCAATAATGCGGGACACAGCAAACATTGCCGCCGGCTATGGCGAAAATGGCAAACCGGCAAATCCTGGCAATGGCGATGCCGCACTGGCAATAGCCAGCATACGCAATAGTCCTGTTATGGTGGGCCAGGAAGACAGCTTCGACGATTATTTTGCCAAGGCAATTGCCGATGTCGCCCTTATGGGCGAGGCCGCTGGCAGAAATCTCGATACCCAAGAGGCAATTATGAAGCAGCTTAAAGATCTGCGGCAGAGTATTAGCGGGGTAAATATCGACGAAGAGCTCTCGCAGATGATTAAATTCCAACACGGCTATGCTGCTGCTGCCCGTTTTATAACTACGGTAAACACAATGTTGGATACCATTATTAACAGAATGGGGGTCTAATAAATTATGTATCGCATTTCAACCGATATGCCCAACGACAATATGCAATTTCGTATGCGTCGGCAGGAGAGTGAGCGAGCTGCCCAACTCAACCGTATGGGTACTCAAAGCCGCTTTAATGAACTGCGCGACGATCCGCTTGCAGCCGCCCATGCAGTGCGCTATGAATCCTATTTGGCGCGGCTTGAACGCTTCGAAAACAATGCTCTGTATGCGCAGGATCACTATAGGGTTGTCGATGGCTATATGCGCCACAATCAGGATATAATGCAAAGACTGCGTGAACTTGCTGTAACCGGTGCAAATGGCATTTACGATAAAGATCAAATGCGCGATATAGGAATCGAGGTCAACGAGCTGTTAAAAGAGCTTGTGCAAACCGCAAATGCCCTTGGTCCAGATGGCAAACATCTTTTTGCTGGCGACAAGGCCTATACCGAGCCCTTTAGAATAGAAGAAGGCGTGTCCATGGAATTTGGCGAGGCCCTTATTCAAAAAGTACACTACCAAGGCAGTGGCTCGGCGCGCAATGCAGAAATAGACGAAGCTGCCTATGCCAGCTTGGATTTAAGCGGTGGCGAGGTGTTCTGGGCCGAAAGAATGAATATTACCTCGCGCATAGATGCCAGCGATTTTCAAATAAAAGAGGCCACCAGTATTTTTGTGGATGGGGTCGAAATTAATCTGGAAGCTGGGGACAGTGTACATGCAATTGCGGCTAAAATTAACGAATCCCCCGCGCCAGTCAAGGCCTTTATCGATCCTAGCACTCGGGGGCTGAGCCTTTTAGGCAGCGATGCCCATCTTATTCGCCTAGAAGATGCTGCTTCTTCGACAGTACTTAAAGATTTAGGAATTTTGCGCGAGACCAGCGATCCCTATGCCCCTGTTTGGCATCAGGATGCCCAGGTGGCCGGTTCTAGCCTTTTTGATGTAGTCGTATCCCTACGGGATGCGCTTTTTAATGGCGATAGCGAGACGGTCGGCGGTGTGGTCTTAGCGGGAATAGATGGGGCCCTGGACAATCTCTCTGCCCGTCTGGCCACCCTGGGCAGTAGGGCAGAGCGGGCCGAAATTGCCTGGAAGCGTTTGAATGCCGAGATACCCGATGTAACGGCCAATTTGGCCCGAGTATCTTCTTTGGACTTTGCCACGGCAGCAACCAATTTGGGTATGCTCGACTTTGCGCACAAGGCAACTATGCAAACTGCAACCAAAATTATACAGCCAACGCTGTTGGATTATTTGCGCTAAATACATAAATTGTCGGGGAGGGCAATATGCAGGTTAAAACAAAGGCCTACGGGCTTGTAGAGGTCGACGAAAGACAAAAATTAACCCTGCCAGTGGGGCTTTTGGGTTTTGAAAAATTCAAGGATTTTGTGCTTATCGATGCCGACCGCCAGCCATTTTATTGGCTACAGTCCTTAGATGTCGAGAATCTCGCTTTTATTTTAGTAAACCCTTTTTTATTCAGGGCCGACTACGAATTAGATTTAGATGATGAAGAACTGGCGACAATTGAATTGACTTCGCCGCAGAACGCCTTGGTTTTTGCGGTTGTTACCCTTCCGGCCGATGGCGCACCAATGACGGCTAATTTACAGGGCCCCCTTGTAATTAACCGCGAAAAACGCCTTGCTCGCCAATGTATTCTTGCCGATTCCCGCTGGATGACCAAGCACGATATACTAGCAGAATTACATGCAGCAAGGAAGGAGCCATGCTAATTCTTTCGCGAAAAACAAACGAAAAAATAATAATTGGCAATGATATATCAATATCAATTATAGAAATTCGTGGCGACCAGGTTAAAATTGGCGTAGACGCTCCACGCAATGTTAAGGTTTTTCGCCAAGAGGTGTACCAATCTATACTCGAAGAAAATAAGGCCGCAGCCGAATCTCTGGTGTCTGCCATTCCAGATATCAATTTGCCCTCTGAACCGGCAGGTTAGAATCCTGAATACCGCTTAGTCTCTGTGTTCTTCGTACAGTCGCTCTATGTCGCCTTCATTTTGGAGAAAGATATCGCAGAGATAGGGGTCGAAATGTGTGCCCGCACTTTCACAAATCATTGCTAGGGTCTCGCTATGGCCAGCGGCCGCTTTGTAGCTCCTTTTCATGCGCAATGCGTCGTAGACATCGGCAAGGGCCACAATGCGGGCCGAAAGAGGTATCATATCCCCCTGTAGGCCATAGGGATAGCCCGAGCCATCCCATCTTTCATGATGATACAGCGCAATCTCGCGCGCCATAGGGTTGGGGTAGGTCGATAATATATAGGCACCATTTTTAGTGTGTTCTTTCATAATATCCCATTCCCAATCTTCCAATTCCCCTGTTTTATTGAGAATGTCATCCGGTGTGCCTATTTTTCCCACATCGTGCATGGCGGCCAAAAAAGTGATATCTTCAATAAAGTCCCGGTCTATTTGCTGATATTTTTTAAGTTTAAACAAATGTTCGGCAATAAGGCCCGAATATAAATTTACCCGCTGTATGTGCTTGCCCGTGTCGTTGTCCTTTAACTTCGAGGCCTCTAAAAGACTCAAATAGACACTGCGTAGCATTTTGCGGTTTTCATCGGTGATATCGTCGATGAGCATTGCAAAAAAATCGGGACTTCCGCAGTTTTCGGCAAAAAAAGGGAAAAGATAGGCCCGGGTCATAAGGGTCCCCGAGTCTCTATCCTTACTATTAAAAATTCCCTTCCAGGAATAGCTGTCCTTGGGTGTCTTAATTGTATTAAAAAGAGATTTTAAATCTTTTATTGGCAAAGAGTTGGCAAAGACATCGGTAAAATATTTATTGTCCAATGTATAGTGCCCATGGTATAGACGCTCACAGGAAGCATTGGCGTAGACAATTCTTAAGGTACGATCCAAAACTAAAAAGGGGAATTGGCTCGAATGAAAACAGCGCAGTTTGTCTTCGGGAGGAACTTTGCGGAGCATCTCGTTATCAATAGGCTCGAGTTCGCCATTGGCAAGCTCAAGATTATCTACAGTGTCGATAATGTAGCCCTGTAGATCTTTAATTTTCTGCAATAGGCCCATGATTTTTTTCTAAACTCTCCTCTGCTTCGCTTTTTCGCATATACTCTGGAGCAATATCCAAAGATTCCCCCTTTTGTCCAAGCGCATAGGCATTATAGCAGTATTGTAATAGGCCTTGTACCCTGGAAGCCGGATTATATTTGAGTAGTTTTAAAGAAATATCGTCTTTAGCTTCATCATAAAAAGTGCTGCCACCTTCGCCGACAAGGAGCAATTCGGCATAGTTTTTGCCAATTGATATTATTTCTTGGCTTGAATAAATTTTTCGCTCTATCTGTTCCTGCCCATTTTTTATAAGGAGTGCGTAATAGCTTTTCTCCCGGGCAGGTATAAGAGAGAGGACGGGAAGGCCCCTGTTTTCCGCTTCCAAGGCCTGAAGCATTAAGCCATTTTCTGTGTAAAGGGGAATGTCGAGGGCCAGGGCCAGCGCCTTTGCAATGGATAGGCCAATACGCAGGCCAGTAAAAGAGCCTGGGCCGCGGATACAGGCGACGGCTTTTAGCTTATTTGCAGAGATATTGTGCTCTTTAAATAGGGAATCTATATTGGGCATTAGAGTTTCGTTTTGTCTATGACGACCTGAAAGGCTTTTAAAAAAAAATTCTCCCGAATTTTGCAGGGCCAATTGGGCGGGGGTACTAGAACTGTCAATTGCCAAAAGAATCACGATAGAGATCCTCTAATTGTTTGCCCGATAATGATAGGATGCGCACTGCATCCTCGTTTTCTTGAATATGAATGCTGCAGCTATGTGCGGGCAAAATATCCGCAATGCGGCTGCTCCATTCAATAACCGTAAGTCCATTGCCATACAGGTAATCTTCGCCCCCGGTGCTTAAAAAATCTTCGCTGTTTTCCAGGCGATAGGCGTCGATATGGTAAAGGGGCAGACGCCCAATATATTCATTAATAATCGTATAGGTGGGGCTGGTAATTTCGTCTTTTATATCGAGGCCGCGGGCTATTCCCTTGGTAAGGGTCGTCTTGCCCGCCCCTAGGGCCCCATCTAGGGCAATAATGCAGCCGGCCGAAATATGTTGCCCAATAAAAAACCCTATATCCTCGGTCTCTTGGGCAGTTTTTGAGCTGATTTTAATCGGGAAGGTCTCCCAGACTATCCAGCTCGTTAACCCTTTCCTTTAGGCTTTTTAAAAGCGGCACCAGAGGATAATCGGTTTCGGATAGGATGTTTACATCTACCTGTTTATTGCCTGCTGGCAGGGTTTCAATTGAAAACTGCACTGGTACCTCTTTTGGCATATCTAAAAAGGCAAAAATTGCAGTTCCGGTGAAATGGCGACGGTAATAAATGGGCACATCTTTACGGACTAAATTGCGCAATTCTAAAAGTTTCATTGTATATAAATGTAGTATAAACTTTGGTTAAGGTCAATTATCGGCATAGCCATAGACGAGCGATTGAATGGTGTTAGAGGTTTTCATGGGCAATTTAATAAACTGGATATGCATAATAGCCCCAACAGCACTTGTTTTGTTCGTGCGCACAATGCGCCCCAAGGCCACCAAGCCTCGAGCTTTGTTGTCGGAAAACTCAATTTTTGTATATTCGCCGGCCCTAAGGGGGGCAATGGTTTTAAGGGCACAGCCTCCGGCAGAGATATCAATTATTATACCAGAATTGAAGGAGGATATGACCTCTAGCCGTCTGCGAGTCTTTTTTCCCTCCTTTGTTTCAACAAGCTGGGCGGCGGCAAAGGAGGCCTGTATATGGGCTGTTTGGCGTTTGTGTTTTCTATAGGGCAGGGGGCTTATCGAGCTACTGTGTTCGAGGATAATAACCGGTTCCCCCGAATGTTCGCCAGATCCCAGCACCCTTGTTTCAAATAAAAAGCCCTGTCTGTGTTTTGAATAAAAGCTGATGGTAATACGACTTCCCCGCGGCATTTTAATTAAACTTCCCACCGAGCTATGGGGGGTCTCTGCCAAAAGTTGGTCAGTGGCCGATTTAAAAAGTCTTGTGGGATACTGAGCATTGTTGGCATCTTTAATACTTGCCGGATAACCACTGGGAATTTTGCGACTATCCGTTATAGAAACCCTTCCATTCAAGCTGGCCTCTACACTTTGCCTGATGGAAAAAAGCAGGGCTTTTTGTTGTTCGGCAAGACCCTCGCTGCCCGCCTCTTTTTCGATAAGTTCATATTTTTTAGAGAATAATTTGTCCAGCGCAATGGAGCTTGCTAGGCTGGTCTCTGGGTCGCTCACCCCTAGACTGGCAAATGTCTGGGATAAAAAATGTAATTCCTCGCTGGTAAAGCCATATTTATAGCTAAGCTTATGGAGGGCCCAAAAACCAGGGGATTTTTTTTTGTCGGCTGGAAAAAAAGAAGAGCGTTTTTTACTTGTTGTTGTATTTCCGCGGAATTTTCCGACAATGGAAAGTATGGCAATGACAAGTGCAATACCCAAAAGAAGAAATAAAAATTTGGTAGGGTCGGTATTGGTTAAATAATGCACCTGTAACGTTTTCATCGGTCAAGATTTCTCTTCCAGAATGCTGTTGAATAGCCGAATAATTTGTTTGAGCTTTGGCGCAATTTCATATTCTGCCAAGTCGCCCACTAATATTATATCGCTATTTTCGTATCCTTCCACAAATTCGGTAAGTACATTTAAAAAACCCTCCATCCAATCGGGGAAGTCTTCTGCTTCAATTTTTTTATTATTGATATCGATTTCGTAGGATTTAAGAATGGGTATTAGGCGCAGCATATCTTCTACAAGGCTGGTAAAAAGCGAAATATTAAAAGAGGCATCCCTGTTTTTTCCTGTCTGTAAGAGGAGGGGGAGGTTTTCCATTTCGGGAACTATGTTTTCTATGCTTTTTTTTAATCTGTTTAAGCTGAGCAAGGGGTTTTGAATATCCTGAAGGCGGGAATGAACGAGTTTTTGTATAAAATCGCGGGAGAGCAACTCTTGGTCGTCTTGGGAGGTCTCTGCTTCCCTGCCAATAAAGGCAGTGGCAATTTCGTGTAACTGCCTGTCTTTTAAAAGTAAAAAGCTTTCACTGGGGCTGGAAAGCCAGTTAGGGCCAATTTCGTTGAATGCCAAGGAGAAAATCCGGCTAAACTCTTCGAGGGCCTCTTGGTAGATGTGTAACCAGGGCAGCGCCCCTACATCTAGGTTTTTAACGCTCTGTATGTCTATTGTTGCCAGGGAATCCAGGGCATCTTCGGGAATAGGCCTTCCATCTACTGCAATGCTTGTCAGTATATGCCCCTCTTTTTCCAGCCACAGGGCTATCGACTGTATTATTTCTGGCAAAAATTCTTCGTTTTCTAAGGTGTAGTCGGTGGTTTCGTTATTTATTGTAAGTTTCATGTTCACTCCATGCTGTTTTTCGTCTATTTCTTGCCTGAATTGTTGGTATTAAACTGATCGATAGATTGCGAGGTCCTTTCCATTGTATTTAAGGCGCCCTCCATCATGCCGTATTTGCGTTTTAACTCGCTCTCTTTGTTTGCCAATTGGGCATCTAAATTTTGGATGCGTTTTTCCTGGTTTGCAATATTTCTGTCGATGCCACTGGTTTTAAGGGCTAAAATACCCCCAGTTTCTGTCCAGGCTCGGGTAAGGGTGTCAATTTCGTAGGCAAAGCCGGAATCGATAATGCGGTCGCCGTCGTTGTCGTTGCCAAAGAGCTGGGCCACCGCATGTATATCCTTGATAAGGGCTGCATCCAGTTTTTTTTCATCAATTTCTAAATAGCCCCTTAGGCGCGATGCATCGTAGCCGGAACTGCCACCCCGCGCAGAGGCATTCGTAGAAATTCCTATTTGGGCCAAGAGGGCCAGGTCCCTTTCGGCATCGGTGGGGTAGGAACTACTCACCCTCGCCTGCAAGGAGCTGCGCAATTGGCCAAGGCTACTGTCGCCCTGGAAAAGGCCCAGTTTTTCCTGCATTGCCTCCTGTTCGTCCTTGTCCAAATAGCTCAGCTCGGTTATCAGTTTTTCGTCGTTGCGTAAAAGCACATTTATTTCGGCCATGAGCCGGTTGTACGAGCCTATGGTGTTAATAATACTGTCCTTGGCCCCCTCCCGGTCTGGTTCGATAGAGATGTTAACTGGTTTTTCGCTAAGGGCATGCAAATGAATGCTCACTCCAGGGACCAGGTCCTCGATGGTATTATCTGGGCGGCTCAGCGCAATGCCATCAATGCTTAAAATAGCGTCTTCTGCTATGCTAATGGGGTTTTTGGGCCGGAAGCCTGCCCGCGAATTGGGATCGCCTATAGATATATTTTTAATTGTTATATTGCGATGGGTGTTTTGGTTATCGACCTCCAAACTGGCAATTGTCTTACCGCTTTCCAAACTGTTAAGGGGCAGTCTGATTTCGGAAAAATCGTTGGACAGGCCCACTCCTGGAAGCCTTGAGCTACTGCCATCAGTATATCTTAATAATAATACCTCGTCGGTACTAAAGGGCTGCGGTGGGGCAGGGGCCTGCCGCTGGGGTATATCGATGCGCAGAGCTTCGTTTTGTATCGTGATGCCCCCATATTGAATACTTCCCGGCTGGGGCATAGGGGGGCCAGTAAAGGTCCCCTGTTCTTGTGCGGTGTACTCGGTTTCGTTGGCCTTAACCTCGTAGCTCAACACGAGGTCTTCCCCGCCTTTAAACTGCCCAGTAAAGGAAAGACTGCGAAATGTTTTTGCCGGAATATTGGCTTCGCCCGAATCGCCGAGGGCTATTTCTTCGCTCGCTGTGGCAATTTTTTGAAGTATGCCAATATCCACAGCTAAATCGAGGGCGGCGTCTTCAAAGTTTAGCCCGTTTTCTTTGCCAGAAATTAGGGACTCAATTAAAAGGGACTTGCTGCCCGCCTGGATAGATAGCAGACTTGCCTTTAAATCTCCAGAGCCACGGCGGTTCAGGCTGTCTATAAAGTTTTGAATTCCCCCACCTCGCCAAGGCAGGCTGATCTTTTTTTCTCCCACACTAAAGGTGTAGGTGCCGGCGGGGACATTGGCATCCTTTGCCAGGGGTTCGGAAAGAAAGCGATCGGCACTGGCAAGCTGAGACACCGTGAATCTGCGCTGCTGCTCATCTGCCTGCCTGGTGGCCGTGGCGCTTACAATAGATTCGTTATCAGAAATGCCAATTCTATCGTTAAAGGGATTCTGAAAGGAATACAGAACGCGGGCCGCCTCGCGCAGGCCAGCAATTCGCCTTCCCACATCTTGCCAGTTAGATTTAATTTCTTTTTGAGTTTCTACCGTTTTCTCGGCGCGCTCCTTGGGCAGGCGCTCTAATTTCATGAGGTTTTCTACTAAATCATCTGTGCCAAACCGGCTCTTTACGCCGGGAATATACAGATCTGACACTGCTGTAAGGTCTCCCCGAGTTAAGGCCTCAATATTCTAGTGTAGGCATATGGCCTACAATGGTATTACACTGTCTCATCGAAAAGCAGTCCAATTGCCTCCCTAATACGGATTCGTAATCTTTGAAGTTCTTCGGGGGGCAGTTCCTTTATTACCTTATCGGTCTCCGAGTCCACTACCTTGACCACTACCTGATCGAGTTCGCTATTGACTTCGAAGCGGAGTTTTTTATTAAAAGCCCGGCTTACCTGTTGCAATTGATGGGCAACTGTTTTTAAGTCTGCACTCTCGGTCAACTGCTTAACCGCCTGTTCTTTGGCCTCGTTGGCAGCTTGTCGGTTTTTTTCGGTGGATAATTTCTGTTCAGCAGGAAGATCATACACTGGATATCCATTTCCAGTTGGTTGAATAGTCATGTCGACCTCCTGAGCCAGTATTTTTTAAAGAAAAACACTGTCTCTTATTGTCTAAGGTAGGGGCCATCCATGGCCCCTCGTCGCTCATTCATTAAAAGGGAAGAAAGGGGAGGCGCGACTCCCCCTTTCCCAACAGCTCAAAAGACGACGTCCAGAAGTCTCTCGATTATATTTGCCAGGTTCTTGTTAACCTAAAAGTTGTACCACGTTCTGGTTACGCATATTGGCCTGGGCCAACATTGCCGTACCCGCCTGTGAAAGAATCTGGTTTTTAGTGAAATCGACCATTTCCTGCGCCATGTTTGAATCCCGCATTCTGGATTCTGAGGCCTGAAGGTTTTCGGCAGCAATTGCTACACCCTTTGCAGCCATCTCGAAGCGGTTCTGATACGCACCAAGGTCGGCGCGCTGCTTTGAGACCACTTTTAATGCGGTATCGACCATACCAATGGCCTTATTCGCATCTTCTGGGGTGGCGATACTGATGGTACCCTCTTCGCCCTGTGCACCCTGAAGTCCAAGGGACAGAGCAGTCATTGTGCCAATAAAGACCTGTTCTGACTGATCCATATTTGCACCGACCTGGAATTGCATGACACGGCCGACGGCAGAATCTCTGGCAAAGGCGCCAGTGAGTATGTTCATACCATTAAACTGCGCGTGGCTGGCAATGCGGTTGACCTCGTCTACCAGCTGGGAGACCTCAACTTGAATTTGCATGCGGTCTTCATCGGTGTAAATGCCGTTGGCACTCTGTACCGAAAGCTCTCTTAAGCGGTGCAGGATATCCTGCGTCTCTTGAAGGTAGCCCTCTGTAGTTTGGATAAAGGACACGCCGTTTTGAATATTGCGCTCTGCCTGATTCAGGCCGCGGATTTGGCTGCGCAGTTTTTCTGATACAGCTAAACCAGAGGCATCGTCTCCGGCGCGATTAATGCGCATTCCAGAGCTGAGCTTCTCGATGTTTTTTGCGGTATCGGCCTGGGTTACCCCAAGGGTCCGATTTGCATACATGGCGCTCATATTGTGGTTGATTATCATATGCACCCTCCTTGCGATATAGTTTACGGCAATCCGTCGCCGTAAACCGTTCTGCCAAAATGAATGCCGGAATGGGCCTACGCGCCACCCTATCCGGTCATTGCACAGAACGGAACAGCACCCCTAAAGGCACTGTTCTATTCTGTTTTGCGAGAATCGCGAGGGATGTTTCAAAGAACAGTGCTCTGCATAGACGGACTATGCAGAGACTATGCACTGCTTACAGTCTACTACCCTACTGGAGAAGTTGCAAGACTGAGGCAGATCTTTGGTTCGCCTGTGCCAGCATTGCGGTGCCAGACTGTGTAAGAATTTGCTCTTTCATATACTGGACCATTAAGTTGGCCATATTGGTGTCGCGGATGCGCGATTCAGAGGCCTGTAAGTTCTCTGCACCAATATCGATACCGCGAATGGCGTGTTCCAGCCTGTTCTGATAGGCACCTAGATCGGCCCTCTGTTTGTTCACTTTCTTAAGAGCTTCGTCTAAAAGACCAATGGTCATATTTGCGCCATCGGGGCTGGAGAGCGAGATAATGCTGTCGTCGCCGGCATTTCTAATGCCAAGGCCTGCAGAGGTCATGGTACCAATAAATACCTGCTCGCGCTGGTCCATATTGGCGCCAATGTGGAACCACATAGAGGCTGTAACAGTATTTTCGCCAGTTTCTCGGGCAAAGCGACCGGTGAGCACGTTCATGCCGTTAAATTGGGCATGGCTGGCAATGCGGTCGACCTCGTCCACAAGCTGGGAGACCTCTACCTGAATTTGCATACGGTCTTCGTCGGTGTAGATACCGTTAGAGGCTTGGACTGCCAGTTCGCGCAGGCGCTGGATAATGTCCTGGGTCTCTTGAAGATAGCCCTCGGAGGTCTGGATAAAGGAGATACCGTTAGATGCGTTAATCGAGGCCTGGGTTAGGCCGCGAATTTGGCTGCGCATTTTTTCGGATACAGCCAATCCAGAGGCATCGTCCCCGGCGCGGTTTATCCTAAGACCGGAAGAGAGTTTTTCCATCGATTTTTCGACGAAGCCTTGGGTTACCTTGAGGGAGCGATCGGCGTACATCGCGCTCAGATTGTGGTTGATGATCATATCATCCTCCTTGAAAGATCTACCCATAGGCATCCGTGCCCGTGGGGAATAGTCATTTGGGAATAACTATCCGTATTCAGTATCGTCAGCCTCCCTCTAAAACTTTAATTAAAAATTAAAAAATCTTTGAAATTCTATATAATTAGGGATATAATAGAATTGATTAATTTTTATAAGTGTAGGGTGCTTTAATGTTTAGAATTATGGTTTTAGATGAGGATGAGGTATTTCGCAGCAATATTGGTAGCCTTATCCAGCAGTGCGGGCATTCATCAGTCAGTTTTTCCTCCTGGAGCGAGGCAAAGACCTTTTTGCAGACTTCGCGGGTGGATCTTCTTATCAGCGGCCTTTCCCTTTCATCCAGGGCAGAGCCAGAGTTTTTACAGACGGTCTCTGCCTTCGACGAGGCCAATATACCGGTGGTCATTATTACCGACAATTATTCTATCGAGACCCGGGAATGGCTTTTTTCCCTAGGTTTTATCGATTGTATTGCCCGCAGGGATTTATCTATGGACCGGCTCCAACGGTATCTGGATACTCTGGAAATTGACGACAAATTGCTCAGCTTTATGCGCAGCTTGCGAGTGGCTGTAATAGACGATTCATCGGTAATTCTTAAAATATCGGCCCGCATTCTGGCCATGTACGGTATCCGCTCAATTGAACTTTTTTCGGATCCGCTAGAGCTGTTGGCCATTGAGCGCGGCTACGATTTATACATAAGCGATATTGTGCTAAAGGCAATGAGCGGGGACGATCTTGTGGTGAACCTGCGCTCCCGCTTTCCAGACAGTATAATAATAGCTATGTCAAAATTTACGGGCGAACGGCCTTTATCGAAGGTACTTTTATCCGGTGCCGACGATTATATCTATAAGCCCTTCGACGCCCCAGCCCTTATTTCGCGGTTAAAAGTTAATATTAGGTCCTATCAATATAAAAAAAACCTGGAAAACCGAACAGTTACCGACAGTCTGACCGAATTGTACAATCACCGCTATTCGTACGAGCGCCTAGAAGAGGAAATGTTAAAAGCCCAGCGCTATTCTCGTGTTCTGTCGGTGCTTATGCTCGACGTAGATGATTTTAAACAGATTAACGACAACTTCGGGCACCGAGCTGGCGATGAAATACTCATCTCTTTGGCAAAAATATTTAAGGATGCGCTGCGCCAAGTGGACATTGTGGGGCGCTATGGGGGGGAAGAGTTTATAATAATTCTGCCCGAGACCGACTTAGCGGCTGCCCAAACAGTTGCCGAGAAAATTCGCAAAAGTGTAGAAGACTGCTGTTCACAGCAGGGTGTTGCGATAACTATCTCCGTTGGTTTAGTAAAGTATAAATATGGGGAAAGCACCGGCGATGTTATAGACAGGGCCGATGCCCTTTTATATCGGGCCAAACGTCTAGGTAAAAACAGGGTCGAAGTTGAATAAAAAGTAAAGATTATTCCTTCCATACCTCGCAGACAGCCTGGTATTGCTCAATTGCCTCCAAGGTCCAGCTGTCGGTTCGGCAATTTATGACATTGGCACTTTTTATGGTTGTTTCATTTTTTCCACTGCCTATATGGAAAAATATTTGGCTACTTCCCCTTTGTTCCATTAAGAAATCGCGCAGCTCTTCCAAGGGTTCTTCCCTGCTGGCAATATCGGCATCCAGGCGGATATGCACTTCCCGCCATGAATAGTTTTCCAAGGCCTTTATATCTTCTAGTTTGTTTACAATAAAGCTGGGACGCTCTTTTTTTCTGTCCACGGTGCCCTGAAAGGCGTAGATTTCATCGATTTGCAGGCTTCCTTTGAGCTCTTCCCATGTTTTTCCAAAAAAAACAAGGTCTATATCGTGAGAAAAGCTTTCCAGACTGCCGAATCCCATCCATCTTCCATTTTTAGTCTGATAGGGCTTAAGGCTTTTTAGATTGCCGAGTATTAAATAGGAACGATTGGGACTTGTATTTTCCAACCTAGATAAATCCAGACAGCCAAGGCGCTCGAAGAGTTCGCGGTACTCGTCCATGGGATGCCCGGAGACATAAAACCCCATAAGATCTTTTTCTAATTGCAAAAATTCTTTTAAATCGATGGGCTCGGTTTTTTCGTATTCAAAATCTTGGTACTCTTTTTCGCCAGCTTCTTCGAACAGGCTGTTTTGGCCGAGCTTTTTGTCCTCCTTAATGGCAGAAATATAGTCCCAGGCCCGGTCCAGGTTGGCCAAGAGGGTGGCTCTGTCCTGTTCAAATTCGTCAAAGGCCCCAATTTTAATTAAAATTTCTATTACCTTTTTGCCAACGCTGCGCAATTCTACGCGCTCGAGGAAGTCCATAAAATCCCTATAGGGTCCTGCATCCTTGCGTTGATTGATTATTTCGTTTGCCGGCCCCTCGCCAAGGCCCTTTATGCCCAATAGACCATAAAAAATTTTGCCCTTATTGACGGTAAAATAGCGATCCGAAAGATTGATATTCGGCGGAACGACATCTATACCCATTGAACGGCTTTCGTCTATGTAGCCAGGCAACTTGTCGGAGTTTGAAATATCGTTAGTTAGGGTTGCGGCCATAAATTCTTCGGGGAAGTTCGCCTTTAAATAGGCGGTTCGATAGGCTAAAATGGCGTATACCGCTGCATGGCTTTTGTTAAAACCATAGCCGGCAAAGGGCACAAGAATATCGTATATTTTTCCTGCATGATCCGCATTAAAGCCATTGGCGACAGCTCCTGTTATAAAATGTTCTCTTTCCTGGGCAATGACATCTGCCTTTTTTTTGCCCATTGCTCGGCGTAAAATATCGGCCTGGCCCAGGCTGTAACCGGCAATTATTTGAGCCACCTGCATAACCTGTTCCTGGTAGACAATGACGCCATAGGTCTCTTCCAGAATGCTTTTTAGCTTGGGGTCGGGATATTTAATACTGCTCGGATTAAATTTGCTACTGATAAATTGATCGATATAGGCCATCGGCCCGGGCCGGTAAAGGGCATTTAGGGCCAAGAGATCTTCGATGCGCTCTGGCTTTGCTTTTTTTAAGGTGTTTTGCATGCCCGGCGATTCAAACTGGAAGACACCGCTGGATTTTCCTTCGCCAAGCATTGTATAGGTCTTGCTATCGTTTTTGGGGATTTTTTCTATATCAAAATGGGCGAGCTCGCCTCCGCGCTGGCGCACAAGGTTTTGAGCATTTTTTAAAAGGGTGAGCGTTTTTAAACCGAGAAAATCCATTTTGACCAGGCCACATTCTTCTATAAAATCTTTAGAAAACTGCGTGGCTACTCCGCCAGATTTTGGGTCCCGATATAGGGGGACATAGTCGCTCAATTCGCTCTGCCCAATGACGACGCCGGCCGCATGGAGGCTGGTATGGCGGTTTTTGTTCTCTAGACGCAGTGCAATACTGAATAATTCGCTGTATTTTGGGTCTTTGGAAAGCTCCCGCAGCTCCTTGACCTGGTCTAAGGCCTTTTGTAAGGTTATATCCAGGTCGCCAGGGATGAGCTTGGTTAGATAATTTGCCTCGGAAATGGGAATATCTAGGGCCCTTGCCACATCCTTTAGTACAGCCCGGGCCTTTAAGGTACCAAAGGTGATAATCTGTCCAACCCTTTCCTTGCCATACTTTTTTACTGCATATTCGTAAATTTCGCCTCTACGTTCAAAACAGAAGTCTATATCGAAGTCGGGCATGGAGACGCGTTCGGGGTTTAAAAAGCGTTCAAAAAGTAAGTTATAGCGGATGGGGTCGATATCGGTAATACTTAGGGCATAGGCCACTAGAGAGCCGGCGCCCGAGCCCCGGCCGGGGCCAACGGGAATATCCCGCTCCTTTGCCCAGGTTACAAAATCGGCCACAATTAAAAAATAGCCAGTAAAACCCATTCGTCCAATTACCGAAAGCTCGTAGTCGGCGCGGTCTTTTATTTCCTCAGTTATAAGCTCGTACCGTTTTGCCAGGCCAGAATAGCAGAGTTCACGAATATAGGCCTGGTCGGACTCATAATTGCTGGGTATTTTAAATGCGGGTAGTTTGGGTTCGGAAAAGGGAAATGCGAAGCGGCAGCGTTCGGCAATGCGCACACTGTTCAAAAGGGCCTCTGGCTGATTGGGGAAGAGGGCAGCCATTTCCTGAGGGCTTTTTAAATAAAATTGATCGCCGGTAAACCTCATCCTGTTTTTGTCGGCGCGTTTTTTATCGGTGGCAATACACAGCAGTATATCCTGGGCAATGGCATCTTCCCGGTTGGCATAGTGGACATCGTTGGTGGCCACAAGGGGAATGCCGGTCTTTAGAGAACATTCTATTAGTGCCCTGTTGGTAATTTTCTGCTCTTGCAGCCCATGGTCTTGAAGTTCTAAATAAAAATTGCCAGGGCCAAAGAGTTCGTTAAAAGCCCTTGCCCGCTCCTCGGCAATATCCAGCTGATTGTTCAAAATAGCCTGGGGTATTTCGCCGGCAATGCAGGCCGAAAGGCAGATGAGCCCTTCGTGGTAGCTCTGTAAAAGTTCCCAGTCTATGCGGGGTTTATAATAAAAACCTTCGGTATAGGCCAGGGAGCTGAGCTTTATAATATTTTTATAGCCCTGTAGGTTTTCTACCAAAAGGACAAGATGATAATAGCGGTTGCCCGATTCACTGCCCGATTTTTGATGGCGCGAAAGTGGGGCCATATAAAATTCACAGCCAATTATTGGGTTAAGGCCGGCATTGACACAACTTTTATAGAAGTCGAGTGTGCCAAACATATTGCCATGGTCGGTGATGGCCAAGTTGGTCATTCCCCGCTCTTGGGCTGCTTTTATAAGGTCCGCAATTGAAGATGCGCCGTCTAAAAGGGAATAATCGCTATGAACATGGAGGTGAGCAAAATTTTCCATAGCAGTGATGATAGCCACTTGTCCGCCTATGGGGCAAGGGGCTATTATGGCAGTATTATGCAAGCCGAATACTATTTAACCGTGCGCTGCCCCGACAGGCCCCGCCTGGTATCATCTATTACCAATTTTATTGCCCAAAGTGGCGGGAACATCTTAGATTTGCGTCAGCATACAGCCGAAGATTTTGGAATGTTTTTCCTAAAGGTCAGGTTTTCTATCCAGGTCTTGGATGAAAACGAGAAATATTTTGAAAAAACTTTTACCGAAGAATTTTTACCGCTAGCCAAGGGTTTTTCAATGGATTGGCAGCTCATAGCCAAGGAGCTTAAAAAAAGGGTCGCTATCTTGGTTTCTAAAACCGACCACTGCCTGTATGAATTGCTTTTAAAACACCGCGATGGCGAATTGGACTGTGTTTTCCCTGTTATTATTTCTAACCATCCCGATCTATCGCCAGTGGCCGAGCAATTTGGCCTTCCCTATCATACAATTGATACCTCCGCAGGCAGGGAAGAGGCCGAGGCCCAGATACAGGTTCTTTTAAATGAGTATAAGATAGATCTTGTCGTTATGGCCCGCTATATGCAAATTCTTACCGCAGCATTTACTGCTGCCTGGGAGGGTCGGATTATCAATATACACCATGGATTTTTACCGGCCTTTAAAGGGGCAAAGCCCTACCATCAGGCCTGGTTTAAGGGGGTAAAACTGATTGGGGCGACTGCTCACTTTGCCACCGAGGATCTCGATCAGGGACCTATTATTGCCCAAGATGCCCTGCGTGTTTCGGATACCGCCTCGATTGCTGAGTTTGTCCGGCTTGGCAAAAATATCGAGCGCAAGGTGCTGGTAGATGGGCTTTCGCTGTTTTTGTCGCACAGTGTCTTTGTGCACGAGGGGCGCACCTTTGTTTTACGCTAGGGAATGGCAAAACTTTCGTCCAACTGCTATACTAAAAATATGAAAATATTGATGACGACGAGCGAAGCAGTTCCCTTCGCCAAAACTGGGGGACTGGCCGATGCAGTATCGGCGCTCTCTTTAGCCTTAAAGCGCGACGGCCACGATGTTCGTATTGTCATGCCCCGCTATTATTCATTAAATCGCACCTATCTTCGCCAGTTAGAGGGTCCAATGGGGGTACCTGTTGGCTGGGGCGAGGAGTGGTCTGCGGTCTGGGAAGGTTCCTTAAGCGACCCAAATACCTTCTCTGCCCCAAAGAGCAAGGATGCCGTTCCGGTTTATTTTATAGATCACGAGATATTTTTTGGACGCGATGGGGTCTATGGCACGGCACAGGAGCCAGATTTTTCCGATAACCCCCGGCGTTTTACTTTTTTTTCTCGGGCTGTCTTTCAACTCTGTAGGAAAATTTCCTGGTACCCCGATGTTTTACACGCCCACGATTGGCCCACTGCCCTTGTTCCGGTTTTTTTAAAATATGGCGAAAAAACCGGAGGCTTTTCCAATACTCAGTCTGTTTTAACCATACACAATCTGGGCTATCAAGGGGTATATTCGCGGGACAATTTTCCCTACACGCGCCTGGGCTGGGATGTCTTTGCGCAGGCCGGCTTTGAGGACTGGGACCGGATGAATATGCTTAAGGCCGGGCTTGTCTGTGCAGATAAGCTGAATACAGTGTCGCCCACCTATGCCAAGGAGACAATGACCATTGAGCAGGGTTTTCGCCTGGACGGGGTTTTGCGCAGCAGGAGCCAGGACTATGTGGGCATTTTAAATGGCATCGACACCGATTTTTGGCACCCGAGCAAGGACAACTACATCCCTAAAAAGTATTCGCACAAAGACCTTTCTGGTAAAACAGAGGCGCGCCGTGCCCTGCAAAAAGAATTTGGCCTAGAAGAGATAGATGATATACCCATTGTGGGAATGGTCACTCGCTTAACCGAGCAAAAGGGAGTGGGAGAGCTTTTTGGCCCTGCCTATGGTTCGGCCTGGTCCATCTGCCAGGATATGCGCATTCAATTTGTGCTTTTGGGTTCGGGCGAGGCCTGGTGCGAAAATGAAATTCGCTCCCTCTCTTCGCGCCTGCCAAACTTCAAGGCCAAAATTGGCTATAACGAGCGGCTCAGCCATCTAATCGAGGCCGGCTCCGATTTTTTTCTTATGCCCAGCCGCTATGAGCCCTGTGGCCTGAACCAGATGTATTCTCTTATGTATGGCACCCTGCCCATTGTTCGAAACACCGGTGGCCTGGCAGATACGGTAGAGCCCTATCGGCAGGAATCTGGCGAGGGCACCGGCTTTATGTTCGAGGAACTTACGCCGCGCGCAATCTACGACACTGTCGGTTGGGCTGTTTGGGCCTGGTACAATAAGAGCGAGCACATAAAGGCGATGCAGCTTCGGGGTATGCAAAAAGACTTCTCTTGGGACCGGGCAGTAATTGAATATTTAAAGCTCTACCAAAAAATCTGAGCATTTTTAATATTTAAACTGATAGTTCTGCAACCTTTTTATCTTTAAGGTTCTCTAAATAAGATTGTGCTTGCGCCATAATAAAAAGTGTGTTATTAAAGAAAGTATGGATAAAACCTTACCACTTTTATTAAAGCGAATTGCCGCCACATGGCCACAGACCAGTGCACAGTACACTAAAACTGTAGACGGCAGTTTTATAGAGACAAGTTATCACGATTTTTTTAACCGCGTTTTAAATTTATCTGCCGGACTTTTGGCCCTTGGGCACCAGCGAAAAGATCATATTGGGCTTATTGCAGACAACCGGGCCGAATGGCTACAGACCAGCTTTGCCATTATGGGCATTGGAGGGGCAGATGTGCCCCGTGGCTGCGATGCCACCGCAGATGAAATAAGCTGGATTCTCTGTTTTGCCTCCTGTTCTACCAGTTTTATCGAAAACGATGCCCAAGCCAAAAAACTTTTGACCAATAGAGAAAAGCTGGAATGTCTTAAAAAAATTATCAGCTTCGATGTGCTTTCAAATTCTATTAAAGGCGAGCTTGAGGCCCTTGGTTTTAGTGTTCTTCATTTTAATGAGCTCTTAGAAATGGGGGCTGCTTGGCGCAAAGAGCACGAAAACGAGGTTGAACAGGAATTAGAAAAAGGCAAAAGGGATGATCTTGCGACAATTATTTTTACTTCTGGCACCACGGGCGAACCGAAGGGGGTAATGCTCAGCCACAATAATTTTCTGTCGCAGTTGCCCGATTTAATTGGTCGCATTCCCCTGAACCTAGGAGAAAAGGCCCTGTCGGTACTTCCCGTTTGGCACTCCTTCGAGCGCCTGTGCGAATATGTTATTATATATGCCGCAGCTGGAATTGTCTATTCTAAGCCAATAGGCAGTGTGCTCCTTGCCGATTTTGCTGCTACGAATCCACAAATATTGCCCTCGGTGCCGCGTATTTGGGAATCGGTGTACGACGGTGTCTGGCGCAGTATGCGGAAAACCGGTGGCTTTGTGTTCGTCCTGTTTAAGTTTTTTGTGGGCGTAGCAAAGTTGCAGGCTTGGTTTGCCCGCATCCTGCTCTCCCGAGGCCCTTGGTACAATGCCTTTGGGCATTTCCTAGCACAGATTTTGGCCATTGTACCGGCAATTCTCCTTTGGCCACTGCGCGCCTTGGGCGATGTATTGATTTTTAGGAAGATTAGAACAAAGCTGGGAACGGCCTTTAGGCTGGGCGTCTCCGGCGGCGGAGCCCTACCGCCCAACATCGATGAGTTCTTTTGGGCAATTGGGGTAACGGTAATGGAGGGCTACGGCCTAACCGAAACGGCCCCGGTGGTGGCTGTTCGCACCTATAGACGGCCCATTTTTGGGACAAATGGCAAGGCTCTGGACTGCTGCGAGGTTAAAATTGTAGACGAGCAGGGTAGGGAGCTTGCACCAGGTAAAAAGGGTCGCGTGCTTGTCCGCGGGCAGAACGTTATGCTGGGCTATTATCAGCGTCCTGAATTGACTAAACAAGTGCTCAGCGAGGATGGCTGGCTGGATACCGGCGATTTGGGCTTTACGACAAGGCGGGGCGAGATAATCCTAAGGGGCCGCCAGAAAGACACCATTGTATTGCGGAGTGGCGAGAATGTGGAGCCAACCCCCATAGAGATGAAGGTGAATGAATCGAGGTATATTGGCCAATCGGTAGTTTTGGGGCAGGATCAGCGCTTTTTGGCGGCCCTTATAGTGCCCATTGCCGAGGAAATTGAGGCCTGGGCAGATGAAAACCACATCGTATATACTTCGTACAGGGAATTGCTCAACGACCCTATGACCAAGGGCCTTATAGAGGACGAAGTAAATACTCTGGTGAACGCCCGCACAGGCTTTAAGATTTTTGAGCGCATTAATAAAATTGCCCTATTAGAAAAACCCTTCGAGGTGGGCTTAGAGCTCTCGGCAAAACAGGAGGTAATGCGCCATAAACTGGCCGTCCTGTATAAAAAAGAAATTGCCGCCCTGTTCGAAAGTAGGTAGATGCTAGGGAGATAAGACCACGGGAATGCGCAGTGCAACTGTGGTCTGTTCTCCTGGAACACTCCAGAGTTTAAGCCCCCACTGCTTACCATAGAAAAGCTTGATCCGTTGGTTTGTATTTATTAAGCCAATAGAAGGCTTGCCATTATTTTTTATCGGCTCTTGGATAACATCGCATTCGGCAAGCCTGCGATTCAGATCCCTTAACTTAGCTTTTTCAATTCCCCGCCCATTGTCACGGACCTTAATACAAAGAGCTCCCAGTTCTACACTTATGCTGATATAGATAAAACCTTGGTCAGTTGTTGTCTCAAGTCCATGATTGAATGAGTTCTCAACGAGGGGTTGAATAAGAAAAGGTAGAATAAAATAATCTGTATTTGGGACCGTGTATATAAATTGATAGTTAATTCGTTCACCAAATCGGATAGATTGCATTTCCAGATAATTTTTAACACTTTCCAATTCCTTGGCTAAACAAACCGGTTTGTTAGATACTTCCAGGTTATATCGAAATAGACTCGACAGAACTTTTACCGTTCGTGCTATTTCATTTTCATTTTTCGTGATTGCCATCATCCTGATGGTCTCCAGTGAATTAAACAAAAAATGCGGATTAATTTGACTCGATAACATTTTAAATTGAATTTCGTTTTGACGGGACAGTATTTGCTCGCTTTTTAATCTTTGAACATAGACTTCATCTATAAGTAACTTAATCTGGCCAACAGTGGAATAAAGGGCATTGTGGATATCTGAAAATTCATCCTGTCCACCAATGTCTTTGGCAATTTCAAAATCATGTTGAACAATTTTATTAATTTCAGTGCGTAAAATTTTTACCCTTTGCCAAAAATATTTAGAAAACAATCCAATAAAAAGAAAAGAGGCAATTAAAGAAAAGAACAGTATTATACTGTAAAATGCAATAAGTGTAGTAGTTGTCTTTTTTAATTGACTTATAGGAATTACTTGAATAATTTGAAAAAAATTATAGAGGTTGCGCGATGGCCTAAAAGAATTGACATATATAACACTTTTAGTTCCCTGCCAAGATAAATCTGAAAAAACCTGTTTAGCTTGGCTCATTGTAATGTTGTGCCCTATCAAGTTTCGAAGAATTTTTTGTTCGTTTTTGGGAAGACCAAAGAGGGCATCACCGTCCAGAGCAATTACAGT
>CAZBJJ010000020.1:0-34487 GCA_964492245.1 uncultured Spirochaetales bacterium | reverse complement strand
TGCCACTTTTTTGCAGGAATTGGCCAGTTTGCAGCGAGACTTTATTGGCCGGCCCACCCCGCTTTTATATGCCTCCAACGCCAGCCGTGTGCTTGGAGCTGCCGATATCTATATAAAAATGGAGGGGCTTGCCCATACGGGGGCGCATAAAATTAACAATGCCCTTGGGCAGGCGCTTTTGGCAAAGCGAATGGGAAAAACGAGGATTATTGCCGAAACAGGGGCGGGCCAACATGGGGTGGCCACTGCCGCAGCCTGTGCCCGCTTGGGCCTTGCCTGCGAAGTTTTTATGGGCTCGGTCGATGTCGACCGTCAACAGCCAAATGTGGCCACCATGGAACTCTATGGCGCAAAGGTCCATGCGGTAAGCTCTGGCGCGCGCACTTTAAAGGATGCCATTAACGAGGCCTTTCGCGACTGGGCGGCCAGCTTTTCCGAAACCTTCTATATAATAGGTTCCGCCCTTGGGCCGGCCCCCTGGCCCGACATGGTGCGCGAGTTCCAGGCAATTATTGGGCGGGAGACCCAGGCCCAGCTGGCCGAGCGCAATATTCACCCCGAGGCCCTAGTGGCCTGCGTAGGGGGTGGCTCGAACGCGATTGGCTTTTTCGAACCCTTTTTAAGCGGCACGAGGCCGCGCCTTATTGGCGTGGAGGCCGGGGGGCGGGGACCGGGCATTGGGGAGCACGCTGCCCGCATGAGCGGTACCGATGCGCGTACGGGCATTGTCCATGGCTATAAGAGCCAGTTTTTGCTGGACGACGATGGGCAGGTGCTGCCTACACATTCAATTTCGGCCGGCCTCGATTACCCGGGCATTGGCCCACAGCTGGCAGCCCTTGGCCGCTCTGGCCGGGTGGAGTTTAAGCGGGCCCTAGATAGCCAGGCCTTAGAGGCCCTTACCTTTTTTGCCCAACACGAGGGCCTGGTTTTTGCCCTAGAGAGTGCCCACGCAGGGGCGCAGGCAATTGAATTGGCCAAGAGCCTGGGGCCGGGCAAGGCAATTGTCGTAAACATGAGCGGGCGCGGCGACAAGGACCTCTTTATAACCGCCCCTCTTTTGCGCCCCCAGCAGTGGAAAGAATTTTTGCAGCGGGAACTTCTTGCCCTTGGAGATAATTGATGAACACAAAAAAAATTGCCTTAATGGCACATCTGGTAGCCGGCTACCCCGACGAATCGGCCAGCCTTGCCCTTGCACGGGGCCTGGTTTTGGGAGGGGCGAGCTATTTAGAAGTCCAAATTCCCTTTAGCGACCCCAGTGCCGACGGCCCCGTAATATTGCAGGCCTGCTCCCAGGCCCTGGATGCCGGGTGGAATATGCAGAAGAGCTTAGATTTTTTAAAGCTCTTGTATACGAGTTTTCCCAAGGTGCCGCTCTTTGTTATGAGCTATGCTAGCCCTATATACACTTGGGGCGTATCCAAGCTGGTGGCAGAGATGGCAAAAAGGGGCGTAAAGGGCCTTATTGTACCCGACCTGCCCTTCGATGCCGACGAGGGCCTTGCCGCCGCCTGCAATAGCGCAGGTATCTGTGCCGTTCCCGTTGCCGCCCCATCTATGCGGGCCGAACGCATGGCCGAAATGGCCGCCCTAAAGCGGGCATATCTATATGCAGCTTTGCGCGCGGGTATTACCGGTACGGCCACCAGCCTAAGCGAGCAGAGCCTTGCCTTTTTAAATAGCTTGGCCAGGGGCGGAAGCCGGCTTTTGGGCGGCTTTGGTATTCGCAGTGCCGAACTTGCCCGGGCAGTGGCCCCAAAGGTGCATGCGGTGGTAGCTGGCTCGGTCTTTGTAGACGAGCTCAATGCCATTTTGGCTGGGGAGTTTAAGAATATGGAGGAGCGAGACAGGGAAATTGAGCGGGCCATTGCGCAAAAAACGGCAGAGCTAATACAGGGCTAAGGCCCATTGGCCGGCAATACTACCCCTTGAATATTTTTTTTGATATACTCCGCCCATGCTGGAACCGAATTCTTTTTTACCCATAATTCGAGCAGCCCTGGCCGAAGACTTAGGCCTAGAACAGGGGGATCGCAATTATATTCAGGGGGATGTAAGTGCCTCGGCAATTTTTACCGATACCGAGAAAAGCAGGATGAGCCTATATGCAAAAGATGCAGGCATTCTCTGTGGTATTGCCCTATTTAAAGCGGTCTTTTTAGAAATTGATAGCCGCATTGCCGTGGAGCTCCTGGCCGAGGATGGACAGAACATTGCCAAGGGGCAAAAAATTGCCAGCCTCCAGGGGCCTACCCGCAGCATCCTCGTTGGCGAACGGACCGCCATCAATTTTATATCCCATCTTTCGGCCATTGCCACCAAGGCCTCGATGTTGGTTGCTGTGGCTAGGGAATCGGCCGAAAAGCTGGGGACTGATCCGATAATTATTCTGGATACGCGCAAGACCATTCCCGGTCTTAGACATCTGCAAAAATATGCGGTTAAAACCGGCGGAGCACAGAACCACCGCATTGGGCTCTTCGATATGGTCATGCTCAAGGACAATCATATTGATGCCGCTGGGGGAATTGCCGAAGCGGTTACAAGGGTGCGCCAGGCCTGGGGAGATAAATACAAGATTGAAGTGGAAACCCGCAGCTTGGACGAGGTGCGCCAAGCCCTTGCAATGGGCGTGGAACGCATTATGCTAGACAACATGGACAATGCAGACATTAAAAAGGCAACCGCGTTAATTGATGGGCGCTGCGAAATCGAGGCCTCCGGAAATATGAGTCGTCAACGCCTAGCAGAACTGGCCGGTTCGGGCATTACGCATATCTCCTTTGGCGAGCTCACCCACACGATCGATGTTTTCGATTTTTCACTTAAAGAGGCAGAGAGATTATAATGAGAGAGATACGGGATGTAATTGTTGTTGGCACGGGAATTGCTGGCCTTTCTGCGGCAATTGAATGCAAAAAGGCGGGCCTGAATGTCCTTGTCCTCTCGAAAACGGAGGACCCTTCGCACACAAATACCTTTCATGCCCAGGGGGGAATTATTGCCAAGCCCGCCGAGGACAGACCAGAGCTTTTAGAGGCCGATATTCTCGAGGCCGGTGCACATTTTAACTATAGAGATGCTGTCCATCTGCTGGCTTACGAAGGGCCACCCCTTGTGCAAAAACTCTTAGTCGAAGAGGCCAAATTAGATTTTAGCAAGAACCAAAAAGGCGAGCTGGACTGGACAGAAGAGGCCGCCCATTCGCAGCGCCGTATTTTGCACTATGCCGACCACACCGGCGAGGCCATACAGAAGGCCCTTGTGCGCCGAGCGAAAGAGCTGGAGATTGAAGTTCGCACCAATACGACGGCTATAGACTTAATTACTAACAATCATCATTCTACCGACTCCCAAGAGCGCTATAAAGAACGGGAAATTATGGGCGTCTACGCCCTGGACAATGCTTCGGGAGAGGTTCACTGCCTTTTAGCAGGGGCGGTGGTCCTGGCCACGGGGGGCCTGGGGAATATCTATCAATATACCACGAATCCACCGGAGGCCACCGGCGATGGCATTAGCATGGCCCGACGCTGCGGGGCCAGCACCATAAATGCGGAGTTTATCCAGTTCCACCCAACTGCCCTGTACAACAAGAGCATTCGGCGCTTCCTTATTTCTGAATCTTTGCGGGGCGAGGGGGCTAAGCTCGTGGACAGAGAGGGGCGACCCTTTATGCAAAAATATTCTCCCATGGGCGATTTAGCCCCCCGCGATGTGGTGGCAAGGGGTATATTTTTAGAGATGGCAAAGCAGGGGGTGGACTGGCTGTATCTGGATTTGGCCAATAACTACAAGGGCGAACAGGCAATTCCCGAGCGTTTTTCTAAAATCTACAATACCTGTATGGAGGGGGGCCTGGATATTTCTAAACAGCCCATTCCCATTACGCCAGCAGCTCATTATTTTTGTGGGGGTATTAAGGTTAATATGCAGGGGCAGTCCACTCTTAAGGGCCTTTGGGCCGTGGGCGAGGTCTCCTGCACCGGGGTACATGGGGCAAACCGCCTTGCCTCCACAAGCCTTTTAGAGGGTCTGCTCTGGGGCTATCGGGCCGGCTTGGACATTGTAGGGCGGCTGGGCAAAATCTCTGCCGAACGGCTGCGGGCTATTCCCGATTGGGAGTATCCTGCCCTGCCCGAGGTCTTCGAGCCCAGTCTTATTTATCAGGATATCAATTTGATAAAGGTAACGATGTGGAACCACTGCGGTATTATTCGCTCCACCAAGAGCCTACAGCGGGCAGTGTCCGACCTCAATTATCATTCGCACCGCATCTCTAAGTTTTACCACGAGGCCGCGCTTACCAAGGATATTATTGAGCTACGAAACATGATTATTACCGCCGAGCTGGTGGTGCGAGCGGCAATGCACAATAAGACCTCCATTGGTTGCCACTACCGAAGTTAGGCGGAGGCGGTATTGAACAGAGCAATCAATTTTTGTGTTAAGGATCTCTGCTTTTCCAGCAGCTGGGAGGGGGAGTTTTTACAAAGACTGGATATAATTGATGGGCATGATTTTCCGCCCAATAGCGAAACGCCCTTAGTTGCTCGCTTAATTGACGAGCTGGCAAGCTGGCTCGAGGGCCAGCCAGTGCAGTTTAGCATTCCACTGAGGCCGGTGGGGACCGATTTTCAAAAAAGGGTCTGGGGGGAGTTGGCTACAATACCCTGGGGAAGCACCATAACCTATGGCGAGCTGGCCCAGCGCGCGGGTTCGCCCCTGGCTTTTCGAGCGGTGGGTCAGGCTATGGCGCGCAATCCCATTCCCATTCTTATTCCCTGCCATCGAGTAATTCAGGGTAGCGGCAAGCTGGGGGGCTTTAGCTTGGGACTTGCCTTAAAAGAACGCTTTTTGACCTTGGAGCAGGTAGATATTTCCAAAAGGAGGCGAGGGTGAAAAAGTTTAGCATTGCTTTTTTCGATGTAGATCATACGCTTACTCGCCGCTCCACCGGCTTTTGGATTGCCATTGGGGCTGTTCACCGGGGCCTTGTGCCGCTTTGGTCCCTTTTTAGCCTGCCCTTTTATTATCTCTGGTACCGTTTTGGTCCCCAGGTCTATCGCAATGTCAATTCGCAACATCTTCCTACCGAGGTGTCGGTGCTCAGGGGCCTTGAGAAGTCAGCATTACAGGAGCTTTCTGCACATTGCTTTTCGCGGCATATCGACAGCGAGCTCTACGAAGACGCCCGCAAACTTATCAGTTCAATGCGGCGTTCGGGCACCCAAATTGTACTGGCAACCACCTCTTTGGACTTTATTATCGAGCCCCTTGCAAAGAACCTGGGTGCCCATGCCGTTATTGCCAACTCTTTAGAGTTTATCGATGGCAGAACCACGGGGAAATTTAATGGGGATCTTATTTTCGGACAGGGTAAATACGATGCCTGTCTTAATTTTGCCCGCTCGCGCGAGGTAGGTTTGAGCGACTGTGCCTTTTATTCCGATTCCATTCACGACTTACCGCTTCTTTTGTCGGTGGGTAAGCCCATCGCGGTAAACCCCGACTGGCGCCTACGCCGCTATGCCAAAAAGGTGGGCTGGGAAATATTGGAGTTTTCGCGCCGCTAAGACGCTTATGCGAAGTCGCGCGCTTATGCAAGGTCGCGACCTTGTACGCGCGCGACCTTGTACGCGCGCGACCTTGTACGCGCGCGACCTTGTAGACGCGCGACCTTGTGCGCGCGCGACCTTGACGCCGGACCGGAAAGTCCGGCGCATAAAAAAAGCCCGACCTGCGTCGGGCTTTTTTGGACTATGCCATCACCTTAGAAGGGACGTTCAGCCAAATATTTATATTCTTTCCACACCCTCTCTGCCTGAGCCTTGGTTTTGGCTAAAAGCTCATCGGCCCTTGCGGGGTTCAAGGCCTTTAGACTCTTGAAGCGAACTTCCTTGTACATAAAGTCCTCGATGGCAGTGGTTGGATCACGTGAATCCAACTGGAAGGGGTTCTTGCCCTGCTCGACCAAGCGTGGGTCAAAACGGTACAGGGGCCACAGGCCACTGGTAACCGCTGCCTTCTGCTGGTCCATGCCCTTCATCATATTGATGCCGTGGTTCACACAGTGGGAGTAGGCAATAATAATTGAGGGCCCATCGTAGGCTTCGGCTTCGCGGAAGGCCTTAATGGCCTGGTTAATATTTGCACCCATTGCAATATGGGCCACATATACATAGCCGTAACTCATGGCCATGGCGCCCAGGTCCTTTTTGGCCTGCGACTTACCGGCAGCGGCAAATTTGGCAATGGCCCCAATGGGGGTCGCCTTGGACATCTGCCCACCGGTATTGGAGTACATCTCGGTATCCATTACCAAAAGGTTCACATTGCGGCCACTTGCAATAACGTGGTCTAGACCGCCGTAGCCAATATCGTAGGCCCAGCCATCGCCACCGAGAATCCAAACCGAGCGTTTAATAAAGCTATCGGCCAAGGATTCCAACTGCTTTGCCAAGGGATCCGAATTGCCTGCCAGCGCTTTTTTAAGGGCGGTAACATCTTTGCGCTGCTGTTCAATTGCCTCGTCGTTCTCCTGGGTATTGGCCAGGATTTTTTCGAGCAAGGCAGTTTCGATACCGGCAGCCTTGGCCTCCTGCCCAACAGTATGGGCCTGTTCTTCCAATTTCTCGGCGGTCAAGCGCATACCAAAGCCAAATTCGGCAGCGTCTTCGAAAAGACTGTTCGACCAAGCCGGTCCCCTGCCATCGGCTCGCTTCGTATAGGGAGTTGTGGGCAGGTTCGCACCATAGATGGAGGAACAACCAGTGGCATTTGCAATAACAGCCCGGTCGCCAAAGAGCTGGGACAAAAGTTTAATGTACGGCGTTTCGCCACAGCCAGCACAGGCGCCGGAGAATTCGAACAGGGGTTCCTTCATGCCAATGCCCTTGGCAAGGTTTAAATTGAGCAGGTTCGCTGGCGTATTGGGAATATCTAGGAAGAAGTCCCAGTTTTTGCTCTCTTCTTCGCGCAGCGGAATTTGAGGCTCTAAATTGATAGCCTTAATTTCCGGGTTCTCCTTGCTCTTTGCCGGACAAATATTTACACAGGCACCACAGCCAGTACAGTCTTCGGGTGCCACCTGCAGCGTAAATTTCATGCCGGCAAATTCTTTGCCCCTTGCCTCGGTGCTCTTAAAGGTTGCCGGAGCAGCTTCCAGAACAGCTGGGTCGTAGGCCTTCATGCGGATACAGGCATGGGGACAGACCATGGTACAGTTGCCACACTGAATACAGATCTCTGGATCCCACACGGGTATTTTTTCGGCAATGTTGCGCTTTTCATATTTAGTGGTACCGGTGGGGAAGGTGCCATCGATGGGCATCTTGGATACCGGCAGGCGTTCGCCGCGCATGGCGATAATTTCGCCAATAAACTCTTTTACAAACTTCGGTGCATTGGCCGAAACAGGGGCAGCCATATTAAAGCTGGCGGTTACCGTCTTGGGGTAGTCGACTTTTTCAATACCCTCCAGCGCCATATCGATGGTTAAAATATTTTTGCGAACAATTTCTTCGCCCTTTTTGCCATAGGTCTTTTTAATTGATTCCTTAATAAGCTCAATGGCCTCTGCCTCGGGCAGGACCCCCGATATTTTAAAAAAGGCAGTCTGCATAATTACGTTTGTGCGACCGGCCATGCCCGCTTTTTCGGCAAGGCTCACTGCATCGATGACGAAGAATTTTAATTCATTGTCGATTATGCGTTTTTGCACCTCGGCGGGAATATGCTGCCAAATTTCATCCTTGTTATAGGGGCTAGAAAGTAGGAAGGTTCCACCTTTCTTGATCTTCTCCAGCATATCCAGCTTTTCGACAAAGCTAAACTTCGAGCAGGCCAGGAAGTCGGCCTTTTCCACCAGATAGGGGCGGCGAATTTTATTTTTGCCAAAGCGCAGATGGGAAACGGTTACGGTACCGGCCTTCCGGGAATCGTAGGAGAAATAGCCCTGGGCAGAGTTGTCGGTGGCCTCGCCAATAATTTTAATTGAGTTTTTATTTGCACCAACGGTACCATCGGAACCCAGGCCGTAGAAAAGGGCCTCGATTACCCCCTGCTCGCCCAGCGTAAAATGTTCGTCCCAGTCCAACGAGGTAAAGGACACATCGTCGTAAATACCAATGGTAAAGTGATTTTTTGGTTCAGCAGCCTGAAGGTTTTCGAATACCACCTTTGCCATGCCGGGAGTAAATTCGGCAGAGCCCAGTCCATAGCGACCGCCAACTACAACAGGGTAGTCCTTAAAGGGGCAAAGACCTTTAGCCTGCATCTCGCCAATCGCGGTGCGCACATCCTCGTACAGGGGCTCGCCCAAGGAGCCGGGCTCCTTGGTGCGGTCGAGAACGGCAATTGCCTTAACCGTGGCCGGCAGGGCCTTAACAAAGAGCTCGGCCGAGAAGGGGCGGTACAGGCGCACCTTTAAAAGCCCAACTTTCTGACCCTGGCCATTTAGCCAGTCGACAATTTCTTCGACCGGCTCGACACCGGAGCCCATGGCAATAACCACTCGGTCGGCATCCTTGGCGCCGTAATAATCGAAGGCGTGGTACTGTCTGCCGGTGAGTTTTGCAAATTTGTCCATATATTTTTGAACAATTGCCGGAGTTGCATCGTAAAACTTATTGCTGGCTTCCCGACCGGAGAAATATACGTCAGGGTTTTGCGCAGTTCCCCGCAGTTCGGGAGATTCAGGATTTAAGCCGCGTTTGCGGTGGGCGATAACGAGATCGTTATCGATAATCTGCCGCATAACATCAAATGAAATTTCCTCTACCTTTTGAATCTCGTGCGAGGTCCTAAAGCCATCAAAAAAATGTAAAAATGGAACGCGGGCTTCCAAGGTGGCTGCATGGGCAATAAGGGCTGTGTCCATAACCTCCTGAATATTGTTGGAGGCCAACATTGCCCAACCGGTCTGGCGACAGGCCATTACGTCCTGGTGGTCGCCAAAAATGGAAAGCCCCTGGGCGGCTATGGCCCGCGCTGCAATATGAAAGACAGTGGGGGTAAGCTCGCCAGAAATTTTGTACATATTGGGAATCATTAAAAGCAGACCCTGAGAAGCGGTAAAGGTCGTACTCAGTGCCCCTGTGGTAAGGGCGCCATGCACCGCACCGGCCGCACCGGCCTCGGATTGCATTTCCACAACCTCGGGAATGCTTCCCCAAATGTTCTTCCGACCCTGAGCAGAAAACTCGTCGGAAAATTCACCCATCGGACTGGATGGCGTAATAGGATAAATCGCGATAACTTCGCTAAGAGCGTGAGCTACGTGAGCCGCGGCATTGTTGCCGTCGATCATGACCATGTTTTTTTCGGACATAGACCTTCCTCTTTGTAGTGATTACTATAATAATTTTACTCTATAATATAGAAACTAATTGAAATATTCAATACAGTTTGTCAAAGGCCAAACAGGGATTGAGCTTCAATTATCTCTCACTTTGAGTAAAGTTTTGCATAAGCTGAATAAACAGATATATCTGTTTGTATACTTCCGCAATGCGCTGGGCAATGGGTTTATCGCTGGCCAGCTCTATTTCCTTCCAGTTTACAATAAGATCGTGCGGGCTGCGAGCGTGATCGTCTAAAAGTCCTTTTAAGTTTTTACCGACCACAATTAAATTTTGAGCTGCGGTATTCACCATTTTCTGCGCATCTTCGTTTATCGTTTTTAAATGATTGCGCAATAGGACAATCTGCTCTTTATCGCGATCGCTTTTAGCCAAAATTGAGCGCAGCCTTCCACCTAACTGGCTGTCGTCGCCCAGATTATCGTCGAAGATTAAAATTTGCTCGGACACCTTCATAACGGTATGAAAGGCCTCCGACAAAATCTGCGACATCTGGTGTGCCGACCACTGCCCACGGATGAGCATTAAATCGACAAGCTCGCGGATATCTTTTTTAAAATAGTCCAGCAAAAAGGCCTTTAAATAGTTCATAGCCTGTACATGAATATAGCCCCCCAGCATTTTTTTAGAAAAGGTCAGGTTGGCCTTTTCGGTATAATTTTTCATGCGGGAAATCGCAGGGGTGCCAAAAATAGCCTTTGCCAAGTCGTCAATTTTTTCGTTTCTTTTTTCCTGCAGGCTCTTTTGAATGACTACCTCGGTCTGGGTCTTCAGTTTTTGCAGATAGGCTTCGACAATATGCTCGTCCGGGCGCTGGGGCTTAACCTGCCAGCGGGGGTCTTTATCGATATGGCGAACCATATATTCGAAAACCTCGGAGCGCAGAATATTGGCGGTAAGGGCCATGTGCTTGTTCCACTGGTCGATGGGGACCACTTCGACCCCCTTAAAGAGCCTTAGAATTTCAAAGACCGAGCGCCAATCCTGGTCGAAGTCCATTCCCGCAACAATATCGACATAGTCCTTTATGTCGTCGACAATGTATTCGCTGCGAATTGGCTCGAATTTGGGTATATAGGTAAAACTGCGCTCACTTATATTGGAGTCGAATTTTTTTAAAAGAAAGAAATAATCAAAATTCACAAAACTGGCAAAGCAGACAATGGCATTGTAACTGGCATCTATTTGACGAATTTTATTGGCATCGAAGACCGCAAAAAACTTGACCATATCGTCGCGAACCTGCTGGCTTAAATCTTTAACCGACATTGTTTTAAACCTTTCGGCGATGGATTCCTCGCTCAGACGCTCTTGTATTTCACGGCTTTCCTTTTCTAAGTTATTGTCGATTATAAGGTTTTTTAAGGCTGCCGAGCTGAGCACGTTCTGCATAAAAACCTGGGCCGGGGCCACCAGCCGGTACGTATCGTAAAAATATTTTGCCAGGGCCGGCAGAACCTCTTCGCCGCGCACCTTATAAAACTTAAATCTATGTTTGGCCAATACCCGCCCAATTTGCTTGAGCTGGCGTTTTTTTTCTGCCTCGGCATCGCCCAAAGAGGAAAAAAGAGAAATAATGCGTTCTATAAACGAAATGGCCATGCTAACTCCTGCACTCAGACAAGTATATTCATCATAGCATAAAAAATTAGCTTTGCCGAGTCTTTTGGCAAATTATTGGTCCTCAATCCTCCATTTCTTTAAAATAGCGCACTGTTCCCACTTTTAGCTCGACACTTGCCGCATCGTCTATGGCAATTATTCCCTTTTGATGCAGCTGAAGCACCGATAGCGGGCACTGATGGCTCAAAGGTCCCTCTACTGCCTCCTGTATAGCCCGTGCCTTTACCGATCCATTTGCCATAATAAGCACCTCTTGGGCATCTAAAATGGTAGAAACTCCCACTGTCAGGGCCTTTTCGGGCATTTTAGCCACCTCGCCATCAAAAAAACGGGCGTTTACCCTGCGGGTATCCAGGGTTAGCGTTTTTATTCGGGTGCGCGAACGTAGCGAGGAACCCCGCTCATTAAAGGCAATATGCCCATCGTTGCCCACGCCCCCTAAAAAGAGGTCCACGCCACCGGCCCGGGCAATTGCCTCTTCGTATTCCTGGCATTCTCTTCTCGCATCCTGGGTAAGCCCATCCAAAAGATGAATATTGTCGCGGGAAATATCAATATGATTAAAAAAGTTTTGCATCATAAAATAGTGGTACGAGTGCGGATGATCGGGACCGAGACCCAGATATTCATCCATATTAAAGGTGATGACCTCTTTAAACGAAAGCTCCCCTGCGCGGTTCATGCGGATAAGTTCCCGGTATACACCCAGGGGAGTGGAACCGGTGGGCAGACCCAATACACATCGGTTTTTTTCGGCCACATGCTTTCGAATTCGGTTGGCAATAAGCTTCGCACACCATTGGCAGAGCTCCTCGTAGCTATCCTTTATAATTAATCTCATACTGCACCATCCTATTCTTGAATTATAGCAGTATTTAAAATAAAAAATAAAGAACCCCAGATGTATTGCCTACTCTACGCCCATCCGCTTGAATACCGTTTTAATCTGCTGCTCGGAAAAAAAACCCTCGTGCCTAAAGGCCTCGCGACCCTCGGCGTCTAAGAAGACTTGAGTGGGAATAACGCGGGCCCGGTAGCGCATACCATGGGGTTCACCCTCCTTTGTCCAGACATCATAATAGACAAAATGTATGCGGTCGCCCATTTCGGCCTTGAGCTTTGCCCTGATGGGCTCCATTGCCTTGCAGGGTGGACAGGTCTCCGAGCCAAGTTCCACCAGTGTTATGCGGCCAGCCGGGTCCACATCTGGATTATTTAAAGAAGTTTGGGCCCTATTGCCCCCAGAAGCATTGGCCTTAGGGGCATCTTTGTCCTTCGCCTGCGCACAGGAGGTGGCAATAAGCACAAGACTGGTAAGGACAAGCATGGCTATCCGCTTAGTTTTCTGTTTTGAATGTACAATCTGCATATTTCAGACTCCTTTAGTCATATATTGATTAAACATACAACAATCAATATATACAGATAGTTACTATATTGCAAGAAAACCTGGTTCTTCGAAGATTTCACCTAAGAAAAAGCTCGGCCTATTCAATGCTACCGGGTCGCAGAATGCCCAAACTTTTTGCGGCACAGTCCCCGGCCAGCTCCAGGCAGTTGATAAAGCTTTCTCCCCGCACCCAGGCGTACATAAGGCCTGCCGAAAAGGCATCGCCACAGCCAATTTCGTTTACCGGCACAAGGGGCCGGTTTTCTAGGCGAAAGGGCATACCATTTACGGCTGCCAGAGTTGGCCGACTGCCCCGAGTTATAATAATGGTATTATTTAAAAGCTGGCTCTGGCGCACGATGGTCTTAAAAAGGACCGGTTCGCTTCTTTCGCTTATGGGGCCAAAGGTCTTCACAAACTCATCCTCGTTTATTTTAATTATTTCCGGCACGGCGGTTTTTATGGCTAGCAATAGTTCGGGGCCCCTGAAGTCGGCGAGGCAGGGCTTTCCGGCTGCCTTGGCCAGGCTAATACACTGGGCATACAAATTACTCTGCCAGCCGGCGGGCCTGCTCCCCGTTATTATAAGGCCAGAAGAAGCGGGCAGCTGGCCTTCCAAGCTTTTCAAAATTTTCTGGCCGGCTTCGTCGAGAGCCTCGGCAGGCAATTCCGGCTCCTCAACTATTAGCTCGGTCATGCGGGGAAAGGCCCCTTCCAGGCCCCTTTCGTCTAAAATGGTATAGCACCAGCGGCTGTAGCCCGGTACCGATATGGCGATATGGGCAATTTGATCCTTATCCAGCTCGGCGGTAAAGGCCTCTTGGTTCTCGGCCCCCAAGGGCAGAATGAGCTGTGCAGCCCCCTGTTTCAGCTGATTAATTACTCTGGCCACATTCACGGGCTTGCCCGAGACATCTTCGCGGTAGGTATGGGCCCGGTTAATTCTTCCTGTTTCGAAGGAGCTAAGACTTATAGTTCGTTGAAATCCTGGGCTCAAGCCCAAGACTAAAATTGGTTTATCCATATCATATAGTATTGCCCATTCTACCTTTTCTTGGCTACACTTGCGCAGAGGTTAAGGGATGAACACAATTCTTAAGAAAAAGCAGCTTTCTACCGATGTCTACGAACTCTGTGTGCAATCGCCCCGTATTGCCCGCGCCAGAAAGCCTGGCCAGTTTGTCATTGTGCAAATTGATAGCGATTTTGGCGAGCGCATTCCTCTTACTATTGCCGATGCCGATGCCGAGGCGGGCACAATTACCTTGGTGTTTCAGGCCGTAGGGGCAAGTACCCATCATCTTGCCACAAAGGAAGTTGAGCAGAATATTGAAAATATCCTAGGGCCCTTGGGCAATCCGACCAATATCGATAACTTTGGCTCTGTTGTCTGTGTAGGGGGTGGTATTGGAGTGGCACCCCTGTATCCCATTGCCCAGGCAATGAAGGCCGCGGGGAACAAGCTGTCGGTAATTCTGGGAGCACGCAACAAAGAGCTTATAATTTTTGAAGACAGAATGAAAAAAATTGCCGACAATCTTATAATTTGCACCGACGATGGCAGCTATGGCCGCAAAGCCCTGGTTACCGAGCCGCTTAAAGAACTCTGCCAGCAGGCAGAAAAGCCAGATATGGTGGTGGCCATTGGCCCGCCTATAATGATGAAATTCTGTGTGGAAACCACCCGCCCCTTCCAGGTTCCTACGATAGTTTCGCTGAACACGATTATGATAGATGGCACGGGCATGTGCGGTGGCTGCCGGGTTACCGTTGCGGGGGAAACTAAGTTTGTCTGCGTAGATGGGCCGGAGTTTGACGGGCATCAGGTAGATTTTGAAAACATGATTAACCGGCTTGGCGCCTATAAAAACAAAGAGGACGAGGACCACCATCACTGCCATATAGGTCTGGGCATAGAACCCCATAAAAAAACAGGGGCAAGGTGATGGGCGTAAAATCTGGGGCCGAAGAGCTTTGGCGAGAAATTCAACAAAAGATGAATGAGGCTCCGCTAAAGACCAGCGAGCGATTAAAAATTCCCCTGCAGGAGATGCCCCTTCTCGATCCGGTAAAGCGGGGCCAATGCCAGGAGGAAGTGGCCATTGGCTATAGCGAGGCCCAGGCCCGAATTGAGGCAGAGCGTTGCCTGCACTGTAAAAATGAGCCCTGTGTACAGGGCTGCCCCGTGGCGGTGCCCATTCCCCGCTTTATAAAAGAGATTAGCCGGGGAAATTATAAACATGCAATTGATGCCATTAAAGAGACCAACCTTTTGCCCGCTGTCTGTGGGCGGGTCTGCCCCCAGGAAAAACAGTGCCAAGTGGCCTGTACGGTGGGCAAAAGCCTAAAGGATGTGAACAAGGCGGTGGCAATTGGACGGCTGGAGCGCTGGGTTGCAGACTGGGAGCGGGAAAATAGCCATATCCAGACACCAAGAGTAAAGCCGCCCACGGGAAAACGGGTCGCTGTTGTCGGTTCGGGGCCAGCGGGCCTCACCCTTGCCGCCGATGTGGCCCGCGAGGGCCACGAGGTAACCGTTTTCGAGGCCTTTCACCGGGCCGGCGGCGTTATGGTCTATGGCATTCCAGAATTTCGCCTGCCAAAGGCAATTGTGCAAAAGGAAGTAGATAGCTTAAGCGCCATGGGTGTCCGCTTTGAATACAATTTTTTAGTGGGTCGCACCCGGACGCTCAAAGAGCTCTTAGAAGAGGATGGTTTTGATGCCGCCTTTATTGGCGTTGGCGCCGGCCTTCCCAAGTTTATGGGCATCGAGGGCGAAAACCTCGTCGGTGTTTTTAGTGCAAACGAATACCTCACTCGCGCAAATTTAATGAGGGCCTGGGACCGCAAACATTCGGCAACGCCCATCTACGATTCTTCCATTGTATGCGTTATAGGCGGGGGCAATGTGGCAATGGATGCCGCCCGCATGGCGCTCCGGCTCGGGGCCAAAAAGGTCCATGTCATTTACCGGCGCACCCGGGAAGAAATGCCCGCCCGCCACGAAGAAGTGGAACACGCCCACGAAGAGGGCATTGTCTTCGAATTCTTGCGCAATCCCGAAAAAATTTTAGCCGACGAGAGGGGGCGGGTGCGAGGCCTTGTCCTGCAAAAATATGAACTTGGCCAAAGCGATGCCAGTGGGCGGCGAGCACCAGTGCCCATAGCAGATTCACAGTATGAATTTAGCTGCGACACGGTAATTGTTGCCCTTGGCAACGAATCGAACCCCCTGCTGGTGCGCACAACCGAGGGCCTAGCTGTAGATAAAAAGGGCAGAATTATTGTAAGCGAGGAGCAAAAGACCTCTATAGATGCTGTTTACGCCGGGGGCGACATTGTACTTGGGGCAGCCACCGTTATTTTAGCCATGGGCGAGGGGCGCCGAGCTGCGGTGGCTATCAATAAGTACCTAAAAAATGTTCGCGAATAGACCCCGCTTCTAGACTCCAAAAATGCGGGCTAAACCACCTGTCTGGCTGGCAGTCTATTGTGGCAAAGCCAGCTGGGCCAGAGCCGCGGGGGCGCGAACTGCTCCCGGGGCAGAGGATGAGCCTGCCTTTAATATCTTCGAAATACATGCGGTGGGTATGCCCATGCAAGATGGCATCTGCCCCCATTTCCTGGGCTATGTATAAAAGACCCGAATACGAAGACGACACATTGTGGCGATGCCCATGGACCAAAAGAAACTTTTTTTCCGCAAATTCCAAAGTGGCAATATCGGGCTCCCGGGCCCCCCAGTCGTTATTGCCGCGAACGGCGGTTATAGCAGGATAATATGTTGCCCTATCCATGGCGTACGAGAGGTCGGCAATGCCATCGCCTAAAAAAGCTATCTGTCGAATATCTTGCTTTTTGGCCCAGGCAAGAACCCTTGCCAGCGAGGGCCAGTCGCCATGGCTGTCGGAAACCACCAATAATTTCTGTGCTTTAACTTTCATACTGTTCAAATCTAAAAATAGGTCAAATACCCCGGGGAATCAAGCCCTCTTAGATTAACAACATTGTGCATAAATGCTAGAGTGTGCATAAACATGTTGATTTTTAGCCTTGTTTTTAAAATTATTGGCAGCTTGGGGCTATTCCTCTACGGAATGAAGATTCTAAGCGATGGTATTCAAAAGGCTGCGGGAGTTAAGCTTCAGAAGGCCCTCAATTTTATGACGGGCAATCGCATTGCCTCAACTTTAACCGGACTTGCGGTAACCGCAATTGTACAGTCTTCGGCGGCAACCACTGTTATGGTTGTCTCCTTTGTCAATGCGGGGCTTTTAACCTTGCCGCAGTCCATTGGCGTAATTTTTGGGGCCAATATTGGAACGACGGTTACCGCCTGGATAGTCTCGCTACTTGGCTTTAGCCTGAGCATATCCTCCCTGGCCCTGCCGGCCATTGGCCTGGGCTTTATTCTAACTATGTTTACCCGCCTGGGGCGAAAGGCCTTGGGCGAGGCAATTATGGGCTTTGGGCTCTTGTTTTTAGGCCTCGATTTTTTGACAAACTCGTTACCGGAAATTCAGAGTTCTCAGCTCGATTTTTTAATTGCCTTTGCCGACAAGGGCTATATATCGGTATTGCTGGGTGTGGGCATTGGTTTTGCTATCACCTTTATCGTCCACTCTTCCAGTGCCTCTACCGCCATCATTTTAACCATGGCGTATAAAGGCATGGTCGATTTTAATATGGCTGCCGCAATGATTTTGGGCGCCAACGTGGGTAAGACAATCGATGCTCTTATTGCCTCCTTTGGGGCCCGGGCAAATGCCAGGCGCTCTGCGCTGACCCACGTACTTTTTAATGTTTTTGGCTGCTTTATTGCCATCATTCTATTTTCGCCCTTTGTGCACTTTGTCAATTGGGTGAGCCCGGGAAATCCGGTAGGGCGCAATATTACCAACCACCTGGCAATGTTCCACACGCTTTTTAACCTATTTAACACCATTCTCTTCCTTCCCTTTATAAATCCGCTGGCCCGCCTGGTTAGCTATTTAATAAAAGACGATATCGGCCTGCCCCGCGTCTACAAGCTGGTGTACGCGGCTGCTTCTATACAGGACTCGCCCGAGCTCAACGTACTGCGCGCCGAAAAGGAGATTCGCGACATGGCGGGCATTGTAGAGAATATGTTCGATATTTTCTGCTCCCACCTCGATGTAAAAAACAAGGATAAAATTGATATTTTAGTTGAGGAGCTGCGCCAAAAAGAGGACTACGCCGACAATATGCGCGAAGAGCTCACCGAATTTCTCTTGGAATGTTCGCGGCAAAAACTTAGCTGGAAGACCGAGGCAAATATTAAACGCCTTCTGCGCATTGTAAGCGACTTAGAGCTTATGACCGACGACTGTTTTTCGCTGAGCCTTATTTTAGAGCGCAGTGTTACCAAGGAGCTCTTTTTTAACCAGAAGGAAATTGATGAACTGACCCCCTATGTGGAGCTGGTGCGCGAATTTTTAAAAGTGGTAAATAAAAATCTTGGCTACCATATGGCCAGCGAGCAGATGCAATATGCCACCGATTTGGAAAATCAAATTGATAAATACCGCGACAGACTCCGCAAAACTGCCCGCAAGCGGCTGGAAGCCGGCGCCGATGTTAAAACCGAGCTTTTGTTTATAGACCTTGTGCGGCGCATCGAAAAGCTGGGCGATTACTGCTATTCTATTACCGAGGCCCTGGGGCAGCTGAGCTGACGGACAGCTGAGCTAGAAGGCCAGCTGAGCTAGAATGGCAGCTTAAAAATCCAGCCAAGCCTGTTCGTCGGCAATGCTTGTGGCGCTGCCGTGCCCAGGGTAGACCCTTGTCTTTGCAGGAAGGCGTAAAAGTCGCTGCAAGCTACTGCGCAAAGAGGCGGCATCGCCCCCCGGCAGGTCGGTACGGCCTACCCCACTGCGAAAAAGACAGTCTCCACTAATGAGTATCTTCTTTCTTTCATTCCACAGTGCAATAGAGCCGGGGCTGTGGCCGGGTACATGGAGCACCTTAAAGGGCCCTATTGCATCGCCGTCCATCAAGAGCCGTGTTGCCGCTGGAAGGCTGCGCCAATGCGAGTTCATAAACTCGAGGGCTCCAATGCGCAAAAAATCTTCACGGTGTACCCTATCCGCATTCGGTCCCAGCCTGTTCGACTCGGCCGAATGAATGGCAATATCAGGCTGTCCCCCCTGCTCTTGCACATATTCTACCAGCTGGTCCAGGGCCAGCAGATGGTCGAAATGCCCATGAGTAAGCACGATAATTGATGGCAAAAACCCAAGCTTCTGTAAATGTGCTATAATTATTTGAGAGTCTCCCCCCGGATCTACAAGTATACAGCTTTTTTTCCGCTGACCTTCGGCAGGAAGGGGCAGAATATAGCAATTTGTCTGTAAAGGGCCTACAATTAATAATTCAATCATAGGAGTATTATAGCATGCGGCCAATAGATTTGTGGGGCATTTTTTCTATTGTCTTTGTCTTTTATCTGTTTTTTCCCTTTTCGGGCATTCTTATAACTCATTTTTACTGGGGCTCCTTTCGACGGCGCATTTTACACCTCTGGCAAAGCCAGTCCCTTGGCTATGAACACCTGAGCGAAAGCGAATGTGAAAACGATTATAGATTTATAGGTGTTTTAGATGGCATAGACGAAAACAAGGTGCTCTGTCTGCGAAACGAGGGGCTAAGTGTCTATGTCGATTCCAATAAATTGGACATGTTTCTTTTGCCCGAGGGCGAAGGTCTTTTGCATTTAGAAAAAATAAGTTTAAAAGAAGCACTGGAAATGAGCGATGTAATGAAGGTATTTGCCGGAGGACCAGTGCAGTATCAAAACAACCGCCTTGTCTTCTGTTCGCAGGATACCCGCAAACCCATTGTATTGTTTTATCGGGGTTCGCAGTCGCTTATGTTTGCTCGCGCAGCTACTGCGGGGCATCGGGTGCACCCCTATATGAACAAGATAACTCCCTTTGCCATTGGCCTGGGTACCTTTGTCCTTTTATATATGGTGTTACGTTATTCAGGCCATCCCAGCCTAGTTAAAAGTATGCGCCTAGCCATGAGTTTTGCAATAACGCCCCTTCATCCCATCTTGCCTCCGGGTATTTTAACCAGTTTTTTATATACCACCTTTTCTAGGAAGGCCCATCGACTGCGCTTAAATGCAGAAGAAAATATAGAAACGAATACTCAAGCCCTGCCCTCGCAGGCTGCCCTTTTACAATATGAAAAGCTTAACCAACGGGCGAGCCAATTTCAATTTATGGGCATGGCCCTGGCGGGCATTGGCATTACCTTAAATATTTATGTCTACTATGTACTTTCGGGATGTTTTTTTTGATGGGCAAGACCTAGTCGTCCGAGCCATCTGCCTTGGTTCGGGCATAGCTAACCGTAAGAGCTCTGCCACGGAATTTTTTTCCGTCCAATTGATCGATAAAGGCCTCGGCCATGTTTTTTCGCACTTGAATAAACGAATAATGATCCAATACACGGATGTCGCCCACGTCCTCGCGGGGCACGGTGGTCTCTTTTGCAATAAAGCCCGCTATATCTCGAGCAAAGACCTTCCGTTTTCTTCCCGCAGAGAAAAAAATGCCCACCCCTTCTTCTTCGCTTAAAATAGTGCGTTCGCTCTGGCCCCTCCGGGACAGACTCTCTTTTTTGGCTAGGCCGCCCCTCTGCCTTTTAGGGCTTGCGGGTATGCCACGCGCATTGCGGTTCGGGTTTTGTTTATCCAATTCAATTAAAAGTGCTGCGCAGACCCACTGGCGGGTAAAAAAAGGCACGTGTTTTTTAAAAAAAGAGCGGTAATTCTGCAAGTCTTCCAACTTGTAGTCGGTCTTTAGCCTTTGTACAATGTCTTTTAGATAATCGGGGGACATTAAACATCATCTCCTTACTAAATATGAGCCAAAGAGCTCGCCATATATAATATTTTTATAATTCTATGCTGGCATAAAAATACAATTTACTCAAGCTCATCCGGCACATTCAATTTCCACTGTGTTTTTGTGGGCAAAAAACCCATTTGTTCGAGTACTCTGGAAAAAAAATGTATTTCCCGAGGTATATCCATACTAATTGCCGTGCGTACTGCTCTTTTATAGCGCTGTAGGCAACGTTTTAACAGCGAAGTCCCTAGGCCCATGGTGCGGTAGGGGGTAAGTACCTGTATATCGACAATTTCCACAGAGCTATCTTTTATCTCGATTTTTAGCCAGGCAACTGGGCTACCATCCCGGTTCGAGGCGGTGAGCTTTGCGCCTAAAGCGGTATCCACCCATTCAAAGGTAAAGTCTTCGTTTAAAATGTCCTCGGTCTCTTCGGGCTCGGCCCCAAAATGTTCTTCCCTTTCCTCTTCCCGCAGGGCCTCGTACCAAAGCCAAATTTTTTTTTCTAGGGCCTCTCGTTTGTACTTGTGCCAGCGCTCTAAAAGGACGGTATCGGTGGATACAATGGTTTTAAAGGCCTTAAAAACGCCCTGTCGCTGTTTGAGCGCTTTTATAAGCTGGGGACGCAGGGCCTCTGCGGGTGCATGGGCGGCAAAATCTTCCATTAGCTGATACCCATCGGCACTTGTCCAAGTCGGTATCGCTATGCTTTTCTTGGAATCTTCGGAAAACTGATCTTTTTTAGAAATTTTCCCTAATTCTCTATCAATTACATAGGAATGCTTTACATCTTCCATGGCAAAGCAAAGTTTTTCTAAGATAATAGGTTTTAATTCAAAAATCATGACGGACCCTTGCTATTAATCCAGGCTAAACGAAGAAAAATCGTCGTCTTCGGCTGGACTTGCCAGGCTCGGACCGCTGTCTGGATCGATATCAAAATTAAAGGCATCAGTATCTAAACTAAAGTCTTCCTCGCCCCCTTGCTCGCTTCCGGCTATACTTTCCGCTCGTTCGACGCCCTGCTTTTTCTTTTTAGGCGGCCGCTCCTTTTTGGTTTTTTCAGCCTTGGGCGGCTTTAGTTTTTTCTTTTTTTCGGGTCGCTCTTTTTTCTTCGCCGGTATTCGCATTTTTTTTTCTTTGGGCTCGGCCTTTCGACGAGGCCTATTTAAATTGCTTAGAATTGCCGCCATCACCAAAAATAACAGGGCACCAGAGACAGCTAAAAGGGGAATAGGCAGATCTTTTTTTTCTCGGGCCCTGCCGTCCTCGGAGGTTTCGCCATCGAAGCGGTAGCTTAAGTCTGGCTCCTCTTGCTTGCCCTCTTCAAATTCGGCTTCTGCAATTTCTTCAATTGGCTTTTTTCCTTCGCTGGCAAAGTTTTTTTCCTCTAAAAACTCGTCGAAAACCTCGCCATCTAGGGCCTTTTCGCCCTCGGCCAAGGTAGAACCGGGCAGGGCCTGGGCAACGACCTTGGCATCTGTGTCGTCTAAAAGCCCAATAACGAAAAGGAGCCAGCCCTTTTGCGCAATTCTTTGGCCAATATCTTTAAAGTGCTCATCAATTGATAAGTCTTTGCCATACCAGGAGCTATAGTCGGGGGGCGCGTTTTTGCCATCAGTTATAAAGACGGCTAGGGAACTGCGATCCCCGCTCTGTGTTGCTGCCATATGGCGGTCTAGGCCCTCTAGGCCCGCACCAATATCGGTAAAATGGTCTTTGGTACGCAGGGCAGCAATTTTCTGGGCAATTTCTTTTATATCGCGCTGGTGCCGTACATCCATAGAAAAAACTTCGCGCACGCTGCTACCAAAGGCAATTAAGGTAAAGCGGTCGCCAGTTGCCAGTCGCTTTTGCACTAATTCTTTAAGGAGCCAGGTTCTGACGTCGTCGATAATCCAATTTTCTTCCATACTGCCCGAAACGTCGAGCACAATGGCAATATCCTTGGCCTTCGCCGCCTCTGTTCCCTCTACGGCAGGGGACTGTAGCCACAATACGAGCATTAACACAGCAAATACCGAGGTTTTTATCAATGTAGCCATCTTGCCCATATTCACTCCTTTCTATTACCATAGCACCAATAATAATTGCTGGCAAAGTGTTTTTATTCTTTTACATTGAGCACAGCACATTTTCCGGCGGTCGTATGCCACCCGCCTTACCAAAACAAGGAGCCCCCATGAATTTCCCTAAACACTTTCGCCATTTTGACCAGGTAATGCTCTGGTTCGTGCTTATTCTGGTTTTGAGCAATATTGCATCTGCCGCCAAAATTATAGACCTAGGTTTTTCCCTCTTCGGTCTGCGCCTGGCCTTCGACGGTGGCACCCTGCTCTTTCCGCTTTCCTATATAATCGGCGATATTTTAACCGAAGTATACGGTTTTAGGGCTTCGCGCCGAGTTATTTGGTCGGGCTTTGGCGCCCTTTTATTTACCGCCTTGGTTTTTGCCGCCCTTGGCAGCCTTCCAGGAGAGGGACTTTGGGAACAGGAGGTGGGCGGGCACTCGTTTAAGGGGGTCCTTGGCGGCATTAGTAGTGGAGGCATCGTTTTAGCCAGCCTTGCAGCCTATCTCTGTGGCGAATTTTCCAACTCCTTTATTTTAGCCATTTTAAAAATAAAAACAGGGGGGCGCTGGCTCTGGCTGCGCACCATTGGCAGTACCCTAGTGGGCGAGGCCTTGGATAGCCTTATCTTTGTGGCAATCGCCACCTGGTTGGCGGTCTTTCCAAAGGAAATATTCTGGAATCTTGTAATTACCAATTATCTTTTTAAATGTGCCATCGAGGTGGCCTGTACTCCCGCTACCTATGCAGTGGTGGGCTTTCTTAAAAAGGCAGAGAATATTGATGTCTACGATGTCCAGCTCTTAGACAAGGGGCCCGGCCGAAGGGGCCCCAGGTGAAAGATTCGGGAAACTAAATAAGGTTTAGCTGGAGGCTGGGCCCGCCTGTCCCCGGTGCTCGATTAAAAGCTGGTCTATTGCCTCGTTCACTTCTGCAATTTCCTGGTTGGCCGAGTCGGCAATATCCAGGCTGTTTTTAGCCCTGACATTTACGGTGTCCAATTCTTGAATATTTATATCGATAGAGGCCACCGCCTCCTCGAGCTCGGCAAAGTTCTTATCGAAGGAATCGGATATCTTCTGCTCTATTTCCACATTTTCCTGGATGGCCGCCGAGAGTTTTTCCAGCTCGTTAAAGTTTTCCAATGCTTGGTTGGCTTCGCCGGCAAAGCTATTGACGGTATCCACAATTCTGGTGCTCATATCGCGTGCCAGCTCGGCGGCAGAAAGAAATTCGTTCATCGCATTGCCCACTTCGTTGACGCGCTGCACCGAGGCCTCTATTTCCGAGTTCATTGCGCGCACAATGCCAATAATTTCCCGCGTCTGTTGCCCGGAGGAGTCGGCCAGCTCGCGTACCGATTCGGCTACAACGGCAAAACCTGCCCCAGCACTGCCGGCATGGGCGGCCTCGATTGCGGCATTCATTGCCAAAAGGTTTGTCTGCGCCGAGATCTTCGAAAGCACAGATACAATTGCCAAGGTCTTAGTCTGATACTCTAAAAGCCCGCGTATATTTGTGTTGGCGGTATCCAAGTGCCCCTTGCTTTCGGATGCAAGGTTCAATAGACGCTCGTTGGCCTGTTCCGCTGTGCGTATATCCGTTTGAATCGATGTCATCGACACATTCATGCGCTCTTGCGAGGCTTTTTGCCGAATGGTCAAATCGCTCTGCTGCTCGACCGACTGCGCCACAGATTCGATAGAGGTAAAGAGCTCGGCCAAATGGCTGCGGGAATCCTGGCGCGTTTTGGCAAGCGTTTTAGAGGAGGTATTCAAAAGGGAGCTGTTCTGCACAAAGGTATCTACCACATGGGAGACCGAGTCGAAGGCCTCCTGAACCGTCTGCGCCCCCGAATCGGACTGTTGTTTTAGGTCTGCAATACGGGCCATAATTTTGCTTACCGAATCGAGGGCCCGCTGGCTCTCCTGCAATTCTTTAACCGAATTGCGCATCAACTGGTCTTGGAGCTTGGTCAAATAGGCCATCAATATACCTGTCAATACAAAGGATATTAAAACAATTGCCCGCCGCCCCATAAGAATTGGGTCGGCATTTAAGGTCATTACCGCCGTTAAAACCAGGCCATCAATTATGGAAAGAATAAGCACAAAGCGCCCGGCCACCATAATTCCGGCAGGCAGAACAGAGGTTAGGCAGAGGCCCACTATAGAAACTAAAATTCCCGCAAGATTTTTTTCGCCTTTTATATATGGAATAATAACGATTACCAAGAGCATAAAATTGATGAGAGAAAGCATAATCGCACTGGGCAGCCGGTCCCTACCCCGTATAATAAATACTAGGCTTCCCAAGCCAATAATAATAATGCCTATCGAAGCATACCCGGCCACAGGATTTTTAAGAACTAAAAAAGAAATGGGAATAAGAAAAACAATGGAAAAAAGGATGAATAGCACGAAACTGGCGCTCACCCTGATGCGCCGATGGCGGATATATTCATCTAAATCGCTGGTGTCCGGCATGCTCTTAAAAAAGGAAATCATTTTCTGTATCATATGTATCACCTAATTAATATATTTGGGAATATTTATTTTGTAAATCTTGGATGTTTTCCCTACACTATTTTATGCAAGTATGGCGGGCTGTCAATGGCCCGGGTATTTTTAGCAAAAAACTGGACGAATTTTTAAAATGTGTTATAATTCTTAATATGAAGAGGTTTTTTATATATATTGTTTTATCGATATTTTTTTTCACAGTAAGTCTACCGGCAAAAGAGCTAAACAACCAGTTTGTCTTTGGGAGTTTTGGCGGGGGCCTGCCTGGCTCGGCTATCGAAAGTAGCATAGAATTGATAGAGAAAGACGGGGACGAGGCAAATAATGATGATGTAAAAACAAAGACAAAAAAAAATAAAAAAGACAATCATTCTAAAGCGGTCGCAACTGGATTAATCATTGGTACCGTCGTTGTTGTTGGCGTTGTGGTAGGAACCATAATAGTTGTAAATACCTGCGAAAATTCTATCTCTAGCGCTTGCTCAAATGTAGATTGCAGTGGTGTAGATTTTGGCCTAGATAATTGCGCATCCGATTCCTGCCAGTCTATGGACTGTAATTCATCCTCCTCTAGCTGCGGCAAAATTTTTATTGGCACGGCCTCCCTTGCCAGCGCCTTTGGCCTAATGCCCCTCTTTATTCCTTAATGCAACGCCCTGCTTTTTTTTGTATTCTCGGTTTTTTAAGTCTTAAATTGATGGCCCTGCCTCTGAGTTCCTTTTCGTTAAAAGCGCAGCTAATTAGCGAAGTTCCCGATCAGGAAGCTAGCAGTTTGTATTGCGCTATATCCTGGCAGGCCCAGCCCTTTCGCTGTGTATATCAAATTTTACAGGACGAGGGTCAAATAGTTTTTTGTACCGACCGGCTTTGCCTTGTTTTCGACGCCGAAAAACAGGCCTGGATAGAGCAAAAAGAGAGTCTAGAAATAATTCAGCAGATTGCAATGGATATATCGAACTGGTTTAATGCTGACCTCGGCCTGGGCGCTAGCGGTTTTGAATCGATTAAAAGTTATATGGAACAGGGGCAGCTGCACAGCCTATGGGAAAACAGGGGAAAAATACCAAACCCTATTTTAAGGGTGGAGTCGATCTACGAAAATGGGCATTTTACAAGCCTGCGCATGTTACTTGCCGATTATTCCCTCTTTGCCCACAGCCTCTTGACCGATTACGCCTATTGCCAGGGGCGGGCCTATCCTCAAATTATTGTTACCGAGAATTATGGAGAAGGCAGAATGATTTTGCGCAAAGAGCTGCGTCTTAGCGAGGTGCAGTTGGACTACTTTGAGGGTTTGCCGGAGCATATTCCCTTGCCGGAGCTTGGCCCCACAACAATTGTCCAAAAACCTCAAAATAGGGAATTTTCCCTGCCCCTGCCCGAAAAAACAAGCCTACATTCCTCCACCGCCAGTACAGATTCTAACCTGGCCCTTGTAATTCTGGGGGCACACTCTGTATATAAGCGCTTTATTAGCAATCAGGATATGAGCAATTGTCCCTATACGCCCTCCTGCTCACAGTATATGCTGGAGGCGGTAAAAAAAAATGGCCCTCTGGGTTTTGTTCAAGGCTATGAGCGCCTTAAGCGCTGTACCGCCCATGAGCATGGTCGAAATTTGTATATTAAGGCGGCCAATGGAAAAAATTTCGACCCGGTACCCTGATTAAGGAGACTATGCTGAAATATTTCCACCTTTTTATTATTTTCATCGCTCTCTGCCAAAGCCCCCTTTTTTCGCAGGAGGTATCGAATACGCAGACGTGCAAACAGCTCAAGGGCTTTGCCGACCAGCTCTTTACGCAGGGGTTTTTAGACGAGGCAGCAGGCGAGTACCGACGCTATATTTTTGCTTGCCAAGAAATTAATATTGATGCCCTGCATTCGCTTTTAGAAATTTATCGTGTAAAAAACGATGCCAATGGCATACTTTGGCTGGGTGCAAGCTTTGGGGCAGCATTGCCCGTAGACGACTTTTGGCTAAACCTGCGGGCTCTACAGGCAAAGACCTTGTTCAAAAAAGAGGACAGGGGCTCCCTTGCTGCCCTAATCGAGGAAATTCAAACAATGGCCGCCCTCCAGTACCCCTGTTTTGCCCAGCTTTTACCCGCTTCCGCCCTTATTTTAAATAGCGATATCGCAGGGGCCGCAATGCTACTCAATCAATGTAGCGATACGGAATCGGGCCAAACAGTGCCGGCCTTCGAAGACCTTGCCCTAGCCTGTGCCAATTACCGGGAAAAAAGCCCTGCCTTGGCTGTTCTGCTTTCGGGCCTTTTGCCGGGGGCCGGTCGCTGGTACACCGGCTCCTTTAAAGGTGGGCTGTCTTCGCTCATTGGCATTGCCAGCTTGGGGGGCTCGCTTTGGTATACTTCCCAGACCTATGGTTGGGAAAACTGGCGCCCCTGGGTTTTTTCGGGCCTCTGCCTCTTTACCTATACCGTAGAGCTCTACGGCGCCGGTCGCAGTGCAAGGCGTAGCAACGAGGCGGCCTATCGAAATATCACATCTCTTGTCGAGAAGGCCTACGATGCCTATTAAAATCGCCCTTGTATTGTTCCTGCTTTGCCTACCCCGTTTTTTAACTGCTCAAGAAGTATCGAGCGCCCACAGCGAAGAGTTCGCCATCGCCTTGGCCCTTGCCGAGGCCGGCTGTGCCCAAGAGGCCGCCCTTGAATTTAAGCGTTACCTATATCTTTGCGACCACCGAGACCTGGCCAAGCTCGAAAAGGCCTATGCCTTTTTAATCAATTATTACCAGAAACGCGCCCAAAGCCATTTGGCCCTGGAGTACCAGCGAAGTTTATCCAGCCTTTACCAGGGCGATTTGGAAAAATTAAAAAGTGCAGAATTGCGCGAAGTGGCTCTCATTTTCGAAATGCTCACCGCCCCTAGGCCAGAAAATAGGGCAGCGCGCAATTTAGGTCTTATTATGCTCAATAATTGGGCCTGGCAGGCCCAGAAGGAGGCGCCTTCAAAGAAAGCGGCGCCTTCCAAGGCGAACGAACTCCACATGGCGGCTTTCTCTGCCCTATTTTACTTGGAAATTCAAGGGCAAGACTGGCAGGAGGCGGAACAGCTGTTTATAAAAGGCCTTCAACTTTACCCCAATCTTTTTTCACCCGCCGAGCAATGCTTTTTTCAGAACAGTCTGGAAGCGGCCCTTAGCTTTAAACCTAAAAAACTTCTGCTGGCCGGCTGGCTCTCCCTGCTTCCCGGTCTGGGCCAGGCCTATGCCCACAACAATCGCGATGCAGCCAATGCCTTTTTGCTAAATGGAGCCCTCATTGGCCTAGCCGCCTATTCAATAGCAAGCGGCAATTATATCGATTTTTTTGCCTTTGAATTATCGCCCCTCATGCGGTTTTATCAGGGTAACCTCTACAATGCCCAGCGCGATGCCCACCTTTACAACACAGCAGTATACGAAGCATTTGCCCAGCCCATGCTTGCCATGCTAAAAATGCGCTTTTACACCCTTAGCGGGAACAGTTTTATCACTGATAAATAATAAGACCTGGGCGCGGGTCCAGGGCCATTACATCTTGGGGGTCCATAAGTGGGCTATCGTAGCCGGCAGCGGGAAATTGCGACTTAAAGAAAAGCTTAAAACTCTGCACGGGGATATGCCGCCCCTCGTTATTTATGCGGTAGGTAAGCCGCTTTAAAGCCGGCGAGCCAAAACCGTCCATGCACTGTACAATGCGCACCAGGGGAAAATTGCTGCGAATTTTAGCGCGGTTGCGAATCATTTGGGGTTTAAATTGATGTACAACTAACTGGCGCTCGCCGGGAATTTTGTGTTCCAGCATATAATCCTGCATTATCTGCTGGGCCCGATTTAACTCCTCGGCCTGGACAAAGCCAGTCTCTTTCATGGGCTGAAGGGTCCGCCACTCCGGGTCGAGGGCCAGATGCACATTTTCGTAGCGCAACCAGGGCAAAAGCTTTTCCATTGCCTCTTGCACCGTATATTTTCCAATCTGATGGTCCAAATAGACGAGCATATCATTTTTTAATGCATATTCCACATAATCTTTTACTATACCATCATTTAAAATGCCTATTTCGCCCTCCGGCCAGACGGTGCCATAGATAATATAAAAGGCCTTGAGCACTTTTTTCCCCCCATTTACCTCTTCGTAGGCCTGGGCCCATTCATCTAAAAGCGCCTTAATGCCCTCCTTGGGCCAGAGGCCCAAAATGCCCATGCGCGGCGATGCGGGTTTTCCATAAAAGGCTAAAATATCGTTGTTGAAAAAAAGGGAACTTTTATAACTATCTAAAAGAGCCTGTTCCCTTGCTGCCCCCTCATCTGGCACCACAAAGGCTGCGCCCTGTCTCTGTCGCTCCAAATAGCGCAGATGCTGGGTAAAATACAGGGAGGGAAAGGGGCGCAAGGGCACCTGGACGGCTTCATCCGAAATCTGACTGTTACGGGGGTTTATCTGTCCTGTTTCGGCAAAGGCAAAGGAAGATAAAAACACAACTAGGGCACATAAAAACAAAGGACGAGTACATTGCATGCTTTTTCTATCGGCAGAATTAAAGCACCGCTAAACCAGACTTTCTAAAGCTGTTTCGACCTCTTCCAGTTTTTTGTTCAAAGACTCTATTGTCCGAGTAAGACGTATTTTTTCCTTTTCCAAAATTACTCTATTGTCTAAAGGCGGTGGGCTGGGCCTGGCCATTGTCCGCACCTGATCGGGGCTTTTGCCATTTAATAGGGCGGCTTCCGCCTGTTCGCGCTTTTCGGTAGAGCTTAGACCTGCCACAATGCGCATATTGTCCGCCCCCATAGAGGGGTTTATGTTATACTGATACACCTTCATGGCCATATTTGCCGAGGCCCGGGGCAGGCAGAGAATGCGGTCGACATAGTCCTCGAAACGGCCCCCGGCCTCTATGCAGAGCTCGCGCGCCCTAAGCAGGTGCTGGCCAAGTTCTTTAATTAAATTCCCGTTCTCGTACATGTACTTCTTTTTAATAATCTGGGTAAGCTCTTTTAGCTCTCCCTCGACATTAAACACATTCTGATACAGGCCCTTTTCTTCGGCCTTGGCCAGGAGGTCGTGAAAAATTGCCCAGAACTCAGCGGTATGGGCCCGGCCCTTAATTTTCCCACCCTGCCGGCAGGCATGCAGATGATGGGCATATTCGTGAATTGCCGTGTACACCAGCAAATTGTCGTCGGTGAAATTCCGGTTGTGGATAATAATTTCGCGCGCCTCATTCTTATACAGCCCATTTACCCGCTTGCTGGCCTTGCCACTAAAAATAACCGAAAACTCTAGGGGGGCGTCTTCGATGGCCAAAAGCAATTCTTTTACCCTGTCCTGATTCATAATAAAAATCTATCCTAAAAAGCCCAGACACTCCAGTGCCAAGGCACTTGCCACAATGGCGGCACATTCGGTGCGCATTGCCCGGCTTCCCATGCTTGCGCGGGGAATGTGGTGCTCATCGAAAAGACGGCGTTCCCGCTCGGACCAGCCGCGCTCGCTGCCAACAAAAATATTCAGCTGTTCCTTTGTGTTCTGTTGTAAGAGCGAAAATAGGGGCCCGGCCCCAGGGGCATTGTCGGCAGCAAAAAAGGCGGCTTGCTCCTCGTTTTTTTGGCCTAACAGTTCGTCCAGCGAGGCCCATATTTTTAACGTGGGATAGACGGTGTCGCGGGCCTGCTCAAGGCCTTCGCGCATTGCCTGTCGGTCGCCCCCGTTTTGAAACAAATTGCTATCGCGATAGCTTTTTTCGCCTAAATCGGTAAGCACTAAATCTATTCGGGAAAGGCCCATCGAGGTAAGGTCTCGCAAAAGCCGGCGCAGCTGTATTGGACGGGGAAAACCCAGGGCAAGGCTTAGCCCGCTTTTTATTGGCGCTGCCTCGGTACAGTTTAGACTAAGGCGCATATTTCCCTCGGTGTCGATATGCTCAATTCTGCCCTTTCCCCGCTTTCCGCCAATAATACCCGCATCGAAATCGTCGCCAGCTTTTTTCCGCAAGACCTTATTTAAATGCCTTGCCCGGACATCAGTTTTTTGTAGCATTTGAGTTTGCTCGTCGGCCTCGAACAAAATGATATTCATAGGCCATATTAACACACTTGACCGCCCTTGGTCGCCTCTTCATACTGGTGGTATGGACACGTTAAACATCAATTTTGGCACTGAGCCTTTAGACAGAAAGACGGAAGAACTCTTGGCAAATGCCGCGCGCATTGCCGTTAAAGATGTTTTGGGCATGAAGGCGCATGAGCGCGCCTTAATAATTACCAACCCGCGCGAAGATGTCTCGCGCATCAGCCTGGCCCTGTACCGCGCCATTGTGGAACTGGGTGCCACGGCGGTGCTTATGTACCAGGAGCCTAAGACGCAGACCGATTTTGCCGACGAGGCCGTTATTGCCGCATTTAATGCCGAATACGAGGTGGTTATTTCGCTCAGCCATCAGAAATTGGGCAAGGATCGCCAGGGCATAGCAAAGCCCTGGAAAATCGGCGATAAATCCTGGGACCATATTTTTCATTATTTGATGTATGGCAAAAAAAACTGCCGTTCGTTTTGGTCGCCCGGAACCAGTGTAGACTCTTTTATTCGCACAGTCCCCATCGACTATGCGCTTTTGAGCCGGCGGGCAGCGGCAATTAAGGAAATTTTAGACCAGGCTGTTTCGGTGCGCATCGTGGCACCGGGGGGCACAGACATTGCCATGGGCCTTAAAGGTCGCCTGGCAATGCTGGACGATGGCAATTTTCAAAAGCCGGCCGATGGGGGCAACCTGCCCGCTGGCGAAGCCTTTATCAGCCCCGAAAATGGCACGGCAGAGGGAATTATTGCCTTCGATGGCTCGATGAGCCTAAACGAGGGCGATATTTTAATTGATAGGCCCATTGTCTGCCATGTGCGTGGGGGATTTATAGAAAAAATTGAAGGTGGCACCGAGGCCCAGGCGCTTTTGGCCAGCCTTAAACAGGGCCAGGCGCTGGCAAGGGAGTTTGGCGAAAGTGGCAAATTGTCGGCAGAGCTTGCAAAGACCTATGCGCGCAATGCCTGGAACATTGGGGAATTGGGCATTGGCCTTAACCCAGCTGCAAGAATTTCCGGTGCCATGCTCGAGGACGAAAAGGCCTTTCATACCTGCCATTTTGCGGTGGGCTCCAACTACGACGAAGACGCCCCAGCCCTGATTCACCTCGATGGTCTGGTTAAGCTGCCCAGCATTTACGCAATTATGGAAGATGGCAAGAGTAGGACAATCTGCGAAAAGGGCGAATTGCAACTGGGCTTTTAAGATCCCAGGCCCTTGGGCCTCTGGCCCCGGACTCCTAGGCCTTTACCTTGCCCTGGGCCCGAATACTCAGGCTGGCAAGCATAAGCCCCCAAAAGCAGAGCACAATATTGAATAGGGGTATCTGTAAGCTTGCCGGCATTGAATAGATAAGGCTGACCATGGGCAGCCAAATGCCCCAGGTGGAAATAAGGGTGGTAAGCAGGCGGGGCCCAAGGCCGGCCAAAAAGAGCCTGCCCTCGCCGGGGGCGGGCCGAAAGGCTTTTTCCAAAAACCAATAGCAGACTATCTGGGTCCAGCCAGCTAAAAGTGGGTTGTACAAAAACATATCCACAAGAACCTTAAAAAAAATGGTCCGCACATCCACACCGAGGCCAAAGACCAGGGCCTGCATTCGATACAGGGCATCGACCTCTACCCCCTTCCAGGCCCAAAAGAGCGAGAGAAAGGCAATGGCCTTCCAAGAGGCCACCGGCCAAAGCTTAAGGCCCCGGCCCCTATTCATTAAAAGGCTTATGGATGATGGTATTAAACCGCCAAAAATTGCAGTTGATATTGCCGAATATAAAAAGCCCCAGCGCAGTTTAAAACGGCCAAGGGCGTTAAAGGCCTGGGTTACTGGCTCGAACAAAAAATAGGCCCCAACAATGAGGCTGGCAAATACCCACAGGAAGAGCCCAGGCAGGGCGTTTTCGCGGGCCGAAGACAGGCCGGTAGCAATAGCCGCAGCCAAACGATTTTTCGATTTTGCTGTCTCTGTTCTCATAGCCCCATTTAGCCAGAAAGCCAGAATCTTATCAAGCTCGGCCTAGATGGCGATGTGGCCACAGAGGCCAGCGGCCAAAGGGGCCGGCGGCCAAAGGAGGCCGGGCAATAGCCACAGAGGGCCCCTTTCGCTAGAATAGGGCTATGGTTCAGGGCGCGTATGGCGACAGCGATGCCATTGCCGCAATTTCCACGGCAATGGGGCAGGCTGCGCTGGCAATTATCAGAATAAGCGGGAAGGCCTGCATTTCCCTTGTCTCTGGCACATTTTCTCGGCCAAAGACCCTTCGCGCTGCCGCAGGGCATTCAGTTGTATATGGAAGCCTCTTAGATGGCGAAGGAAAAGCCATCGACGAGGTCCTTATTTCTGTTTTTACCGGAGAACGCTCCTTTACTGGCGAGGAATCCCTGGAAATATCCTGCCACGGTGGCCTTTTAATACAGCGGCGCATTTTAAGCCGCTTAGAAGAAATGGGGATTCGCCAGGCCCTTCCCGGTGAATTTAGTTTTAGGGCCTTTAGCAATGGCAAAATAGATCTTACCCAGGCCGAGGCCATAATGGATCTTGTACAGGCCCGCAGCGATACCGCCCGCGAACAGGCCCTGCGCCGCCTTTCCGGCGAATTGCGCCGAGAACTGGAAGGCATAAAAGAGGATGTGCTCACTTGTCTAGCGGCCACCGAGCTCTATCTTGATTATAGCGAGGACGATGGTCTTGGCCTGCACGAAGACGACCCGGAAATACAGGGCAGCCTTCCCCAGCGCCATGTGCTCGAGCAGGCCCTGCCCCGCATAGACCAGCTCCTACAGGCCTGGCAGCGGGAGCGCCTGTGGCTGGACGGCATGAGCATTGCCCTAGCTGGCGCACCGAATGCCGGCAAGTCCAGCCTCTTTAACGCCTTGCTGCGCGAGGAGCGCGCCATTGTCTGCGACGAGCCTGGCACCACCCGCGACTGGCTGGAAGCCCAGTTGAATATAGACGGCCTGCCTATTAAGCTTATCGATACCGCCGGCCTGCGCGAGGGAGCTAAAAAAATAGAGGCTGCGGGCATACAGCGCTCTAAGGAGCGCATGGAAGAGGCCGACCTTGTCCTCTGGCTTATAGATGGCAGCAGCGAGCCCACGCAGATAGACACATTGCCAGAAGAATTGGAACAGCTCAATTATGTAAAATTGTGGACAAAGGCCGACAGGGCCCCAGCTGCCCCAGAGGGCTTTATTCCCATTAGCACCAAGACCGTCCAAGGGCTCGATGCCCTGCTGGATTTTTTTCGCCAATACTTTGCCTCCCTCGCCGGCGGGGAAAACAAAAACCAGGCCCTGGGGCTGGCATCCGCACGCCAAAAAGGCCTTTTAGAACAGGCAAGGGAGCATCTGTTGGAAGTGCTGGAGCAGGCCGACGCCCAGTTGCCCCTCGACCTTATTGCCCCCAATTTGCACCAGGCCATCGGGGCCATTGGTGGCATTTTAGGCGAGACCTCGAGCGAGGATATATTAGAGGCGATGTTTTCTAAATTTTGTATAGGGAAATAAAAATGGACTATGACGCAATTGTAGTGGGAGGCGGACACGCCGGCATAGAGGCCAGC
>CAZBJJ010000019.1:9288-34727 GCA_964492245.1 uncultured Spirochaetales bacterium | reverse complement strand
GAATCCACCGCCGTCTGTGCCGATATTGGCTGCTATGCCCTGGGCGCCCAGCCACCTCTTGGCGTACCCGAGACCATTGTCTGCATGGGCGCCAGTGTAAACATGGCAAAGGGCGCCAGCGATGCCGGCATTCAATATGCTGTGGGCGTTATTGGCGATTCCACCTTCCTGCATTCAGGAATTACCCCCCTTATCGATGCGGTAACGGCAAACAGCCCTATGACCTTAGTTATCCTCGACAATTCCAGCGTTGCCATGACCGGTTGCCAAGACAGTATGGTCAGCAGCGAGGGCCTGGAAAAAATTGTGCGGGGCCTGGGCGTTCCAGAGGAACACCTTTTAATAATGGAAGCTAAAAAACCAAAGCATACAGAAAATGTGGCAGCTTTTCGCAAGGAGTTGGAATACCGGGGCATTTCGGTGATTATTTTCCGCCGAGAATGCGTAGAAGCGCTTAAAAAGCGCATTAAAGCAGGCAGAGCAGTGGCAGCCTGCACGGAGGAAGACTAACTATGAAGTTTGATGTAATTCTCTCGGGAGTCGGAGGCCAAGGGGTTCTCTCCATTGCCGCAATTATTGCCAAGGCAGCAGTAAACAAGGGTTTAGTCGTACGGCAATCCGAGGTCCACGGCATGGCCCAGCGTGGTGGGGCTGTTTTAGCCCATCTTCGCCTTTCGGACAAGCCCATTGCCAGCGATCTAGTTCCCCGTGGCGGGGCCGATCTTATTATCTCGCTAGAACCCGTCGAGGCCCTGCGCTACACCGACTGGCTTGCCCCACAGGGAGCCCTGGTATCTGCTGCAGAACCATACGTCAATATTGATGACTACCCCGAGCTGGAAAAAATACACGAAATTATCCGCGGCTTTCCCGCATATGCCCTTATCGATGCCACCCGCCTTGCCAAAGAAGCGGGCCTAGCGCGGGCTATCAATATGGTCATGGTGGGCGCTGCCCAACCCTGGCTGCCCTTAAGCTTGGACGAAATAGAGGCAACGGTCTGCGATATGTTTGCCAAAAAAGGCCAGGATATTGTCGATGCCAACCGCCGCGCTCTGCGCTTGGGCACTAACGCCTGCCTGGCCGATCGGGCCTCCTGCCTAGATACCAGCTTCGGAGGCCAGGCATGAATTTTCAATACTGGGACCGCCGTATGGAGCTTCTTCCCCGCGAAGAACTCCAGGCCTTCCAGTTACAAAAACTTAAAGAAACCTTAGGCCGGGCCCTGGCCACCACCTGGTACCGACCCGAGCTTTTAAAACGCGGTATCCAAAGCCCTAACGATATTAAAAGCCTTGCCGACATCCAACGCCTGCCCCTTACCAGCAAGGACGATCTGCGCGCTGCCTTTCCCTGGGGCCTAGTTTCCTCGCCCAAGGACGACATTGTCCGCCTACACGCCTCAAGCGGCACCACAGGCACCCCTACCACCATTTACTATACGCGCGAAGACCTGCGCCGCTGGGCCTCCTTTATGGGGCGTAGCATCTATTCCAGCGGTTGCACTAAAAGCGATGTTTTTCAGAATATGATAACCTATGGTCTATTTACCGGTGGCATTGGCTTTCATGCAGGGGCCGAGGAAATTGGTATGCTCGTTATTCCCGCAGGTCCAGGCAATACCGCCCGCCAATTTAAGCTGATGCAAGATTTTAAAACCAGCGTCCTCCACGCCACCCCCAGCTTCTTTTTACACCTACAGACAAAGATGCAGGAAGAGGGCGTAAAACGCGAAGACTTATACATCCGCAAGGCCTTTGCCGGGGCCGAACCCTATAGCGAAGACACCCGCCGGCGCATAGAGGCATTATTACATGTCGATGTCTACAACTCCTACGGTCTTTCCGAGATGAACGGCCCTGGCGTGGCCTTTGAATGCCAGGCAAAGGAGGGCATGCACCTCTGGGAAGATGGCTATATTGCAGAAATCCTCGACCCCGACAGCCTTGAGCCCCTCCCCGATGGCGAAACTGGCGAGCTGGTACTCACCATTCTCTGCCGCGAAGCCACCACTATCTTGCGCTACCGCACCCGCGACCTAACTTCTTTTTACACCGAAGCCTGCCCCTGTGGCAGAACCCACCGGCGCATCCGCCGCATAACTGGGCGCACCGACGACATGCTCATTATCAATGGCGTTAACGTCTTTCCCAGCCAAATAGAAGAAGTGGTCATGGGCATTCCAGAACTGGGCAATAATTATCTTATCAATGTGGATAAACAGGGCGCCCTGGATAAACTTACCGTTAAGGTAGAAGTTGGTCCAAATATCTTTGTCGATGACACAAGGCCGCTTTTAGCACTCCAAGATAAAATTAGAGAAAAGCTACAGGTATCAATATCAATTCGCCCCCATGTGGAACTTGTCCAGCCGGGAAGTCTTCCCGTACCCGAGGGCAAGGCTAAAAGGGTAATAGATAAACGACCAAAAGATTGATAGAAAAGGAATAAAGACATGATTTTTAACCCCGAATTTGAATCTATGGAACAGGGCGCCCGCGAAAAACTTCAGTTTGCCCGTCTTAAAAACCTCGTCGAGCTAATCTGGGACAAGGTCCCCTTTTACCGTAAAAAAATGGAAGCTCTCAATGTGAGCCCGCGCGATATAAAATGTCTTGCCGACATAGCAAAGCTGCCCTTTACCACCAAGGAAGACCTGCGCGAAACCTTTCCCTATGGTCTACTGGCCTCTCCAGAATCTGATATTCAAGAGATACACATGTCCTCCGGTACGACCGGGGTTCCCGTTGTCGGTGCCTATACCGCCAACGACCTGGCCGCCTGGGGCGAATCGATGGCGCGCACCATTGCAGGGGCAGGGGGTAGCCACAACGATATTGTGCAAAACTGCTACGGCTACGGCCTTTTTACTGGTGGCCTAGGCACCCATTACGGCTCCAAAAGTATCGGCGCCAATGTCATACCCATGTCTTCGGGCAACACCCAAAAGCAACTCATGGTTATGCAGGCATTTAAATCTACCATTCTCGCCTGTACCCCCTCCTACGCCCTTTTTATGGCCGAAGAGGCGCGCGAGAGGGGCTTTGACTTCTCCACCTGTAAACTGCGTGCGGGCATCTTTGGGGCCGAACCCTGGAGCGAGAATATGCGCAAAGAAATAGAAGAAGCTTGGGGCATCGACGCCTACGATATCTATGGCCTTACCGAGATAACCGGCCCCGGAGTCTCCTTCGAATGCGAAGCAAAGGACGGCCTGCACGTAAACGAAGACATGTTTTATCCCGAAATTATCGACCCCGACACCGGCAAGGTCCTGCCCCACGGCAAAAAGGGAGAGCTTGTCTTTACCACCCTCATTAAAGAGGGCACCCCACTACTGCGCTACCGCACCCGCGATGTTACCTTTTTGCGCAATACTACCTGTTCCTGTGGACGTACCAGCATTCGTATGAATCGCCTCTTTGGCCGCACCGACGACATGCTTATAATTCGGGGCGTCAACGTCTTTCCCAGCCAGGTGGAACACGCTCTTATCGAAATTGAAGGCACCGACCCGCACTACCTTATTATTCTTACCCGTGGCGAAAACCATCTCGACGAGGCTGAATTGCAGGTAGAGGTAAAACAGGAGCTCTTTGGCGATGAAACACGCACCCTTGAAAGCCTGCGCAATAAGATTGAAACTATACTTAAGTCTAAGCTGGGTATTCAGTTTAAGGTAAAACTCGTCGAGCCCAAGAGCATTGAACGCTCAATGGGCAAGGCAAAGCGAGTAATTGACCGCCGCACAATGTAAGGAGAAAGCGATGCATATTCAACAGATATCGGTATTTTTAGAAAACAATGCGGGCAGACTGGCCGAAGTAACTCGGGTTTTGGCCAAGGCTGAAGTAAATATCCGGGCCATCTCGATTGCCGATACCGCCGACTTCGGCATTCTACGCCTCATTGTAAACAAAACCGAAGAAGCAGTGGCTGCGCTGAATGCAGCAGGCTTTACCGCCCGCCTTACCGATGTAATGGCAGTGGAAATTGGCGACGAGGTTGGCTGCCTGGCCGATCTTATGGAGCTCTTTAAAAACACCGGTGTCAATATCGAATACCTTTACGCCACACTCGAGGGCTGTACCGGCCAGGCCATTATCATCTTTAAGGTTCAAAATCTCGAACATGGGCTGGAAATAGTGCGCCAAAAAAACATAAAGACGGTGGAAATAATATAGTACCCCGAAGCTTGCACCTTAGGCATTTCAACCTTCTCTAACTGCCCTTTAGGGGCCCTAGGGCCCCTATATTTTAGAAAAGTGCAAGCTTTGGTACACTTATAAAGCCATTATACTTTTAGCAATAAGCTGGGCCAAGGCAAATTTGCGCTCGGGAGGCATCTTTGTTTCGTTCCATAAAAAACTTTCCAGCCTACCGGAAAACTCAGTGGGCAATTTGGATAAATCGGCAATCCTACTCAAATATAGACGGTGTGAAGGCTCAAAACATCGATTAATACTAAAAAGTACCATGCAGGCATGCTTAATAAAACTGGCAGAGGCAATTAAATAATGAAAATTGTCCTCCTGCGCCACGGCAGCCCCTAAATCGGAGACATAGTGCTCCATTCTCGACTCCAATGCAGAGCGAAGGCGCAGCCAAAAAGAATTCGGCAGGGCTAAAAGTTTCTCGCGCATTCCATCAATCCAATTTGAGCGATTCCAAAGAATTTCCCCAGTTGTCAGGCGATAAAAAGTATAGGTACCCGTGCGATGAATCGTCCACATCGACGACTCTGGGTTGGCCGCAATGTCTACCTGGGCCTCCACGTTTTCAATAATCTTATATTCCACGCGAACGGGTAGGCCCTTTACCAAAAACCTGTCCTTAGCCTGCGATGGCGAGGTCTCGAAGGCAGCAGCTGCCTTGCCATAAAAATCTTTTCGCGCCTCTGCATTGGGGATGCCCCCTCTGTAATAGACATCAAAAATAAGAGCAAAATAAGGGTCCAAGGTATCGCCCAAAGCCGCCTCGTTTAGCACAATACATTCCACCCCATCCCAAGCCGAGATGATGTCCACCAAGGTTTCTGCGAGCTGTCTGCTTGAGTATTTCATCTTTCCATCCTTTGCGAATTTAATACATTCAGTATATCATGGCTTATATGGAAATTGAACAGAGCCCTCAGGCATTGCCCATAAAAACCTCTACTTTCCGCTTACTTATTTGCATAGCGGGGAATCAAGAATTGGCAATGAAAAAAATTCAAATTGATATTTCTACCGCCTTTCCCGCAGAGGCTACAATTTTTAACCCCTTTATTTTAATTGATGAACCCTCCCAGGCTCAGAGCCTAGAAGCCATGCGCAAGCTAGGGCGTTTTTTGCGCAAAAACCCTCAAAACCTGCATTTCTCGGGTGTTCCAGAACAAAAAAGGCTCTGCCAAGCCTTTGATGTTCTAGCCCTTCCCTTAAAAAATCCGCAGCGCGCAGAAGGGAAATGCTCCCCACTGCTGGTCCTCTGCCCCCTACCCGCCAAGGCGCCCCAGACCAGCTTTTACGATATACCGATTCGCCAGGCCTACCTGTGCAATGCCCTTCTTCATTATGGCCACAGCCCCTCCCTTGCCTCGATAGAGTTTGAATTTGGGCGCGAAGTCTGGCTTCCCGCCGAAAGAAGGGCATTGGAAGGCTAGTTACTATGGAAAAACCTTGGCAGCTCGATGCCGACCGCCTTACCCTTACTATCAGGGTTGTGCCAGGTGCATCGAAAAACGAAATTCTTTTGCACAGCGACGGTAGCCTAAGGGTTCGGGTTAATGCCCCTCCCTTAGATGGGCGGGCTAACGAGGCCCTTATCCGCTTCCTAAGTAAAAGTTTTGGCTGCAAACGCTCCGAAATTGCTCTTCTTTCGGGGCAAAAATCCAAGCTAAAGCGCATTGCCCTACCCGCCTCTTGCCTGCCATCACTTCAAAAAACACTCAATTTAGGACCTTAGAAAACCTGAGTAAGTTTTAAAGTTGAGCTTTTATTTAGAGCTAAAAAATTTGCCTTTTGGCCCTCTTGGGTTTACACTCGATCAATACCAGTGATCAATATTGCTAAGGAGTGAATTATGGCCAATGAAAAGATCGAAACCAATTCAAAATTTTATTCCTATACGGATAAAGTTATCAAAGACGAAGAGGGCAATGTAATCGATGGGGACCGTTTATTGGACGGGATGATCCTGCGTTTTACCAACGGCATGTTACATAGCCAAGTAGGGCCAGCTGTCGAAACCAAAGAGGGCCATATGGAATTCTGGAAGCATGGAAAATTGCACCGAGAAGATGGTCGGCCAGCGGTAACCACCATTTGCCCCGAAAACACCGGCGAGTACCGAGAATTCTGGGAAAATGGAGTACGCATAAAATAATAATTGACAATAAAAAAGCAAATCCTTTTAACAAAAGGATTTGCTTTAAATGAGCCACGATGGATTCGAACCATCGACCCACGCCTTAAAAGGGCGTTGCTCTACCTACTGAGCTAGTGGCCCGCTGTAGGAATAGATTAGCAAAAATGAGGGCAAAAGGTCAATACGAAGGCATAGTATTTTTAGAGATTTTGGCCCCTTTAAAGAAGCCAGTTTAACCCGTTAAAGCTTTAACAGGGCCTGTTCAACCTGTTTTAAAAGCGAGTCGGGAGTAGAGGCCCCAGAAGCCAGGCCCACTTTTTGCTCTTTAAAAATCCAGGCAGGCAGCTCATCGGCTTGCTCTACGTGAACCGCCTTTTTGCCCGCGTCTAAGGCCAGCAAGTACAGGCGTCTGGTGTTTGCTGAATTCTTTCCTCCAACTACCACCAGTGCCTCTACCTCTTCTAATAATTCAAAGAGGGCATTCTGCCTTTCTGCAGTGGCCTGACAAATTGTGTTGGCAACTTCAAGATTTTTAAACATTTGGCTTAATTCATCTACAATGCCTTGAAGCTCAGCGGGAGAAAAAGTTGTCTGAGCAATAAGCAATGCTGGCCGCTCCAGTGTGGGTTCAGTATTAAATAAGACATTATCAAGGAGCTCCCTAGCGGCATTTCTATTGGCAATAACATGGGCCCCCGGGGCATAGCCTAAAAGACCGACAATTTCGCCATGGTCAGGGTCGCCTGCTAAAAACACCTGTTTTCCCTGCTCATAGGCCCGGGCAGCAAGCTTTTGGCTGGCCTTAACGCGAGGACAGGTGGCATCCAGAATATGTATATTTTTGTCGGTCAGAGCTTTTTCAATTTCGGGAGAAACCCCATGGGCCCGAATAATAGCTGTAGCTCCATGGGGAATATTCTCTCGTTCACTTTCTTTTACTGTTTTAAGACCTCGAAGTCTAAGGTTTTCTAAGACCTGTGGATTGTGAATAAGGGGGCCCAGAGCATAGACCGGGCCAGTTGAGCCATCTAAACTCTTTTCGGCCATGTCCAGTGCTCGTCGCACCCCCATACAATAGGCATTTACCTTAGAACGTATTAACTCCATAGCAACCTTAGCGCCCTTAAAGGGCGCTTTTGCATTAGGCCTTAGCTACCTTTTCTTTGGGAACTTTCTTTGTTTTATTCCGCTTTTTTTCGGAAAGGTTTTCGGTAAAAAGCACAAAAGAAGAGGCAATAAAAATACTGGAATAGGAACCAGCAATAAGTCCTACAATTAAAAGATAGGCAAAGTCCTTCATTGAACCGCTGGTAAATATATAAAGAGAGATAACGGCCAACAAGGTCGTTGCCGAAGTAATTATTGTTCGGCCCAAGGTTTCGGTAAGACTGCGGTTAAAATTAAATTTGCTATCTTCTTCGGGATAGAGCCTTTTATTTTCTCTGATGCGGTCAAAAATAACGATGGTATCGTTAATTGAATAGCCCAAAATAGTTAAAAAAGCCGCAATCGTCAGGGTAGAAAACTCTATTTTGAAAAAAGCAATAAAGGCAATCATTATTAAAACGTCGTGAACAATTGCTATAACCGCACCCAATGCATAATTAATTTTAAACCGGATGGCCGCATAGATAGTAATTAAAACAAGGGTCAGGGCCACCAGCAAAAAGACCTGGTCGGTCAAGTTTTTAGAAAAGCGCGAACCCACATAATTGGACTGGCTAACCGCCCAGGAATGTTCCCCAAAGGCTTTATCCAGGGCAAGGCTTAGCGATTCACTGGCTTTTTGGGCAAAGCCCTCGGTGCTGCCATCGTCAATAACCCTAATCATAAATTTTCGTTCATTGCTCTGACCCAGGTTTTGCACGGCAACACCATCAATGCCATCGAGGGCCGCACGGACCTCTTCAATGCTCAATACATCTACTTCAGGGTCTAAATAGTACAGGGCCGTAGGGCTCTGGCCCAAACGAGGGTTTTGCGATGCACTTTGAACAAGCCAGGAACTTTGAACATCCCCATCCTCTACATCGCCAATACTAAGGCCTTCCAAGGCCTCTAGCGCATCTGCCATATCTTCCAGACGGGGATAGGCATTGAATGGGAAGGAATGCGTCGCCTTATCGATATCGGTGCCCGAGATAATAATATCCAGCCGGTTGCTGGCCAAGGCCAACTGGGCCGTACCCCGCCCCGAATATGAAAGTGAAATTGCCCGCGGTACAAACTGAACCTCTTGCATAAGGCCTGCTTGGAAATCGACCCCAAGGTTAAAACCGCCATTTAAAACAAAGGCCACAATACCAGAGACCACCACCAGAGTAGATAAGATGATTGCGGGTAGAAAGGCCGAAGAAAACTTAACAATACGCTTCATTTATTTAATCCTCCAGGAGATGGAGAGCTTTTTCTGACCCAGCACTTCGGTGCCGAAGTCAAAAATTAAGCGCGAGACAAAGAGGGCAGTAAATACCGAGGAGACAACCCCAATGGCCAGCGAGACCGCAAAACCCTGAATGGGACCTGTGCCCAGCTGAGACAGGAACATCGCAGCGATAAAGGTAGTTATATTGCCGTCCATAATGGCCCAGAAGGCCTTGGCAAAGCCAGCCTCCACTGCACTCTTTCTGTCCTTGCCCAGACGCAGCTCTTCTTTTATGCGCTCAAAAATAATAACGTTGGCGTCTACGGCCATACCAATGGTTAAAATAAAACCGGCAATACTTGGCAGAGTCAGGGTAAGACTAAAGGCCGATAGAACACTGAGCATGATAAAGAGGTTTAAAACCTGTGCAACAACAGCGTTTATTCCGGCCCCCTTGTAGTATATGAGCAAGAAGACCATGACTAGGGCAATGCCACCGAGCAGGGCATTGAGGCCCCGTTTTATCGTATCGGCACCAGAGGAGGCACCAATCGACTGTTGGCTGATGGGCTCAAGCTCCACCGGAAGGGCAGCTGTCTTTAAAACAGTTTCAATGTTTTTCGCCTCATCATAGCCAAAACCCGAAAGCTGTACGCGCTCGCGGATGGCCTCGCGAATGGTGGCCCTGCTTTTTACCTTGTCATCCATAACAATGCACATGCGCCGTCCCACATTGGCAGAGGTAAGCTTATAAAAAAGCTCGCCCCCCTCGGAGTCCAGCACAAAGGTAACCATGGGCTGCCCGCTCATTTGGTCGCGATCGACCATGGCACTTTGGATATGGTTTCCATCCAGGCCAACTTCTTCGCGAATAACCGTATAGCCCACAAATTCGTCGATGCCATAGCGATCTTTATCGTAGACACCTACCAGCCAATTGCCCTGGGCAATAATGCTGGGATCCAAAAGATTGCCCTCGCCATCGAAGGTGTCCATTGGATGCTGTGCATAATAACTATTGAATTTCGCAGAGGCCTCTTCCTCTTCTATATGGAAGGCTAGGCGCCCCTTGCCCATTATAATTGAGTTTATGCGCTCGGGGTCTGCTGCACCGGGAATTTCGATATAGATTTGATCATCGCCCTGGCGGCGAATTACCGGCTCGCTTAGGCCAAATTTATCAATTCTGCTATTTAATACTTCCAGGGCCTGGTCCAAAGCGGCCTCTTTATCCTGAGAGCCTAAATCTCTGCCCAGGCGCGCCTTAATTGAATCCAGATTTGCCTGAATAATTACGCTCATTCCCCCAGAGAGGTCCAAGCCCAATTGAATAGCAGAGGTATGCACATCCTTAAGTTTTAACACTTCCCGGCGATATTTGGATTCAATGGCCTCGAGGGCCTCTTTTTCGGTGGCAAATGCCTGAAGCACCGAATGGGCGGTCCAGTTTTTAGGGGCCTTTAAGCCAATAAGCTTATAATTGGCCCTTGCATTCTTTTTTAAGAAATTGAAGTCGGCCGGCAGAGGAGCTTCTCTGTCCTTAGCAAGGTCGACCAATTGCGTCAATTCAAACTGCGCCTTACGCATTGAATAGCTTTTAATTTGCTCCCGAGTGCCCAAGGCTAAGGCCTGATCCTCTTTGGGAACTAAAAAGTACCAGCGGATCGTCGGATACAAAAATGCAAAGCATATACCGAGGGCCGCAAGGATGATTAAAAAGCGATACCGTTTACTCATTCCGATGCTCCAATTTTTTCTTTTTTATTCGTTGTCGCTGTCTTCGGCATCCGTTGTTTCGACAACCTCCGCCTCGACCGCTTCGGCATTTTCCTCGACTAGGTCTTTGTCCTTTATCTTCTTTGCAGCTTTTTCCTTGACCGGCGCATCGCCGACCACCGAGCTAATGGCACTGCGGCTAAATTCCATGCGTGTAGAATCGTCGACCTTAACTACGACAGAATTTTCTTTAACAGAGACAATAACACCGTGGATGCCGCCAATTGTTACAATTTTATCGCCCTTTTCCAAGGATTTAAGCATTTTTTCGGTCTCTTTCTGCTTTTTATTCTGAGGCCGAAGGATGAGAAAGTAAAAAATAACAATTATTAAAGCAAAGGGAATAAGGGAGGTAAAAAGACTTCCCGATCCAGTGGCTGGTGGGGTGCTACCTGCAACTTGCAGTATAGCAGTAAAAAATGTGTTCATATGCGTCAACTTCCTTTAAAGTGGATAGGAGAAAAGGTATCATAGGGGCCTAGCATGGGTCAAGATAAGGCGGTTTTATATAATTTTTACCTTTTTATTGTCCAGTAGATGTACACCAAAGAGGCGCCCTAAATCGGAATCCAAAGTAAAATTGCCCTTGCAGGTGGCATTATATATGTCTAAGACCTGTATTTTCTCTTCATCAGATTCCGCATGCACCGCCGAAGCCCAGGCAGCTCTGAACAGCCCTTTTTGCGCCAGCTCAAGGGTGCTAAGCCGGGCGTACTGGCGCCTTGCATGCCCATCGACAAGGGCAGACTCGCCATCGTAGCCAATAGTAAAGACAAAATTTTCGCGTGCAAGCATACTTGTTCTTCCTTGTTTTAAAATGATAGCCATCAGCCTTGGCAAAAATGGGCCAGACTGATGGCCGTACAAATAATTAGTCTATTGGGGAAAAATCCTCTTTTCCCGCCCCACAGAGTGGGCAGACCCAATCGCCAGGGACATCTTCCCAGCTGGTGCCAGCGGCAACGCCATTGTCAACATCGCCCTCTGCCGGATCGTAAATATACCCGCAGACATCGCATACATACTTCTGCATACTCGCTCTCCTTAAGCTCTATTTTTAGGCCACCCAAAGCCCATGTAGATTACAATATTCCCTTGCTTGGACCGTTTTTACGTCTGCGGCATGGGGAACAGCAAAAAAGACAGAGGGTTCGTCGCCTGGTTTTAAAAACTTCCTATAGGATATCCCGTCGGCAATGAGCTCAATCCATTCAATATAGTGCTTCTCTTCTGAGGGGTGTAAAACAGAGCCAATGGTAACTTTAAAACCATTCTCTGCTTTTTCAATTACCGGTACATGCTTTTCGTTGGAAGCATCGACGGTATTTGCCTTGTACAGCTTCATTGGTTGACCACAGCAGACCAATTCACCTGCACCCGCATGGAGAACTTCGACAATATTGCCGCAGATCTCGCATTTGTAAATAGCCGAACGTTCAGTCATAAAGACCCTCCTGTTTGCCTAAGGCAGATATTTTACCAGTTCTCAAAAAGTACTTCAAAGTGCGCCTGGGGATGAGCACAGGCGGGACAGAGGGCGGGGGCCTCATCTGCCTCGGTTATATAGCCGCAGTTCATGCAGCGCCATACCACCGGCCCATCTTTTTTAAAGGCAGAGCCCTTATCCACATTTGCCTTTAGACCTTCGAAGCGCTTTGCATGCTGCTTCTCGGCCACTGCAATTGCCTCGAAAACAGTTGCAAGGGTGCTATAGCCCTCTTCGCGGGCAATTTTGGCAAAGTCGGGATACATTTCCTGCCACTCCTCGTTTTCGCCTGCGGCGGCAGCGGCAAGGTTTTCGCTTGTGTTGCCAATGACGCCAGCCGGGAAGGTCCACTCAATATCCAACATGCCACCTTCTAGGAATTTGAACAGACGCTTTGCATGTTCTTTTTCCTGATCGGCTGTTTCGCTAAAAACCTGGGATATCTGCACAAAGCCCTCTTTCTTGGCCACACTTGCATAGTAGGTATACCTATTTCTGGCCTGTGATTCGCCGGAAAAGGCAATTAGAAGATTTTTCTCGGTCCTACTTCCTTTAAGACTCTTCATAGATAGCTCCTTGAAAAAAAATTCCTGTAAATAGTTTTACCTATCGGTGCCACTATTTACCTTACCATTGTCCTCATAAATGAGCAAAATGGCAAGCTAAATATATCATTCTGTGCTGTTTTTTTATGTATAATTATCCCAAGTCGAGAAATATTAAAAATAATTGGAGTACTGTCCCTGCATTTGCTTTAAGCGGGCGTCGTCGGGCGAAATTGAAATTGCCTGTTTTAAATAATAGACCGCCCGCCGTTCGTCTTTTTTTGCATGGTAGTATTCGAACATGGCAATGAGCGACTTTATATTTCGTGGGTCTTCGAAAAGGCTGGAGCGCAAATCGCCGAGCATTGCCTCGGTGTCGGTCTGGAGACTGCTGCGCAAAAAATAAAAACTGCTTTTTATCTCTGGCTCGGTGACCGTCTTTAATTTTTCCTGTAAAAAAGTTAAGGCCTCGGCCTTTTGTCCCGAATTGACCAGGGATTCAATATAAATTAATTGAATTGATGGCGAATTCGGCTCTTTTTGCAATAATTCTCGGGCTATTTCGCTGGCTTCACGATATTTTTTAAGCCCCACCCTCACTTGCCAGGCAATTTTTAAGTCTTCGGTATCGCTGCGCTGTTCCAAAAGACGGGCAACCAATTTTTCGGCAGCCAGCCAGTCCTGTCGCATCACGGCATCCTTAAGCGCCAGTTCAATGCTTATTATTGAACTGCCCTCTTTTTCCACGAGAACGCCTAAAAGTTGCCGCCCCTCCCGCATGTTTTCTGCCTTCCCCGATTCCAGTAGCAATTTTGCCAGGTAGGAGGTGGCCTCTAAATTCTCGGGATGCTGACGCAGGAGGGCCCGCAGATAATTTATTGCCGAATCGCTATTGCGAAAACCTTCTGCCTGCACCCGGGCCCGCAAATAGAGATAGCGGGCATTGCCTGGCTCGATGGTGGCCACCGCGTCTAAGGATGGTTGGGCCTGAATGGCAAAGCCCTGCTCAATTAAGCTTGTGGCTCGCAGAAGTAAAAAAGTAATATCCTTTGGATCGCGCTGTAAAACCTCGGTAATGGCCGAGGTGGCCCGGTCCCACTGCCGCAACTCGAACCAAATTTTGGCCAATTCTTTTTTTATAAGGAGCTGGTCGGGAAAACGCACCGAAAGATCTGCATATATGTCCAGGGCAGCCTGGTATTCCTTCCTGCCAATATATAACTGGGCCAGGCCTATACTGGCTGGGTAGCAGTCCTGGGCACGACTAAGGGCCTGGCGATATAGCTCCATTGCCCGCTCTTTTTGCCCCTGTCGGTCGTAGATAATTGCCCGAAAAAGCGGGTCCAATACCGAGGTGCTGGAAAACTTGGTGGCATTTTCTAAATCTAAAAGGGCAGAATCCAGCCGCCCAAGCGGAGTTGCTGGATTTAAAAATGCCAAAAAAGGCAGGACATATTCTAAATAATCGGTGGAAGTCGAAAGGGGCGGTGTATATGCCTCGCGCTCTAAATCCCGAATTATGCGGGCGTAATTGTGCATCTGTGGGGGGTCGGCTAAGGGCAAATTAATTGCATTATCGGGGTAGAGTTTTTTAATGATAATAATAGCGGCCGCCCCCATTGCCCGCCCATAGTCGCTGTTATCTAAGTCGCGACTCCTAATAATATCCAGGGCCCTTTGGAGCGAAGAGGGACTGCCAAGTTCTACCAGCATCCGAATTTCCGCACTCAGGCCGGTACCCGTACTTTTAGTTTCTACCTGACTGCCATTGGCAACAATGTTTATGGGCGTCTCGCTCACTGGGGGTTCAGATTTACAGGAGCTAAAAAAAAGGGGGACCGAGACCTCAATCAGTATAAAAACAAAGAGAGGCCAGGTTTTTTCAATCATTTTTGCCGTTCACTCAAAGAGGCAATTAAAAGCAAAAACCCACAGGCAATAAGGAGCACGGGCCACCATTGGAGAAAAAATGCCTTAAAAGAAAAACCAACGAGTCCCAGCGAAAAAAGAAGGAAGAGGAGGCCCATCAGCAAAAAGGCAACTGAGGGAATTAAGAAAGAAAATCTTATTTTTCGCCAGGTAAATATCCCTGCGGAAAAAAAAGAAATACCGACATTGATAACCAACAGGGGCCAAAGTTTAATTATGGGTGCATTTAAAAAACCAAAGAGCTGGAGGGCAAGAAAAAACGCGGAAAACAGGAGAAAAATAGAGACGAAAAAATACCGCTGGCTGCGTCGTAAAATTAAGGCCAGGCGCATAAAAATTAAAGAGGTAGTAAAAAGCGCTGCCGCCAGGATAAGAGTAAAAAGCCGCCCAGAATTTGCAGAATAAATAAGGGCAGTTACACCAACAAGGGCAATTATTGTTCCTAGAATAAAGGAAAGTTCAGCACTTAAATTTCGATTATCGGAAGTCTGCATAGATATCTATTATATCGGCCAAAGGCCCGTCTTGCCAACAGGCTTTTGGCATGATAATATTATTTGTCATGAGATATTTTGCGCACTCTGTGGTCTTCTGCCTTTCTTTGACCTTTTTTCTTGTTTCCTGTTCAATTCAGACCAATAACTATGCGCTGGAAAGAAATATCGCAGATAATAAAAACCTTGCAAACTACTATACTTCGGTGAATAAAGAAAATTTAAAATCCATGAGGGACCTTTTTGCACTTCTGCAAAACGCCGGATCCGATTCCGAATATCGTTTTTGTATTAACCGGGAAATTTGCAACCTGTATCAAAAAGAGGGCAAGGACAATAAACTTAGCAACTTTCTTTTGCAAACCGTCTATGAACATCCCGACGATGTCTATAACGCCTGGTATCTGCTTATGTTATCTTGGGTACACCTAAAAAATGGGGCAGAGCCCCTTGCCGAAATTTATCTGAATCGCATTATAAAAAATCATCCCGACTTAATTTTAAATGGGCAGTCAATTCATCTGGCAAGTTTAAAGCTTTTGGCCACTATGATACAGGATTCGAATAGACAAATATCCTGTTACCAAGAGTTGCTCGACCGCTTTCCCGATTCCATCGACACCAACGATGTCTGGTTTTCGCTGGGAAAGGCCTACGAGGCAGCTGGTGAGTGGGACTTGGCCCTGCAAACCTATGCCGAGTATCTGAACCATCATGGTGGCATTCTAAACCGAGATTCCGCTGCCTTTTCCTATGCTAAAAACATTGTCGATTTTAACAATTCATCGAAGGACTGGGTCTACGAAAAACTGGACCGGCTAGTCCTGGACATAAAAAAAGCAATAGCTGGCGGGAATGTACGAAATTTATCTAAATTGATGGCCAAGGTCAATTTTCATGCCCTGTCCTGGGGACAGGACCCAGAAAACATCGGCGAACAACAGGATATAAATTTCTCGGACCTCCTAAAGGGCACCAATATCTATTGCGAGAGCAGGCTTGACCCCGACTCGAACGCCAAGGAGGCCTGGCTGCGGACCTCGGGTTGGTCGCAAAATATATCGGTTTGGTATCTGTATTTTCGCAAGGTCAATTTTCCGGCAGACAGCTCTGTCCATGGGCACTGGGAGTGGGCCGGTGTTTTTTATGGGGAGAAGACTTAATATGATGTATCTGCGACCGAGAATTTTAGTTTTTTTCACAGCAGTGGGCCTATGTCTTTCTGCTCCCCTTTTTTCCCAGTCGGTAGAACATACCGAAGCAGAAAAACCCCTTGCCCGCCCCCAACGAACCCAGACTGCCTTTAGGCAGGATAGCGAAAAACCGCTACCAATACATCAGGGGCTGCACGACAAAGCGCTTTCTATAAATGGGGAAAACTCCTCGCTGTACCAACACTATATTGAGCATTATTCGAGCAATGCCGGTAAACTCTGGCTTAAAGCGGTAATTGAGCGCTCCGAGCCCTGGATGGGCCATATTCGCCAGGCGGTGGCCCACTACAATATGCCCCCCGAATTGGCCTGGCTGCCGGTTATAGAGTCCTCTTTTACCGCCAAGGCAATTAGTAAATCGGGGGCTGTCGGCCTCTGGCAATTTATGAAAAACAGCATTGCCCCCTTTGGCATAAGCACCACGGAGTGGCTGGATGAGCGAAGAGATTTTTGGAAGGCCACCGACGGTGCACTGCGCAAACTGAATGAAAACTATGTTGACTTAGGCGACTGGCAGCTCGCTCTGGCAGCCTATAATGCGGGCCTGGGAGCTGTGCGCCGGGCAGTTGCCAGCGCAAAGACTAAAGATTACCAGCAGCTCTGCGACAGGGGCTTTTTAAAAAAGGAGACTATCCACTATGTGCCCAAGTTCAGAGCCATTAGCCACATTCTCTCCAATACCCAGACATATGGCCTGGATTTTGGCTGGCCCGAATCTCCTGTTTGGCAGCGCATAAGCCCTGGACGCAGTGTCGACCTGGGCCTTTTGGCCCAGACGGCTGGCTTGGATAAAAAATATTTAGAATGGGGCAATATGGAACTCACCTGGGGGGTGAGCCCACCGGATAAGAGCTATCAATTAAAAGTTCGCAGCGAAGACTACGAAAAAGCTAAGGCCGCCCTCGAGCGCAAAGATGTTCAACTTGTCCACTACTATATTCATCTTATTAGAAGTGGCGACACCCTTTCTGCCCTGTCGCGCCACTATGGCATTTCGGTGGCGGCCATCGAGCAGAGCAACCCGGGAATACAGGCCCGCTTTTTAAAACTTGGACAGAAGGTCCTAGTCCCCGCGCTTAAAGAGGTTGGCCCATACAGCAGGACCGCACAGGCCCAGATGGCGATACGCTTTAACGGCAATTACACCATAAAAAAAGGGGATAGCCTTTGGTCCATTGCCCTTGCCCATGGGGTAGACCCAGAACTTCTGGCTAGCGAAAATAAAATTGAGCTTTCTTCGATTATTCGCGAAGGTCAGCAGCTTAAAACTCCGATACTTGAAGTGCAATGATTAAGAATGTCCCTAAAAGCCGGCTGAGTTTCTGCTTTTTACTCCTTTTATTTGCCACAAATACGCTGGCCAGCCTCTTTGCCGAAAACAAACACATCGAAGTAAAATACCTGAACGACTGGGAAAGCGGCATCCTCTCTGTCCAGCTCCAGTACAATTATGCCAAGGAAGGATTTAAGCTTCCCGGGGCAAGGAGCAAGCTGGAAGAGCAGATAAAACTCGAATTCCCCTCGCTTATGGAGGCGGTAATTTTAAAATTGCGGGTCGATTCGTCGAACAGCATCGAAAATTTAATTCACCAGGGAAGTATTTCGCCCCTGCTTATAACGGAGTTCTCGAATTCAGCTAAAAACTTGGGATCGGTCCTGGATTTGGCGCAGGACAATTTACAGAGCAATTATATTATAGAATTAAAAAACGCCCATTCTTTTTTAGTTCGCCACAGGACTTCCACCAGACCCCCCCGCGCCCACCGAGGTAGCGCCACCAGGGCCTATACGGGCATTGTTGTCTTTGTCGATGAAAGCCTTCCGATTCATGGGACCAAGCGAGCTGCCTTGGCGCGCCCCTGTTTTTTCCCCAAAATTTGGGACAGCGAGATGAACCTTATCTGGGAGCGGCATATGGTAAAGCCCCATATAGCCCTCGAGCAAGGGATGCTGCACTATAGCCAACGCAGTTCCGCAGAAAACTGGGAAAACTTCGTTGGCCAGGACCCCATGTTTATTATTGCCAGTGCTCTCTTTGGCATTGATGCCACCGATCCTATAATTTCGTTGGACGACAGCCAGCGCATTCTTTCCAACACTCAGAACCGCAGCCTCTTAGAAGAGGGGCGGCTAATCTTTGTCGTCCATCCCTCGGTAATTCGCGAAGGCAATTAGCTGGCAGCCTGGCCACCGCAATCATTATTAGGATGCCGCTTTTTTTGCGAAGCGCAAACTCTCCCCCTCGCTGTGGTCGACTAACACGGTATCGCCCTCGGTAAATTCTCCCGCCAACATTGCCCTAGCCAATGGGTTTTCCAATTCGTTTTGAATTGCCCGCTTTAAGGGCCGGGCCCCATACAGGGGGTCGTAACCGACATTGCCTAAAAAGGTCTTTGCCGCATTGCTTACTTTTAAGCTGAGCTTTCTGTCGGCCAGGCGCTCCTGCAAGCGTTTTAATTGAATATCCACAATACTAGATATTTCTTCTCGGCCGAGGCGGTTAAAAATAACAGTCTCATCAATACGATTTAAAAATTCTGGCCTAAAATTGAGTTTTAACATTTCCAATAATTTTTCGCGGGTCTTTTTGGCATCCTCGTTGGCTAAAATTAAATCCGAGCCAAGGTTGCTGGTCATTATGACAATGGCATTTTTAAAATCCACCACCCTACCTTGGCCATCGGTCAGGCGGCCATCATCCAGAACCTGTAAAAAGACATTAAAGACCTCGGGGTGGGCTTTTTCTATTTCGTCAAAGAGAATAACGCTGTAGGGGCGCCGGCGAACGGCCTCGGTAAGTTGCCCGCCCTGATCGTAGCCCACATAGCCCGGGGGCGCCCCGATGAGCCGGCTTACCGAGTGTTTTTCGCCGTACTCGCTCATGTCGATGCGCGTTAGGGCCCGCTCTTCGTTAAAGAGGAATTCGGCCAGGGTCTTTGCCAGTTCGGTCTTGCCCACACCGGTGGGACCTAAAAACAAAAAGGAGCCCAGGGGTTTTGCCTCGTCGGAAAGGCCGGCCTTGTTGCGCCGAATGGCATCGGCGACTGCCACCACTGCTGGGTGTTGGCCCACAACCCTTCGCTCCAATACCTCTTCGAGCTCAAGGTATTTTTGCATTTCTGCTGCCAACATCTTGGCCACCGGTATGCCCGTCCAGGTGGAAACCACCCGAGCAATATCTTCTTCGCCAACTTCCTCGCGTAAAAGATTCGATTCGGCAGATTTTTCTTCTATGCGCCGAGAAATCTCGGCCAATTTTCGCTGTGCCTCGGGAATAAGCCCATGTTTTACCTCGGCGGCCTTGGTAAGATTTCCTTCGCGTTCCCAGCGGGCCTCTTCTATTTTAAGTTCTTCAATGCGCTGTTTTACTTCGCGCAATTGATCTATTTCTATGCGCTCTGCTTCCCAGCGGGCATGCATGGCATCCCGTTCGGCGGTAAGATTTGCAATTTCGCGCTCTAAATTTTCGCAGCGCTCCTTACTCGAGCTGTCCTTTTCGCGGGCAAGGGCCTGGCGCTCTATAGAAAGTTGCAAGAGGCGGCGCTCTATTTTATCCAATTCGGTGGGGCGGCTCTCCAGCTCCATTTTAAGTCGGCTGGCCGCCTCATCCATGAGGTCGATGGCCTTGTCCGGTAAAAAGCGGCTGGTAATATAGCGATCCGAGAGGGTGGCCGCCGCCACAAGGGCCTCGTCTTTAATGCGCACCCCATGGTGCACCTCGTAGCGCTCTTTAAGGCCACGCAGTATGGCAATGCTGTCCACAACCGAGGGCTCGGCACAGAGCACCTGCTGAAAGCGTCGCTCCAGGGCGGCGTCTTTTTCTATATATTTGCGGTATTCGTCGAGGGTGGTAGCCCCTATTGCCCGCAGTTCTCCCCGCGCCAGGGCCGGTTTTAAAAGGTTCGAGGCGTCCATAGATCCCTCGGCGGCCCCCGCCCCAACAAGGGTATGCAGTTCATCAATAAACAAAATTACCGAACCCTCGGCCGCCTGTACCTCGTGAATGACCGCCTTTAATCGCTCTTCGAATTCGCCCCGAAATTTAGCCCCAGCTACCAGCGAGCCTAAATCTAAGGCCAAAAGTTTTTTGTTTTTTAAGCTATCCGGAACATCCCCAGCCACAATGCGGCGGGCAAGGCCTTCGACAATGGCTGTTTTGCCCACCCCCGGCTCGCCAATTAAAACGGGGTTGTTTTTAGTACGCCGCGAGAGCACCTGCATAACGCGTCGAATTTCTTCATCGCGCCCAATAACGGGGTCCAGTTTTTCTTTGCGGGCCAGCTCGGTTAAATCTTTGCAATATTTATCGAGGACCTGGAATTTGTCTTCGGGGCTCTGGTCGGTAACGCGAGTATTGCCCCGCAACATTTTTAATGCCGCCAAAATGGCCTCTTGGCTCACTCCATAATTTTTAAGGAGGCCTGCTATGCGGGTACCGGAGGCAAGCATTGCCAATAGAATATGCTCGGTGGAAATATATTCATCTTTTAAATTCTGGGCCTCTAATTCGGCCTTTGCTAAAATTTTAGAAAGATTTGGGGCATAGCCGATATGTGCCGCCTCGCCATAGACCTTGGGCAATTGGGCAATGCTCTGTTTAAGCTCCTGTAATAGGGCCTGGGTATTGGCTCCAATGCGCTCTAAAAGAGGGGCTACAATGCCACCCTCTTGTTCGATAAGTTCCAATAACAGGTGTTCGACTTCGACTTGGCTCTGATCGCCCCGCTGGGCAAGGCCCAGGGCGCTACTCAGGGCCTCTTGGGCTTTTAAGGTAAATGCATCAATATTCATATTGATTATAAGATACTCAAAGACAGAGGGCGCCGGCAATGCTATACTAGGAAAATGGAAACACCCGTAGTTTTTTTTAGTGGCATGGACCAAGAGCTCGTGGTTAAAATGATGCGAGCCTGCAAGGCTGTAGCAAAGGAGGCCGGCATAGATCCCGGCAACATGGCTTTTTCGATGGCCACCGCAACAAACAGAGAGTGGAAGGTGAGCGACCTACTGGAAGAGGTGGCCGAGGAACACCGCCAGATGAGCCAGATGATGGCGAAGGGCCCCTCGCCTAAAGACCTTTAGACGAGGGCTTGCCTAAACCTCTTTGGGCAATAGCTCTAAAGCGCTGCCAATTTCCTCTGCCTGCCCCGGGGTGGTAAAAACTGCATAATTGGCAGAATCAATTGCCTTTAGCAGGTTTTGGGCCGCTTGGCGCAGCTCCTCTGGCGAAAGGTTCAGCATATCCAAAAGCTTTTTATCGCGAATCTCCGGCGAAATACCATTGATTCGTCGAACAAAGGTCCCAAAGGCCTGGGCCCGAGGCGTCTTAGGCCCGGTTTCGCTGGAATAGGCGCCTATAATTGTCTTTTCCAGCTCGGCACTAGAAAGTGGCCTTTGGGCAAGTGTATCCAAGGCACTTTTAAATACACCAATACTGCGGGCCGGATCGGGGTCCCGATAACTCGAACAGCTAAAAAGAGCGTCGATACCGCTGGTATAGGCCCAGGCCCCATAGGCCCCACCCTTCATGCGAATTTCCTCCCAAAAAACCACGGTGCTCAAATAATTTGCCAAGACCAATTCGGCGGCAAAGCTTTTCTGGCCCACAACAGAGGCGGGAAATAAAAATGCCGAAAAACTGGTTTGGCTTTTTGGCGAAACATAGACTTCGTCTTGGCTTTTATTGTCGTAAATAAGGTTTTGCCATATTTCTTCCTGGTATTTTGCGGTATCGCGCGGGCGAGGGGGGCCTAAATCGGCGAAATTCTGAACAATGGCCTGTTTTAACTTTGTGCACTGTTTTTTTTCACCCACAAGGTGGGCAAGAAGGCCGGCATCGAATATAGCTTTGCGCAAGGAGTTTAGCTTTACCACTATAGAAGAAAAATCGCCTATGTTTTTTAAGCTCGAATGGGCCACTTTGGCCTTTCCCTCCCCTTCAAATATTTGGGAAAGTTGATTGATAAAATTGCGCTGGCTCAGGCCGGACCATATTTCGCCAATGGCCTTTGAGCGAGTTATCCGCTTACTGGCCCGCAAGTAGGCCCAATGCCCACCGTTCATGGCCAAAGACTGTTCGCTGTTGTTTTTTGCCTCCAGCAGGATGTCGTTCAGGCGTTTTTTATCGTCGAAACAGGCCAGCTCTAGGCTCTGGCGCGCAAAGGCCAAGGCCTGGTCGGTATTCTCGTCTAAAAAGCTCATGCGTATATAAAAAAAATCGCGATTGCCCACATCAAAAATGCCACTGGGAAAGGCAAGGCTCTGGGGGGCCCCGGGAAGGGGTTGGCTGGAAGAGGCATAGGTAAAAAAATTGCCGTACAGCTGAGTTCTCTGGGTGGCAACCTGCCCATAATCTAAATCGCCCACCGAGACGGCAGTTAAAAATCGGGAAAAAAGAGGCAGCCAGTAATAATCTTCGACAGCGACCCTGTCTAAGGGCAAAAGAAGGTTTACATAGCTTATGCCATTTGTGTGCACGGGGCTCATGGCAATGGGCAGGCCCTGGCCTTCCGACAATTCAAAGGCCTGTTTGGGATATACGGGGCTAAGATCCTCTGTTGTTAAATGGGGAATACAGGCCCGTTCGCTATCGCTTTCCACCTTCGACTGTGCCAGGTGTAATGCCTCTTCCGCTTTTTTTATATCACTTTTTTCTTCGGGTCTAAGCGCGGCATAGCGCAGATTGATAGCTTTTAGCCGCTTTTTTTCGACCTCTTCCGAATATCCCTTTTTGCCTTGGACCTCGATAAAGGCGTGGTGAGAATTTTCCAAAAAAAGCTTTTTTATTTGTTCTTCCAGAAAGCCCTCGTTTTGGGCAAGGCGCTGGCGCAGGCGGGCCAGAGCGGGTTGAACCCTCAATGTGCTACTTGGATGCCTACCGTGGAGCCAAGCTGCATAGGAGCGATTCATATGCACAAGGGAATAGGGACCGCCGGCCCGCTGAATTTCTCGGTTGGAAAACTCTATCCGCGAAAGGGTGGCCTGTATGTCCTTTGCGGAAATTCCCTCGCTCACAAGTTTTTGCAAGGTGGAAAAGACAAGCTCTTCGAATTCGCCAATACGCTCCTGGGGTACTCCGCGCAGGGATACAGAAAAAACCCCCTCTCGCAGGCCTGACTGACTGCCATTTACCGGGGCTAGGTCTTCACCTATTTGCGAATCGACAAGTGCCCGCGCAAGGGGAGAGCCCTCGTGGCCCAAAAGAAGTTCGCCCAAAAACTGGTACAACAGGCGCTCATCGACATCGCTCACATCGCCTAAGAGCCAAGAGATTATGGCAATTGAGCCGGAGGTCTCCTCTCCCGGGGCGGGCAGACTAAAGCGCTTTGGTGTCGACCAGCGGGGTTCAAGGCCAATTGGTGGGGCGGGTTTTCCCGCAGGCAATTGAGCAAAAAACTCCCTGTCTAAAAAGCGCAGCTGTTCGGCTGTATCAATATTGCCACAGAGAAAGATGCGACAGTTGGCGGGGCAGTAATATTTTTTATGAAAATCCAAGAGGTCTTTATGCGTCAATTGGGGAATATTGTCGGGGTTTCCTCCAGAATCGTGGCGATAGGGCCCTGAGGGCAGGATTAAACTCTTGGCCAAATCGCCCGCAATCGATTCTGCCGAAGAGTAATTGCCCTTCATCTCGTTGTAGACGATACCGTTAATGCTCACCTGCTCCTGGGCATCGACTTCCATGCGCCAGGCCTCTTGGTCAAAGACCCATTTAGGCAACAGCGGGTTGAACACGGCATCGCCATAGACGGACATCATATTAAAATAATCTTGACGGTTGATGGTGCTGCCGGGGTACAGGGTCTTGTCGGGATAGGTCATGGCGTTCAAAAAGGTCTGCAAGCTGCCCTGGGCCAGGGTGATAAAACTATCTTTGAGCGGATATTTTTTGGAACCACAGAGGACGGCATGCTCTAAAATATGTGCCACACCGGTTGAATCCTGGGGGGCCGTTTGAAAGCCAAAACAAAAGAGATTCTCTTCATCGGTATTTAATAGGTGAAAGACCTCGGCGCCACTGGCTCTATGCTGGGCGTAAATGCCCAGGGCCTGATATTCGGGAAGCGGGCTTATATCCATCAATTTAAAACCGAAAAGCTCATCCCCTATTTTTAATTCGTTCTTTGGCAATTCTGTATTATTCTGCCCCTCGTTCATGAAAACTCCTTAAGCTGTTAAACATATTCCTGTGCATCTTCTTCAAGAACAATGTTGCCCTCTTCCCGGGCTTTGCGAAACCAGGTTAAAAAAATATTTGCCTGTTCTTCGACCTCTACCCTGGGCAGGGGACCTAGATTTTCGTCTTCTTCATCAATTAAAATGCGGCGATTTTTAGAGAGGTTGGCACGAATTTTTGTCTGGAAGGCCTCGCTTTTGCCCCGCAAGAGCAGGACAATCTTGCTATTATCCATACTGCGCAGGTATTCCTGCAGGGGGCGGTCGTTTGCCCGGACAATATCGTCTAGGGTATATATTTTCTTTTGTATATCCTCTGCAAGTTTTGGATCGATGCCATGGAGCTCCTGCAATAATTTTTCGCCAAAGCTAAAATCGGAGCGTTTAAGAATTTCTGCCAGGGCAAAGCGCCCGTCGATACCATCGCTATCCTGCCGCCCAATTGCAGTAAATTTTTCGCGCAAGGCTGAGGCCACCATTCCCAGGACCTCCGGCGAAACCGCAGCCAAGCTGGCAATGCGTTTAAGGACATCGCTGCGCCGCTCCTTGTCCAGATGCTTTATAGTCTTTGCAGCGCATGTTGGACTGACCCTAGCTAAAATAAGGGCAATGGTGGCCGGAGATTCCCCCCCAAGGACAAGGGCAATCTGTTGCCCCTCGTATTCCTCTAAAAAATCGAAGGGCTTAAGTCCCCCCGAGGGAACAGTTTTCTTTATTATTGCCTCGCCCGCCTCTTTGCCAAAGGCCCTGTTAAGAATATCTCGGGCGGCATCGGTACCCCCCTGGGCGGTAGTTGTCTTTAAAAACCCGTCGGCCAGCATATTTCGGAACTCTGCCAAAATTTTTTCTGCCTCGTCGTTGGAAATACGCGAAATACCGGCTATTTCCCGGCTAATTTCCTCTACCTGCTTGGGATCTAAGCGAGAGAGGATGCCGGCCGCCTCGTCCTTGCCTATTAAAACAAGGAACTTTGCCACCTTGCGATATTTGCTTTCCAATGTTGTCTTATAAAAACCTTCGTCTTTATTGGCCTTAGTATTGGGGGGGGCTGCTTGGATGGGGGGAATACGGGAGGATAAGCCCTCGTTACTGCTGGGGGTCTGGGCATCT
>CAZBJJ010000019.1:2734-9278 GCA_964492245.1 uncultured Spirochaetales bacterium | reverse complement strand
GGGGAAGTCTTCTCTGTTTTTTTGCCCGTTTTTTTATACGCAGCCAGGCGACGCCGATTTAAATCGCTCACATTTTAATAATATCCTTAAGAGCGGGGGCGGTCAACGCATTTAAAAATTCAATTCGATTGACATTTTTACTCGCTTTATGTTATTGTCCACTCGTCCCCTCGCACAAGGCGGGGGGAGGAATTAAAACGGGCAATAGCGCAGTTGGCTAGCGTACAAGTCTGGGGGACTTGGGGTCCCGGGTTCGAGTCCCGGTTGCCCGATATATTTTAGCGAAAAGAGCTAATAACTCTTTTCGTTTTTTTTTATTCTACCGGAATGCTCAATAGAAAACGTGCCCCCGGTCCTCTCTTTGCACTGGCACGCATCGCCTTGCCAAGGCTAATATTTCCGTTCAACTGCTGGCAAAGAAGATCCACTAAAAGCAGGCCAAAGCCCTTGGATTTTTTTAAATTAAAGCCCTCTGGCAGGCCAATGCCGTCGTCCTTTATCTCTAAAATAAAGCGGGCATCCCTTTGGCGCCCAGAAATTTCTATGGTTCCGCTCTCGCGCCCTATAAAGGCATGGCGAATACTGTCGGTTATCAATTCATTTACCATTAGGCCCAGGGAGAGAGACTGCTTAACCGACATCGAGAAGGGCTCAAAATTCTTTTTAATGACAATGCCCTGCACATCTGCCCCAAGGCTATCGCCCACGGTATCCACAATAATACCTAAATAGCTGGCCATTTCCACCATTTCCAATTCGCCCGCATGAAATAATACCTCATACAGATAGGCCAGGGAGCTTACCCGCGACTCCAGTTTGTGCAAAATCTGGCTCACCTCGGTATTCTGCGTATTGTGCGATTCAAGATTAATTAAGCTAGAAATTAAGCTAATTGAATTTTTAACCCGGTGTTGTAATTCTTTGTGGAGCGTTGTTTTTTCTTCGACCAATTTATACGCCTGCGCTTCTGCCTGCCGACGGTCGGCAATTTCTCTGGTCAATTCCTTGTTTATGTGGCTCAGGGCCTTGGTGCGCTCCTCTACCCGCTGTTCTAAAAGTTTTTGCTCATATTTTAATTGTTTTAAAAATACACTGCGTACCTTGCTTGCCCGCCATAAAAGAAAGCTGAGCACCCCAAATAGGCTAATCAAGAAAATACTTATTGATGATGCCAGCCAATGTCGTTTAAAAAAACTTATGCGAACGTTTACAAGTTGATATTTGCCAAAATTGGCGGGTATTTTAATTTTCCAGCGTTTTAAGGCCGCCGCATCGAAGAGATAGTGGCTTATCTCCTCCTCGTAGGCTGCCTGGCTCGGTGGAAGACCAGCGGCACCAAACAGGGCAAGCCGTGCAATTATCTTCCCCTGCTCATAGCCACTGCTTACCAAGCCGCCAAGAGGGCCTATGCCTATAAGAGAGTCGAAGGGGGTAAATACCGGCACCGAGGCGTTTTTGGCCAATGTTGTAGCTATTTGGGCAGAGTCCAAAAGCTCCCCCTTTCTATCGGTGATGAGTGGGGTATAAAGTAAAATAGAATTATTGGGCAGTTTAGATGCCCGCTCGTACAGTTCGCTAGCAGTAAAATTGTTCCATATTTCTATAAAGGGCAGTGCCCTGCCCGTATCATTTACATTGCGAAAAGACTGCTCCGCATTTTTCCCCATAGGAGAATTGTCCACTACCGCAATTACGCGGTTTACATTGGGTAAAAGCTCTTTAATTTTGCCAATAAAAATATCAGGAGTAACGATGGTTTCAAAGGTAAACTCATCTCCCCGCCCCGCCGGCAGTTGGGGAAACTTTAAAAAATTTAAGGCATAGCGCGAGACCTTGGGGAAAAAGCTCGGATTCCTGAATAGAAATTCACCAGCGGCCTGCCCTTCGGCAATAAGCATATCAAATGGTATGCCAGCGTATTTATCTTCTAAATAGGCAATGAGAACTTCGTCATCTTGGCCATCAATTAGACGGGCGGAGTCCAAGTTCTCTTCATAGATGATGGGCTGTAACTGCCCACCGGCCTCTTCTAAGCCCGCGTCAAAGCCCTTTACTATCTGTTTTTGCCAATTTGTCCAGCGCGAAAAAGAATAGAGCATAAGAACCTGTCGGCGGGGCTCTGCCTTAGGTTCTCGGCTAAAAACTTGGGAGTTTCCCCCAAATAAAAACAAGCTAAAAATTATTAATAAAGAATATATTTTCATACATATAGTATGATTCATTTATTTGTTTTGGCAAATTTTCCTAAATAGGCTATGTTTTTTCGCTGAATACCCGATAATTGATGCTATCAAAAATATTATCGCGTCGCTCTAGTTTGGTCAGCCAATCGGTGCTCACGTAGTTGCTCCCCAGGGATTCGTAGGCCGTAATAAAGTTTTGTATAAAGGATTCAAAGCGCCGTTTGGCAAAGTCGGGGGCAATGCGCTCGCGCATTAAATCCTGCCAGTCGGCCGACTGCGCAAGCAGGACCTCGCGAGTGGCCTGGTTTAAGGTCCGCTCCTTTAGGCCCGTCTCGTCGGGGAACCGTTTGGTCAAATCGGTCAGCCTTTTTGCACATTGTATAATATGGCGCCAGGTCCAATCGTTAGAGACATCGAGCCAATTTTCGTTATAGCCACAGCGCCCACAGCTGCTGGGGTGAATATCGACCGCCTCTTTTTCGGCGAACAGCTCAATGGCGTGGATGGGTTTTATCAGTCTGATATCTTGGGAGCGATAGACTTTCCGGAACACCCTTTCTAAAAAATGTATGCCCTCGTACCAGCGGTGCCCAAAGAGCTCGGCGTCGAAGGCGCAAAAGATATTGCTAACCGTGTCGAGCTCTGCTTCGTAGGCGGCCATCTGGGCCAGACAGGAGTTTAAAAAGGCATCAACTTGGCCATCGATCTCTTGCAATGCCGTATCTACACTATAAATTTGGGCATCGGCACCCTTTGTTCCCTTGGCGCGATATTTAAAGCTACTGGAGCCACGGATGTTTTCGATTTCTAAAAGGGGCACTAAGGCCTCCAGGGGCAACTCGTAGCCGGCATCCCAGTTAAAATCTCGGAAAGCCGGATGGGCAATAAAACCCTCCTCGCTGTCGAAAATCTGGCGAGTCGCTTGGTAATCGCGTCCAAACACGGTCAGGCCACCGGCTGTCTGAACGGGGGCCATTGTGCCCTTTGTGGGACATGGCTTTGCATGTAAAAGGCCATGGCTTTCGACCACGGTGTAGCTTAGGCCATAGGAGCGCAGGAGTTCGCCAGCCTCGGGAAACCAGGCAAGGTGGGGCAGATAAAAACCTGCGGGGTTTTTAGAAAAAAAACTGCGGTGGGAATGTATTGCCAGCTCAACCTGAGCCTGCAGCGATTCCGGGCTATCTACTAAAAAGGGCATAAAGGCGTGAGTGGCGGCACTGGTTAAAAGTTCCACAAAGCCTTTTCTTTGCCAATGGGCAAAGGCATTTAATAAATTCGAGCCGTAGTATTCCACAAAGCGCGCCCTATCATTTACGGCCCGGTCTAAATACATCTGCACAAGGCTTTGTTCGTCGGCTCTATCCTTCGATCGAATAAGCTCCCGCTCGCCAAAGGCAATAAGCCGGTCCTGATGTTCCACATAGCGCATTTGAATTGCCGGATCGGCGAGCATTTGGCAGAGCAGGGGCGACAGCGATAGGGCAATACTAAAGGGAATGCCATCGCTTTCCAGGCGCTCGAACATGGTTAAAAGGGGCATATAGGTTTCGCTTATGGCTTCAAAGAGCCAGCGTTCCTCGACACAGCCATTGGCATCCTGTTGGCGCACGAATGGCACATGGGCATGGAGTAAAAAAGTCAGTGTATGTAGTTTTTTCATAAATTTCCCATGTGCCCTATTGCTCCGTAACTTTTGCGACCCTGTCTTTAGATCTGAGTAGCGGTAATTTTTTAATGCCACATAAAAAGGCTATGTTCTGTACCTTGCTCTCCTGCACCCTGTTTAAAATGGTATAGGGATTGTCGGGGACCTTAAATGCTTTGGTACTTATTATCACCTTTTCCTCTTCATTTTCCAAGACACAGAGATCTACCCGATACCAACTGGAGCTACCAGGAAGCCCGATATAGCGAGAGCAATCGTCTAGGTCCAGGTCTATGGTAAAGCTTGTCTGGGCCATATTGTTTGTAGGGGTCCCCAGACTCCATACGCGCAGTAAAAAGCCGGCAAAGCCTTCTGTCTTCTCTATTTCCTCTTTGTCTATAGCGCGAATTTCCCAAAAGACATGTACCCAATAGGGATCGCGCAAAAGCACATTTATATAGGTATCGAAATACAGGGCGGGAATACTGTCTACCGGAGCTATTGTTTCGTCTACGACTAGATCGGTGGACTCCGGTGCGCCCTCTGTTTTTTCCGAAGAAGCTTCATTATTTCCGGAAGAAGCCTCTTGATTTTCTAAAGAGGCCTCTAAAATTTCTTCAATTACAAAAATGCGGTTCAAGCCCGAGGGCAAGTCCAAGCCTAACTCGTCTGCCAAGCTCGATAAATCGCTATTTGATAGGGTCTCTAAATGTACCCGGGAAACTGGCCATCCTCTCATTGATGAATATAATGGGAAAAAGTCTGGATGCTGTCAACTGCTCTTCTCTGGGGCTCAGTTGCGAACGAGGTAGTTAGTGCCGAGCCTCTGGCCCCTTCTGTCTTCTACCACCACCTGGGTATTTCCCAATTTGGCTGGCAAAAAGAGCCTGCCGGTGGCATCTAGTTGGCCATAGAGCTGGCCATCGAGATAAACCTCTGCCCCTTCTGCAAAGCCAGTGGTCTCTAAGCGTATCTTATTGCCCAAACTGACATTCTCGCCCGATGTAGACGGCCCATCCATCTCCTTTATATAGAAGACAGAGCCTGCCAGGGGGCGGCGAATGTTCGCCCCTGTCCTTTCCCCCCCAATTTGCACGAGGCGCTGCCTGTCTGCAGCCCAGGCCCGGTATGTATCGGGGAGCAGAAGTGTCTTTCCACGGTGCCAGGTGCAGGGCGAAAGGTTGGCAGAAAAGGGCAGATATTCAATGAGCCGGTGGGGGCAGTCCGCCTTGGCTAAGAGCCCGGATACCGCACAAATTTCCAGGGGCACAAGGCTCTCTGGCCGTTTTGGCCAGGGCGATGTATCGTGCAAATATTCCAGAATATTTCGCGCAATATAGGCCGGTACGCTGCTGCCAGTCTGACCGCGCACCGTACTGCCCTGGAAGCTTCCCATCCACACCCCCACCGTGTATTTCGGGCTAGCTGCCAGGGCCCAGATATGCTGGAACTGCTGTGCTGTGCCCGTTTTAAACATAAGCGAGAGCGAAGATTGCATCGAAGGGCTACTGCCAAAGCCCTTATAGCGGCTGTCGGCATCGCTGAGCATGTCTTTGATAAGCCAGGCCGTCTCTTTGCTTATAAGCTGTTCACCGCTACCGGGCTTGCAGCCAGAATTGGCCAATATCGCAAAGCCCCTAGTAAGCTCTTCCAAGCTTATTCCGCAGGAGCCAAGGGCCAGCGCAAGCCCATTGCTCCCCCTTTGCGCTACTATCGAGTAAAAGCCTAAGTCTATAAGCCAGTCTTCGAAGGCCTTTACACTTAATCGCTGTAAAAGGTAGACGGCGGGCACATTGAGGCTGGAGGCAAGAGCCACTCGCAGGCGTGTAGGGCCATTAAAATGGCGGTCGAAGTTCATGGGAAAATAGGAGTACTCGCTGCCAAAGACGGTGGGTATATCCGGTAGAATTTCCGAAGCCACAAGGCCCCGCTCCAGGGCCAGGGCGTACAAAAAAGGCTTTATTGTAGAACCGCTCTGATTTTTTGCCAGAACGCCATCAATTTGTCCGCTTGCCCCATCATCCCAAAAATCGTGCGAGCCCACCCAGCTTAGCACCTGCCCACTGGCATTTTCTAAAACCAAAATAGCCCCGGTCTGGATACGCCGATCGCTATATTCAAGAATAGCCATTCCCAGCTGTTTTTCTGCCTCCTTTTGCAGTGCAAGGTCGAGCTGGCTGGCAATGTCGCCAAGTTTTTCCGCAGAACGGTCCTTATTTTGAAGGGGAAAAAATGCAGGGTTTCGTCTGAATGTCTCGCGAATAAAATGAGGCGCAGGGTTCTGCCTGGTAGCGCTCTCCACGGCCTGCCCGGTCAAGGCGGTGGCAACTCGCAAAAGCTCTGCCTCAGAAACGCTGTACCCGGCCCTTTTGGCAAGTTGCAATGCCGCAGCCACCGCCCGTTCCCGGTTTTTCTCGTAGAAAAAATCGTAGTGGCTGGGGCTTCGGGGTATCAGGGCTAGCAATAGGCTCTGCTCTATGCCAAGGGCCTGTGGTTTACAGGAAAAACGACGCTGGGCAATGGAGGCAAGGCCCTCGATATTCGAGCCAAAGGGCAGACAATTGAGCCAGGCCTCCAGCACTCCTTTTTTCCCCCGCAGGGCCTGTAGCTGCACTGCGCGAAAGGCCTCGCCAGCTTTAAGGGCAAGTCCGGCTTTTGCGTTTAATCTGGCTTCTGCACTTAGTCCGGTTTTTTTCCCATGGATGATGCGGGCCAA
>CAZBJJ010000019.1:0-2634 GCA_964492245.1 uncultured Spirochaetales bacterium | reverse complement strand
TTAATCTGGCTTCTGCACTTAGTCCGGTTTTTTTCCCATGGATGATGCGGGCCAACTGCATGCCTATCGTGCTTGCCCCACTCTTAACGCTGCCCGAGCGCAAATTTATATAGGCACTTCTAAGGACAGCAAGGGCATCAATGCCCCAATGCCTATAAAAACGCCTGTCCTCGGCCGCTATAAAAATACGCAATGTGTGCGCGGGAACATCCTCTAGTGCCACCCACTGCCGCTGAAGGCCCTCCTCGAGGCCTTCAATTGCCAAAAGCTTGCCCTCTGCACTATACAGCGTGCGGCTAAAGGGCTGTTGGCAAAAGGCCTCGTACTCTGGCCAGGGCCAAAGGCGCAGGGCGGGCTGTAGGGCCAGAAAAAGGCCGACCAAAATTCCGACTAGGGCAAAAACTCTCGAGCGCATTCACTTATTTTCCCGGGGATTCCCTGCCAATTATGGCCAAGCGGCCGGCACTGCGCCCAAAGACCTCCTCCTCGTACATACAGTGCGCCACAGCTGGTGGCAGGGGATAGACCCCCGGGCGAATTGCTCGAAAGGTAAAACTCAGCTCTGCCCGCCCGGCGGGAAAATAGTCCCAGAGCCACTGAATTTCGTTGTTAAAAATAAACTGTCGGTGCTCCCGCCGCCAGTACTCCTTCTCCGAAATATAGCCCCACCCTTTGTCGGGCTCCTCTGTCTCTGGCCCTCTTGCCGTTGTAACAAAGGCCGCATTGTCGATGCTGACCCCCGAGGGCAAAGGCAGGCTAAGGGCCACAAAGCTTCGGTCCCTGCTGGTAGAAATTAACAGCTTGCCCCAGTACCGCCTGCCGGCCACAAGATGTTTTTCATCAATTTCCTTGCCATTTTCATCCATATATTGCACATATACCGAAAAGCCCTCGTCGCGGGCGGGCATAAGTTCCGCCGGTAGGGCGTAGCGCAGGCTGGCTACATAGTGCAGGCTCCCCTGCCCCTGCCGTTCAATGCGCAGAGGTAGGATGCTGTCTCGGGGCAGATCTTGCAGGGCGGGCCCAGTAAAACGCAAAAACAGCGTAGCTGGCTCCTGCCCGTATTTTTTAAAATTCTCCTGAATCACATTTTTTCCCCGCAGGCTAGCCTGAGCAGTAAAATTGGTGGTCTTTGCCTCCTCCTGTTCGGCAATTTTTCCCAAGGCGAGCATGGCCCAATAGGCGCTGCTGGTCGAGTTCCAGGCTCCTCGGTTTTGGCGAAGCACCAGGCTATTGGTGAGGCGGGTGAGCATCTCGTCCTCGGGGTTTAAGCTGGCCATAAATAATAGACTGATAGCTGTGCGTTCGATATCGCTGCCCCAGAAGCCCTGCGAACCAGTATAGGCATCGTCAATTTCCAGCCCCCTTGTGCCCGGCTTAAAATAGCGCTTTAGCTCGGTGTAAAGCTTGCGCGCCAAACTTCGATCGCCAATTTCCAGGGCGGTCAGGCCTAGGAGCGCGCGACTGGCATTGTCCAGCTTTTCCGCCTTGGCCAGGGTCTGTAGCTCCTGCAAGGGCTGCCTGCCATACAGGCTGCGAACATACAGGCTGTAGGCCTGCAACATGTTGTCCTGGCCATACCAGGGGGGCCGATTGGCCGGCTTATCTAAATATTCCACAAGCCGATCCAGCGAGAAGAATTCCGTTTCGGGGGGCAGAATGCCGCGGGCTCCTGCCAGCGACAAGAAATGGGCAAAGCGCAGGCTCACATAGTAGTTGGCATAATTGTCGCCGGGCCAGAAGGGCAAACTGGCATCTTCCTGGGCCTGGGCAGCAATATAATCCAGCTCTTTTTTAATATGGCCCTGCGGGTCGGCAATGCGGTGTTCCAGCCCAAAGGCATCAAAAAGGGGCGAAAACAGCAAGACCGAGGTAAGTACCGACATCTTCTGTTCCAAACAGCTATAGGGGTAGTCCAAGAGATAGTCGATGGTCCCCCGCAAAAGCGAAAGCCTAGAGGCCGAAAGGCTCAACGACAGGCTCCCCGACTCCTGCAGGACGCTCGAAGGCAGAATAAGGGCCTCTTCTATAAAGGTTTTATCGCCACTTAGGCTGCCCGTGCTCGTAAAGCTCTCGTACACAAGGGGTCTTTTTACCTCTATTTCCTTTATCAATCTTTCTTTCAATAATTTCGACTGTATATCAAAACTAATTTCCCCCTGTCCCACAGCTAGGGCAGCTAATCTGAATGGCAATTCTGCACTCTGGCCAGGGCCCAGCTTTATCGATTTTTTCTCCGGTCCATCCAGGGCAAGAGGGGCCAACTGCCCCAAGGTTGCCGAGTGCCCCGAGGGCCCTAGCGACAGGGTCACTGTTACCTCTTGGCTAGACGCATCCAAATTGGTCAACAACAGCGACACTTCGGCCGTATCGCGCAGGCGCAACTCTTCGGGCAGGGAGGCGACAGCCACGATGGACTGGCTCACCTGCGCCTCCGTCTCTGCAATGCCAAAATTATCAATATCGCTGGCCACCGCTGTTAAGCGGTAAGTGGTAAGGGAATCGGGAAAGAGTACCTCTACCCTTACCCGGCCATCCTTGCCAGTTACAAGAAAGGGTTCAAAGGCAGCGCAGGGGTTAAAATCGCGGCGTTCGCGCCCCCTTAAACCGCCCCCACCGCTGTCATCGCCCTTG
>CAZBJJ010000018.1:0-34820 GCA_964492245.1 uncultured Spirochaetales bacterium | reverse complement strand
GAAGGGATTTACCCATTTGCACATATATGTGGATGCGGGAAAGACCAACGATCCCTTTCTCGTGGGGGTCCAATCTCTTTACAAGGCCCTGCAATTGCGCAATATATCCTCGGAGCTTCTTATCTATGACGGCGGGCACAGCTTGCAAATAAACCTCGTAAAAGATTATCTGCGATTTTACACGGGCGCGAAATAGATTTTTTGTGCCCCAAGTCTAGGCCAGTGCCCATCTTTTTGATATTATAGAAAGTATGAAAATACAGAGCCCTAACATAGTTTCGGACCGACAACTACAGAACACAAAGGTCGCAGATTTTGATGATTATTACTGCGACAATATGCTTTTTCAGCGCAACGCCCCCATACCCATTCGCGGCTTTGGCACAGCGGGCACAGCGATAAGAGTAAGGCTGGATGAGGAAATCCGCCAAACTAAAATTCGAAAAGATGGCCGCTGGCAAGTTAGGTTTCCAAAACGAAGTGCAAGCGATAAAGGAATTGCCTTAATTTTAGAAGAAAAAGTTGGCAAAAAAGAATTTGTACAAATTATCAGCCTCCAGGACATAGTAATAGGCGACCTGTGGATTTGTGCAGGACAGTCGAATATGGAAATGGGCCTGGATATGGTGGAAGGCGGCAGAGAAGCAGCGAAAACTGCCGACGACCCAATGTTGCGCCTATTGATGCAGGAAAAGGCCTCATCGCCCATACCGCGCAAATCGGTCCCCCTGCAGTGGAAAAAATCCAGCTCTCAAACAATTTTAGACCGTGGCTGGGGCGGATTTTCCGCACTGGCATGGTGGTTTGGCAAAAATTTGCGCGAAGAACTCAATATTCCCATAGGCATAGTCTTGGCAGCCTATGGTGGAGCGAGTATTCATCCCTTTATTCTGCCCACTAGCCCCCTAAAGGGAATATCTAAAAAAACAAAAAAAGAAATGACAGGCTACGTGCAGGAATATAATCTAGCTGAAAAAAAATTCAAAGAAAAACTTGCCAGTTTACCTGGAGAACAGATTGGCGAAAAAGAAGCCGGCGAAAAACATACATTTTCTAGTTTTAACGAATACAACACCCTAAAAATTGGCAGCGCATGGATGGCAATGCTTTCGCCGCTGGGGAAGATGCCCGCAAAGGGCTTCACCTGGTACCAAGGGGAGTCGGACTCGGCCAAACCCGAGACCTACTCAGATAAAATGAAGCTCCTGCGCAGGCAGAACCAAATGTTTTTTTCCACTAAAAATTTTATCTTTGTACAAATTGCCCCTTGGACCTATGGACAGGACGAAGATCTGCCAAAACTTTGGCAGGCACAGCTCAACTTTGCCCATAAAACTGGTTGCCCTATGGTTGGCAGCGTGGACCTAGGCGATATGGTAGACATACACCCCGTTAAAAAAAAGGAATTGGCCGACCGCATGACAAAACTGGCCATGCGCGATTTCTATGCTCAATCCAAAAACGGCTCCGGCAGTCCTGTATTAAAAAAATGCAGCCGAGGCGAAGAGAGCGTCCTGCTAGAATTTACAGCGATGAATGGGAAGTATTTGCCGGGATTAAAAGCAGAGGGCAACAGTGGCTTTCCCCTGGGCTTTGTTGGCAACTGGAAAAATGGGCAACGCGAAAAGCTTACTGGCAGAATAGATGAGAATAGCGTTCTTTTAGACTGCCCGAATGCCAAAAATTTAAGCAGTATTGAGTATGCTTTTAAACAGGAAGCGGGTGGCAATGTGTTTAACACCTTGGGGGAACCCGCAATCCCTTTTAAGCTTATTCTTTAAAGCGGTACTCAATAAGCAGTTCGTAAAGATCCCTGTCTACGGTGTAGCCATGAATTTTTTTCCCAGCGAGTATTTGCCCGTCTGTGGCCTATAATGCCAAAGGGACCCTGTAAATTCCACAGTGCGTAGCCCCATTTTAGCTCTTGGTACAGGGACAATATGTCCTTAAACCAAGCCAGGGCCAAGGTGTTGTCGACAGTGTCGTAGCAGCCAAATTCGCCAATATGTACAGATACGCCCGTGTTGTTCAGGGCTATCCATGGCTCATAGTGTGCCCGGATAGTCTGTTTGGTCCATATTTTTCCGTCGTATTCAGTGTTGGGATACATTGGGGCAGGAAGACCCTGGGTTTCGGCGCACCAATTTGCCTTGTAGTGAGTTAAGGCCATGGGCTGGTAGCCCCGCGTACTCATAACAACACCCGTATCGGCTAGCTCGGGAATGGCAATATTGCCCCCACCCAGCCCATCCAGGGTAATAGGCCGGTTCGCAGTAACCGCGCGAATTTCATCGATAACTCGCCGCATAATGCTTTCGTGGTTTTCTCGGGTCATCCCATATTGATTGATATTGGGCGGTTCGTTGAGGAGATCGAAGGAGAGGGCCTCGACCGAGATATGGGCATAGCGCTGGGCGAATTGCTTCCACTGATTGGCAAAGGCGTCCTGGGCAATAATATCGAGCCAGAGATTGTGCTTTTCCAAATCATTGCCATTGATACAGTAGCCCGGTGCCCGATGCACATTTAAGCTGCAGTGCATACCGCGCGAAACAACAGCTTGGACGCAGTCGTCGACCTTTTTTAAAAAGGCCTCCTGTGGGGCATCGTAGTTAAAATCGTGGATCCAAAAACGATAGTCCAAAGGAATGCGGACAAAATTACAGCCCATCTGAGCCATAAAATCGAGATCCTCTTCTGATATCCGTATTTTGTTTATATCTGGTTTTTCCTTCCAGCCCGCGCTAAACATCCACAGTAGATTAAACCCATACCAAGGCGTACCCATTTACCAGCTACCCTATATTAAAAAAGCTGGCAAAAGCCAGCTTTTACAAATTAATTGGCTATTTATACATCTCTTTCCTGTACGGTCTTTCGCTTGTCGGCAATTGTCTTTTCGATTGCCTCATCGAGTATAGTGCGTACTTTTTCGGAAAGTGCTTCGATAACACCCGCTGAACACTTGAGTTCTGCTTTACTCTTAATATAGGCCTTAACCTTAGAACCCACGACAAGAACTTCTTTTGCTTCGGACATAGTAACTCCTCAAATATAATATTTACGCTAGGACAGCGCATAAAATCATATTGTATACGTTTAAATTGTCTAGGACAACAAAAAAAACCATTTATTGCAAAATATTTTATCAATCGGGGTACTCACCACCCGTAAAAAGCTCGTATTGGAAGCGCGCCTGGCGCTCTAGCATATCCCGGCCATTTAAAATAAGACATCCGGCCGCCTCGGCCCGCTGTAAAAACAGTGTTTTTTCTGGCTTGTAAATAAGATCCATCGCCACCTCCCTGCCAGCAAACCGGTACAGGGGGACGGGGTCGAGATTTTCCAGTTCGCCCATTCCCACCGAAGTAGTTTGAATGATAATATCGCGGAATTTTTCCATATGTGCTATTCCCCGTTCATCGAGACCTGCCCAGGCATAATCGTATACATGGGCTAGATTTTTTGCTCGCAACACTGAACGGTTTAAGATAAGAGCTCTTGCCCCAAGTCTTTTAAGCTCACTTACTACGGCACAGGCTACACCGCCAGCCCCAATTACGGTAACGCGCAGACCCCGCAAATGTTTAACACCCATGGCCGAAAGCAAGGACTGCGAAAAGCCCAATGCATCGGTATTATAGCCATGCCAGCCAGTGCTCTCCCGCACAAGAGTATTGCAAGAACCAATAAGCTCCACGGTATCCGATTTTGTTCGCAAAAAGGGAAGCACCTCTTCCTTCCAGGGGATGGTAACCGAGGCCCCTTGTATACCTATTTTGTCGGCTAAATAGAAAAAATCGCCAACTGAATCGCATTTAAAGGGCAAATATACAGCGTTGAACTTCGATTTTTCGTAGCCTAGATTGTGAATACTTGGGCTGGAAGTAGTGGTAAGCGGTAGGCCAATAATGCCAAAGATTTTTGTATCCTCATCTATACTGTGAAAACGATAGAGTTTGGCCATTTCCACGGGGTCTACCTGTCCAGGAGCGGCAGCGCGAATATCTTCTTCGCCCAAAGGCGAGGCATAGCTAATACAGGAGCCCAGTTTATTTGCCAAAATGCGGGTGGGTTGCCCATAGGGGCCCATGCCCACAACAATTTTTTCAATGTCCTGGCATTCCCGCGCAGCCCTGAATATCTTGCTAAGATCGCCTATGCCAGAGGGCATTACCGCCATTTTAACAATTTCATCGCCATTTCGGCGCAGCTGGCGTATTCGCTGGGATAAATTTTCTGGTACGCCGGTAAAGTCGTGCACCGAGCGGATAATACGGGTGCCAAAGGCCCGCGCGGCCTCTTCGAGGCTGGGAACCTCGGTATCTTCTTCGAGGTCTACATAGGCAAAATTGCGCCGGCGGTCGGAATCGGCCCAGGCCAGGCCAGAGGCTAAAAGGGTAATTCGAGCCCCCTCGCCCTCTTGAAACATACCTCCGTCGATGCGGCGGCGTACAGTTAACACAACTGGCAGGCCGGCCTGTTCGGGAAACCTTCGTATTAAAAAGCGTTCATCCTTGTCTAAGCAGTCCACACGCAATTCGGCTATATCAATAAAGGGTCGATATTTATCCAGTATTTCCAAATTTCTAGCCAGCGTAGTTGCCGTTAGGCAGAGACAAATTTTAGACACAAAGACCTCCTTGTACATCAATTAAAAATCTGCGCGGTATAGATAAAAACAATCCAGCGAATTCTCTTGAGGGGCAGGATTAAAGTTTACCCGCAAACGCAGGGGCCATGCCTCCCCGCCAAGCTGGTAGATCCAGTTGGAAGCATGGTCGAAAAGAGGCTGGCCAAGCAGGGCCTTGACCACCGAGGCGGTGGCCTTTTCGGGTATATTTACTAGCGAATAAAAACGCAACTGCCAGACCCTGTTTTTATATATAAAAAGATCATATTTAGGATATTCAAAGACCACATCGTCCTGCCAGGCCTCCTGTCCGCGCAGGGGATACACCGAAAGCGGTGGGCCAAAACGCTCCAACACCTCGTGCAGCTCAAGGCCCACCCAGCTGGCCATGGCATCTAGACTGCGCTGCTCATCGGCATACAAATTACCGGCCACAATAAGTGCAAAAACAAGACTTAAGCGGTACAATCTTTTTTTAGTAAGATATATCATGTGCTTACTTTACCGGCTGAATGCAACCCCTGCAAGGCCTCGGTGTCCAATAAGTTACCTAGCTCGTCTAATGCGAATATCTTTATCAGCCTATAGGAGTTTCTATGTTAAACCTTGACCACCTGAGTCTATCTAATTTGGCCATTTCGGCCGGAAGGCGCTGGCCACATCGAAAGGCCTTTTCCCTTTGTACCGAAGCAGGGCAAACTTCGGCGCTATCTTGGTCCGAATTTTCACAGCGGGTATTAAATTTTTCTGCTGCCCTGGGCAGCCTTGGCGTGGAAAAGGGCGATAGGGTCTTGCTTATTAGCGAAAACCGCATTGAATGGCCGGTATCGTATTTTTCGGTTGCTATGGCGGGGGCGGTTATCGTGCCGGTGCTTATCGATTTTTTGCCCGAACATATTGAAAACATCATCCAACATGCCGAAATCTCCTTTGTACTGATTTCCGAAAAGACAAAGGACAAAATACCGGCATCTTTAAAAGACAAACTGACACTCGTGTACATCGACACCCTCAGCGCTTCGGGGGTTTTAGTTAAAGAAGCGGGAAAAGATGCTCGGCAACTGCCGCTGTTCCCCAATACCGAGTATACCGAGCAGGATCCCGACGATTTAGTGGCAATTTTATATACTTCGGGAACAAGTGGGCAGAGCAAGGGCGTCATGCTTAGCCATCGGAATATTCTTTCCAATGCCATTGCCACCCGCTCAATTATAAAGATCTACCCAAGGGACCGCTTTTTATCCATTCTGCCCCTGGCACATACCTACGAGGCGACAGTTGGCATGATTGTGGCAATTATAAACGGCTCGGCCACCACCTATCTGGATAGGCCACCCACCCCAGCCGCCCTGCTCCCCGCCCTTCAATTGATAAAACCGACGGTCATGCTTACCGTCCCCCTCATTATTGAAAAAATTTATCGCGGAAAAATTCTGGGCACCCTCCAGGCCCACCCGCTGTACAAATTGGCTATTACAAAGCCGCTGGCGATTAAGGTGGCCGGGAAAAAGCTGTATTCGACCTTTGGCGGAGCTATTAGGTTTTTTGGCGTTGGCGGGGCGCCCTTGGCCCCCGATGTGGAAGCCTTTTTAAAAAAAGCTGGCTTTCCCTATGCAATTGGCTATGGCCTTACCGAAACCTCGCCGCTTTTGGCCGGTGCTCCCCCCTTTAAAACAGTTCTGCGTTCAACGGGCCCCGCATTGGAAGGGGTACAACTGAGGTTGATGGATGGCGAGGGCAATATTGTGGACAAGATTGGTGGCGAGGGCGAAATTCAGGCCAAGGGGCCAAATATTATGCTCGGCTATTACAAGGATGAGAAGCGGACAGAGGAGGCCTTTAGCGAAGATGGCTGGTTTAAGACTGGCGACCTCGGTGCCTTCGATGCCAAGGCCCGGCTGTTTATTAAGGGTCGGCTAAAAGCCATGATCCTAGGCCCCTCTGGCGAGAATATCTACCCCGAAGAAATTGAAGCCCTTATAAATGAGTCCAGTTTTGTCGAAGAATCTTTGGTCTATGCCGAAAAAGGTGGGCGCCTTGTAGCACTGGTGGTCTTAAACGAAAAAGCCCAGACTATGCTGGCAGCGGCCAGCGATATGGCCCATACGGCGGCGGAAAAATTAGCGCACGCTTTACATGATGCAGGCAGCAGCGCAGTAGATATGCTTGGGAATATTAAACAAAATGCCAACCGCCGCTTAGGAGCTTTTTCGCGCATCCACGATGTAAAAATTCATCGGGAACCCTTCGAAAAAACAGCAACTCAAAAAATAAAGCGCTTTCTCTATCCTAAAAAATCAACAGACTAGGTCTAGCCTACTCTTGCAGCTCTTCCTGCCGAAAGATCTGAGCATTTTCGGCGGGAGCCCGGGTAATCTCCCTGTCTTGCACACTTAAAATTAGCACGGCCTTCTCTGGCAGGCGGTATGGCAGGGTGAATAGCCCCCCATGGTGCGAGACAGTGGCCACCAGCTGTCTTTCGCCAGAGGGCATAAGGGCCTCTAAGGTGACCGGCAGTGGGTAGGGGTACTCGGGCAGGCTGTGGGTAAAAAGCCCATACACTTCGCCAGCGCGCAGATTTTCGGGAACCGCAACGAGGATTTGAATTGGCTCACTCAGGCTTATCACTGTCCCAGCTGCCGGCAGCTGAGAAACGAGGGAGTCGGGGCGCTCGTCCTCCTGCAGGGCCCGCAGTTCCATTGTCCAATAGGCACCGGCCTTGTCCAGCTCTTCGAGGGCCTCGTACACGCGCAAACCAGTGAGCTCTGGCACGGTGATCTTATCGGTCTCGGGGCCCCGACTGACCACAAAGGCCAGTTTTACCGGGCCCGAGATATCGCTGCCGGGCAGGGGGGACTGCTCGATAATGGTGCCAAAGGATTCGGTAGAAAAATCGTATATTAGGGGTTCGCGCAAAGACAATAATGGCCGCGAAGAAGAGGAAAACTGGGCCTGTAGGCGCATTTTAACGTCGTCTATATTTTGGCCCACATAATTGTCTATTTTATCGATAATGACCCCGCGGGAAACTATCAATTTTACCCTTCTGCCGGCCTTTACTATGCTCCCCGGGCTCGGGTCCTGCTCGAGGATATTGCCCTTATCGGCGGCAGAGTTGGAATAGCGCAGTTGAATACGCGGGTATAACTCCTTGGACTGTAGCTCGAGCAGGGCGGTAGTGAGCTCCTTGCCCTGTACGTTGGGCACCATGGTCTGTTCGCCGCCCTTTACAAAGGCAAAAAACACGGTTACCCCGATAATTGCCACAAAAACTAAAAGCGCAAAGGCGCTTATTAAAATTAGGCGCAAATGCTGGCGTACAAAGCCCTCGATTGCGTCCATATCAATTCCCAACCTGTCCATCAAGCTCATATTTAACCTCTATATCTATATAAAGCTATTCTATTCCAAAAAAGCCGACGGAAATTCGCGGGCTCCATTTAAAAAGGTCTTCCAGTCCAGTATTTTTCGCCCCGCCAATTGCAATGTGCGAATCGCTAAAATCCCTTCGCCTGTTTTTACCAGTATCCCCCGCTCTCTGTCTATGCCCAAGACCTGGCCCGCCCGAAACTGCTGTATATCGGAATTCTCGGTGCCGCTCTGGGCTTGGGCCTGAAAAATATTGAGGCGTTGGCCCTGCCAATAGGTATGGGCTAGGGGCCAGGGCTGATACGCACGCACCATGGCATCAATATCCACCGCTCTCTGGCTCCAATCGATCTGTCCATCCTCTTTTTCTATTTTCCGGCAATACGTAGCCAGGCGGTGATCCTGTTTTTGAGCCGGTACATCGGCCACCGAGGGGAAATTCGCCAGGGACCGCAGAACTTTTTCCAGCAGGGGCACGGCGGCAAGAGAGACCTTTGCCGTAAGGCTGGCAGTGCTCTCGCCATCATCTATATCCATTTTTTCCTGCAGCAGAAGGTCGCCACTGTCCATTTCCCGGGCTATTTTTTGTATACTGATGCCGGTCTGCCGGTCCCGGTGCAAGATTGCCTCGGGAATGGGGGTTGCCCCACGATATTTGGGCAAAAGGGAGGGATGAATATTGATAGCTCCCCGCGGAAAGAGCTCTAAAAACTTGGGGCCAAAAATTCTGCCATAGGCAAAAGCGATTAAGAGATCGGGCGACAGCCTCGCTATTTCGTTGCGGGCATCTGCAAGTAGGTGCTCTGGGCTTAGAACCGGCACCTCGGCCCCAGCCATATCCAGGGCTTGGGCCACATCCGAGGGATTAAGCGCACGGTGGCGCCCCCTGGAAGCAGGGGGGCTCGTTAAAAGGCCCACAAGGGTCCACGGGGAGCCGGCCTGTAATAGAAGGTTTAAACAGGGGACAGCTATCTGTGGACTAGCGGCGTAGAGAATGTTCACGCACGAATCCGGTTTTCATACTGTTTGAGCAGGCTGTCCCGCTTTGCCTGTTTGAGCCGGTCTACAAACAAAAGCCCCTCGAGATGGTCGTATTCGTGCAGAATAACCCGGGCTAAAAGCCCATCGGCAGACAGGGTAAAGGGGCGCCCCCTTTCGTTCCAGGCCTGGATGCGAATTTCTGCAGAACGGGCGACCTTCGCATAGACACCGGGAATGGAAAGACAGCCCTCTTCGAAGTCTTCCAGCTCTTCGCTGGTTTCCAAGAGCGACGGGTTTATAAAAACCAGCGGGGAGCCCTCCTCCACATCCAGCACAAACATGCGCAGCGACAGGCCCACCTGGGGGGCCGCTAATCCAATGCCCTTGCCCCGGTACATGGTTTCGAGCATCTGCTGCGAAAGAGCCTTAATATTAGTATCGATATCAGCAATGTTCTGCGCTTTTTGGCGCAAAATCTCATCGCCTAAAACTACAATATCCATATCTACCATAATAGCGAATTATTATATAAACGCCAAGCTTTCATTTTTCTCGCTTCCCCCATGACAGCTCATATAGAATGGGGTAACATAGCAGGGTAATAAAATGTTTGTTATTTACTTAAGGGAGGTTGTATGTTCAGAAAGTCTAGGCTAATTGTTTTTATTGGCGCACTGGGGCTTATGCTTGCGCCCGCACTCAGTTTTGGGCAGGTTCCCAATGGGGCAGAACAGGTCTTGCCCCTTGCGCACGCTTCGCAGGCGGGGGCCGGTGCCTTTATTGCCCGGGGCAGTAATGCCTCGGCTGCTGCTCTTAATCCAGCAGCTGGTGCCCTTGAGCAGCGTCTAACGGTGGATGCATCCTATATATTGATATCGGACATGGCCAGTGGCGAAGAATTTGGCCATTCAGTGGACCTGGGAGTCCTGATGCCCACCCGCTTTGCGGTATTCTCTTCGTCGCTTCAATTTTTGACCAGCCCCTTCGAAGAAATGCCCTTGGGCTCCAATTTTACGGCGAGCCTTCAGATATCTAAAGAACTTTGGTCCAAATTGGGCCTTGGCCTTGGTCTAAAACTTGGGGCGGGCACCGATTCTAAAATTGTTGGCGATATTGGCATGCGCTACAATATTGGCAAATTGGGCCCATTTAACGATTTCGCCTGGGCGGTAGTGCTTTCCGATTTAGGAGTATCGCCTGCCCCGGCGGCCTTTACCCCCCGCGTTGGCGTAGATTTTACCCTATTTAAATTAAAAGACAACAAAAAGGGCCTGAGCCCACTTGCAATGCAGACAAGCGCCGAACTGGCCATACCGGGCTTTGTAAACGCCTCTGGTGCATTGGGCCTGCATCTTAGCTTTTTTGAACGCGTCAATCTGCACGCGAGCATGGACTTCAATCTTCGCGAAATGCTCGATAAAACGAACAGATCTTTTATACCTGCACTGGCTATCGATGCCCGCATTCCCCTTAGCGGCAAGCTTAAGGAAAAAATAAAGGCCCTGCCCACCGAGGGAGAAATAATAATAAGCACGCCAGTGCGCCCCCTGTACAACGATATTTGGGCCATTGGCGGCGGCATTGTCCTTCATTCTGGCCTTGTCGATCGCACGCCCCCCCTTATTGCCCTGTCTTGGCCCGAGGAGGCCTGGATATCTCCGAACGCCGATGGAAAAAAAGATGCCCTTGAGTTCCCGATAAGCATTACCGACCGCCGCTATGTTATGGCCTGGGTCTTCGATATTTACAACGAGCAGGGAGAATTAGTCCACAGCATTCAAAATAAAGAGCGCCGGCCAGAGAACGAGGGCTTTAAAGACTTCTTTGCGCGCCTGACCGATGTAAAATCGGGGGTGGATATTCCCGAACAATTGCGCTGGGATGGTTTTTATGACAATGGCGAACTTGCCAGCGATGGGACCTATTATTTTACCATCAGTGCCACCGACGACAATGGCAATAGCCGCACCAGCGAAAGCTATTATTTCCACATCGATACCGCGCCTCCCCGCATTGCCATAGAGGGCCCAAAAGAGGATCTGCATATATTTTCGCCCGATGGCGATGGCAATAAGGACAGCTTTGCTATAAACCTCTCGGGCTCGCACGAAGAGCTTTGGACGCTCTCTGTCGAAGATGCCGCAGGCACCCCTGTGCGATCTTTCGATATAATTGATGGCTCGCCGTCCCCTATCATCTGGGATGGCAAAAACGACTCTGGGCAGATTGTAGCCGATGGCGTATACCGCTTTATGGCCCAGAGCATCGATAGGGCCGCAAACGAATGTAGGGCCAGCCTGGAGAATATAATAGTAAACACCGAACAACCGGTAGTAAATATTTTAATTAACGACCCCTATTTCTCGCCCAATGGCGATGGCGTAAAAGACTTTCTTGTGCTATATCCGCAGGTGCCACAGACCAGCGGAGCCCAGACTTGGAAGCTGGAAGTTTTAGACGGCAAAAACATTGTCCAAAAAACACTGGGAGCGACAGGAAGTATTCCCCGCGAAATTTCACTTGATGGAAGGGACGATAGGGGAAAGGCCCTTCCCGAGGGCAGTTATCGAGCCAAATTTACGGTGGTCTATCAAAATGGCAGCGAGCCACATGCCCTTTCGCCCGCCTTCGCCTTAGATATAACGGCCCCCACGGCAAACCTTAGCGCAAAGCACACAGCTTTTTCGCCAAATGGCGACGGCGTTCTGGATACGATGGACATTGACCAAAAAGCCAGCGAGGAATGGCTTTGGACGGGGGAAATACGGCGGCTGGGCAGTTCCAGCTCTGCAGCGCCCACAAAGACCTACAGCTTCGAAGGCGAGGTGCCCCGCCTGCTCCAGTGGAATGGGCGCAACGATCAGGGTGCCCTGGCCCCAGACGGTGAATACGAATACTCCATGAGGGCCACCGACCGAGCGGGCAACGTGGGCGAAAGCAATAGCATTGTCTTTGAGCTCTCCACCGCCGACACGCCCTTAATGGTTACGGCCAACCGCGAGGCCTTCTCGCCCAATGGCGATGGCTCAATGGACACAATTACTATTAGCCCTCAGTTTAAGGTGATAGATGGCATCGAGTCCTGGCGCATGGCCATTGTAAATGCCCGCGAACAGGAAGTACGGGTTTTCGAAGGTCGAAACACTGCCCCAAAACCACAGCTTTGGGATGGCAGGGATGCCAGCGGAAAACTGGTGAGCGATGGTGCATATTCGGTTTTGATGAATATGAACTACCGTGCCGGCAACCGCCCCGAGGCCCGCAGCGAGGCCTTTGTGGTGGACACCGTCGCCCCCGAGCTTGAGCTCGGTGCCAAATGGACCATCTTCTCGCCCAATGGCGATGGCCGAAAGGACAGCCTGCCCTTTACTATTCGCACCCCTGGCAAGGATTCGTGGACGGCCGAAATTCTAAATGCGGCAAATACGAGCCTGCGCCAGTGGAAGTGGACCGGCCAGGCCCCCAATATTGAGTGGGATGGTAACGACCGAGTGGGCAACCTTGCCCCCGATGGAAGGTATCGCTTTGTGGTGCAGTCCACCGACCCCGCCGGCAATAGGACCAGCGCTAGCATTGAAAATATCAGTCTGGATACCTCCAGCACCAAGGTGTTTTTAACCTCCAGTGCCCCGGCCTTTGCGCCCCTGCCAAAGGGCAGGCCAAATAGCCTTACCCTTACGCCAATTATAAACAACCGAAATGGTATAGAGAGCTGGAAGTTGGAAATACTCGATTCCACCGGCAAACTGGCTATTGACCTGCGCGAGAAGGCCGGCGAGGGCATTCCGCAAAAACTTATCTGGGATGGCAAGGATGCCAAGGGTGCTATTAAGGATGGGCAGTACAGGGCGCGCCTGGAAGTGAATTACCTGAAAGGCGATGTTTCGGTGGCAGAGGTAACTGCAATTGTGCTGGACACCACCGCTCCAGAGCTCTCCTTTGCTTCGAGCCCAGAATATTTCTCGCCCGACAACGATGGCATAGAGGACGAGCTCTTTATTATGCTTGGTATTCAGGATGCATCGCCCATAGAGGCCTGGAGCCTGGAAGTCTATGAACCAGGTGATAAGCTCTTCTGGCAGATACAGGGGACAGGGAGCCCCAGCGAAAAAATTGTCTGGGACGGCAAATCCAATAAGGGCGAGCTTGTTCAAAGTGCAACCGATTACCAGGTTGTGTTTAAAGCCCAGGACGCGGTGGGCAATGCGAGTGAGCTGCGCAAAACAATTGGCATAGATGTCCTCGTTCTACGTGTGGGCAATCAGTTGCGCATTCAGGTGCCGTCGATTATATTCCGCGAAAATGCCAACGACTTTAAAGGGCTGCCCGCCGAAACAATTAGCAACAACGAAAGGGTGCTAAGGCGCATTGCCACTATTTTAAACAAGTTCCGCGACTACAAAATTGTGGTAGAAGGCCATGCAAACCCGGTGTCGCTCACCGCAAACGAGGAAAAAGAGCTTCTTAAGCCCTTAAGCGAGGCGCGTGCCCAGGCGGTAATGGAAAAACTTATCGAATTTGGAGTGGATAAAAACCGCCTTTCCTATATTGGCATGGGGGGCACAAGCCCGGTAATTGCGCACAAGGACCGCGATAACTGGTGGAAAAACCGGAGAGTTGAATTTATTTTGATAAAATAGGCCGTTAAAAAAGCGGACTGCAGTTAAGAGCGCCGTGTGCTCATAATACAAAAGTGTATTATGAGTACACGCGTGTATTATGAGCACACGCGTGTATTATGGGTACACGCGTGTGCGATAAGCACACGGGCGCTTTCGTCATAGGGGCTGCCGTCCCACTCGCCGTATAGGGCCACTTCTTTAAAGCCGTTTTCTAAAAACAGCTGGCGCAGTTCGGTACCAGCATACATACGCTGCACAAAGCTGCGCTCAAAAACCTTTCCATTGCCCTCGATGCGCCAGGTGTTTTGCAAGCCGGCCCAGCTGTCTACCACCTGGTACCTTGTGCGCACATTAAAACCATTGCGCGAAAACTCTTCGCCCGCGGTAAATTCGCGTACCGCAATTTCTTTGCCCAGCATTTCCACAATAAGGCTGCCCCCGGGTTTCAGGCTGGCAGCTGCATTGCGCACGAGAAGGGCATCATCCTGTATGGTATCAAAATATCCAAAGGAATTATAAAGATTTACCACGAGGTCGAAGGCTGCGGGGCGCACAAAGGAGCGGGCATCGGCGTGGACAAGTTCCAAAGAAAGGTCGCCGGCATATTCGGCTGCAGCAGTTAAATAGCTCGGCGTAATATCCACCCCACAGACGGTATAGCCACGGCGGGCAAACTCCACAGCCGTGCGACCCATACCGCAACAGAGGTCCAAGACCGCTGCGCCGGGATGCCGTAAGGCGAGGGTTTCGATGGCATCTACTACGGTGGGGGCCTCGGCCCAGCGTTCACTTTCGAACATGATGGGGGCAAAGTGCTCCCAAAAGGCCGCTTCGGCAAACCATTCGCTGTGGGACACGGCTATTTTAATCTACACTGCCGCGCAGGGCCACGGCCAGCTCCTTCCAAACCAGCTGGTCCTCGTTGGAGAGCTTGCGAAATTCCTCCTGCCGCCCCCAGGCAGAGAGCTCGATAAATTGCAGGGTGCGTTCCATGAGGCGGTCGAATTTTTCTTTATGAAAATTCACCAACCAGCTGGGGGGAAGGCGAAAAAGCGATAAAAGTCTAGCCCAATGCGGGGCACAGAGACCATCGCTGGCCTCGAAGGCTTGGCGCAGCTCCCGGGCCTCTTGGCTGGAATCCTTGCATTCCACCAAAAGCCCTAAATACTCAACCTCGATACGGTCCCTTTCCATGCATATGGGGCATTTGCCGCGGGGCTTCCAGGGCCGGCGCCGCCGAAAGTGTTCTATTCTGTCTTCCAGAATATCTCGGCTTAAAATAGCCACGGCAAGGCCATCGCGATAGGAGGCCAGATGGCGAGAATGATAATTGCAAAACCCACCGGCTGCCCGCAGCTGGGCCCGAAAGGTGCGGTCGCTGACATGTTCGAACAAGAGGTTGTCCATATAACTATCGGCTCGGTCGCTAATAAGCCGGCAGACCGGACAGCCCTCTTTGTCGCAGACCTTTTGGAGTTCAAAAAAATTTATATGCTTATTGACAGCCATTCTTATAGGTCCTCTATGCGGCCATCGGGATAGGAAATACAGCATGTTGGCCTTATGCCGGTAAAAAGGCCGCTTTCCACAATGCCGGGGATGCCGGCCAGATGTGCTTCCAGTTCCTCGGGGGACGGAGCATTGGGAAATTTCGTATCGATAATTATATTGCCCTTGTCGGTAATTACGGGTCCGGCCTTGCGCAATGCCTGGCGCAGTTCGGGAAGGCCCCCCAAATCTATCAATCTTTTTACCACCGAAAGCCTGGCTTCGGGGACAACTTCTATGGGAATGGGAAAGCCCGGCCCCAGTTTTTCCACTAATTTGCGCGAATCGGCAATTACAATAAAGGTATTGCTGTTATAGGCTACAATTTTTTCTAAAAGCAGGGCTCCGCCCCCGCCTTTAATAAGGCGTTTTTGAGGATCAATTTCGTCGGCGCCATCAATTGCCAAATCCAGCTGCCCATCGATTTCGGGGGAATTGAGGCTGTAAACGGGTATTCCCTGTTCTTCGCAGGCAATAAGGCTCTGAAAACTTGTTGGGACAGCTTTTATGGCCTTTAGCTGGCCACCCTGCAAAAGCTTGCCAATGTGGCGAATTGCGGGCAGGGCGGTGGATCCGGTGCCCAAGCCCAGCTTCATGCCACTTACAATATATTTTTCGACCGCATAGGTCGCAATTCGCTCTTTTAATCGATTTTCATCCAAACTCATGGCAGACTCCCAAAAACATGCTATTCTATTGTGGGCCATTTAAACCAACTTTAACAAGGGGCACTATACTCCAAGATGGAACATGAGAGCAATGATATCCCAATAGCACCGATAGATACTGGGCAAATTCTGGAGCAATTGCCCGATGGGGTCTTTGTAACTGATAGAAATTATACCATTCTCTATTGGAGCAGGGGGGCCGAAAAAATTTTAAAATATACTGCAGAAGAGCTGGTGGGCCAGTCTTGCAAAAGCCTTGGTCCCCTGTGCAAACGCGATTCCAGTGGCAATATTCTCTGTTCTACGGGGCTTTGCCCCCTTAGCTATGCGCTTTCTGGGGGTTTTTCGGGCCTGTATCCCCACTATGTGTTTTTGCATTCGCGTATGGGTCTAGAAATTCCCGTAAAGCTCTCTCTTTCGCCCTTTAAAAATGCAGAAGGGCACATTTTGGGCTCAGTTGCGGTATTCCGCGATATGAGCGAGGAATATGCACAGATGAAGCTGGCCGGCGAAATTCAAAAGCATATGGTAACCACCAAGCCATTTAATATTGGTGTTTTTAGAGTTGAGACCCTCTTTCATTCGCTGGAAATAACTGGCGGAGACTTTGTGGAAGCCTTCCAAACCGATACCGGCCTGCTTGTTGCCACCAGTGCCGATGCCACTGGCCATGGTATTTCGGCGGCCCTCTTTTCTATGATTTACAAAACTCTCTTCCACGCCAGCATCAGGGATACCTACTCCCCCGCCCTTATGCTTGAAACAATTAACCACAATTTTTGCAACACTGCCACCGTCGATGGCTATTATCTTACCGCCTCGATTGTTGTTTTAGACCCAACCAGTGGCGATGGCTATTTTGCAAGTGCCGGTCACCCCACTGCCCTTATTTTTAAGTCTCGAGAGGGGGTTCTTGTGCCCGAGCCAATTCAGGAGCGCTCTTTTATGATAGGCATGATAGATGGCGCACATTTTAATGAGCAATCGATTCACCTAGGTCCCGGCGACATAATGATTCTGGCCTCCGATGGCATTTACGAGGCCACCGATATGTCCGACACGCCCTTTGGGATGGAGGGCCTTGTCGGCTTTTTTGCCGATGGCGGAAGGGATTTAGAAGAGCTCTATATGAATTTAAAGAGGCGCAAGGCTTTTGGGGAACTAGAAGACGATATCAGCGCCATTTTAATAGAGCGCGACGGCTAGCCGCACTCCATTGTATCTAGCGATTTCGCCGTTCGTCGCCCGTTTTGCATTCGATGCACATAAGAGCATAGGGAATTGCTTCCAGTCGCTCGGTGGGAATTTTTTTGTTGCATTTCATACACAGGCCATATTTCCCCTGTTCAATGCGGGTAAGGGCAGAATCGATAAGCCGCATGCGTTTAATATCCTGCGCGCCGAGTGTTTCGAGCATTTTGCGGTCGATATCGTCCGAGGCCTTGTCGACCTCGTCCTTTGCCTCGATGCCATCGACAATTTCTCTGAAATCTTCGCTGCCAACTTTTAGCTTGTCGATAATTTCGTTCTTTAATTCTTCCAGAGAGCCTTTCATCTTTTGAATGAAATCCTGATCCATATAGACCCCCCATCTCCAATAGTGATGCTTTTGCCCGCGTACAATGCCGGAATGGGCTAAATTTGTCAAGCCTTTGTAGTTATGTTGACAAAGACTATCCATAAATATAGCATTATAGTAAATACGGAATATGAATGCAAATTTTTGCTGATAATTTTTTTTAAGGAGTATCTGTGGCGAAAGAGGAAGCAATCGAAGTAGAAGGCGTAGTACGGGAAGCACTGCCTAACACCATGTTCAGGGTTGAACTGGACCAACAAAAGGGGCATCTTATACTGGCCTATCTTTCGGGAAAAATGCGTAAACACTATATAAAGATTGTCCCTGGCGACCGAGTACGCGTAGCTCTTTCTCCCTACGACTTAAGCCGCGGGCGAATTACCTACCGCGAGCGCTAGCTCGCAAACGCTAGCTCGCGCGTGCGCGAACCTTCGCGTGCGCGAACGTTCGCGTGCGCGAAGGTTCGCGTGCACGTATCAATCAATAAAATAGGTCTTAATGGGCGGGAAGCCATTGAACTCTACCGAGGCATAGCTTGAGGTATAGGCGCCAGTCGAAAGCCAGTAGAGCTTGTCGCCAGAAATAAGGCTCAATGGCAGCTGGTAGTGACTTTTTTCGTACATTATATCCATGCTGTCGCAGGTGGGACCGGCTAAAATTACCTCCCCCTCCTTCGACTGTATGTCGTGATCGCTGACAACCGGATATTTTATAGATTCTTCCAGGGTCTCGATAAGACCATTGAATTTGCCCACATCGGTATATACCCAGCGCTGCAGGGAGGTATTGTTTTTGCGGGCAACCAGGATGACCTCGCTTACAAGGACACCCGCGTTGCCAACCAGCGAGCGGCCGGGTTCCATAATAATAAGGGGCATATCGTCGCCAAAGTCTTCGATTAAATAGCGCGTTATTTCCTTTGCGTAGACGCCCAGTTCGTGTACGGGCGTTGTGTAGTTTGCCGGCAAGCCCCCGCCCATGTTTATCATGCCCAGCTTAATGCCCTCTTCCTCTTCCAGGGAGCGGAACAGATAAAAGGTCTTGGCAATTGCCTCGTCCCACTGGCCAATGTCCCGCTGTTGGCTCCCCACATGGAAACTGATGCCCCAGGGTATAAGACCCAGACTTCGGGCCTCGAGCATAAGGCTGTAGGCCATATCGGGGTGGCAGCCAAATTTTCGGCTTAAGGGCCAGTCGGCCGTGTCCGAGCCCTCGATTAAAATGCGCACATAGACCTTAGAACCGGGGGCCTTTGAGGCAATATTGTGCAGATCGGCCCGGCTGTCGGTGGCGAACATTCGCACCCCTTTCTCGTAAAAATAGGCGACATCCGTAGCTTTTTTAATGGTGTTCCCATACGAAAGCCGGTCGGCCGTTAGGCCCAAGCTGAGAACGCGATCTAACTCCCAGCGCGATGCTAAATCGAAGGAGGAGCCGAGGTCCCGCAAAAGGCAGAGTACCTCGGGGGCTGGATTGGCTTTTACGGCGTAATATTGCTGGGCAAAGGGAAAGGCCTCTGCCAAACGCCTATAATTTTCTTCGAGTATTGAGAGGTCAATTAAAATAAAGGGAGTCTCTTTGTCTTCGGCAGCCGCCATAAACCGGCTCCACTGCTGGTCGCTATAATAATCTGAACGTAACATCATGGCACACTCCTGCCTATAAACGATTTGCCTCCGCTTCGGGAAAAAAAAACCGCCCCTAAGAGGGACGGTCTGCCGCCGGGGGGAATTGAACCCTCGACACAAGGATTTTCAGTCCTTTGCTCTACCAACTGAGCTACAGCGGCCTGTTATGATTTTATAGCAATTCTGCCAGCCTTTGTCAACGCCATACAGGGATTTGACAGTTTTTTTTTTCACAAGTAGGCTAGTGCCCATGTACAAGGTCCAGATTGGATTGGAAATCCATGTTCAACTTTTAAGCGACAGAAAGATTTTTTGCCCCTGCCAGACAAATTTTGGGGCTGCGCCCAATAGCAATTCCTGCCCCGTCTGCCGGGGCGAGGACCGTAAAGCCCTGCAATTTAACAAGGATGCCCTCGCTGTGGGCCTGCGCATTGCCCGCGCCCTGCACTGCCAGATACCGGCGAGGTCCTGGTTTAACCGCAAACACTACCAAAGTGCCGACATGCCCAAGGGGTATCAGATTACTCAGACCGACGAGCCCATTGGCCGCAATGGCTTTTTCGACCTTCCCCTATTCGATGCAAAAAGCAAGGTGCTGCACGAAAAACGCATTCGCATTCGCCAGTGCCACCTGGAAGAGGATGCCGCAAAGACAGGCGACGGTGCCCAGGCGCCAGAGCTGGATTTTAACCGCAGTGGCATTGGTCTTGTAGAGATTGTCAGCGAGCCCGACTTTGCCACGGCCAGCGAAGCAGAAATTTTTATTCGCGAATTGCGCCGGCTTTTGCGGTGGATTGGCGCCAGCGATGGCAATATGGAAGAGGGCTCAATTCGCTGCGACGCCAATATTTCGCTCAGCGTTTTAAATGGCGGCGCCATCATAGATGGCGGCGCCCCCAGCATTGTGGAGCTAAAAAACCTGAACTCGCCACGCTTTGTGCGCCTGGCCCTGGAACACGAAATTGACCGCCAAGGAAAGCTGCTCTTGGATGGAAAGCGCATTGTTTCGCAAACGCGCCAGTGGAACGACAGCGCAAAGCAGACCGAAGCGACCCGCATTAAAAACGCCGATTATCGGTACTCGCGCGAAAATACCATTGAGCCCTTTGCCATAGATGGGGACCTGCTAAACGAGGTCGATAGCAGCCTGCCCGAGCTTCCCCAGGATGCGGTAAAACGCCTGTGCCGTGAATGTGAGCTGAACTATGAACAGGCCCATATTCTTTGCGAGGAGAAAGCTTCGGTACACTGGTTTGAACAGGCCTTGCAAGCCGGCATTGAAGGCAAAATAGAAAAAAAAGCTCTGGCCAGTGCAATTGCCAACTGGATGCTTGGCGATATAAAAAGCCTAATAAATAAGGGGCTGGCCCCGAACATACAGTCCCTGCCCTTGAGCCCAAAAAAACTGGCAGAAATAATTGCCCTAACCGCAGATGGCAGCATTTCCTCGAAGACGGCCAAAAAGGTCCTTGAACTCGCTATAAAAACAGGGCAGGAGCCAGGGCAGATTATAGCAGAAAGGGCCCTCTATCAAATTCGCAGTGTTCCCCAATTATTGGAACATATTGATGCCTGTATGGCCGCCGAAACGAAGGCACTGCAGGGCCTGTTTAAAGAGGATGGACGCGATAGACAGCAAAAAAAGGAAAAGCTTCTACGTTTTTTTGCCGGAAAGGTCATGGCCAAGACCGCGGGCCTGGCAGATCCGCAGCTTTTGGAAGAGCTTATTGCACAGGCCTTAAATCAGCTTGATGCAAAAAACGCCTCTAAAGAGGCATAGGCGGTATGTATTGCCTTTTCTAAATTATCAATTAAATAGGGCTCGATGAGCTTGTTTTGATAGTAGCGGAAGTCAATTTCCTTGGCAATGTCAGCCACCACATTGGCGCCCACAATTGAGGCCGTGCTTTTTAAATTGTGTACCAATCTTTTGCCCTCTTTGGCACTGGCAGTGCGCAAGATCTCTGCTGCACCTAGGTAGTGCTGTTCTAAATCTTTTTTGAACTGTTCTAAAAGCTCGCGGTAAAACGACGCGTCGTTTCCGGTATAATTCAGCCCAAACTGGGTGTCGAAATCGACAAGGGCAGAAAACTCATCGAGCAATGGGGAGGGCGCCATGGGAGTATCCTCCAAAAAAGAGGGAAAAAGGCGCTGTAAAAGTCCTTCTAATTTCTCTTGGTCTATGGGCTTTGGGAAAAAATAATCCATGCCGGCCTCGAGGCAGCGCTCTTTTTCATTTTTAAAGGCACCGGCGGTAAGGGCAATAATGGGAGTGTGTTTGCTAATTACTTCTTCGCGCTGGCGAATTGTTTTGGTTACTTCTAAGCCATCAATTTCGGGCATCTGCACATCCATTATTATTAAATCGGGATTTTCCTTCATATATACTGCCAATGCCTGTTTGCCATCAATTGCCTCGATAATATTGGCATTGGGCAGAATTTTTTCTAGCAGGGAGCGTATTAGCAACATGTTCATGGGCACATCCTCTGCCACAATTACCTTTAAATAATCGGCAATGGTCACTCTCTTTCTTATATCCCGCCTTTTTTTGCTTTCTGGCCCCTGCATTTCTTGCTGGGGTGGCGTGCTGCTTATTTTTAAAAGAATATCAAAATAAAATATCGAGCCCGCCCCCACCTGCGATTCGACCTCTATTTTGCTGCCAAATTTCTGGGCAATTCTGTCGCTGATTATAAGACCCAGGCCAGTTCCCCCAAACTTCCTGCTGGTGGACATATCTGCCTGGGAAAAGGGTTTAAAAAGCTTTTGCAGATGCTCCTTGTTCATGCCGATGCCAGTATCCTTAACCGAAATGCGATAAAGCCCCTGGCTATATTCCCGCCGCTCGTACTCGATTGCCAGCTCTATTCTGCCCTTTTCGGTAAATTTAACGGCGTTGCCCAAGAGGTTTAGCAGAATTTGTTGGAGCCTGAATGGGTCGACAATGACATAGCGCGGCATTGCAGTATCGTAGTTCAACTGTAGTTCCAGATTTTTTTCTTCTGCTGTGTGTTTTATCAATTCAATTGCCAATTGGAACACATTAAAGAGGTCGGTGGGTATCATTTCCAGTTCGAACATATCCGCTTCTATTTTAGAAAAATCGAGGATGTCGTCGATTATGGTCAAAAGACTGTGTCCTGAGGCGTTGGCATTTTCCACATACTGGCGCTGGAGAGCATTTAAATTCGTTTTTTTTAAAAGATCGGTAAAGCCGATAACTCCATTGAGCGGCGTGCGAATTTCATGGCTCATACTTGCTAAAAACTCGCTTTTTGCCCGATTTGCCGCCTCGGCCCTGCTGCGCGCAAGGACCAGTTCCCGGTGGTACTCGTATCTTTTAAACAGGCTTACAATGGTATAGGAAAAAAGCTGGAAGATCCCAAGTTCTTTTTTGCTAAAATTGCGAAGTGAGTTTTTAGATTCAAAACCCACAAAGCCGATGCTGTTATTTCCATCAATTAATTTTACATTTAACAGGCTCAAATGCTCGCCTTTTTTAAGCTTTATATACTCAAGGCCCTCGGGTAAGTGGGAAAGATTATGCATAAAAGAGACCTGTTTTACCGAAGCCTGGTCTATCCAATCGACCACTTTTTTTAAGGGTGTTTTTTGTGATAGCTCTTTTAGCGATGCCACCCCTTCGTTACACCACTCGTAGGTGTTGCGGACAATATTGCCCTCGTAATTATATTCATAGATATAGCCCCTATCGGCACCGATAAAACGCCCCAAGCGCTCCAGAGCAAAAAGGACGGCGTGTTCAATATTATCCAAGGGAATATTGATAAACCTCGTCGATATTTCCATCAAGATGTCTTGTAATTCGGCCTGATATCTGGCACTCTCTTCCTCTGCCATGGAAAGCCCTCCACATTAAAAGCACCAATGCCCTATCTATAAGCTTTATCCATATACCGAATAAATACAAGAAGGCGGATTGCTCTTGCCTAAGCATGGCGAGTTTTATAGCATACAGATATTATGAACGAGAGTGTTAAGCCTGCGCAAAACAGTTTTACTCTGGCCTTTACCTATTCTATTCCCGTTTTACTGGGCTATGTGGCTATTGGTACGGGCTTTGGGCTTTTACTTGCCAGCAAGGGCTACCCTCCTTGGTTGGCGCCGGTAATGAGCCTTTTTATGTTTGCCGGGGCCGCCCAATATATTGCCGTGGGGCTTTTTGCTGCGGGCGCCGGGCTTGCCGAAATGTTACTTATAACCCTTGTGGTAAATGCCCGCCATTTGGCCTATGGCTTTTCTCTGCTTTCGCGGTACCGCAAGCTGCCCTGGTACCGCTGGTACCTTGTCTTTGCCATGACGGACGAGACCTTTGCCTTGGTCTCCTCCCTACCCGAAGACGATTTTCGCCTTTCCACCCGGCCGGGCCCCTTTTTGTTTTGGCTTTCGCTATTGGATCAGTCCTATTGGGTGTTCGGCTCTACCCTTGGAGCGGTGGTAGGGGCCATGTTGCCCTGGAAGATGGATGGGATAGAATTTGCCCTTACCGCTCTCTTTGTTGTATTGATGGTTGAACAGATGCTGCGGGTAAAAAAGCCCAGCCCCTTTATTATAGCCGCCCTTGTTTCTACCCTTGCCGTATTATTTATTCCCGAAAAAGCGGCCCTTCTTGTGGCCCTTGCCGTCTCGCTTTTTCTCGTGGCTATTTTTCCCAAGCAGGTGAAACATGCTTAGTATTTCCCAGGCCCTTGTGGCGACTCTGGCTATGGCCCTAGTAATTTTTTTATGTCGGGCCCTGCCCTTTATCTTTTTTTCCAAGGACCTTGTCAGACCCTGGCAGGCGGGCTTTATTGCCTTTGTCGAAAAGCTTGTCCCCCCCGTTGCCATGACCGTTTTGGCCAGTACGGCCATTGTCCCGGCCTTTGCCAAGGCTGATGGGCAGGGGCTGGCAACCGGTCTTGCCGTCCTTTTTACTGCCCTGGCCCATCTTTGGAAGCGCAATGCCCTGTTGAGTATTTTTGGCGGAACCGCAATATATATGCTATTATCTTCGGTTATATGATTACACTGCGCCGATTGCTCTCGGCAATCTTTTTATTTTTTATATCAGTTGCGATAATTGGGGGCCAGGAGGAAAAACTGCCCAAGGGCTGGCAACAGGTCGAGGACCCCTGGTTTAACTACATTTTTAAAGAGGGCGACCGCCCCTTTTTAGAAAAACTTCTGGCCCAGGCCCCCGAGGCCTATGGCATTGTAACAGGCTTTTTTAATGCCGCGCCGAAGAAAAAGGCCACTATTATTTTATATGGCGAGCAGGATGCGCCGGCCTTTGGGGGATTTACCGCGCCAATGCCAATGCGCATTGGGCTTGTGGTGCCGTACTCGCAGAATACCAGTGCCAAGGGCCTTTTGGTGCACGAATTTGCCCATTATATGCAGGCAGAGCGGGGCGATGCTGGCCTTCTTCTTTCTGCTTTTGCCCCCTTTATTCCCGACCTTTCAAAGTTTATTGGGGTTACGCTTTCCGAAATATCACTCGAGGGGACAACCTCCTTTTTAGATGGGACAAGGCGCCGAGAATTTTCGCTTCTGCCGGTGCGAGCGGCAGTTTTAGAGGGCCGCTTTTGGGATAGACAAAAGGTTTCCAGCGGGGGCCTAGTATATCCTGGGGCCCTGCGCCCCTATCTTTCCGGTCTGCTCTTCCAGGACTGGGTATACGAGCGTTTGGGCCCATTGGGATATCAGAATATTTTACAAAACAAAAAATTATTTTTAGCCGCCTACGAAGAGAATGTGGTCTTAGATTATACCGGCTTGGATATGACCAATATTTGGGGGGAAATTACTTCCAAGCTTTACGCCCAGTGGTCCTATGCCCTGCACCTACCGCGGGGGGATATTGCGACCCCCCAAAGCAGTTTTTTACAAGAGCGCTGGACAATGCTACAGGCGACAAATCGAGGCTTTTTACATCTGCGCTATGCAAACCAGGGCAAGATGCAATTGGGATTTTGGCGCCCCGATGAAGTAGTAGCAAAGCCGAAAAGGCTGGGAATTACTAAAGATGAGCGCACCAGAGATGTTTTAATTCCAGATTCGGGGCGTTTTATCCCCGTAAAGGGTCTGCTCCCCGATGAGTTTGGGGTGGATGCCCAGGGGCAGAATATTGCCGCTATTGTCAATGCCGGGTCCAAGGGAGGCCTGGCCCTTTCTAAGAATAAAAACAAATTGATTGTTGGAAAGCTTATCTGGCATAATGAGGAAAAGGTTTCCTTTAAAAAAGGCTTTAGCCTAGAGGGCTCGGGCTGGGAGGCCCCCTGTTTTAGCCCCGATGGCAGCCGTCTTTTTGCGCTGCGCCGCGAAAGCGACACCGCAAGGGCTGTTGAAATAGATCTTATAAATCGCTCTCATCGCTTTTTGGCCCTGCCACTAGGGCTCAGTGTTAACTCACTGGCTTTTAGCCCCGACGGCAGAAAATTGGCTATAAGCTATGTGCAGGGCGGACAGTTCGATGTGGGCATTTACAATCTGGAAGACCATCAATTTACCCCAATTACTCAGGATGATGCCGATGACCGCTATGCCCGTTTTTTAGCCGATGGACGCTTTGTGTTTTCCTCCGATCGCGAAAATTCGGTCTTTATATACAGTTTCGACGGTGAATCTTTTTCGCGCATCCTTGTAGATGCCGTCGGCGCCTGGGCAGCGGTGGAAGATGGCAGGGGGGGCCTGTGGTATTCGACCCTTACCGCCAATGGCCCGGCTATTGCCCGGATGTCCAGCGAAAAATTGTTAAAGACTGATGGGGGAAGTGCCCATAGCCAGAGTTTTACACAGGAAGAGTTTAGGGCCCTTGTGCCCGATTGGGTCCACCGCCGCAACGAAATTTGGGATTTTTACCTAGGCCTGGGTAAACAGGCCCCTGGCAGGGCCCGAGCCCACCGCGAAGACGGCCTGTACGAAGATGACCTGAACGTGGGGGAGCCTAGCTTGGCAATATCTCGGGCAAAGCCCTACCTCGACCTCCCCCGACCGGTGGCCTGGTTGCCCACCTTTAGCCTTGGGGATGGCTTAAACAGCTATGGGGGGGAACTTTTAGCGACAAGCCTTCTTGAAGCTATTTCTTTAGAGCTCGCATTGGCCTATGTGCCCAAAGACGCCCAAATCCATGGCACTGTTGCCCTGGGTTTTACCGCCTTCGATATAGAGCTAAATCTTTTTTGGCAACACGATTATTTTGCCCAAATAATTGACAACAGCAAGACATATGTTGCCACCCAGCGTGTAGCTGGAAATATTCTGGCCCCGCTTCTAAGGCAGCGCAGCTGCTGGGGCAATATGTTTAATCTAAGTGCCCTTGCCAGCGGGGCTCTTGAACAGGAGCTTATTGATAATAATGCCTTTAGTTTTGGCGATGCCTTTTCTATGCCTTGGAACTCTGCCTTTGTACTGTCGGGGGGCCTAGGTGCCAGCCTTATGGATACCAGAGCCCGCGAACCGGTATATGGAGGCAATTATCTTTATAGCGATGTACTAGCCTATGCTGAACAGCCTCAGGACAATGGCATTTTTTCCCTAGGGGGACGCTCTCATCTGGAAGGACAACTCCTATTCGAACCGGGCCAGGCGCTGGGCATTGCGGCCAATTTGGCCTACCGACCCTTGGGCGAGGCCTGGAAGTATTCAGCCATAGCTGAGCCCCGCTGGGACTATGGACATACCGCCCCCTGGCGCTTTTCTATTAAAGGCCGGTTTTTAAATTCTGCAGTCGTAGTTGAAAAGGCTGCGCCCTATATTTCCAACGATGCCTTTGGCTCTTGGCTGGGCCTTGCCACCCACTGGGAGGGAAGTAAAATAAATCATTTAGTCTTACAGAAGCTGCTCGATGTCGAAGCAGCCCTTACCTGGCGCATAAATTTAATGTACAATCCAATGGCAGTCGAAATAATTGGCCTTTGGCGCATGGACTTCGCGCAGGAAAACTCTTCCACGCCCAAGTTTATTTTGCGCCTGAATTTGGCAGGAAGTCTTATAGATCTTGCCCATAAAAACAAGTTTGGGGTGCTTAAATGAAGCTAAAACTCTCCGAAAAACTGGGCTATGGCCTGGGTGCCATTGGCAAGGACATGGTCTATGCCCTCGTTGCCACCTTCTATTTAAAGTTTGCAACCGATGTGCTCGGTGTGGCCCCTGCTTTTATGGGCCTACTCTTTTTTATAGCTCGCATTTGGGATGCCTTTAACGACCCCATAATGGGGGCAATTGTCGACAACACTAAAACCCGCTGGGGCAAGTTTCGCCCATGGATTTTTCTGGGAACCCTGCTCAATGCAGTAGTGCTTATTGCCCTTTTCTATGTGCCATCCTTTAAGCCCCCCGCTCTTATGCTCTGGGCCTCGATAACGTATATTCTCTGGGGCATGACCTACACTATTATGGATATCCCCTATTGGTCCTTAATTCCCGCCCTGAGCGAGGATGAAAAAGAACGCAATGTAATATCTACCATTCCCCGCATCTTTGCCGCAGTGGGCAATCTTGCCGCCAATGTCTTTAGCCTAAGCATGATTGCAAAGCTTGGGCGGGGAGACGAGGCCCGGGGCTATCTTGCCTGGGCCACAGCTGTTGCGGGAATTTTTTTAATTTCCAGCCTGATAACCACTGTCTTCGTAAAGGAGAAGCTTGTTGTTGTTCAGGAGAATAGCTTTTCGTTTAAAAAGCTCTTTCGCACCCTTTTTAGTAACGACCAATTATTGGTAATTGTGGGCAGCATGGTATTTTTTCAGACTACCATTTACCTTACCACCAGTCTGGCCCTTTACTGGTTCGAGTACGACCTGGGTAACAGGGATCTTTTTTCCCTCTTTGCCCTTATCGCCGGTGCCGGACAGGTACTGGCCATGGCCCTCTTTCCCCTGATAGCTGGTAAAATGGGGCGACATGGGGTGTTCAGGCTCGCCGTTGTTTTTGGCATTGCCGGTTACGCCCTACTTTTTTTAGCTGGAATCATTTTTGGAGAGAACATTCTGCCCCTGGGTATTGCCGGCCTTATCGTCTTTATGGGCCTGGGCGCCTCCAATGTGCTAACCAGTGTCATGCTCGCCGATGCCGTAGACTATGGCGAATACAAACTTGGGCACCGAAACGAAAGCCTTATTTTTTCTATGCAGACTTTTTTAGTAAAGTTTGCCAGCGCCCTTAGCGGGCTCATTGCCGGTATTGGACTGACCCTTATTGGCTACCAACCCAGTATGGCGCAAACTGCAAGGACCCTTGTCGGTTTGCGCATTCTTATGTTTGCGGTACCCCCCATATTTCTAATAGCCGCCGCTGTAGTGTATCAGTTTTTCTTTCGCTTGAATTCTAAAACAATGCAGAACATTCGCCAGGAACTGCATATTCGCCGCCAAAAAGGCCTGGATAAAAGCATCAATCAATAGAACCTTTTTATAAAACTTTTTAGGAGAGGACCTTGCATATACGTGATATTTTTAAAAATAATAGAACCTCTTTGAGCTTTGAGTTCTTTCCGCCCAAAAGTCCAGCGGCCTCGGAAAATCTTTTTAATGCCATTGCCGAGCTACAGAACTTAGCCCCCGCATACGTTAGCGTTACCTATGGCGCCGGCGGCACCACGCGCGAATTGACCCACGACCTTGTCGTTCGCATTCAACGCGAAATTGCCATTCCCGTTGTCTCCCATCTTACCTGTGTGGGCTCCACGAAGGATGAAATCCTTGCAATACTCAATCGCTACAGCGAAAAGGGCATTCAAAATATTATGGCCCTGCGCGGCGATGCCCCCAAGGGCAGCTTAAACTGGCAGGCCACCGAGGGCGGTTTTACCTATGCCAAGGAATTAGTCGCTTTTATTAAAGAGCAGCATCCGCAGATGGGCATTGGTGTGGCGGGCTTTCCCGAAGGCCACCCGGAGTGCCCAAACCGCCTTATAGAGATGGACCACCTTAAAGCAAAGGTCGATGCGGGGGCCGATTATATCTGTACGCAACTTTTTTTCGATAACCGCGACTTCTACGATTTCTGCGAACGCTGTGAGCTAGCTGGTATTACGGTGCCCATTGTGGCGGGCATTATGCCGGTAACCAGCATGGCCAACCTGCAGCGGATGGCCGAACTCTCTGCCGGTTCCCGCTTTCCTGCAAAGCTCTTGCGCACTGTGGGCCGGGCCAGCAGCGACGAAGATATTCAGAATATCGGTATTCACTGGGCGGCCGAGCAGGTCAACGACCTTTTAAACAATCGGGTAGCGGGCATTCATTTTTACACCCTTAACAAGAGCGAGCAGACGCTGGCAATCTGCAAGGCAATTGGCATTAGCCACTCTTCTCAGTGTAGCAATAACTAGTTTATCGAATCTTTCACCTGAATTTATCAGAAAAGCGGCCCCAAACTGAGAAGGTTTGGGCACAATAGGCAAGGTGAAACCTTCGGTAAACTGGTTTTACAGCGGGCGAAGGGCCTCGGCCTCCAAGATGGGCACGCCTTCGTCCAGGGCCAAGCGAGCCAAAAGCAGGAGGGGACGTCCAAAACCGCTGCCTTCTTGGGCGCGCCCAGGGCTAAGGAGCTGCCCATATTGACGGTAGACATCGGGAAAAAAGACCGTCTCGTACAGGGCGCTTTCGTCCTCGAAGCTGATAAAACTCATCACCTGTCCACCGCTCGTCCACAGTTCTTTTTGCGAAACCGGCCAGGCGGCAAGCACAAGCTTCTGGGCGCGATACTGCTGTGGCCTGGCAAGCACATCGGCGGCAAGACATCGTGAAAATCCTTGAAGCTGACGGGTATATAACTGCAGGGGATGAAATTCGCGCAAAAAACTCAGTCGCCGGAATTCGGCGTGTAGTTCTTTTGCCGACCTTTGAGCCGACTGTTTTAACCCAACACTAGGTGAAATTTTCGATATACTAGTTTCGGGAAACAGGAAATCCGCCTGCGGTGGCACCGATAATCGTGAATCCGGTTGCACCGATAGCCGTGAATCCGGTGGCACCGATAGCCGTGAATCCGGTGACACTGGGGGCCGTGAAAATAACAATTGGCGAAGTTGATCACTGCGTGCAAGCCCCTGGGCAAGGCTATCGAAAACACCGGCCTCGCAGAGGGCCGCCAACTCATCGCGCGAAATACTAAGGCGCCTGCCCACATCAGCTATATTTTGATACCGCCCCCGAATTGAACGCTCCCGCACTATTGCCGCTGCCGTTAGCTCTCCCAAACCCTTAACAGCCACAAGCCCCACAACGAGCTCTGCATTCTGTCCGCGCCAGGAACTATCGCTTATATTGATATCGGGCCCCAAAACCTGTAGGCCCATACGGCGGGCCTCGCTCACATAGGCGCCAGTGCGGTAATAGCCCCCACCATTGGAGATAACGGCAGCCATAAACTCGGCCGGATGGTGCACCCTTAACCAGGCCGACTGAAAGGAGAGCATTGCATAAGAGGCCGAATGGGGCTTGCAAAAAGAATAGCCATCAAAAGAGAGCATCATCGCCCAAATTTCGTCCAGACTCGAAGCCGCCACTTTGCGCTGCCTGCAACCCTCGTAAAAGCGCCTTTCCCAGTGGGCCAACTTCTCGCCTCCCGCCTTTTTGGCAATGAGTTTGCGCAGAGCATCGGCCTCGGCCTCGTCGAAGCCAGCGAGGGCCCGCGCCACCCGCGAGACATCCTCCTGATAACAGAGAATACCGTAGCTTTCACCCAGCAATTTGTCCAAGCGGGAATCCAGCCCCTGGTACGGCCCCCCTTTTAGGCGACGGACATATTCGGCAATAAAACGATTTGCCGCAGGGCGTATAATTGAAGAGTGGATGACAATGTGCTCAAAGTCGCCCCGCCCGGTCTTTTTTTGAAGCTGGCGCATTGCCGGCGATTCAATATAAAAAACTCCCATCGTATTGCCCTGCGCAAGGGCCTGCTGTGTAGCTGCGTCCTCGGCAGGGCGCCAGATTTTTTCATCCGGGGCCCCAGTGCCCAAATTCGCAAGACAGTCCCGCACCACTGCAAGGGAGCGATTACCCAAGAGGTCGATTTTTACAAGACCCGCCGCCTCGGCCCCCTCCTTGTCCCAGGCCAAAAGGGGATACCCCTCGTTCGAGGTCAAAATAGGCGCATGCTTCTGTATTGCATCTGCAGTAATAACCAGACCGCCACAGTGCATAGAAAGCCCCCGTGGCAGGCCCTCAAGGCCAGCGGCCAGTTCCACCAGCTCCTTGGGCAGGGGACGGGGGATATCACCATAGCCAAGGGCCCGCGCTGTTTCGCGCAGGGCAGATTGAGGGCGGAAAAAAATATGATTTGCCACGCGGGCACAGTGTTCCCGCCCATATTTATCGATAACGCGCCGAATTATTTCGTCCCGTTCGTCCCAGGCAAAGTCCACATCGAGGTCTGGTGGGTCTTTGCGGGCCCGATTTAAAAAGCGCTCAAAGTATAGGCGGTGAGCAATGGGGTCCACATTTGTAATTCCCAGTGAATAGGCGACAATGCTGGCTGCCCCAGATCCCCGCCCACAACTGCGCGAGGCCATTTTTACAATATCTTCTATTACAAGGAAATAATCCGAAAAGCCCATGTCGCCGATAACTGAAAGCTCGTATTCAATGCGCTCGACAACACCCTCGTGCAACTCGCCATAGCGCCGCTGTGCTCCGGCATAGACCTGGTCTCGCAAGCGGTTTTTTGCATCTTTTACCTGTGGGAAATGCCAGCCATTAAAGAGGGAATTGTAGGTGCAAGCTTCGATTAACCGTTTGCGGTTTTCTAGGGCTTCGGGCCAAGAGGCCAGGGCTGCGCAGAATTCACTTTTTGATAAAAATTCTCCCTGGTTTTTTGGACGGATTTCGCCGTCCTCCAGCCTTCCTAAAGTGCTGCCGGTGGCTATGGCGCGCAAAAGTGCCTCTATTTTGCGGTCTACTGGCTCTAAAAATGAAGCATCGTCCAGGGCCAAAAGGGGCAAGCCCCGCCTGCGGGCCTGAACAATGCCGCCTAGGCGCCCGGGTGCAAGGGCCAGGTAGCAATGCGCCCCCGCCCTGCTCAGCGCGGTGGCTGCCACGAGGTCCTCGGTGGCTAGAATGAGGCCATCGTTTTCACCTTCGAGGGCTGTTAGTAAATTTAAACTTCCGCCCGCCTGGTCCCCTGTTTTTTCGCTACGGTCAATTTCGCTCAGCAGCGCACAGAGCCTTTGCCAGCCCTGCTCATTTTTGACGAAGGTAAAGACCGACTGCCCGCCCGCCACGAGCTCTGCAGAAAACACAAGGCGTATCCCCGCCTCGTTGGCCTGTTCGAGCATGTCTGGCAGGCCAAAGAGGCTGTTTCTATCGCTAAAGGCGGCCACCTTGCAGCCCTCCTGTTTAAGCTTTTTTATCCAACGCGCAGGGGAAACTGGAGCCCGTAAAAGCGACCAGGCAGAGCGCAGGGCCAGGCGTTCAGTCATAGCTCAACAGCCCATCCGGCCCGGCAAGGGTCCGCGAATCCGTTGCCCCTCTGCGATCTTCGCCTAAAAAACTGGAAGCGGGGCGTACCACTGCGCCCCCCCATTTTACGCGCAGTTGATCTAGGCTCGCCTGCAGGGCTGGTCCTGCCGAGGCCCCCCTCGAAGTCCCCGCCCCAAGAGATCCCACAGACGCAGGGGCTTGAGGCTCAAAAAGGTCATACTGAATACGCAGTGGGGCCATATCTAAGAGCTCCAGCGCGCAGGAGCGCAGGCGGATACGCCGATCCAAGATAGCATGCAGGGCGGCAGAAGCAGCTGAAAAAATATCGGCATCCAAACTAAAAAGCCCGTCGCCGCTCCCACTGGCGGCCCGACCTCCACCGCCGCTCCCACTGCCAACCCGCCCTCCACCTGCGGCCCCACTACCAACCCGCCCTCCACCTGCGGCCGCGTGACGCTGTTGCCTGCGGTAGACCCCATCAGCATAGCGAATAATTAAGCGCAATCGCGCTGCCCCCAGCTTTTCTCGGCGCAGTGCAAAGCCGGCATCGGCACAGAGGGCATAAAGACCGGCTAAAATTGTCGAAAACTCAAGCACATCTTCGGTAAAGTCCAAGCGAAAGCGCAAACTGCGCCGACCAGCCCCAAAACAAGGGCCCTGCCCCCCGCCCTGCAATTCCAGCCCCCACGACCGCCCATCAATACCCCGTGCGGCATCCCGCAGAGCCAAACCCCTTGGCCCCAGAAGCATGCGCGCCTGGCCATCATTTAAAAGCGCAAGCTGTCCCATCTCTTCGATGCCCGCCGCAAGCAAAAGCCCTCCCAGGCCCTGCCCCACCCCCGGCAAAAGCAGTACCGACTGATGCGCCATAAAGGTCGCTTCCTCGCCCGCCCGCACCATGGCCAACCCCTCCGGGCAAATTGAGCGCGAAAGCACCTTGGCCACCAGTCTATTTGACGCAAGACTGAGCACAGCCTCGATGCCCAGCTCCCGTGCAAGCTGCCGCCGAATAAAAGCGGCATTGTCAATGCCCGTACCAAATAGGCGGCTCGTCCCCGAAATATCTAACCAAAAATGCCCGCCCCCATCGCTGTGGCACTGCGGGGCCCGCTCCCGGGCAAGCCTTGCAATCTCGTCCTCGAGCAAGCGCTCTCCCGCCAAATCTCGGGACAAAACCTTAAGTCCCCGCAGCCGCAGTCGCGCCTGGGCCAACGTCTGCCCCACCCAAAGTCCCTGCTCCCTAGCCGCCGGCGAAAGCGACTGCACAATGGCCCTATCCCCCTCGCCCGCCACCACAAAGGCCTGGCCCTTTAATGTAGAATCCCGCAAAACCGCCAACTGGGCCGCGAATTCGGTAATATTGATATGCAGCAAGCTCGCCTGTAAAGGCGCCTCTTGAGGCGGCGCCATTTTTGGCGGCGCCTTTACGGGTGGCGGTGCCATCTTTGGCGGCGCACCACTAGGCGCCAATCCTTCGAGCCCCATCAGCCTAAACACCCTGCCCCTTTAAAATATCTGCCAACTCGCGCGCGTTCTCTACCGCCTGCCCCCGCCAATGATTATTAAAGAACACCAGAATTTTCCCCGCCCGCTCCGCCATAATCGCCAAGCGATCTGCCCAAGCCATAAGCTCGGCCTGCGAATATCGATAATCGTAGCGCGCCGCCCCCTCGCTGCCCCACCAATTCGCCTCGTTGCGCCCATGAAAGCGCACATAGGCCAAAGGCGCAGTAACCACATCCATCAGGGGCGGAAGCCCCTTTAATGCCGGCATATCCAGCGCCACAAGGGCCAACTCCCGACGGCGAAAGGTTTCAATAACCCGATTGTTATACCAATCACTATTGCGAAACTCCACCGCCACCGGAAAACCGGCAAAATAACTCAATAGCGAATCCAAATATCTACGCCGTCCTGGCTCATAGTCAAAAGAATAGGGAAACTGAAACAGCACCGCATCCAAGCGCCCCGCCACACGCAAAGGCTCAAGGGCCTGTATAAACTTTTCCGCTTCGCCCCGCCAGGCCTTATCATCGATCTTGTGTGTAAGCACCCCATTCGCCTTAACCGAAAACCGCAAAGTCTCCCCCGCCCGCCGCGCAATATTCTGCAACTGCAGCGCCGTAGGCATGCGATAATACGAAAAATTTATCTCCACCGCCTCAAACAGCTGGGCATACAAGGCCACAAAATCTGCCTCTTTCGTCCTCTCCGGATACACCGGCCCCACCCAATCCAAATAGCTATAGCCCGAGGTTCCAACAAGAATCTTTTTCATAAATAGCACTATACATCTGTTTAGCTATTTCTGTAAACTGTAGGTAGTATATCGAATCATTCACCTAAAATAGTCAAATTTTCCAGCACTTTC
>CAZBJJ010000017.1:0-35174 GCA_964492245.1 uncultured Spirochaetales bacterium | reverse complement strand
TTAGACTCCTCCCTGCATCTCTACACTATACTAAGTAATTCTGATTATCAATTCCAAAAAAGGCCCCAAAAGTTATACTTCTGGGGCCTTTTAGCCATCAATTGATAAAAACTAATTAAAAGTCGCGAATCTCGAAATAGGCCTGCTTAGGGTTATGGTCCACATCGAAGACAAAGGGATAGTTCGTAAATTTGTGGAAGTCGGTAAGCCAGGTGTGGTCATCGGCAATGCCCCAAAAGGTTACGCTCTCTATGGAATCCTTGTATTTACGCAGCACCTCAAAAATTTCCTTGTAGCGCTGTGCCAGTTTTGGCGCGTCTTCGGCGCCGGCTTTTATATCGAGCTCGGTAATATGAACGGTAAGGCCCATATCGGCAAAGGTCTTTATGGTGGTCTCGATATCGGAGGCAGATGGCCAGTCCACATGCCAATGTGCCTGCATACCAATGCCATCGATAAGCCCATCTTCGACCAATTTTAATTCATTGAGCATGTTTACAATGCGCGCCCGCTTGGAGGATTGGACTACATTGTAGTCATTGTAAAAGAGCTTTACCTTTGGATTGGCCTCTCGCGCAAAGGCAAAGGCGTCGCGAATAAATTCTGGGCCCTTGTAAATTTCGTACCAGGGCGATTTTGTCCGGTATGTGTTAGCGGCATCGTCGCTAATGGCCTCGTTTACCACATCCCAGCAATATACATCTTCTTCGCTGTAATGGCCTAAGACCCCCTCGATATGCGCCTTCATATTTGCCTGAGCCTCCTCCTTGGAGCTGGCAGTTTGGGCCATCCAGGCAGGGCTTTGGTTGTGCCAAACAAGGGCATGTCCCCGTACGCGCTTGCCCGATTTTTTTGCGTAGTCGACGATTCTATCGCCAAAGGTAAAGGTAAAGCTGCCCTTGTTTTTCTGAAGGGCATCGGGCTTCATGCAGTTTTCGGCAGTGAGCGAGGAAAACTGATCGAACATCTCTTTCTTATAGTGGTTCAAGGAATTAAAGCCCCACTCGCCGGCGGTAATGGCCGCGCCAATGTCGAAATAGTCCCTGTAGGCGCTGGCAAGGGTCTTGCCAGGGTTTGGGTCGTCGATACCGGGGGTATCCTGAGGGCCGTCTCCAGCAGACAGGCAGGAAAAAAGCATGGGCAATAGCATAAGCATAGCTCCTTTGTAAAAAAGTTTCATTTAAGTTCCTTTAGGTTAAAGCTTACCCCATATCCGGTAATTGCCAGACAGGGCCAAAAGGGCGAAAAGCCAAAGGAAGTTGTCGTAATAGCGCCGGTCTCCCTTTCGCAGCGGTGTATTCCAAAAAAGTTCTACGGCCTTTTTGGCATTCTCGCCCTCGGTAGCTAGGGCAAGAACAGCGTTGGTGGCCAAGAGCCCGACAGGGTGCAAACTCGGTAAATCTAGGGCTGTTCCATCAATTTTATAGGACTTATAGTCCTTCGGCTCCTTGTCGGCAAAAAATGCCAAAATATTGTCGGCAATTTTGCGATGCCAGGGCTCTGCGCCAAACCAAGCGGCGTCCATGCCAATATTTGCCGCAACCCGATACGAGTCGCTGTAAAAATCGTGATGGTCTTCGCTTTCTATGCGGGGGCTGCCATCGTAATTGGCGTATTCTGGGGCAAGACCGGTCTGGGGGTGGCAGGCCAAAGGCAGATAGTCGCGGCTGGCCTGGGCAGCTTTTTTCCAGAAATCCCGGTCCTCTTCGTTGGCCCAGCGGGCAAAGAGCTCGTAAAAATGTGGAAGATGATAGGAAGGGTCGCTAAAATCCACTTCGGGCACAAAGCGAATTAAATAATTATCGGGATCCCACATGGCCCTTCCCGGTCCGCGCCCGGGCCCCTGGCCCTCTTCGCCCTTGTGCACACAGGTGGCCAAAAGCGAGCGAGCCTGTTCGCTGTAGTTAAAGGGAGCAGGGCCATCGCCCCAGCGCTTGCTGGCAAAAAAGAGGGCCATTGCATAGAACTCTTCGCCGTCGGGGGCCGGTCCCTGGGCGTTTGGCGTACCATCGGGCTGGCATGACCAGGCAAAATAACCGGCATTCCTGCCTTCGCGCATGAACATATGATCCATACTCCACTTCCAAAGCCGATCGAAGACCTCTTTTTTATCCAATTGAACAGCCACCATCATGCCATAGGACATGCCTTCGGTGCGGGCATCGATATTGCCTGTGTCCAGCATATAGCCCCCACCATCTTCGCTTTCATAATAAAAGCGTTCTTCTGGCGGTCCCTCGAAGATAGTCTTCCAAGCCAGATTAATTTTTGCGTCGATGTCCTCTTGGGCATAGCCGTATTCGGCCAGCACATTGCGGTAAATCCCCGTCTTTATAAAAGCCATTATGCCTCCTTTGTATCGGCAAATTGTAAAAAATATGGGACGCAGACAGCCTCCCACTCCTTTGCATCGCTCAATTGAATATCCAGTTTGTTCAACACCGCCTTCCAGGGCTCTGGTTGCAGGTCTTTTTCTAGGGCCAACCATGCAGTTCGCATCGCCTGTACCGCCTTAACGCCCTTGGCATACAGGAACACAAGTTCATCGCGCAAGCTGCGACCGCTGGCAAGCACATAGTTCCAGGGGACGTGGTGGAAAAACACTAAATAGCCCTCGGGACATGTTTTTATATTGTCAAATATATCGGCTATCTCTTTTACATATTGATCGACATAGCCCGAACCCCTGCGGCTGCGGTCGAAGCCCAGGCCTTCTTTATCGGCCCGATGGTAGTAGGTACTGCGCCAATCTTCGCGGGGCCCGCCATCGAATGCGGGATCTGGCCCGTAGTGGTGCCCCTCTTTCATAATATGCAGCAAGCCGAGGGGGCTCATATAATTGATGCAGGCCTCCCAGCTGCCGTTCATAAAGCTCCAAATCTTATCTACAAGGCTGGCTTCGCGGCTCCAAGTTCCCCGAATCCATTCGCGCGCAATATCGCCATCATCCAAGGTCCAATCCCAGGCTAAGCGCCCATAGGCGTACCAGTTTGCCTGATGAAAATGCGAGCCAGACCAGTTGCGGTCGCTGCCGGTATTGCTTACCGCGGCAATGCCAGAAATTTTCCCAGAACCGCTTCGCCCTGCCGCCCCCTCCTTGGAAATAATGCGCCCAACCTGCGAACCCGGCCCCTGTGTGCGCATGTCGAAGGAAAGAATCTCCTTCCACATGGGAGCCAGGTATACAATATGGTTTCCCTGCCCCAAATATTCCTGGGCAACCTGGAACTCCATAAAAACACCGGTTTTATCCATTGCGCCAAAAAGAGGCGAAACCGGTTCGCGGGGCATAAAGTCGATGGGGCCGTTTTTAACCTGGATAACTGCATTGGGCAAAAACTCGCCATCGTGGGCGGTAAAGTTTGCGTAGGCTTTTTTTGCCCGATCGCTCTCGCCATGGCCGTAGACAAAGGCCCGCCAAATAACAATGCCACCAAAGCGTTCAAAGGCCTTGGCCAACATGTTTGCGCCATCGGCATGGCTTCGCCCATAGGCAAAGGGGCCGGGCTGGCCCTCGGAATCGGCCTTGACCAAAAAGCCCCCAAAATCGGGAATAAGGCGGTATATTTCGGCCACCTTGTCGGTCCACCATTTAATAACGCCAGCATCGAGGGGGTCGCTGCTCTTAAGCCCCCCTAAAAAACGGGGCGAACCAAAGTTTACCGACAAAAAGGTTTTAATGCCCCAGCGTCGCAATATGCCGGCAATGGCCGCTACCTTTTCCAGATAAGCTGCGGTTAAAATCTCGGGCTGAGTATTCACATTGTTGAGCACACTTGCATTGAGCCCCACCGAGGCCAGGGCTCGCGCATAGTCGGTGTAGCGGGAATCGAGCTTGGCCGGCAATTCATCCCAGTTCCACAGACTCTGCCCTGCATAGCCGCGCTCAATTGAGCCGTCCAGGTTGTCCCAGTGATCGAGCATTCTATATTGAATTTTTGGCTCATCTAAAACATTACTGCCCGGCACAGGCTTTTTTCCGGATTCTAAAAGGCGTTTAACCGCAAAGACCGCATAGAGCAGGCCCCGCTCCGAGTCGGCCAGCACAATGAGCGCTTGCTCGCCCTTGGAACCTTGAATTATCTGATACCCATCGTCTTTAATTATGGGCCCATTGGGGATGAGTAGAGGATAGGAAACCGCCAGCTCTTTGCGCAGGCCAAAAATGGCGGTTGGTCGGCCTGCCTCGCCCTGCCCAGCTACTTCGCTGTTTCTTTCTAGGCGCTTGACTTCTTCAATATTCAATAGTCCTTTTAGACAGCGCTGCAACTCCGCATAGGCGGTGTTTAAAATGGCAGAAGAACCATAAAAATGAGTATTCTCGAACTGTGGCCGCCAAGCGGCTGCTTGGTCGGCGGGTAGAGCCTGGCATTCTAGCCAGAGACCGTAGCCATCTAAATTGAGCATATACTCAATAATAATAGTTACGCAAAGGTTTTCAATCGGGTGTTTTACTCAAAAAAACGTTTCGACAGGCGCTGACAGGCCTCCTGCACCGCCTCTCGGTTACCAAAGGCCGAAAAACGTATAAAGCCCTCGCCCGCGGGGCCAAAGCCCGAACCCGGTGTCGTTACCACATGGCAGCGCTCTAAAATACGCGAAAAGACATCCCAACTCTTTTGGCCGGGAAAATAGGCCCAGATATATGGCGAGTTGTCGCCACCGGTGGTCTGTATGCCTAGATCCTGTAAGGTCTTGCGAATAAGACGCGCGTTTTCCAGGTAAAAATCGGTGATGCTGCGCATTTCTTTAAGCCCAGCCTCGTCGAGGGCGGCCAGCCCGCCGGCCTGGGCAATATTCGATGCGCCATTAAAGACCGTGGTGCAAATGCGGTTCCAGTCGGCAATAATGGGGCTGCCATCGGCATAGGAGAGTTCCCGGGGCACCACCGACCAGCCTAAACGCACACCGGTAAAGCCGATGGGCTTGGAAAAGGAGTTTACTTCGATGGCGCATTCGCGGCTGCCTTCGATTTCGAAAATGCTTCGCGGTAGATCTGGGTCGCGAATAAATTCCGAGTAGGCCGCATCGAATATAATAATACAGCCCTTTTGGCGTGCGGCGTTTACCAGGCTCTGCAGCTGGGCGCGGGTGGCCACTGCGCCGGTGGGGTTGTTGGGCGAACAAAAGTAAAAAAGACCATGTTCGGGCAGGGCCTGTACATCGGGAAAATAATCGTTTTCGGCAGTACAGGACAGGTATTGAATGCCCTTATAGCCCTGGCTGGCCTCGTCCCAGGCACCAGCCGCCCCAATTAAGACCGATCCGTCTACGTACACCGGATAGGAGGGGTCCTGTACCGCCACTCTTGCCGTAGGGCCAAAGAGCAGCTGCAGGCGGCCAATATCGCACTTAGCGCCATCAGAAATAAAGACCTCTTCGGCTGTCACTATTCCCTTGTACAGAACCTGGGCAATTTTTTCTCGCAGCGCCGTTAAGCCCTGCTCATCGCCATAGCCTGAATAGCCCTCTGCTGTGGCCAAGTCCTCTGCCGCCTTTACTAAGGCCCCATCGATGTGGGCAGTTAGCGGTTCGGTGGTATTGCCAATTCCCAGGCTGATAATTTTTGCATCGGGCTTGGCCGCCTGAAATTCTCGGCGGCGGCGGGCAATTTCGGGAAAGAGGTACCCCGCCTTAATATTGGAAAGTCCGGTGTTTCGGGCAATCATTCTGTACTCCTTGTCGATATTCTCTATTTTGCAAACATTATGCATTAAAATTATCTAGGTCCTCGAAATTGAGGGTGGCAAAATAATCCTCTACGCTCTCGTGGCGTCGGATAAGCTTGCTCGAGCCATCGCTGCGCAAAAGCACCTCGCCACAGCGCAGCTTGCCGTTATAGTTAAAACCCATAGCCCGGCCGTGGGCACCGGCATCGTGCAAAATAATAAGGTCGCCAATATCAATTTTAGGCAGGGCCCGCTGAACGGCAAATTTGTCGTTATTCTCGCAAAGGCTTCCCACCACATCGTAGACCATGTCCTGTGCCGCCTCTTCCTTGCCCGCCACCGACATATGATGATAGGCTCCATACATACCCGGGCGCATAAAATCGGCCATGCAGGAATCCAAGCCAATATATTGGCGATAGATGTCTTTGCGATGAATTGCGCGCGAAACCAGATAGCCATAGGGCCCGGTGATAATGCGTGCCCACTCCATGCGCAGACCCAGTGGATCCAGGCCAGCTGGCACTATAATTTCGTCGTAGGCAGCGCGCATACCCTGGGCCACTAGCTCGTAGTCCACCGCCACCTGCTCGTCGCGGTAGGGAATGCCCGCACCGCCGCCAATATTCACAAACTCAAGGGCAATACCAAGGCGCTCCTTAATTTCCGCCGCCAGCTCAAACAGAATGCGCGCGGTTTCTATATGGTACTCGTTCGAAAGCTCGTTACTCACCACCATGGTATGGATGCCAAAGCGCTTTGCCCCCTTGGTTTGCAGCTGCTGGAGACCGGTAAAAATTTGTTCCCGCGTAAAGCCGTATTTGGCCTCCTCGGGCTTGCCAATAATGGCATTTCCCGCTTTTAGAGGGCCGGGATTGTAGCGGCAGGAAATGAGTTCGGGAATTCCACAGGCCTTTTCCAAATAATCGATGTGGCTTATATCATCTAAATTGATAATTGCCCCCATTTCTTTCGCTGCAATGTACTCGCTAGCGGGCGTTTCGTTGCTGGTAAGCATGACCGCCTCGCCCTGCATACCGGCCTTTTTAGCTAAAACAAGCTCGGGCAGGCTGGCGCAGTCGGCCCCAAAGCCCTCGTCGGCCAGAATTTTTAATATAAAGGGGTTTGGCAGGGCCTTTACGGCAAAATGCTCAAAAAATGATGGAAAGATGGCAAAGGCCTTCTTTAGACGTTGGGCATTTTCACGAATTGCCGCTTCATCATACAGGCAAAAGGGCGTGCCATATTGATTGGCCAAGGCCTCTAGCTCTTCTTTGGAAAGAGGAAAATATCTTGCGCTCATGTCTACTCCTAACCCAGATAGCCGCGGGCCTTTAAGAGCTCCGCATTTAAAATACCGCCCCCCGCAGCGCCCCGCACCGTGTTGTGCGAAAGCCCTACAAAGCGCAAATCGAAAATTTTACAGGGGCGGATGCGCCCTACAGTTACCGCCATGCCCTTGTCGCTGTCGCGGTCCTTCCTGGGCTGGGGTCTGTTTTCCTCTTGGCGCACAATAATTGGCTGTTCCGGGGCAAAGGGCAGCTTAAGTTCCTGGGGCAGAGAGCGGAAGTTTTCGAAGATGCGCTTTACCTCCTCGATATCCGGTTTCTTACTGCCAAACTCCACGCTCAGGCAGGCGGTATGCCCATCGACCACCGGCACCCGGTTGCAGTGGGCAGTAACTAGGGGGCGGTCTGCATTTAAAATGCGCCCCCCATCCACCTTGCCAAATATCTTTAAGGGTTCCATTTCGCTTTTTTCTTCTTCGCCCCCAATATAGGGCACCACATTGTCGACCATATCCAGGCTCGACACGCCTGGGTAGCCAGCGCCGGAGGTGGCCTGCATGGTGCTTATAAAAAGGCGCTGTATTTCGTAGCCCTCGCGCATAAGAGCATACAGGGGGGTCATATAGCTTTGCACTGAACAATTGGGTTTGACCACAATAAAGCCCTGCTGCCAGCCCCTGTTGCGACGCTGAACATCGATAATTTCCAGATGATCTGCATTTATCTCTGGCAGAAGCATGGGCACATCTTCGGTCCAGCGATTTGCCGAGGCGTTCGAGACCACCGGAATGCCTGCGGCGGCATAGGCCGCTTCCAAGGCCTTAATTTCTTCCTTGCCCATCTCTAAGGCGGAAAACACAAAGGCGCAGTTCCCCGCCCGATTTGCCGCAATGGCGGCCTCGACCTTGTTGGCATCGGCAACGACCAAAGCGCCTACCTCCGGCCCATATTCGTGGGTCAGCTGCCAGCGTCCGGCAACTGCTTGGCTGTAGGGAAAGCCAGCCGAGCGGGGAGAGGCTGCCACAAAGCGTACCTCGAACCAGGGGTGGTTGCGAAGCAGGGCGATATATTGTTGGCCCACCATGCCGGTGGCGCCTAAAACTCCAACAGGTATCTTCTGCATAAAAATCTCCTTAAAAATCTAAACCAATTGCCTTTAAACTAGCACGCAATTTTATCTCGCTGGCACTTGCCAGGGGCGCCAGCGGCAGGCGGCAGGGGCCCGCAGGCAGCCCCGCCCACTGCATTGCCTTTTTTATAGGCACCGGGTTTGTCTCGACAAAGGCGTCTTTAAATAGGGGCAAGAGCTCAAAGTGAATCGAGCGGGCCAGGGCTATATCGTCTTCAATTACCGCCCTTGCCAGGGCAACGACGCGGTCGGGAACGAGGTTCGAGACCACCGATATAACCCCATCGCCACCGAGGGCGCCTAGGGGCAGGGTCATGGCATCGTCGCCAGAGAGCACTAAAAAGTCCTTTCCCTCTGCCCGTCGCGCCCGCGCAACGGTATTGACCATGTCCCCAGCCTGGGCAATATCGCCAGAGGCCTCTTTTACTCCCATTACCTGGGCTATCTGCGAGAGCCTATCCATGGTGGCGACATCTATGTTTTTTCCTGTGCGCCCCTGGATGTTGTAGACAATAATGGGGGTGGGTACTGCCTCGGCCACCGCCTGGAAATGGCGCACAATTCCCTCGTTACTTGGCTTGTTATAATAGGGGGTTACAATCAATAGATAATCTGCCCCGAGGTCTTGGGCGCGTCGGGCATTTTGTATGGTGCTTGCAGTGGCATTGCTTCCCACACCCACCAAAACCGGCACCCTGCCCCCAGCCTCTTTTACCGCGAGGGCAATTATTTTTTCTTTTTCCTCATCTTCCAAGGTGGGAGTTTCGCCCGTGGTTCCCAGGGGAAGCAGCCCATTTATGCCCTTCTCCAACTGAAACTGAATAAGTCGGCGATAGCCATCGTAATCGACGCTACCATCGTCTTTCATTGGGGTTATAAGGGCCGTTGTGGCGCCACGCAATGTCATCATGCTTTTCTCCATACTAAACTTAGGCTCTCCATAAAGTATTACACACCAGTCCCTGTTTTTTCAACAAGCGCTCTCAAAGCTCCATCCTGCCAAAGCCCTTTTAGAGCCCGGCAAGCACATCGTCCATGGTATAAATGCCCTTTTTACCGCAGAGCCATTCGGCGGCCACCACCGAGCCACTGGCAAAGCCCTCCCTATTGCGCGCTGTATGGGTAAGCTCGATAGTATCGGCGCTGGAGTCGAAGAAAACACTGTGGGTCCCCGGTACAGCCCCCAAGCGCAAACTTGGAAAATGCAACTCACTGTCTTTAGGCGGGCGATCGCGCAAAGTCTCCCAGACCACCTCGGTTTTGCGCGTCATCGAGGCCAGTATCCGTTCGGCAATGGCCTTGGCCGTCCCCGAGGGGCTGTCGGCCTTGTGGCGATGGTGCGATTCGAAGGCTGCTACATCATACTGTGCGTATGGATCTAAAAGCTGCGCCGCCCCCTGCAGTATTTTGTAAAACAGATTGACCCCCAGCGAAAAATTGCTCGACCAAAGAAAGCCAATGCCAGCAGCCTGTATTGCAGGGGAAAGATTAGCTAATTGATGGTGCCAGCCCGTGGTTCCCACCACAGTGCTCTTGCCTAGGGCGATGAGCTCCTGCAAATTGCCCATTACCGCCTCGGGGTGCGAAAACTCGATAACCACCTCGGCCTCCTGCAGCCCCTGCCCTCCGGCCGAAATACTCTTTGCAGTGGCCTCGGCTGCCACAGGATCTATACATGCGGTAATCTGATGCCCCCGCTCTTCGGCGGCCCTATGTATCATCTGGCCCATTTTGCCATAGCCTACCAGCGCAATCTTCATATATCGGTCTCCTTAAAAAAAACTGCATGCAGGGCGGGAATAAGGCTGGCTGTCTGGCCATCGTCGACAATAAAACTCATATTTACCTTACTGGCCCCCTGCGAAACCATCTGTACAATTACCCCTTGTTCGGCGCAGACGGCAAAGGCGCCTGCCAAAATCTGGGACGAACGCGCCACATCGCCAATAAGCGTAATTATCGCCTTTCCCTTTTTAACATTCACCCGAGATATTTTCTCTAAGTCTTTTTTAACACCTGCCAGCTCTTGGCCCTCGTCGAGGGTGAGCGAAACCGATACCTCGCTGGTGGCCACCATATCCACCGACACCTTGTGCATTTCGAAGGCATCGAAGACCCTTGCCAAAAACCCATATTGGCCCAACATGCGCGAGGAGACAATATCCAATAGAGTGATTTTTTTCTTTGCGGTAATAGCGCGCACGGGGCTAGAACTTCCTTCGAGTTTGGCGACTATTATGGTTCCCGGAGCATCGGGGTTATAAGAATTTTTAACGCGTACCGGCACCTCGTAGCGAATGCAGGGCTGCATCGAGCGGGGATGGAGCACCTGGGCCCCAAAATAGGCCAGCTCGCTGGCCTCCTCGTAGGTAAGGGTCGAAACAGGCCGGGCGTTTTTTACAATGCGGGGGTCGGCCGTTAAAATGCCGTCCACATCCTTCCAAACCTGAATTTCCTCTGCCCCACAGGCCGCCCCAATAATGGTGGCGGTTAAATCGGAGCCCCCGCGGCCCAGGGTGGTTATAATGCCCTTTTCGTCCTTGGCAATAAAGCCGGTTACAATGGGCAATATACCCTCGACCAGCTTGGCATTTAAAATTGATGCAATTGTCGCATAGCTGGAATCCAGAACCTCGGCCGAGCCATTGGAGCCATTGCTGATAAACCCCGCCTGCCAGGCATCCAAGGCCTCTGCCCTCACGCCCTCTTTGCGAAACCAAGCGGCCAGCACCCGCACCGATAGCCGCTCGCCAAAGGAGACAAGATAGTCCCTTGTGCGCAGGCTCAATTCCCGCACCAGCGAGACACCGGTTAAAAGGTTTTCCAGCTTTAACAAGAGGGGGGCCACCTCGGCCTGCCAAAAATCCTCTCCCAGGCCAAGGGCGTCCACGGTCTGGCGGTGCAGATTTACCACTTCCTCAATGCCCACCGTGCCCGCCAGGGCCCTGTCGGCGGCCTCTAAAAGGTGGTCGGTGGTATCGCCCATGGCCGAAACCACCAAGACGGGCTTTCTATTTAAACGCGCTTTTACAATATCACTTATATGGCGAATTCGCTGTGCATTGGCCACAGAACTGCCGCCGAACTTCATTGCAATCATACAATATCTCCCGATAAATTTTGCCCCGGATACAAAAAAACCGCCAGTTAGTAACCTGGCGGCATTGCGAGGCAATTATACAGCACCTTTAGATAGCTGTAGCTTCTTTAGATAGCTGGCACAGAGCCGCCAATAAAACTAGACCTTACGCGTAATATAGTCGCTGCGCAGACAGCGGGCGCATATTTTTACAGTAAGGGTGGTACCTTCAATTTCGGTTTTAACTTTAACCAAATTGGGTTTCCAGGTGCGGCGAGAATGATTTTTTGCATGACTCACCTTATTTCCGGTGATGGTACCTTTTCCACAAATTTGACAAACACGGGACATACTAAACCTTCCTTAAGTAAGCGAACAGTACCAAAAAACATATAAAGTGTAAAGCCCCATAGTTCTTCAAAAGCCCAAATACCATATAATATATTTATCTTGCAAATTCTGCTGATATGTTTAAAAATGATAGCATCATTTTTTGGGAGAGTAGCTGATGAATACTAAAATTCCTGTCTGTATGCTTTTGGGGAGTGTGCTCACGGTCACCCAGCCAATTCTGGCAGCTGAACAAGAGGAGGCAAGCTCACCCTTGACCTTTGTCGCCACGCCCCTGCTCGACACTGACAAGTACACTATAAAGGCAGACAACCCTGCCTTTGCCTACGAAGGGCGTTTTGACATGAGCAAGGCAGAAGCTCCGCGCCTTTATTGGCAGGGCGGGCGCATACTCGTCGATTTCGAGGGCGATGAACTTACCCTCCTCCTCGAACTGGCCTCGGGCAAGACCTTTTGCGACATTACCATTGATGGCCAAAGCGGCCTGCTCGAATTGCAAAAAGGCACCAATGCCTGGAAACTCACCACCCCCATTGGCAAGGCTCGCCATCGCCTTGAAATACTTAAACGCAATGAAGCCGGTACCGGCTCCCTGCGTTTTAAGGGCATCGTGCTCGGCAAAAAGGGCAAAGTACACCGACCAGTGTATAACTACCATTCACGCTTGATCTTCTTTGGCGACTCAATCACCGTGGGCGCCTGTAACGAGGATGGCCCAGAAGACCAGTGGGAAGACCTTGCCACCCACAATACCAACAACAGTTACAGCATGATCTTTGGTCGCATGGTCAATGCCGATGTGCAAAACATTGCTCTTTCTGGCATGGGCATGGTGACCGGATGGAATACCGCCATCTTCGCTCCCCAGGTGTGGAACCGCTATGCACCCATGGCCCGTGGAAATTTGGCAGACCTCAAAGCTTGGACACCCGATGTAGTCTTTACAAACTTTGGCGAAAACGATGCCTCCTATTCACAGGCAAACGGCAACCCCTTCCCCGAGGCATATACAGAAATCTATATCAAATATATCCAAGAACTGCGCAAAACCTGGCCCACGGCAAAAATTGTCATTTTGCGGGGAGGCATGTACCACGGCAAAAACGACCCAGCCCTAGCACAGGCAGTTGATGCGGTACGCAGTGCCTTTGCCGACGACAAGCTCATATACGGCTACAACTTCGTTCGCTCCAGTAACACCCACCCTCGCGTCAGCGCCCATCGCGACATGGCAGAGGAGCTTGTGCAATTTTTTAAACAGACTGATGGCTTAAAAGACCTGGTCCCTAGCAAATAGTCTAACGGGCAAGTTGGCGCCGAAAGCGCGTTACACGGGCGCTGGCAACCTCGTCTAGGGGCGAGCGCTCCCCCCTTGCCAGGTAGTGGTAGCCCAAGGCTGCCACCATGGCGGCATTGTCGCCACAGAGCTCTAAGGGGGGAAATACCACTTTTAGGTCCGGGTTTTCGGCCAAACGGCGCCGCAAAAGGGAGTTTGCCGCCACCCCGCCACCGGCCACCAGGGTTTTAATACCGGTATCCTCGACGGCGCGCATAACGGCGCGCAAAAGAATATCTATTGCGGTGCGCCGAAAAGAGGCTGCAATGTTTTCGGCACTCGCTGGCCCCTCTTTTGTGCGGTATTTTTCTAAATGATTACAGACAGCGTTTTTAAGGCCTGAATACGAGAGGTCATAGCGATGGTCGCCCTTGTACAGGTTCGGCATCGAAAAGGTAAAGACCTCGCTGTCGCCTTTTTCGGCCAGTTTGTCTATAACCAGCCCTCCAGGATAGCCAAAACCATAGTGTTTTGCCACCTTATCGAAGGCCTCACCCACCGCATCGTCGATACTCGCCCCAAGTACATCAATAGTATCAAAATCTTTAACGAGGCAGATTATGCTGTGCCCGCCAGAAACAAGGAGCCCTAAATAGGGGTATTCAAGCTCCTCCACTAGGCGCGCTGCATAGAGGTGGGCGAGCATATGGTCTACTGCTATATAGGGAAGGCCGCGCGCCCAAGAGAAGGCCTTTGCAAAGTTCAGCCCTACAAGGAGGGAACCAATAAGGCCCGGTCGATTGACAACAGCCAGGCCATCTATATCTTCCATCCCCAAATCTGCCTTTGCCAGGCTCTCCTGCACCACTTTGGCAATCCACTCTGTATGAATGCGACTAGCTATTTCGGGCACTACGCCCTTATACACCGCATGAAAGGGAATTTGAGTGGCCACTACCGAGGATAAAATCGTCTTTCCATTCTCCACAAGGGCTGCGGCACATTCGTCGCAGGAGCTTTCAATTCCCAATATTTTCATCAGTCTAAGTCCAGTGTTTTACCCATCATTAGGCGCGCAATGCTCGAAAGGCTCCAGCCAGCTTCGACAAACTCTGGGTACATTTCGTGCAGCACATCGGCCAGTTCACTGGACCAGGCGTGGCCAATCATTACCGCTATCCCTTTTTTTTCTGCCCCGACAAGGCCCTTGTCTAAGGCCGTAAATATTCCCGTCCGCGTGGACTCGTTATCTAAAAAAATATCTCTTTCCAATATTTCCATACCTCTTTCCTGCGCTAATTCTGACACCACTGTGCCAGATGTTGTCCGTGAATCCAGAAAAAAATAGCCCTCTTCCTGGCAAAAGGCGAGCACTATGTCCATTATGCGTCGATTTTCGGTAATCTTAGAGCCCTGATGGTTATTTAAACCGATGGCGGGCCCGATTTCCTCAAAATTTTTCTGTAATTGGCTTCGAATTTCTTCCTCGCTCATATCGCTGTAAATTGCACCGGGACCGGGGTTTTGGCCGCCCAGAGCTTCCATAGGCTGATGCAGAATTACTTCCTTGCCGGCGGCCCGAATAAGGCGGGCGGCCTCCCGAGAGTAGGGCAAACCGGGTAAAACCGCAAGGGTCAGTTGCCCTGGGTGACTTAGGAATTTTTCGAGCTCCCTTAAATTGTTGCCGCAATCGTCGATTACAAAGAGCAATTCTCCCTGGCCCCCTCGCGGCCGCGGAATTTTCGGTCTCTCTTTCTGGGGCACCAAGCTAGTTGGTGGCACCAAGCTAGTTGGTGGCGTTTTTGGCGGTACGGTTTTTTTCTGTTCTGCAGGTGGCCTGACTGGCTCTGCCGGTTTTGCGGGCCCCACAGACGGGACCGGCGGCTCTGCCGCCGGCAGAGCCGCCGGTACGGCGGGCTCTATCGCCTCGTTTACAGCTACCGCATCCTCCTTCGAATCTGGACCGCCATCGGTCAAACTAGGCTGCCTGCCCTGTTGCACTAAAATAGCTACAATAATACTACTGAACAAAAAAATCGCGGTAATTAAAACAGCCCGAAACACATCGTCTGTGCCGGGCTTTCGCGAGCGTTTTTTAGTGGCAGTTTTACGCTGTTTAGGTTTTATTTTTTTTTTGTCAAATCTCACAATAAAAGAATACCCCTGCGCCACATAAAGGTCAACGCAGGGGCCCCTGCGCCACACAAAGGTCAACGCAGGGGCCAACTATTTTACATAGCTATTTAGCCATCATTTTTAAACTGCAATATAATCGCGCAATGGCTCTGCATACACCCGCAGTTTTTTTATAGCGCGCATTTCGATTTGACGCACCGTCTCTGGCGAAATACCCAGCTCATCGCCAATGCGTTTTAAGGTCCAGGCCTCGCCATTCATAAATTGATAGCGATACATCAATATTCGCCGCTCCCGATCTAGCAATTTAGCCAGAACCCGCAGAGTGTCCTGGCGCACAAAGCTATCGATAAGCTCGGCTTCGGGGCTATAGGTAAGATCCTCGCAGAGATCCATTACGGTTAAAGAATCTTCGCCAGTCTCGGCATCGAGAGAAATGGGGTCCCAGGCATAATTCATAAGCTCATCCACTTCTTCAATGGGCATACCCAGGTTTTTGGCAACATCTTCGGCCTTAGGGTTGCCCGAGGAAGTCTGGTTCAAATGATTCCAGGAATGCTGGATTTTTCTAAGCGCCTCCTCCTTGCGATGCGGCAGCCGAATGGCCCGCCGCTTATTTGCAAGGGCCCGGGTAATGGCCTGTTTTATCCACCAATTTGCGTAGGTGGAAAAGCGCACTTTTTTCCGATAATCATATTTTTCAACAGCGGTAATAAGCCCTATATTTCCTTCCTGAATTAAATCTAAAAGACCAATATCCGCGTTCGTATAGGCCTTGGCAATTTTAACCACAAGGCGCAAATTGGCCTCGATTAAGCGCTGGCGTGCCACTGCATCGCCAGATTGAATGCGCTTAGAAAGTGCCAGTTCTTCATCAAAATTTAAAAGCTTATAATTTTTAATTTGTAAAAAATATGTCTTTAATATTTCGGTGCTTTCAATATCCATCTGCCTATTTGCCATACATAGCTCCTTTTACTGCTCCTTATGCAGCAACTATATACTAGCAAATACCGTGCCAAGACTGAAAATTCCATCAAAATATAATTATTTTGATACCTAATAAAGACTTACAGCCATCAGTATATATACTGAGTTTTAGCAGGGTCTAAAACTGTATACTTTTGTGTACTGTATGAAATTTTTCATTATAAAAAATATAGCTTTCCCAATAGCCCTACTCGCCTTCCTTTAAAATTGACTGCAATATGGCCAGGCCCTCGCGAATTTCCTCGTCGCCAATTATAAGAGGGGGCACAAAACGCAGGGTATGTGGGCCGGCAGTCAAAATAAGCAGGCCCTTTTTGCTGGCCGCAAGGGCGATGTCCCAGGCCTTTTGTGTTATATCTACCCCGATCATCAGGCCCTGATTGCGAATTTCCTGTATGCAGGGGAGCTTCCAATCCAGAATGAGCTGGCGCATAAGCTCGCCTTTGCGCTGGACCTCCTGCATAAAGGCCGCAGATTTTACGGTGTTCAGAACGACCCGCCCCGCCGCTGCGGCAAGGGGGTTTCCGCCAAAGGTGGAGCCGTGGTCGCCCGGTTGCAGGACATTGGCACAGCGAGAACTGGCTAAAACCGCCCCAATGGGCACGCCGCCAGCCAGGCCCTTGGCCAGACTTATAAGGTCTACCTCTACGCCAAAGCGTTCGCAGGCCAAAAAACTCCCCGTTCTGCCAATGCCCGTCTGTATTTCGTCGAAGGCCAAGAGCACATCCTCCTGCGCACAGAGCCGAGCTGCCTCGCGGACAAAGGCCTCGCTTAAAGGGCGTACCCCACTTTCGCCCTGGATAGGCTCTAATAAAACAGCGCAAACAGTGCCGTCGAATGCCCGCTGCAAGGCGGCAATATCGCCACTTTCAATATAAATAAAGCCCTCGGGAAAGGGTCCAAAATTCTGATGGAACTTGTCCTGGCCGGTGGCGGCGAGGGTGGCAAGGGTTCGCCCATGAAAGGAACCTTTAAGGGTAATTATGCGGTGTCGGCCCAGACCGTATTTGTCCTGCGAATATTTTCGGGCAATTTTAATAAGGGCCTCGTTTGCCTCGGCTCCCGAATTGGACAGAAAGACCTTTTCCATGCCCACCGGTGCACAGGCGGTCACCAAGTCCTGTGCAAAACTATTGGCGGTATCGCTGGTGTAATAATTCGAAGTGTGGATAAGTTTTTCCGCCTGTTCGGCAATTGCCCTTACCAAATCGGGGTGGCTGTGGCCCAGGGCAGAGACAGCAATGCCACCGCCAAAGTCTAAATACTCCTTGCCGTCGCTGGCATACAGGCGCAGCCCCCTTCCCCGGCTTAACTCTACCGGAATGCGGGTATAGGTGTTCATAAATTCCTTAGCCATATCAGACCTCCCTGCCAATCATAGTGCCCACCCCTTCGTCGGTAAATAGCTCCACTAAAATTGAATGCGGCACCCGCCCATCAATGATATGCGCCCGCCGCACCCCGCCTTGGATGGCAGTCTTACAGCAGTCCACCTTGGGAATCATGCCTTTATTGATAGCTCCCTCCTGGACAAGCTCGTCTAAGCTTTCTAGGTTGGCGCGTTTAATTAAAGAAGAGCTGTCGTTTACATCGCGCAAAAGGCCTGCAACGTCGGTCATTAGAATAAGCTTTTCTGCCCCTAGGGCAGCGGCAATTTTTGCGGCCGCGGTGTCGGCGTTAATATTAAAGGTGATGCCCTCGTCGTTGCCCGTGCCCTGGGCAAGGGTAGAGACAACCGGAATATAGCCATCGCCAAGGGCATTGAGCAAGGGGGCGGGGTCTACCGAGCTTATTTCGCCGACAAAACCCAAATCCTCGCCTCCAGTTTTAAGGCGCACCGCCCGCAAAAGGCCCCCATCCAGGCCACAGAGGCCCAGGGCCTTGCCACCTGCATTGCCAATGAGCGAGACAATGTCTTTGTTCAATTTTCCGCAAAGGACCATCTGCACAACCTCGATGGTCTGGGCATCGGTATAGCGCAGGCCCCCTATAAAGCGGCTTTCTATGTTTAAACGCCGCAGCATTGCCTCGATTTCCGGCCCCCCGCCGTGTACCAAGACGGTATTTATGCCGACGCAGCTCATAAGCACAAGGTCCTGTATAACAGCCGCTTTGAGCTCCTCGTTTATCATGGCATTGCCACCGTATTTTACCACGATGGTCTTGCCCATAAATTCTTGAATATAGGGAAGGGCCTTAATTAAGACCTCTGCCCGCTCCATATTTGTAATATTGTCTACCATCGTCCTCCCCTATTGTCCTATTCAGGACCTATAATCTCCGTTTATCTTTACATACTCGTAGCTCAGATCGCAGCCCCAGGCCGAAAGAGTGTAGGGCCCCAGGGGGCAGTTGTTCTGTTCCAGAGCAATAAGAATTTCCACCTCTTCTTCCAGAAGTATTTTTTTTGCCAGACCCTCGTCGAAGTCTATCGCTTCACCGCTCTGGCAGAGCAATATTTCGCCGGCCCTGCTTATAAAGCTGATATTTGCCGTAGAGGCATCAAAATCTACTCCCGCATAGCCCAGGGCGCAGAGAATTCGCCCCCAATTGGCATCGGCCCCAAACATGGCCGTCTTAACCAAACTCGAGGCAATGACCGCCTTTGCCAGTTTTTCTGCGCCCTCCTCGCTGCCTGCCCCCTGCACCGTACAGGTTAAAAGTTTTGTGGCCCCCTCGCCGTCGCGGGCCATTTTTTTTGCCAGTTCCACGCAGACATAGCTAAGAGCTTCTTGGAAAAGGGGGAACTGGGCATCTGTTAGCTCTATCGGCACATTTCCCGCTTGGCCATTCGCCATGACAATGGCGCAGTCGTTGGTGCTGGTATCCCCATCAACGCTCACCCGATTAAAGCTCCGGCGCACTGCCTGGTTTAGGGCCTGCTGCAGGGCCGGCGAACTCAGCGCAAAGTCGGTGGTAATAATTGCCAACATAGTGCCCATGCTTGGCTGTATCATGCCCGAACCCTTTACAATGGCCCCAATGCTGCCGGTATGGCCATCAATGTTAAATTGAATAGCTAGGTCTTTTTCGCGGGTATCGGTGGTCATAATTGCCGCAAGGGCGTCTTGGGCCCCCTGGGCGCCCGAATCCAGGGCATCAATTAATTGAGGCAGAGCATTTTTAATTGGCTGTAAGGGCAGGGGAAGACCAATTACGCCCGTGGACATAACCGCAACCTCCCGCCCAGATAGATTCAACTGCTCTGCTAGGAGGTCGGCCATTGCATTGGCGGTCGCCAAGCCCTCTGCCCCGGTACAGGCATTTGCATTGCCCGAGTTTGCAATAATCGCTCGCAGTGTCGGCTCCTTTCCAGCCATGCGCGCCTTGGTTGCTAAAATACTGGCTGCCTGCACCCGGTTCGAGGTATACACCGCTGCAGCATTGGCCGGTGTCTGCGAAAATACCAGCGCAAGGTCTTTGCGGGCTTTGTTTTTGCGAATACCACAGTGTATTCCCGCCGCGCTAAATCCCTTTGGAGCGCAAAGGCTCCCTTTTACATGGATATATTCCATAGAATCTCCCCCACACTCCCCATATAATGAGGCCTTACGGCCTTTTTTTTCAAGACCCAGTAATCGGCAGGATGCCCCTCGAAAAACCTTGACGACTCGGCATTGCCGCGATACTATTCTAACAAGTTCATAAAGGAGGATCTCATGGACTCGCAGTTCGTAACAGACGTCTCTGTAGCAGTGTGTTCCGAAAGCGGTACCAGAACAAGCAAGATCTACTGCGCTAATTGTATCAACTGTAAGCTTGTGCCCAGCAACCCCGATGGCGACGATCGCTATTTTTTACGGGTGCGCTGTACTGCTGGCAAGTGGAAAAAGAAAAACGGAGAGGAAAAAGTATATAAATATTGTACGGTAGCCCGCCGGAGCATTTATTCCTGCGATGCCTACGAGGCCATGGGAGAGAGCTCCGAATTTATACGGGACTTAAAAAACTCACTTCCGGTTAAGGACGAGCTTTTTATTTTTTAGAAAGGAAGAATATGCGTAAAACAAGGACGTCGTGGAACTCCAGTATTGTGGCAGCAATCCTTGGGCTGTATGTGCTCTTAGGCGCATCCTGCACCAGTGGCCCTATTGTCATAGAGGAAGGCCTAGAAACCAGCGAGCTCATTCAGCGAGCTCAGGAGGCCAGCGACAAAAGGCGGCCAGATCGGGCCCTTCAGTATTATCAGGCTATTTTAGATCGCTATCCCAACGATCTCTACGCCACCTCGGCGGCCCGCTACGAAATTGCCTTTATTTATTTTAAAAAAGGCGACCACGGGCAGGCTAAACAGGGCTTCGAAGAACTTTTGGCCCTGTACGAGGGCCCCGAGGCAGATCTTTTACCCGCCCAATTCCGCGTGCTCAGCGAAAAAATTTTAGCAAAAATACTCACTGAGGCAAAATAATAGCATTCACCACCACATTGCGCCGCGCCAATTCCCCGAGGGCCATCTCTTTAGAAATGGCTCCGCGCTGGCGCGGATGGGGGGGCGCATCTCCAATTAACAGGGCAATGCGCTCCTGGGCCGACCAGGGAAAGCCGGTTGCTGCCACGTGGAGGGCCTCGTAGACCGCCTCTGGAATATCGCGCCCCCCTCCAACGCGAATAAAGTCGAGGCGGCGCTGAATCTGGGCTAAATCGCTGGTAAAATCGTGCTTATTTGTCAAATATTGCTCATAATAATCTTTAAACAGCACCATCCCCACCCGTAGCGAGCTGGCCTTACCCGCCAATTCTTTTATAATGGGCACCACCTTCTTGCGAACCTCGTCTATATCGTCATCCATACTCGCGGTGGTATCTAAAACAACGACAATATCGACACTGCGGCCCGTTGGCAGCTCTAGGGCATCTTTAATTTTTTCGGCAATATCGGCGGGGCCCCGGGAATGTATGAGCTTGCCACCTTCGGAAATTTCGGCAAATGCCTCTACCGCTTCGCGCATATAATTGCCCTCGGGTTCTCCCTTTTGTGGGGCCTGGCTTACCCGCAGGGTAAAGGGATTGTCCGTCCAGGAGCCCCGGTAATCGGCAAAGCCCATGGCAAAGCTGCGAATATTAAAATAGGTGCCATCCACCACATAGAGCTCGCCATGCCGCGTCCAGGGATAGCCAAACTCGACAATCCAAGGAATAAAAACATGAAAGGCCTCGCCAAAAACCGCATCTTTTTCGGTCTTTGTCGCCACCAAGCTATAGCGGGCTGTTTCCCCCTCTATGAATTGGCCATCCAAAATGCGTTTTTCATCGCCGTTTACGGCATTCCACTCCTTCGCACGGTAGGCATAATTGTCGGCCCGCATTGTCGGGTCTCGCGTCGACTCCACTAAAAGCACCGATTCAATATCGCCATGTTTGCGAATATATAAATGAAAACCGCCGTCGGCCCGCTGTTCAATGCGCAAATCCTCGGGTCCAAGTTCTAGGCTCTGGGCAAAAACATGTATTGTATTCAAAGATAAGAGGAGAGCCAGAACAAGGCTAGCAGACATTCGGACAAAAGCATTACTATTCATATCTTATATATCGACAGAGATTGTAAACAGACAAGCAAAAAGCCCCATTCGCTTGACCGCCCCCCTCTCATTTCCGTATATTTCCATATATATTTATACACCCAGGAGGATTCTATGAAGGTAAAACCACTAGGCGACCGCATTATGGTCAAATTGGAAGAAAAAGAGGCAAAGACATCCAGCGGCATTATCATTCCCGACAATGCCCAGGAAAAAACCCAGGCGGGCACTGTTGTAGCTGTTGGCGATGACAAAGAGCAAATAAAGGTCAGCGTTGGACAAAAAGTTATGTACGACAAATATGCAGGGACCCAGATTAAAATTGATGGCACCGAGCACCTTATTTTAAAAATGCCGGATGTAATTGCCGTTATTGAGTAGATACATGTAAAGGGGGGCCTCTAAAATCGAATCAGGTTTTTAGAGTTTCCCTAAATCTTTAAGCAAAAGCAGTCTATTCAAATACAGGGATGAGGGCAAAAGGTCGCGGGCATATCGTCTTGTCCGTTGCGCCTCGCTCTTCATCCCTAGCTGTTCCTGAAGTCCGGCAATTCTTTCCAATACGTCCACATACTCATCCACACTGGCCTGCCCAGCCTTAACTTCCCGCACCAATAGCGACTCGGCCAGCGCAAGCTCTTCTAGGCTCTGGCGATATTCTCGCTGGGCACTCGAAATTAAACTGATATCCACCAAGGCGCGCCATGCCTGGCTATCTGCGGCAAGTCCCGTTAAAAGCTCCCGGGCCTCCTGCAGCCTGCCCTGCACCGTGGCATTTAAGGCCCGGTAATAATCCAGGGACAGGCAATGAAAACCTGCCTCGTCGGCCCGCTGTATTAACAGCGAAAGCTCCTCGTAAAAGCTATACCGAGCGCTCCAGGACAGGGCGGTCAACCAGGCCTGTTCGCTTTCTGGCCATGTATTTACCGCCTGCCAGTATCCGGCCAAAATGGCCTGTATATCCCTGCTCGGATCCATCCTGGCAAGGCTCTCCAATTCCAACCGCAGATCTGCATTCTGGCCTGCGCCCGAACTTGCTGCAGTCTCTGTGCGCAGATCTGAGCCCTCCCCCTTGGGCAGCCAGTCTGGCAATTCTGTTGCCCGCAGGCTCTCCGCGTCCTCATCGCCAAGCCTTGCCAGCAAAATACGCAGGCTTACCCAGTGATCGGGGCTCTGCCAGTGCTCTTTACTGCCCTCTCCTGTGGCGGCCAGGCTCTCCATTAGCCGGGGCACATCCTCGGCAGTGGGTGCAAAATGGGCAGCATTGTACCTAGCGCGGTAGTCCATAGACAGGGCGGGATTGCGCCACTGCTGTGCGGCCCGCTCCCGCTCCCCAGTTCGCCACAGCAGTTCGGCGTATTGCAGGCTGCTTTCGCCTGGGCTCTGCCTTTCGTAGAGCTCTAGGGCAAGGTCGGGCCTATCTGCCAGCGAATACAATGTAATTGCTGCCTGAACAAGGGGCTCGTTGGGAAGTTGTTCATCGAAAAACAGCGGATTTAATAGGGCCACTGCCTCGGAGTTTTGGCCCGCCAACAGCGAAAGCCAAACTGCCCGCAATAGCCAGGCATCGGCCCAGCCGGGTTCGCCCGCCCTAAGACAAAAACGCTGTATATCTCGGGCATACTGCACTGCAGCCCCAAGTTCGCTGGCAGATTCTGGAGTATCGAAAAGCGAAAAATGCAAAAGCCCGGTAAGCACTATTTCTGCATAGGGCCCCTCCGGTAAGCCCGCCGAAAAGACAAAAAAATCCTCGCGATTGTCGGCCAAAATTGCCTGGTAGCTCATAAGCGCACAGAGCTCCTCGGACCAGGGCAGTTTTTCCCAGGCCTGTTTAGAAAATTGATAGTACTCCTTGGCAGACATCCCATCAGCTTCTTGTAAGGTTTTAGCTCGTTTAATGAGGGCAATATGCTCTTTAGAGGAGCTGGCCTGTCCCTGATACCGCTTTAAAAGGCGGATTATTTTTTTGGGTTTTTGCTGCCCGCCATCAATTTGAAAGCGGACAACTGAGCTGTCTAGTTTTTTTAAATTCTGTAAAAATTCAGACTGATAGGACGTTTTAGGGCTGCCACAGGAGCAAAACAACACAGCACATACTAGCAAAACAGCGGGAAGAACAGGAGGAGCAATTAAAATAGCCTTAGCTCCCCGCCGAATCATCCCCTGCCTCTTTTTTGGCTATGGCATCCAATATTCCATTTACAAAGCGAAAAGAATCGTCACTGCCAAAATCCTTACTTATATCGATGGCCTCGTCTATAACAATAGAGGGGGCTATATCCCTTTGATACAAAAGAGAAAAACAGCTTAGGCGCAAAATGGCCAGATCGACCTTGTTTACCCGCTCGAAGTCCCAATTTTTTAGCTGGGCAGTTATAAGCCGGTCAATCTCCTTTATGTTTTCAATGGTTCCCATAATAAGATGGCGCGAAAATACTTGGGTGGACTCGTCGAGCTTTTTTTGTTTTTTCCCATCCAGCCAGGAAAAATCGAGTAAATCCTGCCCATCAATTGTGGCCATATCCCAGGCATACAGGGCTTGGAAGGCAATAATACGCCCGGTTCTTCTGGAAGCCATTAAAGACCGAGGTTTTTTTCAAATATCTGGTACGGCTTGCCCTTTCGCAATTCGGCAATTAAATCGCGCGTTACTTTTTCGACCAATTGGGCCTGTTTTTGCTGGAGCAATTGATTTCCCAGATAGTCCCGAACCGTAACAGTGGCCCCTGGCTGGTAGGGATCCTCCAGAGTGAGCATTTTTTGCGCATAGACCTCAAGCGGTTTGGCAATCATATAGCCCCTTGGCGTATCGATTACCGCAGAGATCTCGTCAACACGAAGGCCAAAAAGCGCGGTAATAAAGGCCTGCCCAAAAAGCTGTTGTACCTCGGGAATGCGGGGAATAACGGCGCCAGTATCTGCCTCGTAGCCAAGTTTACCGGTGCGCGCCTTAAATGCGACCTCATCAAACTTCGAAGAGCTATTGCCAATTTCTTTGGCCAAGCTATCTGCCAGCTTTTTGGCCTTTGCCGGGCCGTCGGCACTGCCATCGCTTTGCACAAGAATAAGCGAGGCCTTTACTGTATGGGGGCGCACGAGCTTTGTCTGGTTTAAATCGTAGGCGCTCTGAATTTCCTCCTTCGAGGGCATGGGCATCGACTCGAATTCGGCCCGCTTTTTGTTCATCATATATTTTTGTGCCACCAATTGTTTGCGTACGCCTTCTCGATATTCGGCATAGCTCATACCCGCTTCGGTTTTTATGACATTTTCAAACTCGCTCTGGCTCAGTTCCCGTCCTGCCGACTGACTTGTCATAAGTCTAGCCTGCTGAAGCTGCTGGTCTATCTCTTTATCGCTAACGGTAATTTTATCTTTTTCGGCTGCCTGCAATACCAATCGCTCGTCGATCATGGTATCGAGAACCTGTTTTTTTTCGGCGAGAGTTAGGCTGCGCTTGGCCACCATTTCGGTCTTTGCCAATTGCTCATTGTATTGGCGAACCGTAATTGGCTCGGTCTTGTGCAATTTTACAATTGCTGCAGGCTGTAAATCGGCCTGTGCAAAGAGCGGAAAAGCAGCTAAAACAAGGCCAAACATGACCATAATTGTAATTGTCCATCCAAATTTCTTCATAAAATCCCTTCTATTAAAATTTTCTCTGTCTTTTTAAACAAAACAGATTCCAAAGCATATCCCTGCTATACAAATGAAGCAAACACTTTTCTGTTACAAAAAGCTATTCCTGTTCAAGAACAGCCCGTATGCGCCTGACGCCCGCAGAGGACGACTGCTCCTTGACAATTTTAAACCTGCCTAGCTCGCCGGTGTTTTCCACATGGGGCCCACCGCAGACCTCCTTGGAAAAATCGCCAATCGAATACACCTTAACGCTGTCCTCGTATTTTTCGCCAAAAAAGGCAATTGCCCCCTGGGCCTTGGCGGCCTCTAGGCTCATTATTTCCACGGTAATTGGCAGTTTTCGCTGAATTTGCTCGTTCACCAAAGCCTGCACCTGGGCAATTTCCTCTGCGCTCATGGCTGCCGGGTGGGTAAAATCGAAACGCATGCGCTCGGCAGTAATATTTGAACCCTTTTGCCCCACATGCTCCCCTAGCACCTTCCGCAAAGCGGTGTGTAAAAGATGGGTCGCAGTATGATAGCGCAAAGTCTGTTCGCCGTGGTCTAAAAGCCCGCCCTTAAAGGCCCCAGCAGAGCTGGAGCGGGAAAGCTCCTGATGTTTTTTAAAGGCCTCGTCGAATTCGGCACGGTTTACTTCCAGCCCTTTTTCCTGCGCAAGCTCTTCGGTAAGTTCAATGGGAAAGCCATAGGTATCGTAGAGCTTAAAGGCCAAACGCCCGGGCATAATTTTTTTTGGATTTTTTAAAAGATTGGGTAGGAGTTTTTCAAATTCATGCTCGCCTTTTTGCAGGGTCTCTAAGAATTTCTTCTCCTCTTGCTGAAGGTCCTGGCGAATGCGCTCGGCATTTTCTGCCAACTCTGGATAGGCCTTAGAAAAGGTACCGATGACAATATTCGCCATTTCCACTAAAAAATGATCTTCGATGCCCAGTTTGCGCCCATGGCGAACGGCCCGTCTAATAAGGCGGCGTAAGACATAGCCAGCTCCCAGGTTAGAAGGGCTAACCGCCTTTGGATCCCCCAAAATAAAGCTGGCAGCCCGAGCATGGTCGCAGACAATGCGGACAGAAATGTCGATATCTTCGTCTTCGCCATAGGTATAGCCAGAAAGCCTCTGCACCTGAGCTATAAGGGGCGCAAATATCTCTGTTTCGTATACCGATTTTTTGCCGTTTAAAATAGTTACCGTCCGCTCAATTCCCATACCGGTGTCTACACAGGTCCGCTCTAAGGGCTCGTAGGTCCCCGAGGCTGTTTTATTGTACTGCATAAAGACATCGTTCCAAATTTCCAGCCATTTATTGCAGGCACAGCCAGGCTTACAGCTATCTGAACAGGGTTTTTCGTCGATGTAATAAAACATCTCGGTGTCCGGGCCACAGGGACCGGTTGCCCCCGCTGGGCCCCACCAGTTGTCCTCGCGGGGCAGATAGGCAATGCGATTTTCCGGAATTCCAAGGCTCAACCATATTCGCGCAGACTCTTCGTCGCGGGGGGCAGTTTCGTCGCCCTCGAAGACACTTACGCCTAAGCGTTCCAACGGAATGCCCAACCACTGGCTAGAGGTAAGGAATTCAAAGCTCATAGCTATGGCCTCTTCCTTAAAATAATCTCCTAAAGACCAGTTGCCCAGCATTTCGAAAAAGGTCAAGTGGCTGTCATCGCCAACAGCATCGATGTCGCCGGTTCTTATGCATTTTTGATAATTAGTTAAACGCCTACCCGCGGGGTGGGTTTCGCCCATTATATAGGGGACCAAGGGGTGCATCCCGGCTGTGGTAAAGAGTACCGTGGGGTCGTTATCGGGTAGCAGGCTCTTGCCCTGAATAATAGCATGCCCCTTGCTGGCAAAAAAAGAAAGGTATTTACTGCGAAGTTCATCTGCATTCATGATTTTTTCATACTATGGAAGGAAGCTGTCTGCGTCAAGGGTATGCCTTATTCCGGCAGCTCTGCCAATATGGCGATTCCGGAGGAAGAACCGATTCTATCGGCACCGGCTTCTAAAAGCCCAATTGCCTCTCGGCAGGAGCGAATGCCCCCACTGGCCTTAATTTTAAGGGTCTCGCCAACTGTCTGTTTTAAAAACTGGATATCCTCTCGGCTGGCCCCAGCATGAGAAAAGCCGGTCGATGTCTTTACAAAATCGGCTCCCGCCTGGGAAATTGCCTGGCAGGCCCGACGTTTTTCGCTGTCATTTAAAAGGCAGGTTTCGATAATAACCTTGACAATTCGCTTGCCGGCAGCCTTTACCACTGCGGCAATATCGGCTTCGACCGTCTTCCAGTCGCCAGACTTTATAGCGCCAATGTTTGCCACCATATCAATTTCTTCTGCCCCCTGCTTACAAGCTAAACGGGTCTCTTCGGCCTTTATCTCTGTGCTATTGGCCCCCAGGGGAAAACCGATAACCGTACAGACCTTTACCGCAGATTTGCCCAGCTCTTTTACCGCTTGGGGCACAAAAAAAGGGTTTACACAGACGCTTGCAAATTTATGCGCCAGGGCCTCTTGGCAGAGCTCACGTATTTGCTCGTAAGTCGCATTGGGTTTGAGTACCGTATGATCAATTGTCAGTGCAAGGCCTTCTTTGGTCCATTCCCGGGGCATATATATCTCCTTTAATTCAAAAAAGGTCCCAGAAATTTCTGGGACCTTAAATATTTTAATATTCCGAAATTAAGGGCTTAGCCCCCATAAACGGCAATCATTACGCCAGCGGCGACGGCGGTGCCAATGACACCTGCCACGTTCGGACCCATGGCGTGCATTAAAAGGAAGTTCGAAGGATCTTCTTCCATGCCCACCTTATTGGAAACACGGGCGGCCATGGGAACTGCAGAGACACCTGCCGAACCAATAAGGGGATTGATTTTCTCCTTTAGGAAGACGTTCATCAGCTTAGCCACCAATACACCGGTAGCCGAGGCAATAATAAAGGCCAAAAGTCCCAACACGACAATCGAAAGCGAAGAGGGATTGAGGAACTTCTCTGGGGTCATCTGCGAGCCTACGCCCAGGGACAGGAAGATAGAGACAATATTTAATAGCTCGTTCTGCAGCGTCTTTGAAAGACGGTCCACAATACCCAATTCCCGAATAAAATTGCCAAAGGCCAGACAGCCAATAAGGGGGGCCGCAGAGGGAATAAGCAGGATGGCCAGGGTTAAAATACTCAGAGGAAAGAGAATTTTCTCTGTTTTGGACACCTGGCGCAACTGCTTCATACGAATAAGTCGCTCATGCTTTGTCGTAAGGGCCCGCATAATAGGTGGCTGAATTACCGGCACCAGGGCCATATAGGAATAGGCCGCCACGGCAACAGTGGCCAGAAGATGGGGGGCCAACTTTGCCGCAATATAGATGGTGGTGGGGCCGTCGGCACCGCCAATAATTGCCACCGTACAGGCCTCTCTCATATTAAAATTGAAGCCGGGAATAAGGTTAAAAGCGGTAATGCCAAAGAGGGTCCCAAAGACACCAAATTGAGAAGCTCCCCCAAGAATGGCCGTCTTGGGGTTGGCAATTAAAGGACCGAAGTCGGTAAGGGCGCCAATTCCCATAAATATAATTAGGGGAAAGAACTCGTTGCCAACGCCAGCCTCGTAGATAATATGCAAAAAGCCATGGGGGGCATCGCCCATGCCACCAAAGGGAATATTTACAAAGAGGGTGCCAAAGCCAATGGGAATGAGCAAGAGTGGCTCAAAGTTTTTGGCAGCACCTAACCAGATAATAACAAAGCCCACAATGACCATTAAAAGTTCCTGCCAGCCAAAGGTGGTAATACTGTCTCCAGATGGGGTGCTTTTTTCGTTGACATTGGTTATAAAGGCATAAAGGCCAGTTGTCTCCACAATATTGGAAAGAAAGCTTTTAATTGAAATGCGGGGAATGTCCTCGCTGCCGGGAATAATATGCTCTTGGGCCTGCCCCCCCGCCTTAGTCTGGGCAAAGGCCCGGGGCATAAAGGAAAAGGCAAAGACCGCCACCAGCATTACCAGGCAAATTTTAAATACGGCAATGCCGTTTTTTCGTAGGTTTAACATATGTACTTCCTTAGTTAATTTGGGCCACGGCCTGCTCAGATGACACTGCTGTTCCTGGGCCAACCAAAAACTGCACAGTACCACCGGCCGGTGTCTTAATTTCTAATTCCATTTTCATGGACTCAATAATTAAAATAGTATCGCCGCTTTGAACCGGGGAGCCATCGGCAACAGCGTGGCGCACGATGGTGCCCGCCACAGGAGCAGGTACCGGGGTAGAGCCCTCTGCAAGCGCGGGAGCTACCGATGCAGCTTGGCCATCGGCCGGCACAATTGCCATACTGCCCTCGGGCCGTACCACTACATTAAAGTCGGTGCCATTTACATTGACCACATATTTATCGGCACTGCCGCCTCCTGCTGTCGACGACGAAACAGCTGCTGGCGCAGCTTCGGCTTCTGCGGTAAATATGGTGGGGCCATCAGCTCGTTTCTTAAAGAAGTCGGGGGCCACCTTGGGGAACATGGCATAGGTAAGAACATCTTCCACCGCCACCGAGTCGCTATCCAGAAGTTTTTTGGTCTCTTCTTCGAGCTTTGCAAATTCGTTGGGAATATCGTCGGCGGGGCGATGGGTAATTTCTTTTTCCATTTTCAACGTTTCTAGGGCTTTTTTAACTACATCCTTGTTCTTGGGTGCAGGGCAGGCACCATATTTGCCCACTAAAAGATCCATCGATTCGCCGGTCAAATTGTTATAACGACCGAATAGAACATTGAAGACAGCCTGGGTGCCCACTATCTGACTGGTGGGAGTTACAAGGGGAGGATAGCCAAAGTCTTTTTGTACAATGGCAATTTCCTTAAGAACATCGTCAATTTTATCTGCCGCGCCCTGCTCTTTAAGCTGGCTCTCCAGATTGGAAAGCATGCCACCGGGCACCTGGGAGACAAGAATTCTGGTATCGGCACCGAGAAAGCTCGACTCAAATTTTCGATAGTTTTTTCGAATATTGCGGAAATACTCGGCGACCTCCAGCAAAAGATTGGTATCGTAGCCGGTATCGAATTCGGTCCCCTTAAAGAGTTCAACCATGGTTTCGGTGGGAGAGTGGCTGGTACCCATTGCCAAAGAGGAAATAACGGTATCCAAAATATCGGCTCCCGCCTCTGCGGCCTTGGTAAGGGTGGCCACCGAAAGACCGGTGGTCGAATGGGAGTGCACCTCAATGGGCAGATCCACCGCCTTCTTCAACGCTTTTACCAATTCGTAGGCATCGTAGGGCTTTAAAAGGCCGGCCATATCCTTAATACAAAGGGAATCGGCACCCTCGCCAGCCAATTCCTTTGCCAACTCTACATATTTTGGAATGGTGTGAAAGGGGGTTGTGGCATACGAAATAGTGGCCTGAACATGCTTGCCGGTTTTTTTTGCTGCATTGGTAGCTGTTTTAAAATTGCGCGGATCGTTTACGGCGTCGAAAATTCTAAAGACATCGATGCCATTTTTTGCAGCGGCCTCGACAAATTTTTCAACGACATCATCAGCATAATGGCGATAGCCTAAAAGGTTTTGGCCACGCAAAAGCATCATTATCTTTGTATTGGGCAGGGCCTTTTTTAATTGGCGCAGACGCTCCCAGGGATCTTCGTTTAAAAACCGAATACAGGAATCGAAGGTGGCTCCACCCCAGGCTTCCAGCGCGAAATAGCCGACCTTGTCCAATTTTTCGCAAATTGGCAGCATATCGGCGGTGGTCATTCGGGTTGCCAGCAAAGACTGGTGGGCATCCCGCAGTACTAAATCGGTAAGTTGAACTTTGGCCATGTAAATCTCCTAATTATTTTTTTTTCGGTGTTGTTGTACTGCTGCAGAAATAGCTGCAGTTACTGCGGCACCCGTGCCGGCGGCACCCGTGCCGGCAGCCCCAGCACCGGTGTTGGGGCTGGCAGCTGCGCCACTATCTTTATCCAAGCCAAGGCGGGCAATAACCTTTGCCACAAGGCTCATAAATAAAATAAGAATTAAAAGAAACGAGAATACAATCCCCATTCCCAAGAGGGCCAGGGTGCCACTCTGTCCGAACATCTCACTAATTGTCATGTTTCCTCCAAGAAAATCTCTTCTACAGCCACCTAAATTTAATGTAAGCTAGCTGGTGTGCAGGAATAGCCGGTCTTTAAAATGACATTTTCCGGATATTCGTTAAAAATGTATCAGACATCTTAAGTCTTATTCAAGACCAGGCTAAATCTTTGTCCTTTCAGGCTTCCCGAACAGCTTTTTTTTAACTATAATTGAACTTCAATCTACCGATATGCGGAGGCAAACTGATGGATAAAACCAGCCTTTTGGCAAGGGCCAAAGACTATATAGCCAAAGAGACCGACGAGGGTTTTAAAAAAGACCTGCAAAACCTAATAGCCGACGAAAACTATACCGAACTGGAAGACCGGCTCTACCGCGACCTGGAATTTGGCACCGGAGGCCTGCGAGGCATAATAGGCGGAGGCTGGAACCGCATGAACACCTACGTCGTTCGCCGAGCCAGCCAGGGCCTTGCCAGCTACGTAATATCTAAATCTCCCCGTAAAAACCTTTCTGCTGCCATCGCCTACGACAGCCGCCATTATTCCGATGTCTTTGCCCTCCAGACCGCCTTGGTGTTTGCGGCAAATGGCATTAAGACCTATCTTTTTACCAGCATGCGCCCCACTCCCGAACTCTCCTTTGCAATTCGCCACCTCGGCTGCGATACCGGTGTGGTAGTTACCGCCAGCCACAACCCACCACAGTACAATGGCTACAAGGTCTATTGGAACGACGGAGCCCAGGTAATTCCGCCCCACGACAAGGGCATAATTGCCGAGGTAAACGCGACAGAGGAAATACAGGCCATTTCCCGCGAAGAGGCAGTTGCCAAGGGGCTCTTAGTTTTAATTGATAAAGAAGTGGACGAGCCATATCGCAACATGGTTCGCTCCAAACTTTTTCGCCCCGATCTTATTCAAAAAAAAGCAAAAGAGGTATCAATTGTCTACAGCCCCCTCCACGGCACCGGTGCAATGCATGTGGAATCCATTTTAGGCGAGCTGGGACTGAGCATAAAAACCGTACCCGAACAGCGCGAAGGCGATGGCGATTTTCCCACCGTCAATTTTCCCAATCCAGAAGAAGCCGAGGCACTTAAAATGGCCCTCGACCTGGGCACAGAGGAAAAAGCCGATGTGGTCATGGCCACCGATCCCGATGCCGACCGCCTGGGAATTGCGGTACCCCACCCCCAGGGCCACTTTGCCCTGGTAACCGGAAATCAGCTTGGCTCCCTTTTGGCCGATTACATCTTTTTGTCTTTAAAAGAATTAAACAAGATGCCAGCCAAACCCGTTATGGTAAACACCATAGTCACAACCGGAATGCAAAAACGCATAGCCGAAAGCTATGGGGCCAGCTGCCTCGAATGCCTGACAGGCTTTAAATGGATTGCCGCCATCATGGCCGAAATCGAAAGCGATAACAGCGGGCGCGAATTCGTCTTTGGCACCGAAGAGAGCTATGGCTATTTAATAGAAAAAGAGGTCCGCGACAAGGACGCCATTTCTGCCGCTGCCCTTACCGCAGAGATGACCCTGTACTGGCGCAGCCAGGGCAAGAGCCTTTTAGACCGCCTAGACGAATTATATATTCAACACGGCTTTTGGCAGGAACTGGCGATATCGAAATATTTTCAGGGCTCCGAAGGCTCGGCCACCATGAAGGCTATAATGGCCAATTTGCGCGAAAAACCCTTTAAGAGCCTGGGAGGGCAAGAAGTCCTCAGGGTCCGCGATATCCAGAACTCAGTGTCCTACGCGCCTCTGGCAAAAGCTCAAACAGAAACAGTGGCTTTTCCCAAAAGCGACGTGCTCCAGTTTTTCTTAAGCGATGGCACCATAGTGAGCGCCCGCCCCAGCGGCACCGAGCCCAAAATTAAATTTTACGCCAGTTCGCGGACCGAGGTCATCGACAAAAACCTGGACCAGGCACGCCAGGCCAGTGGCGAAAAACTGAGCGCAATTGAGGCAGATATCCGCGCCCTAATAGGCTATTGATATGGCCCTGTACGACTGGTTGGACACAGCCTTTTTCTTACCGCAGACAGAGGAATATGCGGGGGAAAATGCAGCAAACCACCGACTTCCCCTCCCCCAGAGGGCTGTTTTTACCGCCTTCGACCTGGAAACCACTGGCTTAAATAGAGAAAAGGACAAAATTGTCGAAATTGGCGCAATTGCATTCGACTGCCTAGGCGTAATTGCCCGTTTTAACAGCCTGGTAAACCCTGGCATTCCCATGCCCGCTGCGGCCAGCGCCATAAACGGCATTACCGACGATATGCTTGCAGATAAACCAGACATTGCGACGGTGCTCCAGGATTTTCTTCGCTTTATTGGCTCGAGCACCCTTGTCGCCCACAACGCCACCTTCGACCTTAGCTTTGTAAATTCAAACCTCGCTGCCCTTTATGAGCATTCAATGCTCGAAGAATGGCAGCCTCCCTTTCCTAAATTGCCAAACCGAATCGTCGACACCCAGAGCCTGGCTAAGGAGCGCTTCCCAAACCGCCCCAATTATAAATTGCAAAATTTGGCAAGCTGGCTTGATATTACCGCAATAAACGCCCACCGCGCCGAGGACGATGCGCGCCTGTGCATGGAATTATTTCGCTGTTGTCTAAAAAAATAACTAGTTTCCCGAAGCTTGCTTAATCAGAGTGAGATAAGAGAGGAAACCAAAAGCTTTTTTCACTTTCTAGGATTTCATTCCCGAAAAGTACGGACTTTTAAGGATTTCATTCCTGAAATGTCGAAAATATACTAGTTATTGACGAAACTATACTGTATAATTGTACATAGAGGTATACATGATTCAAAGAACAAAAGCCGACAAAATACGCTTTGAGTTAAACAAGGGAAAATCAATAATTATTACAGGCGCTCGACAAACAGGAAAAACTTCACTTTTATCTATGTTGTTTGAAAAAAAAGATTCCGTTCTCTTTTTAAATGGAGATAATTTTGATATCCAAGAAATGTTTAAAACAATCACCGCTGAGCGACTTTTAGCTTTTTTGGGAAATAAAAAAACACTAGTAATTGACGAGGCACAAAGAATAAAAGATATTGGACTGCGCCTCAAACTAATTGCAGACCAATTGCCGGATATTCAGCTGGTAGCAACAGGCTCTTCATCTTTTGAACTTGCAAATATGGTAAACGAACCCTTAACAGGACGTAAGAGAGAGTTTAAACTATATCCCCTCTCTTTTGCTGAACTCGTAAATGAGTTTGGGCTACTAACAGAAAAAAGAATGCTTCCTCATCGCCTTGTTTTTGGATCTTACCCTGAACTAGTTGTAAATCAGGGAAACGAAAAAACAATTTTAAAAGAAATTTCAGAAAGTTATTTATATAAAGATATTCTTTCTTGGGAACAGATTCAAAAGCCAGAAAAACTAACTCGTTTGTTACAGGTACTTGCCTTGCAAATTGGCTCTCAAGTTTCATATTCAGAATTGGCTTCTCTGTGTGGTATTGATAGTAAAACAGTAGAAAAATATATTACCGTATTAGAGCAAACATATATAATCTTTAGGCTTTCTTCTTTTAATAGAAATGCTAGAAATGAATTAAAAAACTCTAGAAAGATTTATTTTTATGACAACGGAATTAGAAATGCCATTTTAGCAAATTTTGCGCCTATAGAAATTCGACAAGACAGCGGAGTTCTTTGGGAAAATTATATAATCTCTGAAAGAAAAAAATTTCTTGATGACAATCAGAAATGGGTAAATTCTTATTTTTGGAGAACAAAAGAGCAAAAAGAAATAGATTTAATAGAAGAAAGTGATGGTATGCTATCAGCGTTTGAATGTAAGTATTCTAATGATTTTGAACGCAACGAAATGTATAAGAACAACACAAAAATCCCTTTAGCTTTTTCTAACGCCTATCCATATTCACAATTCAAAGTAATTACGCCCAATAATGTAGAGGAGTTTTTACTATAGTGATTATTCCGCTCATAAACTGCCACCCCAAAAGAAAGAATTCCGGTCATAAGTT
>CAZBJJ010000016.1:23653-39002 GCA_964492245.1 uncultured Spirochaetales bacterium | reverse complement strand
ATTATCAATGAATTGGTAACTGGTAAAATAGTATGGAATGGAAATGCTTGGGTTGAGCCTTCCGAAGTTAAAGATAGTGGGATTGAATGGCTGGGGCGGATTCCGGAGCATTGGGAAGTGAAGAGGTTGAAATATGTTGGAGAATCAATTATGGGAATTATATATTCTCCTAAAGAAATAGTTCCCAAAAAAAATAATTCATTATTAGTTCTCAGGGCATCAAATATTCAAAATGGAAAATTTTCTTATAATGATAGCGTTTATGTTGAAACTAAGGTTAATGAAAAGCAGATTTTAAGAAAAAATGATATTTTGATTTGTTCACGGAGTGGTAGTGCATCATTAATTGGAAAAAATATTTTAATAGATGAACGTATTGCCGGTCAAACCTTTGGTGCTTTTATGACTGTTTTTCGAACAAATTTAGCTAGGTTTGTTTATTTTTATTTCAACTCTCAAATTTTTAGAGCTTTAACAGCATTGTTTTCCACGAGTACAATTAATCAACTTACAATTAGTACTCTTAATAATTTTGTAATAGCAATCCCACCTCTTCCTGAACAATCCTCCATCGTCCAACATATCGAATCCGAATCTGCCCGAATCGATGCAAAAATTGCCAATGCTAAGAAGCTAATCGACTTGTTAAAAGAGTATCGAACAGCGTTAATTAGCGAAGTGGTAACGGGGAAAATTAAGGTGGTGGATTAAAAAAATGTTTGTAATATTTAGAAATAAAAGCTATAATAAAAGTAACGGTACCCGTGTTGCATCCCCTAAGATCTGCTCGCGGGTCTTTTTTAGCACCAAGCGAAATCCATCAATTAAAAAGCAAGGAGACAATAATGGATAAACAATTGTTTATAGAACCAAGCAACCAAAGCTTTGCTGAATTAATGGGCAACAGTGCTAAATATGTAGTACCACGATTTCAAAGAGATTATTCATGGGAATTGGAACAATGGGAAGACCTTTGGAAAGATATAGAAGACTTGCATACAGAAGGAAGCCATTACATGGGCTATGTTGTTGTACAACAAAAAGAAAAATCCTTGTTTGAAATTATCGATGGGCAACAGCGGTTTGTAACACTCACCATGATAATTTTAGCCTCTATGGCAAAATTAAAAGAAATGGTAGAAAAAGGTGTTGATGCAAAAAATAATGAGGAAAGATTACAAGAAATTCAAAGTAGGTTTATTGGAGTTAAAAATTTAATCACACTAAATGTCGATAGCAAATTGAGCTTAAATAGAAACAACAACAGCTACTTTAAAGGAATCTGTTCAAACTTAGAAGCCTCGAGTCCAAGAGGCATAACCAATACAAACAATTTGTTGCGAAAAGCCTTTGCCTTTTTTGTTAATAAAATTAATTGGCAAGATGGAAAAAAGATAGCAGAGTTTATAGAACAGTATAGCTCGTCATTAATTTTTACTAAAATCGTCGTGCAAGATAGTATGAACGCATACAAAGTGTTTGAGACATTAAATGCTCGTGGAGTGATGCTCTCTACTCCCGACTTGATAAAAAATTATTTGTTTTCGGTGATATCAAAAAATGATACCGTCTCTGATGCAGATTTAGATGACTTAGATGAGCGCTGGAGTATAATTGTCACTCAATTGGGAGAGCAAAATTTTACCGACTTTATCCGTTATTTGTATAACTCAGAGTATGCGCTTGCCACAAAAAAAGAGCTGTTTAAAGCAATACGGGAAAAATACAAAGAACCTGAAACCGTCAGCGTTTATTTTAAAAAATTAGAGAATACAGTAGCTTTATATGCCTCTCTTCTTTCTGCGCACGATGAATGGTGGAATAAACAAGATAATGAATATAGAAAACTAATCCGGTATTTAGATGGGCTGATACTTTTTGGCATAAAACAACCAATAGTTATTTTACTCGCTGCTTTTTCTAAGTTTACTCCTAGCGAATTTGTACTTCTTGTAAAATATCTCTATGTACTCTCTATTCGATATAATATCATTTGTAATGATTCTCCCAACGAACAAGAAAGCAAATATAACAAAATTGCTCAAAATATTACAAGCGGAAAATACCAACGAGCCAGTCATGTAAAAAATAGCGTGGAGTTTAGAGATCTCTATCCTAATGACGAAAAATTTAAAAGTGCATTTCACTATTTTAAAATGCCCAGTAGAAGATCATCTAAAAAGATTCGATATCTATTGGCACAAATAGAAATTCAAAATGGTAATGAGGTGAACTATGAACAAGTAAGTCTTGAGCATATTTGCCCCTATGAGCCAAGTGAAGAGTGGATAAAAGATTTTGGTGACGGCATTTATGACATAAGCGATAGACTTGGAAATATGGTTTTACTTGACAAAGACGACTTACAACGAAAAAGTTTTTCAGAGAAAAGAAAAGCATATAGGGAAAGTGGAAATAAACTTGCTCTTGAAGTATCAAAATATAGCGAATGGAATATCAGTACAGTCAATAAATATCAAGAATGGCTTGCCGATGAGGCAGTTAAAACATGGCGGGTGGATTGATGAGTATTTTGCTTACGACATGAATGTTGCGAGCAAAGATGAAAAAGGAGATGATAATTGAAAGATTTAACTAACTCCAACATAGAAAGACAAAACATATTAAATAATAAACATGCTGTTGAAAGAGTGCAGGAATATGTTGGCTTTCCCGGAATGTTTTTTGAGGGGGAATATCGTTTTACAAAGCAAATGCTTGCTGATTTTTTTGAAGTAGATATATCAACAATAGATCGGTATTTAGATAATTATTCTGATGAATTAAAACACAACGGGTATATTTTAAGTAGGGGTAAGTCCTTACAAGACTTCAAATTACAGTTTGGTCACCTTATAAATAAGGCGACCAAAACAACTCAATTAGGTTTATTTAATTTTCGGTCTTTTTTAAATCTAGCAATGCTTTTGGTTGAAAGTGATAGAGCTCGACTTTTAAGAAGCAAAATTTTGGATATAGTAATCGATACTATTAATCAAAAAACAGGTGGGAACACTAAATATATTAATCAAAGAGATACAGAATATCTGACATCAATAATTAATGAACCTAAATACCGTAAACAATTTACATCAGCACTAAACGATTATCTGGATATGGGGAATTATAAATATGCTCTTTATACAGATAAAATTTATCAGTTTATTTTTAAAGAAAAGGCAAAAGAATATAAAGAAATTCTAAAATTAAAAGAAAATGATAATATTAGAGAAACAATGTACTCTGAAGTTTTAGATTTAATAGCCTCATTTGAAGCAGGTTTGGCGTACGAGATAGAGAAAAAAAGTAAAAAATTAGGACGAAAATTAACGACATTTGAAGTTGATGGTATTTTTGAAGATTTTGCACAACACCCAGCTCAATTACCTCATGTAGAGAGAGCTCGTATCAAAATGGCTTCCCGAGATATGCATTTTCGCAATGCGTTTCATTATCGTTTAAAACAATATATCCAATCAGTTAGTCCAGAAGACTTTAATAGATTTATTGGTGATCAGAGTATGGATTTTGATAAGCAGCTGGAGCAGGCAAAGGATGTATTTAAAAGGCTAAAAGATAGTGAATAAGATTAAATATATAGAAACCATTGAGGAAGTTATAGAAATTCATAAGAAAACTATAGAAATCAGCGGTGGTGGTGCAGAAGGAATTTTAAATTTGAATTCGTTAGAAGCTTGTCTTGAGCATATCCAAAATGATGTTTATTATTCTACTTTTACCGAAAAATTAACTCATTTATTCTTTGTAGCCAATAAAAGCCACTCATTTCAAGATGGAAATAAAAGAATAGCCATCGCCTTGGGAATGAAGTTTTTATTGGATAATGGTTATCTTTATATAATTCAGAAATTTGCGGAAAAGATGGAATCAGTATCCTACCAGCTTGCAGCTTCCAAAATCGACAAAGAATTACTACATGATATTATCTATTCTATTTTATATGAAGATGACTATTCTGAAGAACTAAAATTGAGAATAATAGAAGCTTATGGGAGTAAACGATGAGTCTTACAAATGAAAATACCTTTGAAACAGCTATAGTTTGTAGCCTTGTTAAAGATGGTGGGTATGAACAAGGAAATGCAGCTGATTATAATCCAGAAATAGGAATTTTTGAAAACGAGATTCTTAGTTTTCTTAAGGAATCACAGGTCAGGGAATGGAAACAGATATCGACTATTCATGGCGAAAAAGCAGAAAAACTTCTTATCCAAAGGCTTCTTAAAGAACTAGATTCAAGGGGCAGCCTCGATGTGCTTAGAAATGGCTTTGTCGATTATGGAGTTCGCTTTCAATTGGCATTTTTTAAGCCTGTTTCTGGACTCAACCCCGATGCTTTAGCATTATATGAAAAAAATCGCCTAAAGGTATATCGCCAAGTTTTTTATAGTAGGAATAACAAAAACTCTGTCGATATTTTGCTTTCTATAAACGGTATACCTGTAGCTACCATGGAATTGAAAAATCAATTTACCGGACAAGATGTTGGGAATGCTCTCAAACAATACAGCACGACTCGAGATAATCGCGAAATTCTTTTTGCCTTTAAAAAAAGAAGCTTAGTGCATTTTGCAGTAGATCAAGACGAAGTATTTATGACTACAAAACTCGATGGTTCAAAAACTTATTGGCTACCGTTTAATAAGGGAAATAACAATGGAAAAGGAAATCCTCTAAATCCAAATGGGTATCGGACAGCATATTTGTGGGAAGAGATTTTAGTAAAGGATAGCTGGCTTGATATTATTAAAAACTTTATCCATTTGCAAACCGAAGAGGTAGTGATAGAATCTAAAATATACAAAAAAGAAAAATTGATTTTCCCTCGGTACCATCAATTAAGCGTAGTAAGAGAAATCAATAAAAAAGTTTTAGAAGTTGGTGTTGGTAAAAATTATCTTATTCAACACTCAGCAGGATCTGGAAAAAGTAATTCTATCGCTTGGCTTTCCTATCGTTTGTCAAGTTTGCACAACGATGAAAATAAAAGGATTTTTGATTCTGTAATTGTTGTTACCGATAGAAAGGTTCTTGATCAACAACTGCAAAACACCATTTTTCAGTTTGAGCATAAAACAGGAGTCGTTCAAAAAATCGATAAAAATAGTGAACAGCTGGCTGCTGCCCTTGGTTATGGCACCAATATTATTATAACGACCTTGCAAAAATTTCCTTTTGTTATCGATAAGGTGGGAGATATACCTGATCGAAACTATGCGGTTATTATAGATGAGGCTCATAGCTCTCAGGGTGGTAAGGCTAGCACCAAACTTAAAGAAGTCTTAGCTGCAAAATCCTTAGACGATGCAGAAGAACAAGATAGAGATGATTATACGAGCGATGACTATATTCGCGAAGAGATAGAAAAAAATGCGTCGTATAGGGGAGGGCAAGCAAATATTTCTTTTTTTGCTTTTACCGCTACACCAAAATATAAAACGCTAGAAATTTTTGGTGATAAAGATGAAGATGGAAAACCAAAGCCATTTCATTTATACTCTATGAGACAAGCAATAGAAGAAGGTTTTATCTTAGATGTTTTGCAAAACTATATCTCGTATGAAGTTTACTTTAAATTAACCAAGGCTATAGAAGATGACCCAAATTTAAATAAAAAAAAGGCAGCGAAGGCTATAGGTCGTTTTGTTTCCTTGCATCCGCATAATCTCGCACAAAAAACGGAAATTATAATTGAGCATTTTAGAAATATTGTAGCCAAAAAAATTGGTGGCAAGGCAAAAGCAATGCTCGTTTGTGGATCACGACTTCATGCAAAACGATATTATGAAGAAGTAAATAAATATATAGAAGCTAAGGGCTATCAAAATGAGATTAAAATTTTAGTAGCATTTTCTGGAAAAGTTATCGATGATAATTATCCCGATGGAGTTTCCGAGCCCATGTTGACAGGCTATGGAGAAAAAGAACTACCACAAGCATTTGAAGGTGATGAGTACAAACTTTTAATAGTTGCCGATAAATATCAAACAGGTTTTGACCAACCGCTTTTGCACACAATGTATGTCGATAAAAAACTTTCTGGAGTGAAGGCGGTGCAAACTCTCTCACGGCTCAATAGAGTTTTTCCCGGAAAAGAAGAAACCTTTGTCCTGGATTTTGTAAACGATCGCCAAACTATTCTCGATTCTTTTCAGCCCTATTATGAAATTACCACCGTTACAGAAGAAACAGAAGTAAATCATTTATATGATTTAAAATTGAGCTTAGATGCGTTTCAGGTTTATTGGCAAGAAGAGATAGATGCCTTTGCGGCTGTTTATTTTAACCCGCAAACAAAGCTACACACTGCACAACAACAAAAACAATTATACGCATTTACCGATAAGGCTGTTGATCGATACAAGGCAATAGCCAATGAAGAAGAAAAAGATGTTTTCAAAAAAGGTCTTCGCTCATGGACAAACCTTTATGCCTTTTTAGCCCAGATAATGCCCTTTGTCGATGTAGACTTAGAAAAATTCTATGCCTATGCTAAATTGTTGCAAACAAGACTCCCGAAAAGAAACTTATCTGAATCATTGCATTTGAATGATGAGGTGGCATTAGAATATTATCGATTACAGAAAATTAAAGAAGGCAGTATTGAATTAGAAACAAATAAAACTGGTGAGTTGAGCGGCATAAAAGAAGCTGGCTTAAAAAAAGAGAAAAATGAAAAAGCCCTGCTTTCGGAAATCATACAAGTTCTCAATGAACAATTTGGAACTGAATTTGAAGAAGCGGATAAACTCTTTTTTGATCAAATTGAAGCAGAACTCCTCGAAGATGAAACTTTGCAAATGCAAGCGAAAGTAAATACTATTGACACCTTTAAATTTGCCTTTGAAGATAAATTTATAGACTTGTTGATTTCACGCATGGAGCAAAATCAGGAAATCTTTGAAAGGATTATAGACGATAAAAGCTTTGGAGAATTGGTTCGAAAAATCATGATTAAAAGCGTTTACAAAAAAATGAGAGCAGATAAATAAATACTTAACGAATTAACTATTCCTGTGGAAAAATTAAATAAAACAATTGATTGGGAAATATTCAGATCCAAAATCACCAAGGCCATTAAAAAAGAAGCAAAAGGCCCAGGGGGGTAGATGACAACTATTTTGACACAGAACGATGAGGCCCCCCCGTCCCAAGCACTCTGCCTTATCTTGCAAAATGTAGCTGGTTTTAATAGAATTTAGCTTGTCAGTTTGAGAGAGAGTAGCAATTTAAAAACTGAAAGACTACAGGAGCCTGCAGCGTGGAAAAAATATTGCTCAATTTTAATGCAACTACGATTTTGTTGCTATCGCTATCGATTATGCTTTTTGCCGGATTTGTAATAACGCGGTTTACAAAATTGGCGCGCCTGCCCAATGTAACCGGCTTTATTCTGGCAGGAGTGATAATTGGCCCCTATGTGTTTAATGTCATTCCGCACGACCTGGTGCATAAAATGAACTTTGTAAGCGATATCGCACTGGCCTTTATAGCATTTGGGGTGGGGCGGTATTTTAAAAAATCCGCCTTCGAAAACTCCGGCCTAGGGATAATTACGATTACGCTCTTTGAATCGCTGATACCGGGGATTTTTATTACGCTTTTAATGCGCTATGGCTTTGGCTACGACTGGGATTTTTCCCTGCTTTTAGGGGCAATTGCAACAGCGACAGCGCCCGCAAGTACAATGGCCACCATACGCCAGTACAATGCGAAGGGAAAGTTTGTAAATACGCTTTTACAGGTCGTGGCCTTGGACGATGCAGTCTGCTTAATTATTTTTAGCGTGATAATGGCGGTGATAAATGCCCGGCACAGTGAAAGCCTGAATCTTTTGAGCATTATGTTGCCCGTTGTCTTTAACATTTTGGCAATGGGGCTTGGCCTTGTTTTTGGGATTATTTTAAGCCGGCTCTTGCGACCAACTACGCGCAGCGAGGACAACCGCCTGATACTTACCGTGGCAATGCTTCTGGCCCTGGCGGGCATCTGTTCGGCAGTGGATATATCGCCCTTGCTCTCCTGTATGGTCTTTGGCACCGTGTATATCAATTTAACCCGAGATAAGGGCCTGTATAGACAGTTGGAGAAATTTACGCCGCCTATTTTTTCGATGTTTTTTGTGGTATCCGGGATGAGTTTAGACCTGAGTTCTTTTAAGACCCTTGGCATTGTGGGTATTGCCTATTTTTTTGTACGTATTATTGGGAAATATTTGGGGGCTTGGACAGGGGCTTCTCTGGTGAAAAGCGAAAAAGAGATTCGCAATTATCTTGGCTTTGCCCTTGTGCCTCAGGCGGGGGTTGCCATTGGCCTAGCCTTTTTAGGAAAACGGATTTTGCCGGTAGAGGTGGGCAATATGCTTTTGACGATTATTCTTTCTTCCTCGGTTTTGTATGAGTTAATTGGCCCGGCCTCGGCAAAGTTTGCCATTTTTAAATCGGGCTCTTTACCCGTAGCAGAGAGTGTAGGGGAAAAAAAGAGCCCTTGACGGGCGGGCAGGTCTTTTGCTTATATAGAGCTATGTTCGAGAAGATAACGACAAAGTTCTCCGATATTGTGCGGACGATTGGCGGTAAGGCCAGTATTACCGAGAAAAATATTGACGATGCTGTAGAAGCTATTAAAATTGCTCTCTTGGAGGCGGATGTAAACCTTAGAGTTGTCCGCCGGTTTATCAATGCCACTGTCGACGAGGCCAAGGGCGAAAAAGTTTTGCGGGCAGTTAATCCTGGCCAGCAGTTTGTTAAAATTGTCCACGATAAGCTGGTTGCCTTTTTGGGCGATACCAATCAGGCTCTGGCGCTCAAGGGCCCCGATACCCTGAGCACCTTACTTATGCTGGGCTTGCAGGGCTCGGGTAAAACGACGAGTTCGGGGAAGTTGGCCCTGAAGCTTAAAAAAGAGGGGCGCCGCCCCTTGTTGGTGGCCGCCGACCTTGTGCGCCCTGCGGCGGTGGAGCAGTTGGCGGTTTTGGCCCAGCAAATTGATGTGCCTATATACCGAGAAGAGGGGGCAAAGGACCCGGTAAAGCTGGTAAAAAATGCCCTGCTGTATGCTAAGAAAAATCCGGTCGATACCTTAATTGTAGATACCACGGGACGATTGCAGTTGGATGCCCCGATGATGCAGGAGCTGGAGCGCATTCGGGATGTCTGTAAGCCGCAGGAACTCTTGCTTGTGGCCGATGCTATGACCGGTCAGTCGGCTGTGGATATTGCAAAGGAATTTAACGAAAAAATTGGCCTGACCGGGGTTATTTTAACTAAATTCGATTCCGACACCCGTGGGGGTGCGGCGCTTTCGTTAAAAACAGTGACGGGGACGGCGCTTAAGTTTGTAGGCGTGGGCGAAAAAATGGAAGACCTCGAGGCCTTCCATCCCGAGCGCATGGCCGGTCGCATTTTAGGCATGGGCGATGTTGTCAGCTTTGTCGAGAAGGCCCAGGAGGTGGTGGACCAAGAAGAGGCCATGCAGTTACAGGCCAAGATGGAGAAGGAGAATTTTACCCTCCAGGATTGGCTGGAACAGATTCAGAACATTCGAAAGATGGGCAATCTTAAGTCGATGATGGATATGATTCCGGGTATGGCCGGGCAGATTAGCGAGGACGATGTGGATATGCGGGAACTGGCGGTGCAGGAGGCCATTATCTGCTCGATGACCAAACGAGAGCGCGCCAACCATATTTTAATTGGGCCCACCAGGCGAAAACGTATTGCCCTTGGTTCGGGGACCTCGGTGGGCGAGGTGGCCCGGCTTTTAAAAAAATTCGAAAAGACCCGGGGGATGATGAAAAAAATGGCCAAGCTGTCTAAGAATCCGGCCCAGGCCCAGGCAATGCTTTCGCGTCTTGGGGGAATGTAATTAGCCAATTGGGCTTTATAGGACAAGATTGCCCGGTTTTGGTATACTTGTGGGCATGATTAAGCATATTCTTTTAGACATGGACAATACCATCTATCCGGCATCCGAAAAAATGGATGCGGGCATGACGGGGCGCATGAAGCAGTTTATAGCTACTTTTTTGGGGCTTAGCTACGAAGAAGCAGCGGCGCTGCGAAAAAAGGGTAAGGCCCGCCATCCAACTACCCTAGACTGGCTTATTGCAGAATATGCATTTTCGAATACCGAGGAGTACTATCGGGCCATTCACCCCGAAAATGAAACCGACGAGTTGACCCCGGATCCCCAGCTGCGCGACTTCCTCTTATCTTTGGGTCTTCCCATTACGCTTTTGACCAATAGCCCGGCTATTCATGCCGAGCGGGTACTTAGTTTTTACAATATACAGGATGTTTTTGAAGATATCTGGGATATGCAGCGTCTGGGGGGCAGGGGAAAACCTTCGCGCTTTGCCTACGAGACGGCCCTGGCTTCCACCGGTCATAGCTTTGAAGAGACGGTCTTTGTCGATGATTATTTAGAATATTTAATTCCCTGGACTGAATTTGGGGGCATTGGCATACAGATTGATGAAACTGGCCATGAAAAAGAGCTGGCTGGTGAGCGGGGGATTATAAGTATTTCAAATATTTACGAGCTTAAAACTGCTATTCAGGTTGCCCAGCAATTTCCCGACCCGGCAATTGCCGCCCAGCACCGGCATTAAAATGAGGGTACGGAAGTGCGCATTGTCTGCCTAGTCGATAACAGCCCTTCGCCTTCGGGCTCTCTTAAGGGCGAGTATGGGCTTTCGTTTTATTTGCCCGAGAAGAAAATATTATTTGATGTGGGCAGCAGTGGGCTTTTTTTAGCGAATGCAAAAAAACTGGGTTTAGATGTGAGTTTGGTCGAAGATATTGTTATTAGCCACGGCCATTGGGACCATGGCGATGGGCTGGTGGCCCTTGAAGGGCGTTTAAAAAAAACACCGCGGCTTTGGCTTGGGCCGGATTTTTTTGAAAAAAAATATTCTTTAGATGCCCAAGGGCCCCGCTATAATGGGACAAGCTGGCAAAGGGATTGGGCAGAGAAAAATTTTGTCCTTGGCAACTACTCGCCCTCCCGCCCCCTAAAGGAGGGGCGGCCCTGGAGGCAGGAGCTTGGGCCGGGCCTTTGGCTCATTGGGGGCTTTGAGCGAAATTATACCCAAGAGAGGATAGCCGAGCGCCTGTGCCTTAAGATGGGAGAGGCCTTTGTACAGGATGGCTTTAACGATGAACAGGCCCTTGTAATTGAGGGGAAAAAGGGCCTTTCCCTTGTTGTTGGCTGCGCGCACCCTGGCATTATGAATATGGCCGATACCGCAAAGGCTCTTTTTAAGCAGCCACTTTTGGCCATTTATGGTGGGATTCATCTGTACGAGGCGGATGAAGCTCGATTACAGGCCTGTATTGATTATTTTTCTCGCCACGAGCAGCTAGACAGCCTGGCACTTGGGCACTGCACCGGAGAGCTTGCTATAAAACAGATTGCCGAAAATTTTAAGATATATCGTCCCCTGCACTCTGGGGCTTCCTTTACATTGGAGAGCCCCTAAAAAACTGAAGTTTTTCGACGAACCCTTATAGCTTTTTTTTCATCGTATACGACTGCAGGGCATACATTGCCAGGGCTAGGAGATTGGGCAGACTTCTAAAAAACACCTCGGGAATTGTGGAAAAAGCGCCCAGTTCGATGCTTATAATTTCTAAGCTGGAAAATAGCAGGGCGGCAAGGAAGAGACCGCCGAGTTTTTTTTGTCCCATAAAAATAATGGCCAATGAAATCCACCCCCTGCTTCCAACGGCCCCCGGGCTGTAGGCAGAAAGGCGCAAGGAGAAAAAAGCACCGGCAAGGCCAGCTAGGCCGGCAGCAGCGGCCCAGCTTATATCGTAAAGGTAGCCTGGTTTAATACCCTGTTCGGTAAGGGCAGCTGGGCGCAGGCCAAGAGCGCGCAGGCGCAGACCAGTGCGGGAACGATATAAAAAAAGGCCAAGGGAGAACAAGAGAAAACAGGCAAGCCAGATAAGGGGGTTGCTTATAAGCCAGAGTAGGGGCTCAGTCTCTGGCGAATAGGAAATAAGGGGAAAGCGCGGATCAATTTGCTCGCCCATTTTCCCATATTTAAGAAGGGCGATGATATCGGCCACATTGCTAGCTGCCACATTTACCGCCAGGGCCACGATATAGCCATTGGAATTGCTGCGCCGTACCCAGAGCGAAAGCAGGCTGCCATAGCCCGCGGTTATAAGGATGGTGGAGAGTGCTGCAAAGAATAGCGAGGAGGTTTCGGTGGCCAGGGCCCAAAAAATAAAGGAGCCCAGGCGCATAAAGCCATCGCTAAAGATGGCCAGGCTGCCAGCTAATTCGCTTAAGAGGGCGCCACTTCCGGCTAGGGCATAGGGGAAAAAGGCGTAGAGAATGCGGTATATCATGGCTTTTTCCTTATTTTTTTGGCGCTTACACCAAAGAAAATAATGGCCACAATAAAATATTTAGTGCTCAGGTTTATGCCTGTTGCCAGAACGGCGGCCTGGGTGCCGGCTTCCAGCCAGGCAAAGAAGAGGGCTGCCGGAAAGACTAAAAGCGCCCTGTTCTGTGCAATAAGGGCAACGGCAATGGCGTTCCAACCCAGGCCGGCTGGAAAACCGAGGTGGCAAATCCCTGCGGTGCCGGCCACGATAAAAAAGCCCGCCAGTCCATGCAGGGCACCGCCGGCGGCAAGGCTGCCGGTCAAATAGCTGTTTTCTTTAATACCGGCATAGCGGGCAAAGGGAAGTTCCCGTCCCAATACGCGCAGGCGCAGGCCGGCAAAACTTTTATCTAAAAATAGGTAGATGGCGCATATTAGCAGGGGCAGGAGAAGTATGCCGATATGCAGCGAAGAGGGCGGGAGAATGGGCAAGAGCCTTAGGTCCTGCGGTATACGGGGGCTGGCAAGGAGGTCCTTTGTTCTGTCGCGTAGGGGCCCGGTTATAAGCCAATCGCCTATTGGGCTAAGTATCGTAGAAATTAAAAAACTGCTTATCATGGGGTCGGCGCCGGCCTGGGTTTTAAGAACTCCGGTAAGGGCCCCACTGGCCGCCCCACTGCCCAGGGCCAGAACAAGGGCCAAACTGATAAGGAGGGGGCGGGGAAGGGAGAGGGGCAGGTATAATAAGATGATGGTAGTAAGTATTCCGCCCATATATATTTGGCTTTCGCCTGCTAGGTTAAAGCTGCCTGCTTTAAAAGCCAGAACAAGGCCCAGGGCGGCTGTGCTTAAAAGGAAGGCACTGTCTAGGGTATTGCCTATATACCAAAGATTGCTCCAGGGGCGAAAAAGAATTTCGTATAGCAAATTAGGCATGGACAGCCTCGTCTATCTGTTTGCCCAATAGAAGTTCGGGTAGGGCCCGTAGCAGTCTATCCCGACTCCCTCGGTCGCTAAGCAGGTGATCGCTGGTAAAGATGCCGTCTTTTAGAATGATAAAGCGGTCGCAGTAGTTAATAAGGGCCTGGCAGTCCACGCTCAATAGGAGGACTGCCCGGTGGTCCGGCCTTTCTTTTCCGTCGGACGAGGGCACTGTGCCTAGGTATTCTTTAAAAAGACCTTTGAGCTCTTCGATAGACCTACTGTCCAGGCCCCAAAAGGGTTCGCTGGCTAAAAACAATTGGCTGGGTTTGCTCAGTTCTCGGAACACAGCAAGGCGACGCTGGCTGCCCCCCGAAAGGGTGGAAAGCCCCTGGTTGGGGCGGGCAGAAATGCGGGCCTTGGCAAGGAGCCTTGCGCTGCTCTGTTGCACTAGGGGGGCATCAATTAAAAATGACAGGTGTTTTTTGGCATAGTGGGCGGGGTTTAGAATTGCTGCGCTTTCGGCAATGGAAAGCTGTTCGCTTTTCATACTTGTAATGCCCTCGCCCCCCGTCCAGGCTAGTCCGGCAAGGCGGGCCCGAGCTATTCGTTGGCTGGGGCTGGCTTTTTTGTTTTGGCCGGCGAGGCAGAGGGGGTTGCCAGCTAGCAGGATGTCGCCACTATCGGCGGGAAGTCCACCGGCAATAAGCTGTTCCAGGCTTGTAAGGCCCGATTCTCGCAGGCCGCCGATGCCGGTTATGCTTCCGGCTTTTAGGCTTAGGTCCAGACAGTGGAGCGCGGGCAAGGATGGGGGCTGGGTGCTTACCGCCTTCAATTGAAAAATAATATTGTCCTGTTTTTTTGCAGACTCTGCTGGAGCCTTGAAGGGGGCTGGAGATTGATAGGCGCTTAGTGTCTGTTCGCCAGTGCTGCGCTCACTGGCAATGTGGTGTGCATTGGCAGAGCGCGGTTCACTGGCTGGAAAGGAGGGGGCGGCGAACATAAGCTGGGATAAATGGGATTCGCTTAAAGCGTCCCTGTATACATCGGCAATAATTTTGCCTTGGCGCAGGACAATGCAGCGATCGCACAGGCGCACTATTTCGTCTAGGCGGTGGCTCACCATAATTACCGCTGTGCCCTCTGCTTTTAAGTTCGAAACTATTCGATACAGGCCTTCGCGCTCCTCGCTTTCCAGCAGGGCGCTAACCTCGTCCAATATTAAAAATCGGGGCTTTTTTGCCAAAAGTCCCAATAGACGGGCCATTTGCCGTTCGGCAGGGCTGGCGTTTGCCGCTTTTTTTTTAGGATCCACCAGAATCCCATAGCTTTCCCCCAGCTCCTGCCATTTTTTATACAGCGCAGCCTGGCTCGACCACAGCCTTGCCGAGAGGGCACCGGAGAGAATTGCATCGTCTATAAGGCGCAGATCTTCGGCAAAGCTGGGATACTGGGGCAGGAGGACTAGGCCCCGTTTTTTGGCCTGCTCAATGCTGCCCGGGCGCAGGAGTTTCCTGTCGACAAGGATACTGCCGCTGCTGGGAAGAAGGTGCCCGCTGGCAATTCGCATTAATGTGGATTTTCCCGCCCCGTTCTCTCCCACAATGCCAAGAATTTCGGCCTCTGGTATATCCAAATGAATACTATCCAGGGCCAAAACATTGGTCGAAGAGAACCAGCAGGAAATATTCCTTAGGCTGAGCATGGCTATTTTGCTATTGCCCCTTGAATATTTTCCAGGGAACCTCCGGCTTTAAGAAAAGTTACCGCCTGGGCAATTTTTTGTTGCGATTCTTCGCTCAGGTTTTCGCGATACACGGGATGGTCCTGTAAAAAATCTATATAGCCGCTGGACATTGCCCCTACCTGGCTGGTGCCAAAGGAGGCAAAGCCATTGAGGTAGTTGTTTACCAGTTCGCGCGCCGCCTTAGCCTGATATATCATTGAGCTGCCAATAACGGTGCCCGGTTTTTTATCAAAGCCATCGTTGTCGAACCAAATAACCTTATTGCCTGTTTCGCTGGCAGCCTGTAGTACGCCCTGGTTTGCGCCGCCGGCAATGGGCATAAG
>CAZBJJ010000016.1:0-23643 GCA_964492245.1 uncultured Spirochaetales bacterium | reverse complement strand
CTACCTGCCCGAATTGCCGAGTGGGCAAGTTCCAGTGCCCGGGTGGCATCGTACCAATTGCCAACAATGCGAAAATCGACCTTAAAGTTTTTATCCACCGCCTTGGCCCCTTGCTCGAACCAGGGCAGAATTATTGTATTCATTGCAGGATATTCCTGGCCGGCAATAAGGGCAATGTTTTTTGTGCTCTTGCCCGCATCTACTGTGGCAAGGGCCGCTAAATAGCCGGCCAGCCAGGCCTGTTCCCGTTGGTCGTAGTGGAAGGTCTGGATAGATGAGTTCCCTTCGAGTTCGCCATCCATTAAAATAAAGCGCTGTTGGGGGAATTTTTCGGCAACCAGGGCAGCAATTTCCGGCAGCGAGGGGTTGGAGCTTACGATGAGCTCGTATTTTCCGCTGGCGGCTAAGGCAGTAAGTTGGTTTTCCCAAGTGCTTTGGTCGGTTCCTGCCTCGATAACAGTAATGGCAATATCCTCGCGCTCTTCTGCTAGGGATTTAACCCCATCTGTTAACATTTCGTAGACAGCGCTTCCTGCAATGGTGCCCGGCACAAAGACCAGCACTTGGCGAATGCCCGCTTTCTCCTTCGCATCTTTTCCTGAATGTTTAGAAGAGCAACTGTAAAAAGAAAGGCTAAAAAAAACAATGGATAAAATAAGAGCTGTCTTTATCGCAGACGGCCGATAAAAGGTAGGGTGTTCCATAACATCTCCAGGTACAGATAATTGCCAAGCAAAGGCTCGGCAGAAATAATCGCAGGTCCTGGAGAATATATCAGCTGCATAGGCAGCACTTCACCAGATTTTCTTCCATCCGGACTATACCGTCGGCATCGGAGTTCCACCGATTCAGTTTCAAATTTGCATTGAAAGTCGCGGGCTATAACCGCCGGTAGGGAATAAAACCAGTTTGCCCAATAAAAAGGCAAGAAGTTTGTCACCCGACCCAGAAAATCTCTTGACCTAGCTTACTCAGGTATTGGGATTGTGGTCAAGGGGAAGGCTCACCTGCATACAGGTTTTCCCCTCAATTTGAATGGCTTCGATGCTGCCACCGTGGCTTTCTACTATGTTTTTAGTTATATGCAGTCCTAAACCCAGGCCTTTTTTTCGTGTGGTAAACCAAGGGGTAAAAATTTGGGGCAGATTCTCTTGGTCAATTCCCTTGCCAGAATCGATAATTTGAATGATGGCCATATCTGTAACCTGCAAGATTCTTATTTCTATGCTGCCCGCATTGTCCATGGCATCCAGGGAATTGGACAGGAGATTGAGCCAGACCTGCGAAAGCTGACCGCCCTTTTCGAAGACCTTTGGCGCATCCACATAGTGCTTAATAATTTCTACCGATTTTTTAATGCGCGTCTGTAAAAGAGTCAGTGCCTGATCTACACTGTCGCTTACAAATATATGCGAGATATTGGCATTCGAAAGCCCGCTAACTTGGTTTCTAAGGGCCCTGATTACCGATGTCGCTTTTTCCGATGCCACGGCAATAATGCCAATGCTGCGAGCAAATATCAGGGCTTCCTCTATAATTCGGTTGCGTCGATGATTTATTTCCCAGTTTGCAATCTTCTGGCCAATGGGGTATAGGGATGCACTGGTAAATAGGTCGAAAAAAGCGGTGTCGGCATTCAGCCCCTGGGCCTCCCAGCTTTCGGCCAGGTCTTGAATATCTTTGCGGCTCAATTTGCCCGTATGGTCAACCGCCCTTTGGCTAAGATCGATAAGAAATTCATGGGCATCCACCTCTTCGGGGGTTTCTAAAAATTCGCTGGCAAACTTTAAGGCGGTCGGGAGCACCTCGTGTTCTAAAATGCCAATTGATGAATAAATTGCCCCTAGTGGTGTATTGAGCTCGTGCGAAATACCCGCCGAAAGCTCCCCTAAACTGGCCAGGGTCTGGCTGCGAACTAATTCATCCTGAACATTGGTCAAATGCTCTAGGGTTTTGTCCAATTCCCGTGTCTGGCGGTCAATAAGGGTAATTAAAATTCGACCAATAAGGACAATGCGTAAAATAAAAATTATTATAGCCAATACTATCAGGCCAAGGAAGAGGGTCTGTAAGCTGTGGTTGCGCTTTTTCTGGCGTTCAAGGCCCTCGTGGGCTTCTATCCGTATATGTTGCAGTTTGTTTTCGAGGAGGTCGTTGAATGAATAGCCAAGTTCGCGCAGATCTTGGCGTATCCAGGCCAGGGGCAGACTTAGGGCAGGGGCGAGGGTTCTGTTGTCCATGCCCCGAAAGTAATCGTACAAACTGGTAGTGGCTATGCTAGCCTCCCTGTTTTCTTCCATATTTTGAATAAAGGTCTCGAGGTTGTCCCAGGGCTCTTTAATATAGCCCAGACTCAATTTTAAGCTATTGGAAAACTCTTGCATTGCCTGGTAGGTCTTGGTATTGGGTTTTATTATATCCTTAGTAAGTTTATTTACCTCTTCCAGGCTCTGGTGCACATCCTGCAGTTGGCGGCGCCCAATGGCAAGGGCCTCGGGCGCACTGGCCTCGCTAACGTAAAGGCGGTAGGTGGACTGTAAAAGATTGTGCCAATTGTCAATTAAATAAGAAAGTTGCAAGTCGAAGTTAATATGTGCAGTTTTAGTTGTATTTTGAATGTGAAATGTCAGGGTCCAGGCAAATATGGCCAAGAGTAGGGCAAAAAGCATGAGAATAAGATGTCTTTGCAGGGACCTTGTTTCGGTGCGCATGTTTTTTAGTGTATCACCATTTAAGAGCCTTGCTAAGGTTTCCCATGCTTTTTAATATATCGCGGAAATATCTCTTTGGGCATCTTTAAGGGCCCTGTCTACGCCCTTGTTTCCCGAAAGAACCTCGTGCACTGTGCGGATAAGGATTTCCGATATCTCTGGCCATCGGGGGTGGGGACCGCGCGGCATTGCATATTCCATTTGGTCGGCAAAGGCCTTTAAAAGTGGATCGCTGTTCCAGCGTTCACTTTCCTTGGCCACATCCATTCTAGGAGGGAAATAGCCGGTAGCACTGGTATAGCGATCGACTTGTTCTTTAGCAGTAAACCAAGATATAAAGTCCCAGGCTGCATCTTTTTGGCCATTTTTTAAAATGGCAATATTTTCGCCCCCTAAGACCGAGGCCCATTGTTTTTCATGGGGTATTTTGGCTATGCCAAAGTCCAAATCGGGGGCCTGTTCTTTTAAGGGGCCAATATTCCAAGGGCCATTTATTATCATGGCTACATTGCCGGTGGCCAATTGGCGAATGGTATCGTCCTGGTTCCACAGGATGGCTTCGAAGCTCATAAGGTTATCTTGTACAAGCGAATATAAAAAGTTTAAAGTCCGGTGGCCAGCGGGGCTATCTATCGAGGAAATATCGCCACCGGCCGACAAAAGCCAAGGTAAAAAATGAAAGCTTCCCTCTTCGGTGCGGATAAAACTGCTGGCAAAGCCGAACCTTGTCTTGGTGCTCAGTATTTTTGCTGCAGACTTTAGTTCTTCCCAGGTCTCTGGGACGGCTAGGCCCGCCTCTTTTAATGCTTTTTTATCGTAAAAAAGTGCTAAACAGTTGGATGTAACGGGAATTCCATACTGTCTGCCTTTATAGGTGCCCGAGTTCCAGGGTCCATAATAAAAAGCCCCCCTGTCCTGCCAACTGGAGGTGTACAGACTGATATCGGCAAGGAGGCCTTCCTCTGCCAGGGCGGCATTGTCCGGGTTATCTACTATGACCATATCGGGCAGGTCGCCGGTAGAATTTCTAAAATATAGCTGTTTTTTTAGGTTGCCAAAGGGGACATATTCCACGCTCACTGGGGTCTTGCTGGGTATTTTATTGTAATCATCAATTAAAAGCAGGAGCTGCTCATAATTATTGGCATGCATATAGGTAAGAAGTGTTATTTTTTCCTGTGAATGCAGGGTAAAAAGGGGGAGGCAGGCTAAAAGTAATACTGGCAGGAAAATTTTATGCCGCATATACACTCCTTAAGGCAAAAACTAATTGGTGCTCTTCAATATTATACGTGAAAAAAACCAAAGTTTAAATATTTTTCTATAATGTCGGCTTTTCGGTCGATATGCCCAAAAAATGTGCGGCAAAGGCGGTTTGAGGGGCAGAAAAAATCTCTGCGCTTGGTCCAATTTCAATTATTTCCCCCTCCTTCATAATTGCAATGTTTTTACCAACTCTTGCTGCCTCTTGGCGATCGTGGCTTACAAAAATAATCGGAACATCCACCGAGGAGGCGAGTTCTAAAAATGCGCCCTGTAGTTCCTTGCGCAGAGGGGGGTCTAAACTGGAAAAGGGTTCATCCAATAGCAAAAGATCTGGCTTGTTTGCGAGGGCTCGGGCAATGGCCACCCGCTGGCGTTCGCCGCCAGAAAGGCTGTAACTGCGGCGCTTCCAAAAAGCTTCCATTTTAACCAGCGAAAGAGCCCAGGCAATGCGTTCGCGCCGCTCATTTTTCTTTAAGCCCTTAATAAAAGGGCCATAGCCCACATTTCCCGCCACCGACAAATGGGGAAATAAATTGCTCTCCTGAAAGACATAGGAAATATTTCGCTTCCAAGGTGGTAGATTGCCTATATCCTGGCCGGCGAGCTGGATGTTACCGCTGTCTAAAGGCAAAAAGCCGGCAATGGCTCGAAGCAGGCTGGTCTTACCGCAGCCAGAGGGACCGGCCAGTGCTAGGGTTTTGCCTGTCTCTACCTCTAGGTTCGCCCGCAGCACAAAGTTGGGCCAGCTTATTTTTAAGTTTTCAATGATTAGTTTCATTACGGGCTCCTGGTAAAGAGAGATGCGATAGGCCAAAGGCCAGAACACAGAGTAAAATTAATACACTGCCGGCAGCACAGGCGTTTTCATAGTGATAGGTTGCGCTGGCACGGTAGATATATATGGGCAGGCTTATAAAGGTTTCGTCGGCCAGCATAAGCACAAAGCCCAGCTCGCCCAAAGAAATGGCCATTGCAATGCCAAAGGCATTTTTTACGCCAGTAAAGGCGGCTGGAAGGGCCAGGGTGAAAAATGCCTTTGGGGGGCTGGCACCAAGGCTTTCTCCCTGTATTTTTAGGCCCTCTGGTAGACTCTGTACTGCATTCAATATAGACCGATAGACAAAGGGGAGGGCCGTTGTGGCCTGCAAAAGAGCGATAATGGGCAGGGGGGTTTTGCGCCCTGTTCCAAATAAGTGTATCCAGGCCTGGGAAAGGACAATGCCCGAAGAGACAATGGGCAAAAGACAAAAAAGGCCGAGGGCCCTAGCCGTCTTTGTGGAAAGGCCCTGTATCCAGGAAAGACCCACTGCCGGTATGCCAATTAAAAGGGCAAAGAGGCTGGACATTAGGGCCAGTTGGAGCGACTGCATTGCCGCCTTGGCAATTGTGGGAAAGGCTTGGCGCCATATTCTGAGCGAAAAAAAGGCCTTCCCACCCAATATACTTGCACTGCGGCTGCTGCGGTCGATAAAGCTTTCCAGGGGAATGGACAGAAGGGGGCCAAGAATTAAAATAGAAAGAAGGGCCAGGGCAATAAGGGGGAGGGGCGATTTTTCCCCCCGCAGTTGCGTGGGGTTTTCGCCATGGGGCAGTTTGAATGCGCGGGAAGTTCTTTCGCTAAGACTGTAAAGAATATAGGCGCTAAGGCAGATTATTATTTCTAAGCTTGCCAATCCTACGGCCCTGTTTTCTTCTAAATACATTCGGGCGTATCGGTAAATTTCTACGGCAATGGTGGTTGAACCTGGGCCACCCCCGAGTACTAGGACAATTGCAAAGCTAGTAAAGCAATAGATAAAAACAAGCAGGCTGGCAGAGAACAGCGAGGGCAGGGAAAGGGGTAAAAATACCGTCCAAAGGGCCTTAAACGGCGATGCACCCAGGCTGTAGGCCCGACTGGCAAGGGAATATTCAATTTTGGTAAAGGTATCGCCAACTAAGAGCAGGACAAGGGGAAAGTTATAAAAGGCGTGGGCAAGGACAATTGCCTTTGGCGAATATAAGATTTGAATGCCCGCGAGACGGTTTCCACTTACAAGGGCAATTAAACGATTTAAATGGCCGGCATTGCCAAAAAAAAGAATAAAGCCAAGGACCATCAGAATGGGGGGAATGGCAAAGGGAACAGCCGCAAGGCTGCGTCCAATATGTTTCCATATACCGCTGGCCCGGCGAAAAAACCAGGCCGCTGGGATACCAATTGCCAGGGAAAGCAGGGTACTAAGGCTGGCCTGCCAAAGGGTGAACAGAAGAATCCTATTGGTCCTTGGCAGGCGCAAGACCTGGAGGAGATGGGGGCTCAAAAGAGTTTTGGTATATGGCAGTAAAAACAAGAGTCCAATAACACTGACTGCCGGCAGGCCCAGCAAGAGTCTGGGCCAAGTTAATTGCGTTTTTTTAATCAAACAGGGCCGCCCAGACATCCAGTTCTTCGTTGGTGGGCACCGAAGAGGGCAGATTGCTCTGCGGAAGAGGAACAGTTTTAAATGAATCGGGCAGGTCGATGGGCACTACCGGATACATCCAGTTCCCAAGGGGAATGGTCGACTGAAAGCCCTCGGTGAGCATAAAATCCATAAAGCTCTTGGCAAGCTCTTTGCGCGGGGAACTGTGTAAAATACCGGCAAATTCAATTTGATTCACATGGCCATCGCTAAAAATAAGAGCTTTAAACCGGTCGCTGTCTTCGTATTCCACATGATAGGCGGGGCTGGTATTGTACGAAAGCACAAGGGGGGCCTCGCCCCGCGTAAACATGCCATAGCCACTGTCCCAGCCGTCGGCAATGGTCAAAATTGATGGCATAAGGCGTTTCCAATAGGCCTGCCAGTCTTCGCCATAGACCTCTTTAACCCAGGAAAAAAAGCCCAGGCCGGGCGACGAGGTGCGGGGGTCCATCAATATTATTTTCTTTTTCCACCTTGGATTACAGAGATCTTCAAGACTTTCGGGGGCTTTCTCGCCATATTCGCTGTCGAAAATAAAGGCAAAACTTCCCCAGTCCCAGGGAACTAGCCGGAATTCGGCATCCAGTGCCAGGCCATCGTACAGGTTCTCTGCGCCCCTTGGCCGGTAGGGCATAAACAGCTTTGAATTGATGGCTTTGTTGAGCATGTCGTTATTGAGGCCCATAATGATATCGACACCTGCTTTTTCGCCCTGGGCCAGCGCCTTGGTTAAGAGCAGGCCTCCATCGCCCTGGGAGACAAAGCTCAGCTCGTTTCCGGTAGCGGTTTTAAAGTTTTCGGCAATGGCGGCTGCCGGTCCCCACTGCGAGACTAGGGAATCGTAGGTCCAGATAATAAGGGGGGCCTTACCTGCGTCCTGTAAAACCTGTGGGGCTTTTTTACCTGAACAGGCGATAAAAAACATAAGGCCTGCTCCAAACAAGGCGGAAATTATTCCGAAATTGAGCATGCGCGAGATCTTGAGCTTTTTCATTGGTCCATCCTTTCGACCGAGGGGGGCGGGGTTCCCAAGTTTTACTTGGGTGCCGAAAGGCAGCGTCTACATTCCCTTCGCCGGCATTATCCGGAGCAGGTTCGACGGGTATAATCTCAGGCAGGATGTGCTTGTAGGCCAACGGCCCGATAAGCTCATCCAACCACCCCGATATCGGCAGACTTAACATAGACCGAGGGCAAAAAAAGGTCAAGGTCGTTTAAGATTGAGGTTGCCCAACTGCCCACATGCCCCGTTTACCGATTGCCCTTTTTCCATGCGCCGCTGTACCGGTATGCCCGCTTTTTTCAATTCGTGGGTGAATACGGCCACTTCCTTTGCGCTGGGTACCTGCAGTGCCCTGTCTTCAAAGCATAGGCCCTCTACAGGGTTCCAGGGGATAAGATTAACCATCACTTCTAGGCCCTGGCAAAACTGAATAAGGGCTTTGATGTCGGCAGGGCGAGTATTCAGCCCACCGAGGAGGACCGCTTCGAGGCTTATACGCTTACCAAAAACTGCCTGATGTTGCAAAAGGGCTGTTTTTAAAGCGGGCAGAGGATTTGCCCTGCCAATGGGCATAAGGCGGGAGCGCAATTCATTGTCGGCCGTGGTAATGGAAACAGCCAGGCGCAGGGGAAGGCGGCGGGCAATGAGCTCTTCGATGCCGGCAATTGGGCCACTTGTGGAAAGAGTTATGCGGCGTGGCGAAAGGGCCAGGCCGGTAGCTTCAGTTAAAAGCCCTATCGCCTTGGCTAGGGCATCTAGGTTTAACAGGGGTTCGCCCATGCCCATTATTACAATGTTCGAAATGGGGGAGTGCAGTTGCATAAGATGATAGAACTGCTCAATTATTTCTGCAGCATTCAAATTGCGCAAAAAGCCCAGGCTACCTGTTTTACAAAATACGCAGCCAACGGGACAGCCGACCTGGGTGGAAATACAGGCTGTCCGCCGGCCTTCGCCATCAACTAAAAGAACAGCTTCTATTGACGAACCATCTTCCAGAACAATCTGTAATTTGGTCGTGCCATCGGCATCGAAAAGTCTTTTCGAAACATGGCTGGAATGCAGGCGGTATGTATTTTCCAGGCTTTCCCGCAGGTTTAAAGGCAGGTCGCTCATCTCGCTAAAGGAGGAAACACCCCGGGAAATCCATTTAAAAATTTGGCGACTGCGGTAGGCCGGGAGCTTCGAAAATGTCTTGGCAAGCTCCTCGGGGAGACTGCCACTTAAAACAGGGAGGCTATCACTTAAAACCGGGTGGCGGTCCATGCTCAGCGCAGTTTATCCATCATTTCATTTATGAATAAATTGCGGTTGCCCAGTTTTTGGTACTCGGCCAAAACCTCGGCCGCCTTTGTCCGATCGCCTTTTTTAAGCCAGGAGTCGGAGAGCTCTATGTACAGCCGGTAATTGCGCGGGTCCTGCTGAATAAGACTTTGGAGCGAGGTAATGGCCTCGTCGTAGCGCCCCTGCATTTTGGCCACAATGGCCATACCCAAGACCGCGTACACATCGAACTCGATATTCAGGGCCCGCTCGTAGTAGATACCCGCATTGTCGTAATCGCCCATATTTCTATAGGCATCGCCGGCGCGGGTAAGTATAACCTTGTTGCGCGGATCCTGCTCGAGTATTTTGTTCCAATATTCTAGCGATTTAAATTGTTGGTTCATGCCGCGGTAACAGTCGGCCAGACCAAAGAGGGCATAAAAATTTTTCTTGTCCATATCGAGGGCCTGTTGAAAATAGGGGACCCCCTCTTCGTAGGTCTTAAGTTTTCGGTGACAGTTGCCAATGGAGGTCAGTACGCGGATATCGACCGTGGAGCGGTTTATTTCCAACATGCGCTCCCAGTAGTACAGGGCATCGCGATATTCTTTAAAATCGTAGTGCAAATGGCCCAGGCCAATAAGGGCATAGGGGTTGTTCTCTTCCATTTCCAGGACGCGCAAATAAATTGTTTTGGAGCGCTGGCGATCGCGGACCTTTCGGTAGGCATCGGCTACACGGGTTAAAACGGTTATATTTTTATCGTCGTGCAGGAGGTACTGTTCCCAAATATCTATGGCCTTGTTGTATTGATTAAGGGCCTTATAGCAATCTGCCAGGCCAAAAAGTGCATAATTATTGCCAGGGTGATGCAAAAGGCAGCGACGGTAATGCTCGACCGCCTCCCTGAATGCCCCCTGTTTGCGGGCAGCGTCTCCCAAGCCCACAAGGGCGTAGTTGTTGTCGGGATCTTTGGCAAGGATCTCTTCGAAGGCAGCTACGGCATCGGCAATTTTATTGTCCTTTAACAGTTGATAGCCTTTTTTAGAGAGGTCAGATATTTCTTGGAATTCCTTTTCCTCTGCAGATTCCTGAGTTTCGCTTATTTCAACATCCCCGGCTGTTTCGGCCACCTCACTAATAACTTCAGTTTCATGGGTATCGGTTGCAGGGGCAAGCTGGTCTTCTTCTAGTAAGTCGTTTTGTTTGAACAATTCTTCACTCATCTTTTGCATCCTCTTGCATTAAATTTTGTACATATGCGGCTACCCGCAAAATAATTTCCTCTGCTTTTTTTCGTTCCGGTGCGATCCAGTACATTTTTAGAGCCTCTATTTCCCTGCCCTGTTTTCGATACCAATCGCCAACACGAATCAGGCCGTCGCTATAGCCCGTTGTTATAAAAACTCTACGGGCAGCCTCGATCTTGCCTTCATTAAAAAGAATATTTCCCTTGCGGTTTAATTGTGCCTTCTGCTGAGAATTTACAGGAGTTGAATGGGTTTGCTTAATGAAGCCTTCTTCGCTAAATCGCTCAAAGATTTTTTTTGCATCCATGCCCACTTCCTTATTAACTCTTACGCTAACACTTTTCAATATTCTATTCTTACATTAAGTATAAAAGAATGACTAAAAAAATCAAGCATAATTTGTTAAATAACTCCAAAATTGTCAATTTTATATGAGCTAGGAAAAATATCAAAAAAAAAATTAAGGTGTTTCCTCTATAGATTTTAGGCCAGAACCCCCTTTCAAAAGTAAATTATTCTTGATATTGTCTGCTAAGGTAGGTACCTATGGCAAAATGGCTTTGGCAATATATTAAACGGTACAGATTTAGAATGGCCCTTGGGCTCCTTCTTACAGTACTTGTGTCGGGTCTCAACATGGTCAATCCGAGGATCTCGGGCCAACTTGTAGACAGGGTAGTGTTAGGCGACGAAAAACATTTAATTTGGCTTTTTATTTCTATTATCATTGGAACAACTCTTATAAAGGCGCTCATTCGCTATAGCTATCAGATGGTTTTTGAGCATGTCTCGCAAAATACGTATAAGGCTATTCGGGAAGACTGTTTTGCCCATTTACACCGTCAAGATTTTGCCTATTTCGATAAAACGCGCACTGGCGATTTAATGACCGCCCTTTCCAGCGATTTAGAGGCAATTCGACATTTTACCGCCTGGGTTATCTATCAATTATTTGAAAACATCGTCGTATTTATCTTTGCCGTGTCGGTGCTTTTTTCGGTTAATTGGCAACTCAGCTTGGTGCTGCTCACGCTAACTCCCTTTATTGGCCTCTTTGTGACCATGCTCATGCTAAGGGTCAAACCCATGTTCGCAAAAATACGGGCCCAGTTTTCCAGTTTAAACACCAGGGTGCAGGAAAATATTTCTGGCAATAGAGTGGTGCGGGCCTTTACCCGCGAAGACTTCGAAACCCAGCGCTTCGAAAAAGAAAATACAGGCTTTCAAGATGCCAACCTGGAATCGGCCCGGGTCTGGGGGACCTTTATTCCCCTTATCGATACCTGTACCGGATTAATGCCCGTTCTGCTCATCCTCGTCGGGGGTATTTTTATTATTCACGGCAAAATGAGCATGGGCGACTTAGTGGTCTTCAACGGCCTTATCTGGGCTATAACCCAACCTTTAAACATGCTCGGCTGGCTGATTAACGATGTGCAGCGCTTTCGAGCTTCGGCAGAGCGGGTCTATGCAGTGTATCAGGTTGAGCCCCGCATTCTTTTGGCCGACAGGGCCTGGGCTACAGAAAAGACCAAGGGCGAAATAGAATTTAAATCGGTCTCTTTTAGCTATGGCGAGGCCGCCGTGTTAAATGATCTCTCCTTTAAAATTGAAGCCGGCAGCTGTGTGGGCATTTTAGGGCCAACCGGCTCGGGGAAATCTACCATTTCCCGCCTTATTCCCCGGTGGTACGAGGCAAGCAAGGGCCAGATATTGGTGGATGGTATTGATGTGAAAAATTGGGATATAGACTCACTTCGCGCAAACGTTGGCGTAGCCATGCAGGATCCCTTTTTATTTTCAGACAGCATCGAGGGCAATATTGCCTTTGCCGATATCACCATGAGCGATGAACGGGTGCGACATGCGGCAAAATTGGCGGTGGCCCACGACTTTGTAACAAAGACAAGCGAAGGTTACCAAACAGTGGTTGGCGAGCGCGGGGTGGGGCTCTCTGGGGGGCAGCGCCAGCGTCTTACCCTGGCCCGGCTCATTGCAGCCGATACCCCTATAATGATCTTGGACGATACCACCTCGAGCGTCGACCTAGAGACCGAAGAAAAAATTAGAGCGAGCATTGAACAATTAAAGGGCCAGCATACCATATTAATCATTGCCCACAGAATTTCTAGCCTTAAAATAGCAGATTCTGTAATGGTCATCGAAAATGGCAGGCTCAGCGATCGGGGCAGTCATCGGGAATTGATCGCCCGCCCCGGATATTATCGCAATGTATGGCTACACCAGATAGGAGGGGAGCATGGCGCGCAATAGGTACGATATTGATGAAGAAAACATAACCAGCTTTAAGCCCCATCATATAAAAAGGCTTTTGCGCTATCTGGCACCTCATAAAAAACAGGTCTTTTTTGCCCTCATCCTTATGATTAGCGCCTCGCTGGTCTCTTTGGCTGCACCTTTTTTAATAAAACAGGCAATTGATATTGCCATTCCCCAAAAGGATGTGGCACTTTTAGTTAAATTTGCCGTCCTTTTGGCCTGTATCGTCCTGTTGAATGCCGGAGGGCAGGCCCTGAGAATTAGGCTTATGACAAAAATCGGGCAAAACGTTATTTTAAACCTGCGTTCCGACCTGTTTAAGAAATTGCAGAGCCTTCCCTTTACCTATTTCGATTCGCGTCCCCATGGCAAAATTTTAATACGCTTAGTAAATTATGTTAATTCGCTTTCGGATCTTATTTCCAATGGCCTGATAAGCCTTATTACCGATCTCTTTACCATAATTTTCATTGTTGGCTTTATGCTCATTATTGATACCCGTCTTACCCTTATCTGTATGGCCGGCCTACCAGTTATGATACTGGTTATCCTGCTTATAAAAGGCGTGCAACACCGCGCCTGGCAGCGGGTGAGCCACAAACAGGCAAATTTAAACGCCTATTTGCACGAGAGCCTTGCCGGCATGAAAATTACCCAGTCCTTTGCGGTCCAGGCTAGGACAAAGTCCAATATGGAGGCCTTGGGCGTCGATTACCGCAGCAATTGGTACAAGGCGGTTATGCTGAACTTTGCTATGTGGCCCATTATAGACAATATTTCTACCGCCAGCGTCTCCTTAGTCTATATAGCCGGTGTCATCTGGCTCAGTGGCTCCATAACGGTGGGCACTCTAATCGCCTTTATTGGCTATATTTGGCGCTTTTGGCAGCCAATTCAAAACATTGGAAACTTTTACAATTCGCTTGTTACCGCTGCAGCCTATCTTGAGCGTATATATGAGCTTTTGGACGAGCCCGCCCTAATAGAGGATGCCCCCGGGGCCATTGCCCTGCCACCCATCCGTGGACATGTGGAGTTTAGCCATGTGGATTTTGCCTACGAGGAGGGGCATCCCGTCTTGCAGGATGTAAGTTTCGAGACAACTCCCGGCCTTTCGGTGGCAATTGTGGGCCCCACAGGAGCGGGAAAGACAACCATTGTCAATCTACTTTCGCGTTTTTATATACCCCAGCGGGGAAAAATAACTATCGATGGCATTGATATTCACGATGTGAGCATTTCTTCGCTGCGCTCCCAGGTGGGGGTAATGCTCCAGGACAGCTTTTTGTTTTCGGGGACCATTATGGACAATATTCGGTATGGAAAACTGGATGCCAGCGACGAGGAGGTAATGGCAGCGGCAAAGGCGGTGCATGGGCACGATTTTATTATGGCTCTGGATGATGGCTATAACACCGTGGTAAGCGAGCGCGGGCAGAGTCTATCGATGGGCCAACGCCAGCTGGTTGCCTTTGCCCGCGTCCTCCTTTCGGACCCTCGGGTGCTTATTTTAGACGAGGCAACCAGTGCGGTGGATACCGAAACCGAGCTGGCCATTCAGGCGGGAATAGAAAACCTCTTAAAAGGGCGGACAAGCTTTGTCATTGCCCACCGGCTTTCCACCATTCGAAATGCAGATATTATCTATCACATAGAAGATGGAAAAATTTTAGAATCCGGCAATCACGAGGAGCTGTTGGCCAAAGATGGGGCCTATGCCAGCCTGTATACTAGGGATACTGCCCGATAAATTTTGATATTTATCAGAAAATTACCGGATACCTTTAATATATTTATCCGCTATAATTGAGGAATGGAATTATACAAGGATCCTTCTGCTCCAATTGATGAGCGCGTTGCCGACTTGGTCTCTCGCATGACTGTCGAAGAGAAGATCGAACAGACCTTCTATACCGCCCCAGCCATTCCCCGTTTGGGTCTTCCGGCCCACAACTGGTGGAACGAGGCCTTGCACGGAGTGGCTCGTGCGGGTATTGCCACTATCTTCCCGCAATCGATTGGCATGGCTGCCAGTTTTAACGACGACCTGCTGTTTAAGGTCGGCACCGCCATAAGCGACGAGGCTCGGGCCAAACACCACGAGAATGCCCGCCGTGGCGAGCGGGGCATTTATTTTGGCCTGTCCTATTGGAGCCCGAATATCAATATATTCAGGGACCCCCGCTGGGGCCGTGGCCAAGAGACCTTTGGCGAAGATCCCCATCTTACCTCTCGCATGGGGGTTGCCTTTTGTAAGGCCCTCCAGGGCGATGACCCTGTCTATTTTAAATTGATAGCTACCCCCAAGCACTATGCAGTGCATTCGGGGCCGGAATCCCTGCGCCATGGCTTCGACGCCAAGGCCAGCGCAAAGGATTTAGAAGAGACCTATTTACCTGCATTTAAGGCCTGTATTACCGAGGCAAAGGCCTATTCAATAATGGGTGCCTATAATCGCACCAATGGCGAGGCCTGTTGTGCCAGCGATACCCTTATGAATAAAATTCTTCGCGGGGAATGGGGTTTCGAAGGCTACTACGTCTCCGACTGCGGGGCCATCGACGATATCTGGGCCCACCATAAACTCACCCCCACCATGGCCGAGGCCGCGGCCCTTGCCCTTAAAACAGGCTGCGACCTTAACTGCGGCAAGACGCGAGAGGCCATGTACGAAGCTATTAAAGAAAAGCATCTTACCCAGGCCGAGCTGAACATTGCGGTCTCTCGACTTATGAAGGCGCGCATTCTTTTGGGCCAGCTCGACCCCCCGGAAAAATGTAAATATTCTGCCATCCCCTTCGATGTCGTCGCCTGCAAAGAACACTTAGAGCTTTCCCGGCGCATGGCCCGCGAAAGCCTGGTGTTAATGAAAAACGACGGCCTTTTGCCCTTGGACAAGAGCAAGAAGCTTTCCTATGCCGTTATTGGCCCAAATGCCTACGACCGTCTGGCCCTGGAAGCCAATTACCACGGCGAAAGTGGCAATTACATCACCCCGCTGGACGGCATTCGCGCCACCCTTGGCCCCGATGCCACGGTGCGCTATGTAAAAGGCTGCGAACGCAGTAGGGTAGAGGAATCCTATTGGGGTGCCACAGCCGATCGCTATATGGCCGAGGCCGAGGCAATTGCTGAAAAAAGCGATGTAGTATTGCTTTTTATGGGGCTCTCGCGCGAAGAGGAGGGCGAAGAGGGGGGCAATGCGGAATCCGACGGTGGCGATGACCGCGTAAACCTTCACCTGCCCGGCTCACAGTCCTTGCTGGTCGAGCGACTTTCCCGCCTAGGAAAGCCAATTGTACTCACCCTTATGGGGGGCAGCCCAGTTGACCTGAGTAAGCTAGAGACAAAGGTAAATGCCATTGTAAATGCCTGGTATCCGGGCGAGCAGGGCGGACAGGCCATTGCCGATGTCCTCTTTGGCGATTACTCTCCTGCCGGTCGTCTTCCAATATCCTATCCACAGAACACGGCCGACCTGCCTCCAATGACCGATTATTCAATGCAGGGCAGGACCTATCGCTTCTCTAAAAAACCAATGGCCTGGACCTTTGGCTATGGGCTTTCGTATACGAAGTTTGAGTATTCAAACCTAAGTCTTGAAAGCACTCCTGGCAAAGGGGAAGATGCGCAGTTCACTGTCCTAGTTCGCAATAAGGGCAATGTCGACAGCGACGAAGTTGTGCAGCTGTACCTTCAGCGGGATCCGGCAAATGCACAGGAAGCCCCAATTCGCCAGCTTTTGGCCTACAAGAGGGTCTTTATTAAAAAGGGACAGACAATGAGCGTTCAGCTTAAGGTGCCCGCCGACTACCTAAGCCTGGTAAACGCAGATGGAAAAAGGCTAGCCCTAAGCGGTAAGCAGATCTTCTCCTGTGGTGGCCATGCCGACGACAGCACCAGCCAGAGCAGGGCTGGCTATGCCTGCCAACGCCTGGAGCTCACTTTCTAGTTAGCTAGCTACTAAGGGCTGCCCGATATTTGGGCAGCCTTTTTTTTATAGTTGGTAGCGCTCTTTTAAAAGATCTTGCATTGCCAGGCGCAGTTGCTGTCCATCTTGGCGAATAAAATCTGGAATGGCAGGGTCTTCGAGCAGGGCAGAAGTTGCCGGACTTGCAATAAGGGTTTCCAAGAGCATTTTTGCCGGCAAAAAACGTTTTGCCCGCTCAACCCGTAAAATTAAGGGGTTTTCCATAAGGCCAAGCACCTCCCAAGTGGTTTGCTCCGCCTGGGCATAGACGCCCGACTCCTTGTTTTGCTCGCTCACTCGAATAGGCAGGGCGCGGGAAATTTCGTCCAGCCGGGGCACAAGCCAATTTAAATCGAAGAGGCCGGTAGCACAGTTAAACACGGCCAAGCCGCCCCGAGATTCTGCTTCCCCAATTTCCTCCCAGCTAATACTCTGGCCAATATCCCGCACACTCAGGCCCTGGCCATCGATAATTAAAACTCCCCCCTTAACATCGAGGGCGCTCTTGCTGGAAAACTCAAAGGCCGCACAATTGCCGCTCAAGGCCAGACAGGCCAGGCTGATGGGATCCACCGTATAGCCGGTATTGTCCACATTGCCCAGCCAGGCAAAGCGAATGCCGCGATCTTTAAGTTCACGATAGACCGGCTTTAGAACCCGAAAGTTTTCACCATGCCCCCCGGGTAAAGCCAAGGCGCTGTTTTCCTGGCCCCAGGCCTGGGAAAAAATTGTGCGCCTTCCCCTTTTATCCTTTGGGCTAAGGGCTGCTAAAAGGGGCTGGGTTGCATCCAATACCTGCAAGGGATTGTTTCCGGTTTGCTCAATAAGGTCTTTTAAATAGGGGCTGTCTTGCCAGGTTTTATAGGCTGCCGCAAGTGCCTGCCTTGTCCCAAGGCTGGACATTTGAAAGGTGGGCAGCATTTCTGGGGCCGGAAGTCCAAGTTTTTGGGCCTCTTTGACTTCCTGTAAAAGACTGCGAAATTTAAGCTCTAAAAATGATGCGCCATCGGAGCCGTCCTCTTTAAAATAGGCGGGGGTAATGCCCTTTGGCTGGCCCTTGAGCCTTGCCGCAAGGCGCTCGAAGTCTTTTTGTAGTTTGGCAAAGGTGGCCCCATCGATATCGCGATTTTTCTTTGTATCGGCATAGCTTGTCGCCGAGCCGCCATTTAAGACTCCAAATGCCGTTTTAGTGTACAGGCGCCGTCCAATTTCAATTAAGCTTTCGCGGTCAAAGACATAGGTATTGCCATCAATATGAAGTTTTTCCAATATTTGAGCAGGCAATTCGTATTCTTCGAAGGCTTTTTTAGCTCGCTCAATGTCAATGGGAAAACGGCCCTCCGCACTGGCATCTATCAAGCGGGGATCCTGGGGCTGGGGCAAATCAATTGAAGGCGGCTTGGGCGAGCTCGTCTGCCCAGTCTGAGCCTTGGCGGTGGCCTCTTCTGCCTTGGCTTTTTCGTTGACAAGGTCAAGGACAGCCAGGCTGTGTTTTAAGTCGATGCCCTTAGACTTGCAATCTTTAATAAGGTCGGGGTGGAGGTGTTTTTCTAAACGCATGCCACTATGGTAGCCCATAATGCAAAAAAAAGACAATAAATAGACGAATTTTTAAAAATACTCATTGTTTAAGCACATTTTAGGCATACTTATTATTAGAGGCTTACATGATATACACATTTATTCCCCTTGGCGCCGAGGGGAGCTTAATTAGGGTGGAAGCGGATATCCGCCGAGGTATTCCGGCAATTGATATTAGTGGCTTAGCCGAAGGAGCGGTACGGGAATCTCGGGAGCGCATACGTGCCGCCTTTAGAAATTCTGCCTTTCCCTTTCCCAACGACAGGGTCTTGGTAAATCTGGCCCCTGCCAGCTTAAAAAAATCGGGCAGTGCCCTGGATTTGCCCATTGCCCTAGCGATTATGCAGGCGGCAAAGCTGGTAGATATACCAGAAAACGTTTTAATAATGGGCGAATTAGAACTCTCGGGCCGTGTTTGCCCTGTTCCTGGGGTGGTTGCAGCCATTGCAACGGGCCTAGAGCTGGGACTACATGCCTATATAGTGCCCCAAGGCAATAGTGGCGAGGCAAATATTCTCTGCCCTGCCAGAACCTGTGCCGTCGCTTCGCTGGTACAGACTATCAGTTTTATTAATAGCTGGAAAAATGAGGGAGAAATTGCCTTTAAACGTGCCAGTGCAAATTCTCTGCCGCTGTCGCGAAGTATTCCCGAAAAACAGGCCCGCTCTCCGGCCGGTGGCACTGCCACAGTCGGAAACTTTAACGAGGTCATTGGGGCCTATCGCTATAAAAGGGCCTTAGAAATAATGGCGGCGGGAGGGCACAATTTAATGGTTTTTGGCCCCCCTGGTTCTGGCAAGACCATGCTTGCCCGCCGTATGCCCTCAATTATGCCCCGTTTAAGCCGGCATAGGGCCATTGAAGTAACCCGAATTTACAGTTTAGCTGGGCTTTTACAGCAGGAAGACGGGCTTATTACCCAGGCGCCATTTAGAAGCCCCCACCACAGTGCAAGTTTAGAGGGTATCCTCGGTGGCGGGCGGCATATTCGCCCTGGCGAGGTGAGCCTTGCCCATCGGGGTATTCTGTTTTTAGATGAGGCCGCTGAATTTCGCAAGCATATACTGCAGGCCCTGCGCGAGCCCCTGGAAGATGGCAGCCTGACTATTGCGCGGGCAGACGGCAGTCGCCGTCTGCCCGCGCAGTTCCAGCTTTTATTGGCGGTAAATCCCTGCCCCTGCGGTCGCCTTGGCCTTGACGATTCCAGCAGCTGTCTGTGCTCTTCCGAAGATGTTCGCCGCTATTGGAAAAAACTTGGGGGGGCTTTAATCGATAGAATCGATTTGCGCGTGCCCCTTCCGCGCCTTAGCGATGCCCACTGGCAGGGGCAGGGGCGGGGAGAGGACTCGGCCACTATCGCAGAGCGCGTAGCACAGGCCCGCAGCCTGCAGGCAGGGCGGGCCTGCTTAAATGCCGAGCTAAATACTGCCGCATTGGCAGAATACTGCCGGCTGGAGGGCCCTGTTTTAAAGGCCCTGCAATTGGCCAGTAAAAAGCTGAATTTATCCTCTCGGGCAATTGTGTCGATTCAAAAAATTGCCCGTACCATAGCCGATCTCCGCCAGGGCAAAGACATTGGCCTAGAGGATATCTTAGAGGCGGTTGAGCACCGTCGCTATGGCGAAAGCCCCTGGGACATTCTGGATTTCGACAGCGCCTCGTCGATGGATTCAAGATAGGCAGGGGAAATTTTTCTCCGTCCGGCTGTATAACCTAGGCGGCATTCGGGGCGGTGTTTGCCATGAAAATCGCTACCGGCGCTTATTAAAAGAGAAAGCTCCTTTGCCAGTTTTTCTAAAAATTTACAGGCCCCTTCCTTAGCTCCACTGTGCCAGGCCTCGATGCCATCGAGCCCCACGTCCTTCCATTGGGCCAGGTAGCTTCCCAGTTTTGAGCGGGAGACATACAGGCTCATCGGATGGGCCAGCAGGGCAAGGCCCCCCGATTCGTGAATGGCCGAAATGGCGGGTTCCAGGGGGATACCCCCTTTTTCTACAAAGAGCTTGTTCCCCTTTGCCAGCCAGCGATCGAATGCCTCCTGCCTTTTTCTTACTAGGCCCATCTCTATCAGCACATCGGCAAAGTGGAGCCTGCCGACAATCTTGCCACCTGCCTTTGCGGCAACCCGATCGAAGTCTATATCAATGCCTTTTTTGGAAAGCATATCCACAATGCGCTCATTTCGCTCGTTTCTGTTCTGAACCGATTGAGCAAAAATATTTTCTAGAGCGGGTGCGGGGCCCTGTAAACCCAGACCCAAAAGATGGAACTCGCCAGCTGGCCAGGTAATATTTATTTCGGTGCCCGGTATAAGGCGCAGCCCTACACTGTCGCTGGCCGCCTGGGCCTCCTGTATACCGTCCATGGTGTCGTGATCGCAAAGCGCAATTGCGCTAAGCCCCTGCTTATGTGCTTCTAAAATAAGCTCTGCAGGTGCAAGACTGCCATCGGATTTATTTGAATGTGTATGCAAATCGACCATACAATGACTCTAGCATATTGATAATTAAAAGTATTTATCTAGGGCCAGCCCACTTTCTACAAATGGCCCTAGTCTGTCACTGTGCATTTCTCCTTGTTTTTACAAAAAACATGCCGATATATACTAAGAGGGTAAATATTCTTCTGATACCCACTATTTTTTGAAAAACATATACAAAGGAAGGCCGTAAGGTGGATTCATGTACCATAGTTAGCAATTTAAGCGTGAGCCCCGACACGATTGAGACAAAAAAAGAATGGCATATTTCGAAGGGCCTTATCTGCGATTCGAAGGCGGATTCAAAAGTTACCGTAAATTTGGGTAGCGCCTCTATCCTGTATCCAGCGCTTATAAATATTCACGATCATATGCGTGGCAATTATTTGCCTCGGGTGGGTCCGCCAAAGGGAACTTTTTACTTAAATTGGCTACCCTGGGACAACGACCTCAAGGCCTCCGATGCTTTTTTAGAGCGGGAAAATCTTTCGGAAGAAAATAAATACCTGCTCAGCTCATATAAAAACTTATTTTCGGGAGTGGTAACGGTCAACGATCATTTTCCCCATCATTTAAATGAAAAACATCTGCCCCATTTACCGGTGCGGGCGATTCAAGAATACACATTGGAACATGAATGTTCTTCCTTCGATTTAAAGTGGGGCAAGGGCATAGAAATTGAACATGCCATGGCAGTGGAAAAAAACTGGCCATTTATTACTCATTTAGAAGAGGGCTTCGATGCAGAGTCCCAGAATGGCATTGGCATTTTAGAGCGACATCGCGCCCTAGATGAATACTGTTTGCTCATTCACTGTATTGGGTTTTCGGATATTGATATTTTAAAGGTGGCAAAGGCGGGGGCGCATATATCTTGGTGCCCGGCCTCAAATATGCTCATGTTCAATACCACATGCAAGATAAAAAAAATTCTCGAGGCAGGCATCAATGTGGGGCTGGGAACCGATTCTACGCATACGGGCTCGGAAAACATTTTAGCCGAAATTAAATATGCCCGCGAAGTTTATCGCAATATGTATGGCGAAGATCTTTCTGCTAAAATCCTTACCAATATGGTTACTAAAAATCCAGCCAAGGCTTTTAGAATGTACGATAGGACGGGCAGCCTAGATTCTAGCAAATGGGCGGATATGTTAGTCTTAAAGGCGCACTGCGATGAGCCCTACGAGAATTTAGTACAGGCAAATATGGGCGATATTGAGCTTTTATTGCGCAAAGGCAGGCCAATCTATGGTGAAGAGCGTTTTTTAGATCTTTTAGGTGGAAATGTACCAGAGAATTACTCTATTATTAAAGTAAATGGTCGCAATATGTTTATACTGGGAGATCCAGCAAGGCTGTATCGCGAGGTGCGGCAAAAAGTTAAGCTAAAAAAAATTCTTAGCTATTTGCCCTTTGAGCCCGGTAAAAAGGATTAATCGGAAGAATAAACAGGAAGGAAGAACATGCCAAAAGCTTTTCAATACCGCACTGGATCGGTAATTTATTTTCAAGGGGATGCAGCAGATAAAATTTATATTCTCCAGACAGGAAAGGTCAGTCTTTCCTATTCTGATATTGAAACTGGACAGGATATTCACGATCTTGTGCAGGCGGGGGAATTTTTTGGCGTAAAGTCTGCCCTAGGTCGCTATCCGCGCGAAGAAAACGCCCAGGTCCTACAGGATGCTGCTGTCTTGGCTTTTTCGGTTCCCGAATTTGAACAGCTGGCCAGCTCAAACACCCGTATTATTATGAAGATGCTCAAGGTTTTTTCAAATCAATTGCGGCGTATTCACAAGCAGGTCTCCAGTCTTTTAAAAAATGATGAACAACAGTCTCCCGAATTGGGCCTGTATAATGTCGGTGAATACTATTTAAAGACAAAGCAATATTCACAGGCTAAATATGTGTTTAACCGCTATTTGACCTATTATCCGGCGGGCAAATATGCTGGGCAAGCCAATAAATATGTGGAATCTGCCGAGGGTTCGCTGGCTCGCTATGGCGAGGGGAAGGGGCCAAGCGTGATAGTTGAATCGGTTTCGCAAAAACCGACTGCCTCGGAGGGTGAATTCTCTGCTACGGCAAAGGCCTATTACGATGCGGTAAGTTTTTATACGCAGGGGAAATATCCTCAGGCCCTTGTGGCCTTTAAAAAAATTATGGACGCGAACGAGAATGCTGAATACGTGGCAAAAAGCAGTTACGAATTCGGGCGCTGTCTCTTTGTGTTAAATAAATTTGACGAAACAATTAAGCATTTTACCACAATGATTACTAGCTATCCTAAACATCCTAATTTAAACGATGCTATTTTTTATATGGGGCAGAGCCACGAAAAACGCGGCGATAAAGACCGGGCCTCTACCTTCTATAAGAAAATTCTAGCAATGGTGCAGGACGAGGACGACATGATTTACATTAAGGCCAATAGGGCTTTAAAAACTTTGGGAGTGTGATATGGCTATGGATTTGTCGGCATTCAGCCGTTTTGCCCGTGTGTTTCAAAAGGGCGATATTATTTTTTCTGAGTTTGAACCGGGAGACGCTTTTTATTTAATTCAATCGGGGCGAGTGCAATTGGTAAAAATAATTGGCGATATCGAAAAGACATTGGATATTCTACAGCCTTCCGAAATGTTTGGCGAAATGGCTATTTTAGAAGATTCCCCCCGTTCGGCTACGGCAATTGCCCTGGATTCTGTTAAGGTGTTGGAATTTAACCGCGCAAACTTCGAGGTCCTTCTTCTTGGCAATCCTCAAATTGCCCTTAAATTGTTAAAGCTTTTTACTAAGCGCATTTACGATCAAAAACGGCGCTTTATGATTTTAACCCTCGAGGATCCCCAGGCCAAAATTGCCGATGTCTTTCTTATGCTCGACGAGACGCAGCCCTCGGCTGAACAGGAGACCGAAAAGCGCGAATTTAAATCTACGGTCGAAGATATTGCCCATTGGGCGGGCATGTCCAGCGATCAGGCTAAAGAGGTTATCAATCACTTTGTAAATCAGCGCCGTGTGGAACTTTTTAACGATAGGATTGTCGTTAAAAACATCAGCGATTTTTCCCGCTTTGTAAACTCGCGCCGGAAAAAACTCGACTAGGCCATCTTTACCTTGCTCTCATTTTTACCTATAATCTTTTTATTGCCAAGATGGCTCAGTCGGTAGCGCGACGCACTCGTAATGCGTAGGTCCGGGGTTCGATTCCCCGTCTTGGCTAATAGTGATATATATTACAATATAACTGTGCTCTATAAGGAAATACCATATTTTAAAAAATGGCTTTTGGGGCTTAGAGATGCCAGAGGAAGGCTAAAATTATCGTCAGGTGTCAGCACCGGTGATAAAGTTCCGGAAAACACCGGTTTCCAGGTTCCGCTTTTG
>CAZBJJ010000015.1:0-39009 GCA_964492245.1 uncultured Spirochaetales bacterium | reverse complement strand
TAAATATGTCCGAGCGAGTTTGGAGGATTAGCCCCGGGGGGCTAGGTGCAAGGTTCGGGGCACTACACATTTGCCATAATCAAAATAGTGGCGTACACTAAGGAGGTTTTTAAGTAAAATCCTAAATGGAGAGTTTTAATGTCGATACAGACAGTGCGTGCCCTATTGCTTGGATTGGCCGTGGGGGATGCCCTTGCTATAACATTTAGAAGAAGTTCTCGCTTTACCTTGGAGCTAGTTAACAGCGAAAAACTGGCGCAGAGTAAAAGTGAAAGCCAGAACAAGGGGGTTTGGAGCGACGATGCCGCCCTTTCGTTTTGCCTGGCCGAAATGCTCTGTGGCCCCTGGGACCTGGAGGTGCTGGCTAAATCGTTTATTAGTTGGAAGGACGAGGGCTATTGGAGCACCGGTGGGGTGCCGATGGCCCTGGGCGAGGGTACGGGTATTGCAATTGATAGACTTAAAAACCTGCTGCACAATCCAACTGCCGCCGGTCTCCGCCGTGAACGCGACAATGGCAATGGCTCGCTGGTGCGGATATTGCCCCTTATATTGAGTTTCCAAAACCTTTCACCCGCGGCAAGGGGGAAAAAAACAGGCGAGGTCTCATCCCTTACCCATGCGCACCGGCGGGCAGTTTTGGCCTGTATTTTTTGTGCAGAATTTGCCTTTGCGGTGTTCAAGGGCATGTCCCTGCACCGCGCCTATAACCGTGTTCGCAACGATTTTGCAAAGCGCTATGCAAATGACCCCGAAATTTCGCATTTTACTCGCCTGCTTAAGGGCGATTTAGCCCACGCTTGCAGTAAAGATATACGGGCCTCGGCCTATGTGGTCGATAGCCTTGAGTCGGTAATTTGGAGCCTTTTGGCCAGCGATAGTTATCGCGAGGCCTGTCTGGCCTCGGTGCGGCTTGGGGGCGGGAGCGACAGTGCTACCAGCCTTGTTGGGGGCATTGCCGGCCTGGCCTATGGTGTCGATGGCATTCCTCAGGATTGGCTGGCTCAGCTGGCCCGCCACAGCGATATCGAAGATCTGGCCCTGCGTCTGGCCAAGGCACAGAACCTGTATTATTAGCTGACCCGATAAATTCGCCGGCCGATGGGCTAGGGCGGGCCGGAGGGCTAGGGTTTGGCAAACGTTTGACCAGCTATGCTTACTGGTGCGAAAGTGATAGTCTAAGGGCATGAGTTTAACCTCGCTAGTCATTCCAATTTTATTGGAAAACCTGGTCCGCTCCTCCTTAATTGCAGTGGACCAGCTCATGCTCTACGCCTATACCGAAAAAGCTGCTGCCGCAATGAGCACGGTCAATCAGTTCAGTTTTTTTATTCAGCTGATGTACCAGATGGTGGCCATTGGCGTCGGCATTCTTATCTCCCAAAATCTCGGGGCAAAGCGCCCAAAAGAGGCGGGCAAAACCGCCTTGGCCGGCTTTTTGCTGGTTACCGGTATTTCGGTGCTGGTCAGTGCCCTGGTGACCCTTACCTTTCCCTATTTTTTAAAGTTTTACCAGCTCGAAGACATTGTCTATAATTATGGCAAAACCTATTTAGTTATTTATGGCGGGGGCTCGGTCTTTATGGCCATAAATCTTGTGCAGGCGGCAATATTGCGCTCCTATGGCTTTGCCCGTATCCCCATGTTGGTGAACACCCTTGTCTTGGGCCTCAATATTATAGGAAACTCAATTGCCCTTTTTGGGCCCTTTGGCCTGCCCGTCTTTGGGGTGGCCGGCGTTGCAGTCTCCACGGTTTTTAGCCAGGTCGTGGCCAGCATTTTGATGCAGCGAGAAATTCGTCGGCGCAAAGATAGTATAGATATTGATTGGCTAGGATTAAGAAAAATCTCCCGACGCACAGTAAAAAACATTTTCTCGGTGGGCATACCCACTGCGGGCGAAAACTTATCATACAATTTATCTCAGATTGTCATTATTGGCTTTGTCGCCAAACTTGGCACCGAGGCCCTTGCGGCCCAGGGGCTTTTTATAACTATATCGCGCTATGTCTTTATTATAGGCATATCAATTGGCTCGGCGACACAGATAAAGGTGGGCCACATGGTGGGCGCAGGACAATACGAAGATGCCCAGCGCAAAGTCTATGGCTATTTTCTCTTGGGTGTGGCAATTTCCACCCTTGGGGCCATTCTCTTGGCCATTTTCCGCTATCCTTTAATAGGACTTTTCACAAAGGACCCAGAAATAACACGCATTGCCGGCGCAGTGCTCCTACTCAGCTTGCTCCAAGAGCCCGCACGGAATTTTAACACCATTATTATCCCGGCCCTAAAAGGCGCGGGCGATGTGCGTTTCCCGGTGGGGGTGGGGCTAATAACCATGTGGGCTGTGAGCGTATTTTTCGCCTGGCTCTTGGGCCTGCACTTTGCCCTTGGCCTAGTGGGGGTCTGGTTAGGGCCAACTATTGACGAATGGTTCAGAGGCAGTATTATGATAATGCGCTGGCGCGGTGGAAGATGGAAAAATCGCTCCTTTGTGGCCAAGGATGCCCTGGAAGTCGGAGATATGTTGGCCTGATGCTTGAAATCCAGCGCATTTTTGCCGATATATGAACAGAGGAGGCCTACCTTGATAGTCAATTCGAAGTGTAAGTTTTGCCCCACCTGCGATGGTCATGGCTGTATTGGCGAACTGCCTGGCATGGGGGGCGTTTTCGATAATGCCAATTTTATTGAAAATGTTGCCGCCTGGGCCCGTCATAAAGATATAATTGATGCCAATACCGAGGCCTGCCGCATACGCCTGGCCCCAATTACTGGTTCTGCAGAAAACATTGGCTTCGAAGAGGAAGAGCCCTTTTACCAGGCAATAATTGATTCTGCGGTGGTGGCCGGCCTTGGCCTTTCCATTGGCGATGGCAGTCCCGACAAAAAACTAAAATATGGCATTGCTGCCCTAAAAAAAGCGGGAAAAACAGGTGCAATCTTCTGTAAACCCTATTCAAATAGCAATATTTTAGAGCGCTTTGCCTGGGCCCAAGAGCAGGCCGAATATTTAGGTGTGGATATCGATTCCTACAACATTCTTACTATGCGAAAACTTGCCCATTTAGAAAAAAAGACCGCGGGCCAATTGCGCGAATTAAAAGCTGCTATACAGGTTCCTTTTATCATAAAAGGTGTCTTTACCCCCGAAGATGTCTCCCTCGTTCGCCAAGTGCGCCCCGATATTGTCGTCGTTTCTAACCATGGCGGGCGCATAGAAACCGTGCAGGGGGCCACCGCCGATTTTCTGGCCCAATATGGCAGGGAATTAGCTCAATATACCGGTGCGATCTGGGTCGATGGCGGTATTCGCAATGGACGAGATCTTTTGGTGGCTTCTGCCCTCGGCGCCAGCGAGGTGCTTATTGGCAGACCCTTTATTACCGCCCTGCTAAAGTATGGGCTTTTGGGGATTACTCAGGTTTTGCAGGAAAGATATCAGCTTCCTGTGCTTGCTGGGGCCCTTATCGGCTAAAAAAGTGGCTTTTCTTGCTTAAAATCTTAATACCAATTAAAATGATAGCATGAAATTTAGTCCAAAGCGTATTATAGGTTATATTTTAACCCCCTATCAGAGTCAGTCGTTGACTGTAAAGAGCAAGGCTAAAATGCTTGCCTGGATAGCCGCCTTTTTAGGCCTTGTCGCCAGTTTAGCCGGTATAGCCATGATGCTCACCGGGGCTGTCATTGCCGGAGCCACCGGCCTAATCTTTGGCCTTATGGCTGTTTCGGCCCTCTACCTGCTGCGTCGTCAAGAAATGCAGATAGCAACCTCGCTTGTTATTTTTGGCCTTTGGGCGGTGCTCTTTGTATCTATCAAATTTGATGAGTATCAAAATGTCTACGAAACCTATGTCTGGGGCACAATTGGTAGCTTTATGCTCGTGCTCAGTGCATTGTTGAGCACCAATATCTGGCCTTCTATAATTGTGGGGCTGTTAAACGTTCTTGCTATCTTCGGCCTTTATTTTTTAGATGCCTACCCCCTAGATAACAACACCGTCACCCTTTTGGCCGGGCAAAATCTTTTTATGACTCTGCTGTTAAACAGCTTGGGCACTATTTTTGCTGCATTGACCGTAAGGAATCAGAAAAAAAATACTACCTTAATTGAACAGCAAATTGAGCGCTCGCGCAATGACTATACGCGCTTGGCCGATTCAGTGGGAAAGACCCAGCAGAGTGCGAACGCAATTTCGGCCGATCTAGCCCAGGGCTCGGAAAATGCACAGGCAGCGGTTTTAGATATAAACCGGCGAATGGAAACCATTGTCCAGCGCATGGGCGAACTTTCCACCTCGCTAAAAAAGGCCTCGAGCGAGAACTCGGTGGCGGTAAATCGGCAGGAAAAAATGCACAGCAATCTCAATCTCTACACCACGCAGGTAAGCACTGCCTCTTCCGCTGTTGAACAGATGGTCGCGGCTATTGGCAGTATTGGCTCGCAGGCCAGCCATAAGGTCGCAGCTGTACAGAACATGGCCGATTTTGCTGCAAATGGCGAGGTGAAACTGGCAACTATCAAGTCTTCGATAGAACAGGTCCAGGCCTTAACCAAGCAGATGATAGAAAAAAGCGTCTTTGTAGAGGATGTTGCCGAAAGGACAAACCTTTTGGGCTTAAATGCCTCTATCGAGGCCGCGCACGCCGGAAACCATGGCAGGGGCTTTGCCATCGTCGCCGGGCAAATTCGCAATCTTTCGCTGGAAGCGGGAAATAGTTCGCGCGTTATTTCAACTGCGCTCAAAGAAACTGAGGGGGCTGTGTCCAAGGTCGCCGAGCAGAATCAGGATATTCTAAGCTTTTTCCAGAATGTGGGTAGCGATATTCAGGCCCTTTCCGACATGATTCAGGAATTACTTATAAGCGTAAAAGAGGTCTCCGATGGGTCGGAGAATGTAATTAGGGCTGTTCAGACGGTTTCAAATCTGACTCAAGAGACTGAGGTTTCAATCAATGAATCGCGCGAAAGTATAGAGTCTTCTAGCAATAAAATACGCTCGGTCTTAGATATCAGTGCGCAGGTACTTTCGGAGACCCAAGAGATGGCCCAGAACATTCAAAGTGTTCTGGCGGTTGCGGATCAGCTTAAGGCCCTGGGCCAGAGCAATCGCGAAATAATTGAACAGATGAAGCTCCAGGTCCTCGGCGTAAAGGCCTAGACCTAGAGCTTGGGTGTGTTAGGATCTATTAAATAATGGGCTTCATCGCCGTCATATAGGCGCGCAAGACCTGACCAACCTTTTCCACACCGTGGCTGCGAATTTCTTCGTTTGTAGCCACGAGTTCCCGGTTGGAAACCGCATTCGATTTTAAGCTCAGACCCTTGCCAATGACATCGATGTCGACCTTTGCCATAAAATCTTTAAGCAGTGGCCGGCAGGCGTTGTCGAAAAGATAGCAGCCATATTCTGCGGTGTCGGAAATTACCTTGTTCATCTCGTAGAGCTTTTTGCGTGCAATAAGATTTGCAATAAGGGGTGTCTCGTGCAGGCTCTCGTAATAGGCGCTTTCGGCCTTAATGCCCGCATCTACCATGGTCTCGAAGGCCAATTCTACCCCGGCCTTGACCATGGCCACCATCAGTATGCCCTTGTCAAAATATTCTTGGTCATCAATGTTTTCGCTGGAAGGGGCTGTGCTTTCGAAGGCGGTCTTGCCGGTTGCCTCGCGCCAGGCCAAAAGGTCTCGGTCGCCCTGCTTCCAGTCTTCCATCATTGTCTGCGAAAACTTTCCGCTTATAATATCATCCTGATGTTTCTGATACAGCGGGGCCATAATTGTTTTAAGCTCTTTCGAAAGTGCATTGGCCTTTAATTTGGCCGGATTGGAGAGGCGGTCCATCATGCCGGTAATACCGCCAAATTTGAGGGCCTCGGTAATGCGCTCCCAGCCATATTGAATAAACTTTGCGGCCCAGGAGGTATCAATTCCCTTTTCTACCATTTTGTCGAAGCAGAGCAGGCTGCCGGTTTGCAACATACCGCAGAGAATTGTCTGTTCGCCCATAAGATCGCTTTTTACTTCGGCCACAAAGCTGGATGCTAGCACCCCGGCCTTGTCGCCCCCGGTGCCACAGGCCAGCGCCTTGGCAATTGCCCAACCCTTTTCCTCGGGGTCGTTCTCGGGATGGACGGCAATAAGGGTGGGTATGCCAAAGCCACGGCTGTATTCGGTGCGCACCTCGGTCCCCGGCCCCTTTGGTGCCATCATTACAACGGTAATATCTTTGCGAATTTGCATCCCCTCTTCGACAATGTTAAAGCCATGGCTGTACCAAAGGCTGGAGCCTTTTTTCATAAGGGGCATGACAGCGGTAATGACATTGCTGTGCTGTTTGTCGGGGGTCAGGTTGCCCACAAGGTCGGCGCTGGGAATTAATTCTTCGTAGGTGCCCACACTAAAGCCGTTTTCGGTGGCCGATTTCCAGCTGGCCCGTTTTTCGGCAATTGCCTCTTTGCGAAGGGCATAGCTCACATCCAAGCCGCTGTCGCGCAGGTTCAGGCCCTGATTTAGCCCCTGGGCCCCGCAACCCACAATGACAATTTTTTTTCCTTTGAGCGCGCTAACGCCATCGGCCAGCTCGCTGCGCTCCATAAAACGGCAGGTTCCCAACTGCATAAGGGCCACGCGCCACGGAATTGAATTAAAATAGTTCACACTTTACTCCTTTGGCCCTGCGCAAGGCAGTGCCACGACAGACTATGCATAACTTATAGCGTAAATCCTTGTTTCGGTAAATACTACGACGGCTAGGAGGCCCAGCTTTTCCGTGGTTTTATACCTAGTACACCGAAGCCTGCACTTTTGTGTACAATATAAAGTAGCGCGAAAAACATCATTTTTTTTCAAACTGCCCTAAAAACAAGGAGAACTCTGTGAAAAACATACTATACTACCTACCCGAAGATTTGCCCAACGAAATGCCCTTTTGGCCCGATGGTAAAGAGCTCGAAATCTGTGCGGGCCACTGCTGGGGCTGGCTGGAAGAGAGAGCTTCGTTTTTCTCGCAACTGGTTCAAAACATGGCCCAGAACCTGCCCCTGCAGGTCCTTTCCTTCGAGGGCATGGCAGAGCTAATCGAAGAAGAGCTAAAAAACGACGACTCTAACTTTGTCGAAGGAGGGCTGGCTCCCGGGCGCAGTGTGCAGGAGTATGTGTTCAAGGGCCTTGACCAGGATCCCGAAAGGGAAGCCTGGGTGGTGGAGGTCTGTGCGCTTGGGCCAATTTTGTTGCGGGGCCTTAAGTTTTTATCCACGGGGGAGCTGCGCCGGGTGCTTTTAGCCCGTTTGTTTTTGCGCCAGCCTGCAGTGGCGGTTTTCGACAAGGTCATGGATGCCCTAGATATTGCCAGCCGTCAGCGCATTGCTGCCTTTTTACAGGTCTTTGTGGCAGAGGCTCAGCGGCGAGAGAATCTGGGCAGCGCCTGCGTTTTTATAGAAAGAAGCGAAAAGAATCTGCCCCAGCTCTGCAACGATATCTGGCGGTTAGAGGAAGACTCAGCGGGCCCTGGCTTATTGCTCGACCGCAATGCTTTTAAAGAAGAGCTCGGCCGCCTGCTTGTTGCTGCTGGAGTGGAGCCCAGTAGCGAGGCTTCGGTGCTGGTAGAAATGCGGGATATTCGGGTGGGCTGGAATGGACAGGTGGTGCTCGATGGCCTAAATTGGACAATTCGAGCGGGCCAGCATTGGCGCGTACAGGGCCCAAATGGCAGCGGCAAGACCAGTCTTTTAGGCCTTATAAATGGCGATAACCCCCAAGCCTTTTCGAACAATGTAAGCATTTTTGGCCGGCGGCGGGGCAGTGGCGAGAGCATTTGGGATATAAAACGCCATTTGGGCCTGGTCTCTTGGAATCTTCACCGCGATTACCGCAACCTGGGCGATACCAACCTTTTGCAGGTGCTGGTTTCTGGTCTGTACGACAGCATCGGCCTATACTGCCAGCCCAGTAGCGAGGCCCTGGCCCTTGCCGCGCATTGGCTTTCTTTTTTTGGCTTTGGCGAACGGGGCAACCAGGCCTTTAGCCAACTGAATTGGGCCGAACAGCGGGCAATCCTCGTTCTGCGCTCCCTTATTAAAATGCCCCGCCTTCTGCTTTTAGACGAGCCCTGCCAGGGCCTCGATGCCCAGGGGCGAGAACTTGTCCTAGCCCTCTTAGACGAGGTGGCCAGTTTAGGCATAACCAGCATTGTGCACGTGAGCCACGACCTCGACGAGCAGATACAGGGGGTTAAAAACTTCCTCGAATTGCGCCCCGCCGAGCGGCCAAACTACACAATTACGGAAAATGACTTATAGATATTCTGTATAATTGCGATATAATTGCTGTATACACCTCCTTTAACTGATGAAGTAGCAAGCCTCCTAGTTGCTTCATCAGTTTTTTTCTTGTCTTTTTACATCTTTAATGCTAAACTACCTCAAGGAGATACACATGAAGTCTAAGCTAACTGCCTATTTGCTCTTCTTTTTTTTGGGAGCTTTAGGAGCCCATCGTTTTTATTTAGAAAAAATACCCAGTGGCCTATTTTATCTTTTTACCGGGGGGTTCTTTGGTATTGGTTTGATTTTCGATTTTTTTACCTTGGGAGCTAAGGTAGATCTCTACAATGCCCAGCGGGGCTATTATGTGAATAATCCCGGAATTAATATTTCGATAAATACTGGCGGTGAGGCAAATAGGGGGGTCGATACCCGCAGCCCAGACCGCCAAGTTTTAGACCTAACCCGCACAAAAACCGAACTTACCGCCCGCGAAGTTGTTCTTAACACCTCCCTCTCTCTCGAGGAGGCCGAGAAGACGCTTGCCTATTTTGTCGAAAAGGGTGTCGCAACTGAACATGTAACTCAAAACGGCAAAATATGCTACAATTTTAAATGATGGGAATATTTAGAGTAGTTGCGCAAAGTTTGGGCTTAAAAAAATCCGCCAAGGTTAGCAAGGCCCAAATACAGACCATGCTTCACCGTACAAATAATGCGCTTACCGCGACAAGACTTGCCAAGGCGGCTGGCTGTACTGTCGAAGAGGCAAGTGAGGCATTAAAAAAAATGGCCGTAGATGGTGAATTGGAATATGATGTTGGCCCCGATGAATTAATTTATCGGTGGCCCTAAAAGAGGGCGCATGAACAAAAGTTATATCATCTGTGTAGACGACGAGGCCCTCATTACCCTTAGCCTTAAACGTGAACTGCGCGCACGCTTTCCCCAGTATCAGGTGGAAACGGCATTATCTGGGGACGATGCCTTAAAACTTATGCAGGATCTTGCCCAAGAGGGCAGGGACCCTGCAGTTTTAATTACCGATGAATGTATGCCGGGGATGCCCGGGCACGAGCTTATGATACAGGCCTGCAAATTATTTCCCGGTATGTATACGATATTGCTCACCGGCTACACCGACATCGAGGCCCTCTCGCGGGCCATTAACGAGGCCGGCCTCTTCCGTTATATGCGCAAACCCTGGGACCGCGAAGATTTAGCTCTTTCGGTAAAGAAAGCGATTTCGCTTTATCAGGCCGAAAGGGAGGTCTGCTATCTTAAAAAGCAAATAGAAAAACTCAATATATCGATGGTAGCGGCCCTCGAGACCAGCGCACACGACGGCGATCCCCTTACCTTTTATCATGTTAAACGCGTCGCCTATTTTTCCACCCTGCTGGCCCACGAGCTTGGGCTCCCCCCGCTAGAGGTAAAAAAAATACGGCTATATGCGCCCCTGCACGATATTGGAAAATCGGGCATACCCTCGGACATTCTTTTTAAGCCCAGTCGCCTAAGCGACGAGGAGTTTGACATTGTTAAAAATCATGTGGATATCGGTGCTCAGATAATTAAAAATGTCGAAATTGATAGCTTGGCGCGGGACATCATCCTATATCACCACGAACGCTGGGATGGAAGCGGTTACCTCTGTGCCCTGCAGGGAGAAGAAATACCCGTTGCCGCTCGCATTGTCGCCCTTGCCGACGTCTTAGATGCCATCCTCTGCGAAAGGCCCTACAAGGCGGCAAATAGCTTCGAAGAGGCGTATAGTTATATTGTCGACAGCTCTGGCAAGCATTTCGATCCGGAGCTCGTCAATGTATTTGTTAAAAACGAAAAAGAAATGCGCTTAGTGGCGCAGGGGGACGCGCTCACTATCGCAGATTTAGATTATCTTTGCGAACAATTTAGCTAGATACAAAAGGTGCTTACTCTGGGCGCTGCACAATTTCGTATTCGCTGCCCTTTAACAGGATAGTCGTTCCCGCGGGCAGCGATTCGGTAAGCCAGACGTTGCCACCAATGGTACAGTTGTTGCCAATAGAGGTTTGGCCCCCCAAGATGGTGGCGCCAGCATAGATAGTTACATTGTCCCCTATACTGGGATGGCGTTTTTTTTCCGATTCCTCTTTTTTAACACTTAAAGCACCCAGGGTTACCCCCTGGTAGACCTTTACATTCTTGCCAATAACCGTGGTCTCCCCAATTACGACACCGGTGCCATGGTCTATAAAAAAAGCCTCGCCAATGCTGGCGCCGGGGTGAATATCAATACCCGTCTTACCATGGACTATCTCGCTCATTATGCGGGGAATAAGCGGTACTTCGCGCTGCCAAAAGAAGTGGGCAATTCTGTGGACGGATATGGCAAAGAGCCCAGGATAGGCCACAATTACCTCTTCTACGCTCTTTGCGGCGGGGTCTCCCCGGTAGGCTGCCATGACATCCATGGATAAAACGCGGCGCAATTGAAGGAGATCGGAGAAAAAATCTTCTACAATTTTGCGGCTGGTTCTTGTACAGCCCTCGCCATCGCAATGGTAGCTGCCATTGCGTCGCTGGAAGGCCAAGCTTTTTTCCACCTCGCGGCTCAGGCGGCGGGCAACTCGCTGTATTCGCTCGGAAGTAAGCATTTTAAGGCTTCCCTCTTCTGGGCAATTCGGGCTTCTAAAGCCGGGAAAGAGTAGGGCATCTAAATCTTTTAAAATTTCGGCGATATCGTCTCTGCTTGGCAGGTTAGGACCGCCCGAATGGTTGATTAAACCATAGGCGTCGTAGGAATCGACAAGGGCCTCCACACAGCTATTTAAAGTATCCATATACTATAGTATACTCTTGGATATACATGGAGACTAGCACTCTGGGCTGTTTTATAAAAAAAGGCAATTTTTACTGGATTGCTTGACATAAAGTCAAGTCTTTGCTATTTTACCCGAACATTGAGCAGTCTGCTTCTTGTTTTCTGCCCTTGTAGCTCAGTCGGCAGAGCACATCCATGGTAAGGATGAGGTCAGCGGTTCGATTCCGCTCGAGGGCTTTTTGTGGTGTGGTACCGCTTTGTCGGTGCTGCCTGCGTGGTTATAGGTTTTTAATGTAAGGGGTTGCCAAATGGCCAAAAAGACGAGTGTAGAACTAATAGCACTGCAGTGTAGCGAGTGCAAACGAAGAAATTATACTACCGAAAAAAATCGGCGCAATATTCAGGAAAAGCTTGAATTTAGCAAGTATTGTCCCTTCGACCGCAAACACACTGTTCACCGGGAGACAAAAATAAAATAGTTACTTGAGTATGCGTTTGTCTGTGGGGTACCTGTTTAGGCAAGCGCAATGATAACAGGGCAATCTTTTATTTCGGCTTGCGCTGTTACCATAGGTCAGTAGCTCCAATGGTAGAGCGTCGGTCTCCAAAACCGAATGTTGCGGGTTCGAGTCCTGCCTGGCCTGTTAAGTATTTCGTTCGTAAAAAATGTGCCGAAAGAGGGTTAGTATGGGTAAGATTGGTCAATTTGTTAAAGAGTCCTATGCCGAGCTGCGCAAGGTTGTGTGGCCCAGCAGAGAGGATGTGGTTAACTCGGTTAAGGTTGTTATTATATCCACCGTTATTATAGCCCTATTGCTTTGGGCCTTAGATTCACTTCTTTTCTTGGGCGTGAATTTAATTTTTTAAGGAATTGGAATGGCCGAAGCTTGGTATGTATTGCAGACCTATTCAGGGTATGAAGCTAAAATTCAAAGAACGATTCAGCAGATGCTCGAGCGTACAGAATTGGACTCATCAATTGTAAAGGACGTAAAAGTTCCCGAAGAGGAAGTGGTCGAAGTTCGCGATGGGAAAAAGCGGAATGTTACTAAAAAATTTCTGCCAGGCTATATACTCGTGCAAATGGACCTTTCGGATACCAATTGGAAGAGCAGCTGTGCCCTTATTCGTAAAATTTCCGGAGTCAGTGGCTTTGTTGGCGCAATGCCGGGGAAAAAACCTTTTCCTCTGTCTCCCGACGAATCGCGATCAATTCTGGCCAAAACAGGCGAGATAAAAGGCGAGAGGGCGGTTCGTTCCCGCCAGTCCTTTACCGAAGGCGACAAGGTAAAGGTAATAGAGGGGCCATTTGAATCGTTTACGGGAACAATAGAAGAGGTGAATAACGAAAAGAACAAATTAAAAGTTATTGTCGGTATTTTTGGAAGAGCGACCCCAGTAGAAGTTGATTTTCTCCAGGTCGAAAAAATTTAAATTTTGTACAGCAGCGTTTTTTAACGCTTCTCATAGCCGAAACATCTTGTTTCGGGGGCATATGCTCCAAGACGATGGGAGTTTTTGCATGTTTTAAGGGCATGGCAAAGACGCTACCCCGCCTTTTTTAGCGGGTACACCACATAAGGAGACCATTTATGGCGAAGAAAAGGATTACAGCCGTTATCAAGCTGCAGTGTCCGGCAGGAAAGGCCACGCCGGCACCCCCTGTTGGGCCGGCATTGGGTCCGCACGGGGTCAGTGCACCTCAATTTGTGCAACAGTTCAACGATAAAACCAAGGCGATGGAGCCTGGTTTAATTATCCCTGTTGTGCTTACCGTCTATGCAGACAAGTCTTTTACCTTTGTGTTAAAGACCCCACCAGCTGCCGTGCTCATTAAAAAAGCTGTGGGCATCGAAAAGGGTTCTGGCGAGCCGAGAACGCACAAGGTTGGCAAGCTCTCCCAGGCAAAACTGACCGAAATTGCCACCACGAAAATGCCCGATCTCAATTCTATCGATATTGAAGGGGCCAAAAAGGTTGTCGCTGGTACGGCCCGCTCAATGGGTGTAGAGGTGGAGGGATAATATGAGACATGGAAAAAATTATCGCGAGGCCCTGAAAAAATACGATGGCAGCGAACGATTCGAACTTGGCGATGCAATGGCCAAGGTTAAAGAGCTCGCCTTTGCAAAATTCGACGAGACCGTAGATCTTTCGGTAAAACTGAAGTTAAAAAAAGGCCAGACCGTGCGCGACACAGTTGTCCTTCCCCATCAGTTTAGGGGCGAAAAGAAAATATTAGTTTTCTGCAAGAGCGACAAGGAGAAAGAGGCCCTAGATGCTGGAGCTGCCTTTGTTGGCTCCGACGATTTAATCGAAAAGGTCCGCGGTGGCTGGCTCGACTTCGATGTGGCCGTAGCCACCCCCGACATGATGAAAGACGTGGGTAAGCTCGGTATGATTTTAGGCCGCAGAGGTCTTATGCCCAACCCAAAGACTGGGACCGTTACCTTCGATTTAAAGAGCGCCATCGACGAGCTTAAAAAAGGCCGGGTGGAATTCCGTGTCGATAAAACTGGCGTAGTGCACCTGGCCGTTGGCAAGGTCTCTATGGAAGGCGACAAGGTTAAGGAAAACGTAAAGGCGGTGCTTTCCGAAATTAAAAGGAAAAAACCTGCCGATGCAAAGGGCGATTACATTCTCTCTGTTTCCCTAAGCTCTACAATGGGCCCAGGTGTATGGGTAGCCTATAAGGACGAGGAGTAAGCTATGTCTATTGTTGCAAAAAAAATACAAGCATATAAGCAAGAGGCAATTGCCGAGTTAAAAGAGGCCTTTTCTGCCTCGCCCGACTATATTTTTGCCGATTATCGCGGGCTTACGGTACAACAGATTACCGAGCTGCGGACCAAATTGCGCTCTAAAGAGGCCACGTTTAAGGTTGTCAAAAACAATTTTGCCCGCGTTGCCTTTGAGCAGATAGAAATTGGTAGCTTGACCTCCTATTTAGTTGGGCCCACAGCGGTCGCCATTAGTCCGAAGGACTCCAACGAGGTCGCAAAAATTCTTTTCGACTTTGCCAAAGAGGTTCCGGCCTTAAAGGTAAAGGGCGGCTATGTGGGCGCTAGCATTTATTCTGCAGAACAGGTAGAGACCTTCTCCAAGCTTCCTGGCAGAAACGAGCTTATCTCTATGCTCATGTCCGTTATGAATGGACCTGCCCGGAACTTGGCGGGAGCCCTTAACGATATTAACGCCCGATTGGTGCGTACTATTCAGGCCATTGCCGACAAAAAAGGCGAGGCCTAAAAAAGATTTTTACAAGACCTTCAGGCTTCGTCAGGCTGTCGTTCCTGTCGGTCTTTTAAAGATGGACTGCAGCCCTTGGTTTAACCAAGGCCCACTGCAGCCAAAATTCTCTTATAATAGGGAATTATTATATATGCCAAGGAGAAGATAATATGGCAGCACTTACTACAGATCAAATTTTAGAGGCAATCTCCGCGATGACCGTTCTCGAGGTCTCCGAGCTGGTAAAGGCAATGGAAGAGAAATTCGGCGTTTCTGCCGCAGCTCCTGTTGCTGTAGCCGCAGCAGCCGGCCCCGCAGCTGGTGCCGCTCCTGCCGAAGAGAAGACCGAGTTCACGGTAACACTCAAGGGCTTTGAAGACTCAAAGAAAATTGCCGTTATTAAAGAGGTGCGTGGTATTACCGGTCTGGGCCTTAAAGAGGCCAAGGACCTTGTCGAAGGCGCCCCAAAGGTGCTCAAAGAAGATGTCAGCAAGGACGAGGCCGATAAAATTAAAGAGGCCATTACCGCAGCTGGTGGTACCGTTGAGATTGCATAATTATTTATCGTTTGTGGTAAATAGTTTAGATTGAGGTTCTCAAAGATAGGTGGTTATTTTAGCCACCTATCGCTGTCTCCAGGTCTTTTTTGGAAGACCTGGCTTTTGTGCATTTATTATAAAAAAGTTCATGGCCAAACCGGATGTGGCAGATAGGGGGTTATAAATGGGCTCGGGAGAAGTTATCGCAAAGCGCAAATACATTGGCAAGGATATTGCCAATGCTATGGATTTACCAGATTTAATCGATATTCAATTGTCCTCGTATGAGCGATTTTTACAGCGAGAGCGTTTACAAAAGGGTGAACTGGCGCTGAACCAGGGCTTGGAGGAGGTTTTTCGCTCAAGTTTTCCCATAGAAAGTCCCTGTGGCGACCTGCTTTTAGAATATGAATATTATTCCTTAGATGAGTCGGGCATTAAATTCAGTGAACAGGAGTGCAAAAGCAAGGGGCTAACCTATGCGGTGCCACTCAAGGCTCGCATAAACTTAATTTTTCAGACAACGGGCGAAATACGCCAAAAAGATATATATATGGGCGATATTCCGGTAATGACCGATAGGGGCACTTTTATTATAAATGGTGCCGAAAGGGTTGTTGTATCGCAGATTCACCGCTCACCGGGCGTTATTTTTTCGCACGACAAGGGGGTGTTTTCATCCAGAATAATTCCCTATCGGGGCTCTTGGTTAGAGTTTGAAATCGACCAAAAGCGCGAGCTTATTTATGCCAAAATCGACCGAAAAAAGAAAATTCTGGGTACCGTATTTTTACGCGCTCTGGGTTTTGAAACGCGCGAAGAAATTATTAAAGCCTTCTATAAAATGGAGAACGTAAAAGTAGAAAATGAGCGCGAGCTCAAAGAAAACCTTGTCGGCAGGGTTTTAGCAAAGCCGGTGTTTGCTATGGTCGATGGCGAAGAGAAAAAAATCTATCGCGCTGGCGAAAAAATGCACCCGCACGATGTGGACGAGTTGGTCTTGAACAATGTTCAGAACATCGATGTGATAGATTTCACTGGCGAGGATTCCTTAAACTCCAGCATGATTTTTAACTGTTTTGAGCGCGAGGATATTCGCTTTAGCAAGGACGATCCAACGCGGGACGAGCTGAGCCGCGAAGAGGCCCTTTCCGCAGTGTATTCGGTGCTTATGCCTGGCGAACCCATTACCATCGAGGCAGCAGAAAAAGACCTTATGAGCATGTTTTTTACCAGCCGCCGCTACGATTTAGGCCGCGTTGGGCGCTATAAATTGAACAAAAAATTTAATTTCGAGCCCCCTCTAGAAGATCACACCTTGGCTAAAGAGGACATTATCGCCACCATGAAGTACCTTATCCAGGTCTACGTTGGCGATGAATATTTAGACGATATAGACCATCTCGGCAATCGCCGTGTCCGCTCGGTGGGCGAGCTCTTATCAAATATTTTAAAAACCGCTTTTAGCCGCATGGAGCGCATTGCCAAAGAAAAAATGTCTGGCAAGGAACTGGACACCATGAAGCCACAGGACATGGTATCGATTAAACCAATTGTGGCCGCAATAAAAGAGTTTTTTGGGTCCAGCCAGCTGTCGCAGTTTATGGATCAAGTAAACCCCTTGGCCGAGCTCACCCACAAAAGGCGTCTGAGCGCCCTGGGTACTGGGGGCCTTTCCCGCGATCGGGCCAGTTTTGAGGTGCGCGATGTTCACTACACACATTATGGGCGTATGTGTCCTATCGAAACCCCAGAGGGTCCAAACATTGGTCTTATTGTCTCGCTGGCAAATTATACGCGCGTCAACGACTATGGCTTTTTAGAGACGCCGTATCGCAAGGTCATTAAGGGCAAGCCCAGTGCGGAAATTGAATACCTTTCGGCCATGGACGAGGATCGCTATTACATTGCCCAGGCCTCTGCTAGGCTCAATGAAAAAGGCGAATTTATCGATCCGCAAATTTCCTGTCGGCGTCAGGGCGATTACACCACCCGGACCCCCGAGGAATTACAGTATATGGATGTTTCGCCGAAACAGATTATTTCGGTTTCGGCCTCGCTCATCCCCTTTCTGGAGCACGACGACGCCAACCGCGCCCTTATGGGTTCCAATATGCAGCGCCAGGCTGTGCCCCTTGTCTTCCCCGTTGCACCGCGTGTGGGCACTGGAATGGAGGGCAAATGCGCCTACGACTCCGGGGTGCTGGTAAAGGCAAATCGGGCGGGCACCGTTACCTTTGTCTGCGCCGATAAAATTATCATTCAGGCCGACGACAGTGCCACCGGCGAAGATGTCTACGAGCTCATTAAATATCAGCGCACTAATCAGGACACCTGCTATAATCAGCGCCCCATAGTTAAGCTCGACGAGAAGGTAGCAGCTGGCCAGGTTATAGCCGATGGGCCTGCCACACAGGATGGGGAATTGGCCCTGGGACAGAATGTTTTGGTGGGCTTTATGCCTTGGAATGGCTATAACTACGAGGACTCAATTTTAATTTCGCAGCGTGTGGTAAAAGAAGATCTTTTTACTTCTATTCATATAAAAGAATTTACAACTGAAATTCGAGAGACAAAGCTGGGACCCGAAAAAATTACTCGCGACATCCCCAATACGAGCGAAAAAAGCTTGGACAATTTAGATGCCGAAGGCGTCATTGTGGTGGGCGCCAAGGTCAAATCTGGCGATATCCTTGTGGGAAAGGTTACCCCCAAGAGCGAAACCGAGACCACCCCAGAGTTTAAGCTTTTAAATTCTATCTTTGGCGAGAAGGCAAAAGAGGTCCGGGACAGCTCTTTGCGCGTTCCCCATGGTATTGATGGCACTATTATTGATATTCAGCGCTTAAAACGGGGCGAGGGCGACGACCTGAATCCCGGCGTGGACCAGGTAGTAAAGGTGCTTATTGCCACCAAGCGTAAACTTCGCGAAGGCGATAAAATGGCCGGCCGCCACGGGAACAAGGGCGTTGTCGCCCGCATTCTGCCCGAAGAGGACATGCCCTTCCTGGAGGATGGCACCCCCTTAGATCTCTGTCTTACCCCCCTTGGGGTGCCCTCTCGAATGAATATTGGCCAGCTCCTCGAGACCGAATTGGGTTGGGCGGCCTCCACCCTAGATGAGTGGTATTCATCGCCGGTGTTTCAATCGCCCCCCACCGAGATTATCGAAGAAAAATTAAAAGAGGCCGGCCTACCGGTTACCTCCAAGGCTATTCTGCGAAATGGACAGACGGGCGAAACCTTTGTTAACCCCATTTTCTGCGGGGTTATCTACTTCCTTAAACTGCATCACCTTGTCGACGATAAAATGCATGCCCGTTCCACAGGCCCCTATGCCCTTGTTACCCAGCAACCACTGGGCGGAAAGGCACAGTTCGGTGGCCAGCGTTTTGGCGAAATGGAAGTTTGGGCCCTAGAGGCCTATGGGGCGGCAAATACCTTACAGGAATTGCTCACCATTAAGTCCGACGACATGATGGGCCGATCGAAAATATACGAGGGTATTGTAAAGGGCGAGGCATCCACCGGTGCGGGGGTTCCTGAATCTTTCAATGTCCTTGTTCAAGAGCTGCGTGGCCTAGCCTTGGATATGACTATATACGATGCCAAGGGCAAGCAGATACCGCTTACTGAACGAGACGACGAGCTTATTTCTAAACAGAGCTCGAGTTTTTAAGGGGAATAACGAATGAGAGATATTCAAGATTTTGATTCAATAACCATACGCTTGGCCTCGCCCGAAATGATTCGGGCCTGGTCCTATGGCGAGGTAAAAAAACCAGAAACCATCAATTATCGAACCCTTCGTCCCGAAAAAGATGGTCTTTTTTGCGAGCGTATTTTTGGTACCACTAAGGAGTGGGAGTGCTTTTGTGGAAAGTTTAAATCGGTACGATACAAAGGGGTCATCTGTGACCGCTGTGGCGTAGAGGTAACCCACTTTAAGGTGCGACGGGAGCGCATGGGCCATATAGAGCTGGCTGCGCCGGTCTCGCATATCTGGTATTACCGCTCGGTGCCCAGCAGAATGGGTCTTTTGCTCGACCTCTCGGTTGCCTCGCTTCGCTCAATTTTGTATTACGAAAAATACATCGTTATAGAACCTGGCGATACCGATCTTAAAAAAATGCAACTTTTAACCGAAGAAGAATTTATGCAGGCGCAAGAGCGCTACGGCGGTTCTTTTACGGCGGGCATGGGGGCGGAATCCATTCGCACCCTTCTTGAAAACATCAATTTAGATAGCCTGATTGCCGAATTGCGCACAAAGATGACCGAAAAGGGCGCTAAAAGCGATTCGCGCCTTTTAAAACGCATCGAAATTGCCGAAAACTTCAGGGGCTCCTCGAACAAGGTCTCCTGGATGATAATGGACGTGGTGCCGGTAATTCCCCCTGAACTGCGTCCCATGGTCCAGCTGGAAGGTGGCCGCTTTGCCGCCAGCGATTTAAACGACCTCTACAGAAGGGTAATTAACCGAAACAATCGATTAAAAAGATTACAGAGCCTTAACGCACCCGATATTATTATTCGCAACGAAAAGCGTATGCTTCAAGAGGCAGTGGACGCCCTCTTCGACAATTCTAAAAAGAAAAGAGTGGTAAAGGGGGCCTCAAACCGGCCGCTTAAATCTATTAGCGATATGCTCAAGGGAAAGCAAGGGCGCTTTAGGCAGAACCTTTTGGGCAAGCGCGTCGACTATTCTGGGCGCTCTGTTATTACCGTTGGTCCCGAGCTCAAACTTTGGCAGTGCGGTCTGCCCACTAAAATGGCACTTGAGCTATTTAAGCCCTTTATAATGAAGAAGCTTGTAGACAAGGACATTGTCTACAATATTAAAAAGGCAAAAATGCTGGTAGAGCAGGAAACAGCCGAGGTCTATGCTGTTTTAGACGAGGTTGTCAAAGAACACCCGGTAATGCTAAACCGCGCCCCCACGCTGCACCGCCTGGGTATTCAGGCCTTTGAACCCGTCCTAATTGAAGGCAAGGCTATAAAGCTCCATCCCCTTGTCTGTCATGCCTTTAATGCCGACTTCGACGGCGACCAAATGGCCGTTCACGTGCCGCTAACCCAGGCAGCACAGATGGAGTGCTGGACGCTCATGCTTTCGGCTCGAAATCTTTTAAACCCCGCAAATGGCAAGGCAATTGTCTTTCCCTCGCAGGATATGGTCTTGGGTATAAATTATTTAACCTGTCCCAGAAAAGACGCGAAGGGCTCTGGCCGCAGATATTCCTCGCCCGAAGAGGTCCACATGGCACTGGAGGCCAATGCGCTTGAATGGGGCAGCTTAGTTAAAATTAAATCACCTAAATCGACTGTCTGGTCCGGCTTGCGCAAAGAGGATGTCCTCGATAAAAACGGGCTTTTAGAGACAACCCCTGGACGCCTGACCTTTAACGAGGCAATGCCCAAGGAATTGCCCTTTATCAATTACTCACTGGGCGATCGAGAGCTAAAACCCTTAATCGAGCTTGTTCTGCGCGACTTTGGCTCTTGGACAACGGTCCAGATGCTCGATGCCATTAAGGCCACCGGCTATAAATATGCGACAATCTTTGGTGCCACTATTGGTATGGACGACATCGTTGTTCCCGAAGAAAAACCGGCCTTAATAGACCAGGCAAACCTGGAAGTTGAAGCCATTAAAAAACAATACCGCCAGGGCCATATAACCCAGGAGGAGCGCTATAATCGAGTTGTGGAAGTCTGGTCCAAGGCAAACGACGAGCTCACTTCTAAATTGATGAAGACGCTGGAAGCGGATAAGGGCGGCTTTAACTCGATATACATGATGGCCAACTCGGGCGCCCGGGGAAGCCGAAACCAAATTAGGCAGCTCTCTGGAATGCGTGGCCTTATGGCCAAGCCATCGGGCGAAATTATTGAATTGCCCATCCGTTCCAACTTTAAAGAGGGGCTTTCGGTAATCGAGTTCTTTATTTCCACCAACGGTGCCCGAAAGGGTCTGGCCGATACCGCCCTAAAGACAGCCGACGCCGGCTATCTTACCCGCCGCCTTGTCGATATAGCCCAAGATGTGGTTATAAACGAGCACGACTGTGGCACGATAAATGGCATCGAACACACGGCTATTCGCGATGGCGATGAAATTGTCGAAACCCTTCACGACCGCATTGTCGGACGCTATACCCTGGAAAGGGTTAAACACCCAATAACGGGCGATATTATTATCGATGTAAACCAAGAAATTACCGAAGACATTGCCGATCAAATAGAGGCCGCTGGCGTGGATTCAGTGCGTATTCGCACCGTATTGACCTGCGAGGCAAAGCATGGGGTCTGCCAACTCTGCTATGGCAGGAACCTTGCAACAAACAGAAAGGTGGAAGTGGGCGAGGCAGTGGGCATTATTGCCGCTCAGTCTATCGGGCAGCCAGGAACACAGCTTACCATGCGCACCTTCCATATTGGGGGTGCGGCGACAAAGACGAGCGAAGAAAACCGCCTTGCCTTTAAATACCCCATATATATCAAAGAAACCGAGGGCAATACGGTAAAAATTGATTCTGGGCGAGAGCTGTTTACCAGAAAGGGACAGCTTTTGTACAACAAGGTCTTAGCTCGCTACCCCTTTGCCAAGGACGATGAAATCCTGGTTAGCGATGGCCAGCGGGTTGTAAATGGCGACCCCATTTTACGACACAAGAAAAAAGATGTCCTTGCTGGGGATATTGGCTATGCCCTTGTGCGCGAAGACGAAGTTTGTCTTATTGGAAGGGACCGACAGGCAGAAATACGCAATGGCTCAGAGTTCTACGGGAAAAAAGGCAGCATCGTTAAAGAAAACGATACCATCTGTCTGTTTGACCCCTTTTCGGATCCCATTATTGCCGAAATTGATGGCTGGGTGCGCTACGAAGATATCATCCCCGGTTCTACCTTAAAGGAAGAGATCGACGAGGAAATTGGCAATATCGAAAAGCGCATTTCCGATTCCCAGTCCGACACCAAGCAGCCGCGTGTCATTATTGGCGACGAGGCAGGTAACGAACTTGCCTCCTATTATCTACCTGGGGGCGCCTATCTTTTAGTTGAAGAGGGCGAAAAAATTAAGGCTGGAAGAACAATTGCCAAAACGCTTAAAGAATCGGCAAAGGCAATGGATATTACCGGAGGCCTTCCCCGCGTTAGCGAATTGTTCGAGGCACGAAAGCCCAAAAACCAGAGTGTGCTTGCGCAGGTCAGCGGCACTGTTTTCTTTAAGGGCATTGTCAAGGGCAAGCGCGTCATTATTATTAATGATATCCATAACAAGGAATACAAGCACCTTGTACCCATGGCGCGCAGGCTCCTTGTGCGCGATGGCGATAAAATTAAGGCGGGAGAGGCCCTCTGTCAGGGTGCAACCTGCCCCCACGAGGTCTTAAGTATTTTGGGCGAAAATGCACTGCAGCGCTACCTGATGTACGAGATCCAGCAGGTGTATCGCCTGCAGGGGGTTTCCATAAACGATAAGCATATTGGCGTTATTGTACGACAGATGATGCGCAAGGTCGAAATTGTCGCTGTTGGCGATACAAAGTTTATCTTTGGCCAGTTGATCGACAAATATGCCTTTCACGAGGCAAACAGGAAGGTGCTTTCGCAGGGTGGCCAGCCCGCTGTGGGCAGACCGGTCTTCCAGGGCATTACCAAGGCCTCGCTCAATATCGATTCCTTCCTCTCGGCTGCCTCCTTCCAGGAGACAACTAAGGTCTTAACAAATGCTGCAATTTCTGGCTCGACCGACACCCTGCGTGGTCTAAAGGAAAACATTATTATTGGACATCCAATACCCGCAGGTACCGGTATGAAAAAATATCGCGACGTAAAATTGTTCGACTCGCAACAGCGAGATTTGGATTCCTATGTCGAAGAAATTTTGGAAAAACGCAAATTGCAGGCAGTGGAAGAGGACTTAGACGAGGATTTTGAAGCGGATGAAGCCGAAGCATAGTTTTTAGGGTATTGACCCTCTTAGTGGAGGGTCGGTATAGTATGTATTAAATTATTTGCCAAATATGGTAAAGTATGTATCCACCGGGTGCTGACGGTTGGGTGAAAGGGAGTTATTTTTAGATGCCTACAATAAATCAACTTGTTCGTTTTGGGCGCAAACAAGTAACTGAAAAAACAAAGTCTCCGGCCTTGCAGTCATGTCCGCAAAAACGCGGTGTCTGTACCAGAGTAATGACAGTTACGCCAAAAAAACCCAACTCAGCTCTGCGAAAGGTAGCCCGTGTGCGCCTTTCCAATGGCATTGAGGTTACTGCATATATCCCAGGAATTGGGCACAATTTACAGGAACACTCGGTGGTATTAGTCCGTGGTGGCCGTGTAAAGGACCTTCCTGGTGTGCGCTATCATATTATTCGAGGTGCCAAGGATACCCTCGGTGTAACTGGTCGCAAACGTGGGCGCTCTAAATATGGCGCAAAGCGGCCTAAGGCTTAAGGGGTAGCAGAATGGGACGAAAAAAGAAGAGCGTAGACCGGGGAATTTTACCCGATCCTAAGTACAACAGTCTTGTGCTTTCTAAGTTTGTAAATAGAATGATGTGGCAGGGGAAAAAAGCAATTGCAATTCGCATTGTCTACGATGCCCTGGACAATCTTCGCAGTAAAACCGAAAAGGACCCTTTGGAAGTTTTTCTAAAGGCCTTGGACAATGTTAAGCCCATGGTCGAAGTTAAATCTCGGCGAGTCGGTGGTGCCACATATCAGGTGCCGGTAGAAATACGCGAGGTCCGCCGCGAGGCACTGGCAATGCGCTGGGTTATAGCAGCTGCCCGGGCAAGATCCGGACACGAAATGGGCGAACGACTGGCTGCAGAGTTATTAGATGCCTTTAATAATTCTGGTACCGCGTTTAAAAAGAAGGAAGATACCCATAGAATGGCCGAGGCCAATAAAGCCTTTGCCCACTATCGTTGGTAATTAGTAAGAGTCTCGGTATTTCCAAACCGATCATCAGCCTTAAAGACCTAGGGTCGGCAGTAGATGGGATAGGTGGTTGAGACATAATGTTTTCTGTTTTATTTCAGAAAAAATGTGCTCATCCCTTTAATCCTCTTTGTTTTTAATACTCCTGCCCTAGTCTTGCGCAGTTTGTTTCATTTAGATATACTGCGCAAACATATAGTATTATAGTGCCTATTAATTCGAGGAGGACACGATGGCTAAGGACAAGTTCAATAGAACTAAGATTCACATGAATGTCGGTACAATTGGTCACGTAGATCATGGAAAGACAACTCTTTCCGCCGCCATTACCATGCATTGTGGTAATAAATTCGGCGACAAGGTCTTAAAGTACGACGAAATTGACAATGCTCCAGAAGAAAAAGAGCGAGGTATTACCATTAGTACCCGCCACTTGGAGTATCAATCAGAGAAGCGCCACTATGCGCATATCGACTGCCCCGGTCACGCAGACTATATCAAAAACATGATTACCGGTGCGGCCCAGATGGACGGAGCTATTCTTGTAGTTTCTGCTCCCGACTCGGTAATGCCCCAGACCCGTGAGCACATTATTTTAGCTCGCCAGGTTGGTGTTCCCAGTATTATTGTCTTCCTTAACAAGGTAGACTTGGTTGACGACCCCGAGCTGATTGAGTTGGTCGAAGAGGAAGTGCGCGATGTTCTATCTGCGAACGGCTTCCCCGGCGACAAAACACCCATTATTAAAGGGTCCGCTTTTAAAGCTCTTTCCGAGCCCGATAACGCCGATGCACAGGCCTGTATAACTGAGCTTCTGGATGCAATGGATAATTATTTCCCCGATCCCGAGCGCGACGAGGACAAGCCCTTCCTTATGCCTATCGAAGACGTGTTTACCATTTCGGGTCGCGGTACTGTAGTAACCGGAAAGATCGAGCGCGGTATCGTCAAGCTCAACGAGGAAATCGAAATCGTCGGAATCCGCCCCACCAAGAAGACCACCGTTACCGGTATCGAAATGTTCAATAAACTTTTGGACGAAGGCTTTGCTGGTGATAACGTTGGTACCCTTTTGCGCGGTATCGATAAAAAAGAAGTTGAACGTGGACAGGTTTTGGCCAAGACTGGCTCAATTAAACCCTTTTCCAAATTCACTGGTAAAATTTACTGTCTGTCTAAAGAAGAGGGTGGGCGCCACAGTCCATTCTTCTCTGGCTATCGCCCCCAGTTCTATTTTAGAACCACTGATATTACCGGCACGGTAAATTTGCCCGAGGGTAAAGAAATGGTTATGCCTGGCGACGATGCAGAGATCATCGGCGAATTGCTCCACCCCGTTGCAATGGAAAAAGGGCTTCGCTTTGCTATTCGCGAAGGTGGCCGCACAATTGCTTCTGGTCAGGTAACAGAGATTAACGAGTAATCGGTTTATATAGGGGCAGTTCTTTGAACTGCCTCTTGTTTGGAGGAATGATGACTAAGGAGCGAATTCGCGTACGTTTACGAGCTTTCGATATTGAATTGTTAGATCAAAGTGCGCGTTCAATTGTTCAGACGGTGCAGAAGGCCGGTGCTAAGGTTGCCGGACCTATTCCGCTACCGACCAGAATTAATAAGGTTACGGTTCTGCGTTCACCGCACGTAAATAAAAAAGCCAGGGAACAATTCGAAATGCGCACCCATAAGCGCCTTATTGATATTATTTCCCCTTCCTCAGAGGTCATGGATTCCCTGATGAAGCTGGAATTGCCCGCTGGCGTAGATGTAGAGATTAAACAGTAAAATTTTGGGCAGACGGTCCCTGGCCTAGGGATAGCGTGCCTGGTAAATGGAGTTTGCCGTGATAGGTTTAATGGCGAAAAAAATTGGCATGACACAGGTCTTTGACGATGAAGGCAATATGATTCCGGTAACGGTTTTGCGAATCGATCAAAATATTGTCATAGCCAAAAAGACCGAAGAAAAAGATGGCTATAATGCAGTCTTGCTCGGTCAGGGCGAGATGAAAAAAAATAGGGTTACAAAGCCCTATGCAGGGCAGTTTGCAGAAGATATTGCACCTACAAAGCGTCTCAAAGAATTTCGGAACTTCGAAGTAGAGTGCAAAGTGGGAGATTCCCTGGGCATCGAGCTTTTTAGCGATGTGCGCTATGTAGATGTGGCTGCTATTTCGAAGGGGAAGGGTTTTCAGGGTGTTGTCAAACGCTATGGTTTTGGCGGAGGGCGAGCTACTCATGGCTCGAAGTTCCACCGTGAACCGGGCTCCACTGGTCAGTGTACTTCTCCGGGTCGAACCTTTAGAAATACAAAATTGCCTGGTCGCATGGGCCGGGAAAAAGTGACTGTCCTGAACCTCAAGGTCGTTAAAGTCGACGTAGAAAGCAGAACCATTTTGGTTCGCGGCGCGGTTCCCGGTGTAAATCAGGGATCTGTTGTTATTCGCTGTGCAGTGAAGAAGTGATGGGGTATCAGATGAAACAGACAGTCTATTCAATAGAAGGAAAAGAATTGCGGCAAACTGAATTGGCCGATTCAATATTTGGCCTTCCAATAAACGATGATGTTATTTGGTATGCTATAAACAATGAACTTGCAAATAAGCGCCTAGGTACTGCCTCGACAAAGGGCCGTGCCGAGGTCAATGGTTCGAACGCAAAGCCCTATAAGCAAAAGGGAACTGGGCGGGCTCGACGGGGCGATAAGAAATCGCCTATAACCGTTGGCGGTGGTGTTGTTTTTGGCCCAAAGCCCCGCGATTTTTCCTGGGTGCTGCCTAAAAAAGCAAAGAGATTGGCAATGAAGACCATTCTCAGTTTAAAAGTTCAGGACAATCGTATTAAAATCGTAGAAGATTTTTCTGTGGAATCCGGAAAAACTAAGGATTTAGCCAACATTCTTGCCGCCCTTGGTGCCGACGAACGAACCGTTTTGGTGCTTAAAGACGACGATGCAAAGGTAAAACAGGCTGCCCGAAATATTCCCTGGCTCAGCTATCTATCCTATAACCGGCTGCGGGCACATGACCTTTTTTATGGTCGCCGAGTCATTTTTATGGAAAGCGCTGTGAAAAATCTGAATGAATTTTATGCCGACAGTGCGGAGGCCAGTAAATGATTTACGAAAATATTTTAATTGAGCCGGTTTTATCCGAAAAAAGCAATGCCTTGCGCGAAGAAGATAAATACGTTTTTAAGGTGGCCCGTTCTGCCACCAAGTTGCAGGTTCGAGAGGCGGTAAAAAGGCTTTTCAATGTCAATCCAATTGACTGTACCATTATCAACATGGATGGAAAGCCGAAGCGGGTTCGCCAAAAAGCCGGGTATACAGCCAGCTGGAAAAAGGCCATCGTGCGTCTTAAAAAAGGCGAGAAAATCGGTCTTTTCGAAGGCGTTTAAATTTAAGGAGTTAGGGAAAACACTATGGGTATTAAGAAATATAAACCTATAACCGCAGGAATGCGGCAGAGGGTTGGCCTGAATTTTTCAGAGCTGACCACAGATAAACCCGAAAAATCCCTTACCAAAGGTAAGACCAAGAATGATGGCCGCGATTCTAAGGGTCGTATTTCTGTTTGGCACAAGGGTGGCGGGCATAAGCGTAAATACCGTATTATCGATTTTAAAAGGGATAAAATTGGCATTCCCGGAAAGGTTGCCAGCATCGAATACGATCCCAATCGCACGGCAAATATTGCACTTATCCACTATGCAGATGGCGAAAAACGCTATATTTTGGCCCCCAGAAATATCAATGTGGGGCAGGAAATTGTCAGCGGTCCCGAGGCCCCCGTTATCGATGGCAATGCGCTGCCTTTAGAAAACATTCCACTGGGCTTTACGGTTCACAATGTAGAGCTAACTCTGGGCAAGGGCGGGCAGATGGTCCGCTCGGCAGGGTCTTCTGCCCTTGTGGCTGCTAAGGAGGGCGATTATGTAACGATTCGTCTTCCCTCTGGCGAGACAAGAATGGTTTTTAAGAAGTGCTATGCAACAATTGGGACTGTTGGTAACCAGGACCATATGAATACCAGTATAGGAAAAGCTGGTCGCAATCGCTGGCTCGGCATACGGCCAAGTGTGCGCGGTGTTGCTATGAACCCGGTAGATCACCCACATGGTGGTGGCGAGGGACGCAATAAGGGTGTAAATCCCACCACTCCCTGGGGACAACCCACAAAGGGCTTTAAAACCAGAAAGAAGAATAAGCCATCGTCCAGGTTTATTGTCAAACGACGGAAATAATAGGAGTTTAAGGTGTCTAGATCTGTAAAAAAAGGCCCTTTTATCGAAAAGAGCCTTTATAAAAAGGTAGTTGAAATGAACAAGGCTGGGGATCGAAAACTAATTAAGACCTATTCCCGTTGTTCTACAATCATTCCAGAGATGGTTGGCAATACAATATCTGTGCATACGGGAAAGACCTGGGTGCCAGTTTATATTACGGAAAATCTCGTTGGTCATAAGTTAGGCGAGTTTGCTCCCACGCGGTCCTTTCGTGGTCATGCCGGTTCGGACAGAAAAGCTGGGAAGAGATAGGAAATAGATATGGAAACTAAAAAAGGCTACAGAGCCGTATCAAAATTTCTTATGGGTTCTCCCCACAAGGTCAGACCTGTTGCCGACCTTGTGCGTCGCCGCCCCTATACCGAGGCAATGTCCATTTTAGAGAACATGCCTCAAAAGGGTGCACGGCTCATCCGCAAGACAATGAAGTCTGCAGCTTCCAATGCGCTCGATCGCAATAAGAAGCTCGATGAAGAGATGCTCATTGTTAGCGATATTCGTATCGACGATGGTCCTCGCCTTAAAAGAGTTTGGTTTAGGGCTCGCGGTAGGGCAGACATGCTTTTAAAGCGAATGTGCCATGTAACCGTGGTAGTAGATGAAATTGTAAAGGCGGGTGAATAAAGTGGGACAGAAAGTAAACCCAATTGGCTTGCGATTAGGAATTAATAAGACCTGGTCTTCTCATTGGTATGTGGACCCCCGTGAATATGCAGATACCCTGCACGAGGATCTTCGATTGCGAAAACTGGTTATGGACATGCCCGAAGTAAAGGGCGCCGATGTGGCCGAACTTGAAATTATTCGCCATCCACAGCGAATTACTCTGGTAATCCACACTGCAAGACCCGGTGTTGTTATTGGCGTAAAGGGCGCCAATATCGAAAAAATTGGCAATCAATTGCAGAAGACGGTAAATAAAAAAATTCAGATTAAAATAAAAGAAATTCGGAATTCCGATGGGAATGCCCAGATCGTTGCACAGAATGTGGCACATCAATTGCTGGCGCGCGGTTCTTTCCGCCGTGTTTTAAAGATGGCTATTTCCAATGCAATTAAAAAGGGCAATGTACAGGGCATTAAAATTCGCCTTTCTGGTCGACTTGGCGGTGCTGAAATGAGCCGGACAGAGGAACAAAAAGAGGGGCGGGTGCCATTGCATACCCTGCGTGCCGATATCGACTATGGCCATGCCGTTGCTCAGACCTCCTTTGGAGCTATTGGCGTAAAGGTATGGATCTACAATGGCGTTAAATTTGGAAAAGAGCATAAAGAAGATGCAGGTGCAATTATGCGAAAGCGGCGGGATCGCGCTCCCGCAAGGAGTTAGAACATGTTAAGTCCAAAGCGCGTTAAACACCGAAAGGTGATGCGTGGATCAATTCCAGGGAATGCCACCCGATGCAATACCATTGCATTTGGCGATTATGCCCTGGTTTCCCTGGATCGTATTTGGCTTACAAATCGTCAGATCGAAGCTGCACGTATTGCCATTAACCGGCATATCAAGCGTGGTGGTAAGGTCTGGATTCGTATATTTCCCGACAAGCCGTTTAGTAAAAAGCCGGCCGAAACTCGCATGGGAAAGGGAAAGCCAGGTCCTGAATATTGGGTTGCCGTTGTTAAACCGGGAACAGTCCTTTTTGAGCTCAGTGGGGTAGACCGCGATTTGGCCCAAGAGGCAATGCGCCTTGCAGGCAATAAATTGCCCATTAAGACCAAATTTGCTGCTCGCTCAGATTTTGAGATATAGGCAATTAAACGTCTGGAGGCATTTGGATGAAAAATTCTTTCAAAAATTTATCGAAGGCTGAGCTTATTGCAAAAAAGGCCGAGCTGGATAAGAAGTACATGGAGTTTCGTTTCAAGATGGTAGTTGCCCATGTTGACAATCCATTAGAGAAAAGGCTGTTGCGCCGTCAGATAGCTACACTGAACACATTGATTCATCAGTATGAGCTGGGTATTAAGGCGTAAAGGAGCAATACATGGAAAACAATAGCGCTCAAATAAAAAGCGGCAAACGAGAATATGTTGGACTGGTTACCAGCGATAAAATGGAAAAAACTATCGTGGTATCCATCAGCACTAAAAAACTTCATAAGCTGTATAAAAAATATATTACCAATACTAAAAAGGTAAAGGCCCACGACGAGGGCGATACCGCAAAAATTGGTGATACCGTACGGGTTGTAGAGTGCCGTCCTATTAGCAAAGACAAGTGCTGGAAACTTGTCGAAGTGCTCGAGCGGGCAAAATAAGGCAGAAGGAAGAGAAGTATGATTCAGGTTGAAAGTTATCTGAATGTTGCCGATAATTCCGGTGCTAAAACCGTTCAGTGCATTAAGGTTTTAGGCGGATCAAAGCGCAGATATGCCGGTGTCGGTGATATAGTTGTGGTTGCTGTTAAGGATGTAATTCCTACTTCAAGCATTAAAAAGGGTTCTATCGAGAGAGCGATTATTGTGCGAACGCACAAGGAATATCGACGCTCCGATGGCACATATATTCGCTTCGACGATAATGCCTGTGTTATTATCGATGCAAACAAAAATCCCAAGGGAAAGCGTGTCTTTGGCCCGGTTGCTCGAGAATTGCGCGAAAAGGATTACATGAAAATTGTATCCTTGGCCCCGGAAGTTCTGTAAGGAGCATCTAAATGGTCGACACAAAGTTTAAGATCAAAAAAGATGATACTGTGCAGGTTATAGCTGGAAAGGACAAGGGAAAGCGGGGAACGGTTTTAAAAACCCTTCGAGATAAGAACCGCATCATTGTTCAGGGTGTTAACATTGTAAAAAAAGCAATGAAGCGCCGTACTCAGCAAGATCGAGGCGGTATTGTAGAAATTGAAGCTGGATTGCACATCTCCAATGTCATGATTGTGTGTAAAAAATGCGGCCCTACGCGAATTGGCTATAAAATTGATGCCGATAAAAAAACAAGGGTCTGTAAGAAATGCGGAGAAACCTTATAATGAAGAACTACGAACCGCGACTCAAGAAAATATATAAAGAGAAAATTTCTCCGGAAATGTTTAAAGAGTTTGGGTATAAATCTGTTATGCAAATACCAAAACTAAGCAAAATAGTTGTTAGTATGGGCGTAGGCGAGGCACTTCAAAACAAGAAGCTTCTGGACGCAGCAGTTAAAGATTTATCTATTATAACTGGCCAAAAGGCAATTAAAACCAAGGCCAAAAAGAGCGTGGCTAACTTTAAGATTCGCGAGGGGCAGGAAATTGGCACCTGTGTAACGCTTAGAGGTACCATGATGTACGAGTTTTTCGATAGACTCGTAAATTTTGCCCTTCCTCGTGTTAAAGATTTTAGGGGTATTAATCAGAATTCGTTCGATGGAAACGGGAACTATGCTTTTGGTATTACCGAGCAGATTATTTTTCCCGAAATCGACTACGATAAAATTGAGCGAATTAGTGGTTTAAATATTGTAATCGTAACAACAGCCAAAACAGATGGCGAGGCCCGCAGCCTGCTAACTAAATTTGGCATGCCCTTTAAGAAATAAGCGAGGAATACATGGCTAAAAAGGCAATGATTATTAAGGCTTTGCGTAAACCTAAATATTCTACACGCGCTGTCAATCGCTGTAGAGTCTGTGGAAGACCCAGAGGGTATTTGCGCAAATATGAGATGTGTCGTCTTTGCTTTCGAAAACTCGCAAGCGAAGGACTTATTCCAGGTGTAACCAAATCAAGTTGGTAAGGTAGGAGTACACGATGAGCGTATCAGATCCCATTGCAGACATGCTTACCAAAATTAGAAATGCTGGTCTTGCTAAGCATGAAAAAGTTGATATCCCTACCTCCAAATTAAAATTGGAAATTATTAAGATTTTAAAGACCGAGGGATATATAAAGAACTTTAAAAAGATAAATCAGGATGCCCAAAACAGCATTCGCATTTTTCTTAAATACGATGACAGTGAAAATTCTGTCATTCAAGGTATCGAAAAGGTGTCTACACCGGGAAGACGAGTTTACAGAGGTTATAAAAACATGCCACGGGTAATTAACGGGTATGGAACTCTTATTGTCTCGACTTCCGTAGGTGTAACCACGGGTAAAAAGGCTGTCGAAAAGAAAGTAGGCGGCGAATTAATTTGTACCGTCTGGTAAGGGGAGTATATGTCGAGAGTTGGTAAAATCCCGGTTTCAATTCCCCAGGGTGTAAACGTCGCCGTTAAAAAAGATGTGCTCGAGGTGGCCGGTCCTAAGGGTAAGCTGTCTCAGAGGTATCACGATGTAATATCTTTTACGGTAAGCGAAAAAGAAGTTTTGGTTGAGCGAAAGGACGATGCTAAACAGACAAAGGCATTCCATGGGCTGTACCGAAACCTATTAAATAATATGGTAGTTGGTGTTACCGAAGGCTTCTCTAAAACTCTTATCATTAACGGGGTTGGCTTTAGGGCGGAAGTAAAGGACAAGATACTCATTATGAACCTGGGCTTTTCGAACGATATCAATGTTTGGATTCCCGAGGGTTTAACTGCGGTGGTCGAGGGCGGTACCAAAATTATTATTTCTGGTATCGACAAACAGGCGGTAGGTGAGTTTGCTTCGCAAGTTCGTAAGCTTCGACTTCCCGAACCCTATAAGGGCAAGGGAGTTCGGTACGAGGACGAATTCATTAAAAGGAAAGTCGGTAAGTCCGGCGTTAAATAAGGTAGCGGCAATATGATACGTAAACTTGTCGAAAAAGACAGAAAACGACTCAAAAGAAAGATTCACATTCGAAAACGAATCTCCGGTACGAGCGAAAAACCCAGAATGACTGTTTTTAAAAGCAATCGTTCTCTATATATGCAGGCAATAGATGACAGTGCCGGGACTACCCTGGCATCAATTTCTACCCTCGAAAAAGATCTCAAAGGGAGCCGGCCCAGTGTAGAGACTGCCGCTAAGGTAGGCGAGTTAATGGGCAAGCGTCTTCTGGAGAAAAATATTACAACGGTTGTCTTCGACCGCAACGGCTTTTTGTTTCACGGTGTTGTAAAGGCAATGGCAGATGGCGCTCGGAAGGCCGGGATTAAGTTCTAGGAGACGTTATGGAAAATTCAAGAGGTAGAGACAGAGGTCGCAACCGAGAGCATGACGACCAGAAGGACATGGTCGAAAAGCTTGTCAAGCTAAATAGAACAGCTAAGGTTGTTAAGGGGGGAAGAAGGTTTTCGTTTTCTGCCCTCACTGTTGTAGGAGATCGCAATGGCAATGTTGGCTATGGCTTTGGCAAGGCTAACGATGTCTCCGAAGCAATTCGCAAGAGCATAGATAGAGCTCGTAAAAATATGGTCAAGCTTCCCATTAAAAATGGGACAATTCCCCACGTTATTGCGGGTAAATTTAAGGGTTCCTCCGTGCTTTTAAAGCCTGCCTGTTCTGGTACCGGTATTAAAGCCGGTGGGCCTATTCGCTCGGTAATGGAAGCTGGTGGTATAAGCGATGTGCTTACTAAATCGCTCGGGGCTAATAACTCGATGAATGTTATTAGGGCTACTTTTAAATGCATCGAAAACATGTACGATGCAAAGGTGGTTGCCCAAAATAGAGGTAAAAGCCTCAAGGATTTATGGGGTTAATAAAATGGCTAATAGAATTAAAATTCGCCTGGTTCGCAGTGTCATTGGGACAAAACCCGCACAGCGTGCCACTGTTCGCTCTTTAGGGCTTAAAAAAATTGGCTCTACCGTAGAGCAAGAGAGCAGCCCAGCTGTTTTAGGAATGGTTAAGACTGTTGCGCATTTGGTCGAAGTCGAGGAGATTAAATAATGTCCGAATTTATTTTACGTGCTCCGGATGGGGCAAATAAAAAGAAGCGAATTATTGGCCGAGGTACCGGTTCTGGCAGGGGAACAACTGCTGGAAAGGGTAATAAGGGCCAGCAGGCACGTTCTGGCGGTAAAACCTATATTGGTTTCGAGGGTGGCCAGATGCCGCTTTATCGCCGTGTCGCTCGAAGAGGTTTTTCGAATTATCCTTTTAAAAAGGAGTTCAAGGTTATTAACCTGAGCGAGATCGAAAAGAATTACAGCGATGGCGAAACAGTTAGCCTTCAAACTCTAAACGAAAAGGGTCTGGTTAAGGGTTCCTTAGATGTCAAAATTCTTGGCGATGGGAATATAACTAAAAAACTCACTTTTACCGATTTGGCAATTTCTAAGCCTGCACAGGAAAAGATCGAGAAGGCGGGCGGCACCCTAGCTGTCTCTGCGGACGCATAGCGGCAAAGGCGGTAGACACAATGGCTGGTAATCCTTTAGTTGGAATGTTTAAAATTAAGGAACTCAGGGAGCGTGTACTTTTTACATTGGCCATGCTTTTTGTGTTCCGCCTTGGGGCAGTTATTCCACTGCCTGGAATAGATGCTGTTGCCCTAAAGGCCCATTTTCAGGCCCAAACCCAGGGTAGCAACGCGATTGTCGAGTATCTCGATTTTTTCGCCGGTGGTGCCTTTTCGAGGTTTTCGGTGTTTATGCTCGGTATTATGCCGTACATAACCATGTCTATAATGATGCAGCTCTTTCTTATCATTTTCCCTTCGCTTAAGAAATTATCCGAGGAAGAGGGGGGAAGAAAGAAAATTCAGCAGTATCAGCGGGTCGGCACTATTCTGGTCTGTCTTGTTCAATCCTATGGTACCACGCTCTATGCAGCATCGGTTCCCGGTTTAATTACTATTTCGCGGCTCTCCTTTACACTGATAGCCATGCTTACCGTTACCACCGGTACCATGTTCTTAATGTGGATTGGCGAGCAGATAACTAAGCGGGGTATTGGAAATGGGACCTCACTTCTTATTTTTGCTGGTATAGTAGCCCGTCTGCCAACTGCGGTTATTGAACTTGTCGAAAAGGTTCAGGACAGGACATTGAATCCAGTCTATGTGGTATTGGTTTTTGCCATGTTTGTGGCCATTGTTGCATTGGTGGTCTTCGAGCAGCAGGGACAGCGTAAAATACCCGTGCACTATGCTAAACGAGTAGTTGGCCGAAAGATGTACGAGGGGGGCAGTACTTATATACCTTTTAAAATTAACCCCTCTGGCGTAATTCCCGTTATTTTTGCCTCCTCTATTCTTACCTTTCCCATGCAGCTGGCACAGACCTTTGGAAAAAACATTGGCTGGTTAGCTCGAGTGGCAAATTTTTTAAGTCCCAATGGCTGGGCATATCATATATTTTATGTCCTTTTAATAATCTTTTTTGCCTATTTCTATACCCAGGTTACATTGAATCCTATAGAAATTGCCAAGCAGATTAGAGAAAATGGTGGCTCTATTCCCGGCATCAGGACCGAAAAAATAGAACAGTATCTTGTAGGTATCTTAAATAGGATTATTTTTCCGGGCTCACTTTATTTGGCCTTAATTGCCATTTTGCCCACATTAATCCAGCGCATATTTAATTTTCCTGCATCTATCAGTTACCTGCTTGGAGGTACCTCCCTGTTAATCTTGGTGGGTGTCGATTTAGATACGATGAGCCAGGTCGAGGCATTGCTTAAAATGCATCATTTCGAGGGATTGACGAAAAAGGGCAAAATACGCTCCAGGAATTTGTAGTTTACGTAGGTTTATCGGAAATTGCCGGTCTTTTGCCATCCGTGGCTTTTGAGGTAAAGGGCTTGGCTAAATCCGATAAATTCGTTTTAATAAATACACCGTGTTCTTCCGGACACCCCTCTTCTTCATCCGGGACCTCGGTAAGTTATTGTAAAGGGGAATAGGATGAAAGTCCGTACAAGTGTTAAACCAATTTGCGACAAGTGTAAGGTCATCAAAAGAGATGGCATTATTCGCATTATCTGTCAGAATCCAAAGCATAAACAGCGACAGGGTTGAGGAGTTAGACCACTATGGCACGTATAGCGGGAGTAGACCTCCCCAATAAGCATGTCAATATATCTTTGACATATATCTTTGGAATTGGCCGTTCAAGTGCAAATACCATTTGCGAAAAGGCCAAAATCGATCCAAATCGTATGATGAATGATCTTTCTTCGGAAGAACTCAATGAACTGCGTACTATAATTGAAAACGAGTACAAGGTTGAAGGGCGCCTGCGTACAGAAGTTGCTTTAAATATTAAGCGGCTTATGGACATTGGTTGCTATAGAGGGCTTCGCCATCGCAGGGGACTTCCCGTACGAGGACAGCGAACATCTACAAATGCTCGCACCCGCAAGGGCAAGAAGAAAACCGTAGCCGGTAAGAAGAAATAAGGCGGAGGCATAGTAGAATATGGCTGTTCAAAAGAAACGAAAAGAAAAGAAGTCGGTGTATGAAGGAAATGTATATATTCAGGCGAGCTTCAATAATACTATTGTAACATTTACCGATTTAATGGGAAATGCACTTTCCTGGGCCAGTTCTGGGGCATTAAATTTTAGAGGAGCAAAAAAATCTACTCCTTTTGCCGCACAGACTGTTACCGAAACTGCTGCTCAAAAGGCCATTCAATATGGTCTTAGAGAAGTACATGTTTTTGTAAAAGGGCCTGGAATAGGTCGTGAATCTGCAATTCGTCAGTTGGGTGCTTTGGGAATTAAGGTTAAATCTATCAGCGATGTAACTCCTATTCCTCACAATGGCTGTCGGCCGCGCAAAACACGGCGCATTTAATAGGGAGAATCAATTTTATGTCTAGATATATCGATTCAGTTTGCCGCCTCTGCCGCGCTGAACAAAGAAAATTGTTTTTAAAAGGCGAGCGCTGTCAAAGCCCTAAGTGCCCAATTAACAAAAAGCGGGCAGCTCCGGGGAAGGATCCCAAGGCCCGGACAGGCAAGGTCTCTGTCTATGGACAACAGCTGCGGGAAAAACAAAAGCTTAAAAGAATTTATGGTATGCAGGAGAAGCAATTTCATCTCTTCTTCGAAAGAGCCCACCGTATGCATGGGGTTACCGGTGAAAATTTGTTTATGTTGCTTGAACGCCGTTTAGACAATGTGGTATATCGACTGCGCTTTGCCAGCAGTCGGCCTCAGGCTCGGCAATTGGTCCTGCACGGGCATGTTCTAGTAAACGATAAAAGGGTCAATATTGGCTCTTATATTGTAAAACCTGGCGACCGCATCGAAATTCGAGAAAAGAGCAGATCTTTAGAAATAATTAAGGAAGCTCTTAAAGAATTTGGAAAATCGGGGATTATGCCTTGGTTGCAATTGGATCCCGACACCATGAAGGGTGTCTATGTTGCAAACCCACAGAGGGCCGATATTACCGATCTTGCAGATATCAAAGAGCATATGATTGTTGAGCTCTATTCAAAATAAGGAGTAATGATGGCCCGTAAGAACCTGCTAAAAGGCTTTAAACGTCCCAAAGGTATTACCTTTGAGCATACTGAATCCAACCAAGAGTATGGGAGGTTTATTGCCTCTCCTTTTGAACCCGGTTTTGGTACTACTGTCGGTAATACATTGCGCAGGGTGCTTCTGTCCTCGATTCAAGGCTATGCTATTACTGCGGTAAAAATTATTTCTTATGATAAAGAGGGGACAGCGCACAATATTTCCAGCGAATTTGAAACAATTCCTGGAGTTGTAGAGGACACTTTAGAAATTCTTAACAACTTAAAAATGTTGCGCTGTAAGCTTGCAGACGATTCAGAGCAGGGAACCTTTCTTTATGAATTTAAGGGTAAGTCTAAAATAACTGGCAGTAATTTTGCCCGCACTGGACAGGTGGATGTCTTAACGCCCGATAACCACATTATGACCCTTATGGATGGGGCCAATGTGGAGTTTGAAGTTCAATATGACCTTGGCCGAGGCTATGTCCCGTCGGAGGTAAACGAGAGATATATCGAAATTATTGGCACTATCCCCATGGATTCAATTTTTTCTCCCGTTAGAAAGGTTAAGTTTGCCGTTGAGCCAACCCGTGTGGGGCAGAGGGCAGATTACGACAAGCTTATATTGGAAGTTTGGACCGATGGTACTATTAAGCCAGAAGATGCCCTTGCAGAGGCCTCTAAAATTGCGAAGGATCACTTTTCAATTTTTATCAATTTCGATGAAAATATTTTGGGTTCCGAAGACGATTTTGATGAGGATGATGAGAGAATACGGCAAATATTGAATACTCCAGTGGAAGAGCTAGAACTTTCGGTTCGCTCATCCAATTGTCTAAAGAATGCAAATATCAAAACCATCGGTGAGCTCACGCGCAAAACCGAGGACGATATTGCTAAAACGAGAAACTTTGGTAAAAAAAGTCTTCAGGAAATTAAGGAGAAGCTGTTGGAGTGGAACCTTAGCCTGGGGATGACCGATTATACTTCTCTAAAAAATTTAGCCAGTTTGCCAACAGAAAAGGAAAATAAAGATGAAGCATAGAATGGGGTTTAACCCGCTAAATCGAACTGCCTCCCATAGAAAGGCCCTTCATCGTAATATGGTGACATCTCTTTTTCGCCATGAACGAATTACCACAACTAAGGCGAAGGCCTTGGAAGTTCGGCGCACAGCCGAAAAATTAATTACCCGTGCCAAGGCCGACAGTGTGCACAATCGTCGCATTGTTTCTGCCAGGCTCTATGACGAGGGAATTGTCGCGAAATTGTTTAACGATATTGCCCCCCGCATGGAGGAAAGGAATGGGGGCTATACCCGCATTCTTAAGCTCGGTACACGCAAGGGAGATGCCGCGGAGGTAGTTATTTTAGAATTGGTTGACTATGTATTTGAAGCCGACCAAGAAGATTCCAAAAAAAAACCGGCTAAAAAAGCGGCCCAAAAAAGGAGTTAATTATGCCTAAGAATAATAGAGGCGCCAACTTACGAACTCTTTTTGCCAGAGGCAGAGGAGTCTGTCCTGTTTGTAAAAGAGAGCGCGTTAAAGTCCTATATGAGCAGGAAGTTGCCGGCGAAAAAACAAAAATTTGCAAATATTGCAAGGCCGCCAT
>CAZBJJ010000014.1:8067-41385 GCA_964492245.1 uncultured Spirochaetales bacterium | reverse complement strand
TAAAAAAAAATCTATGTTTACACAGAAGTCTCGGTAAAGGCGCTTTCCTGCAGTTGTTTTACCCCTATTCGGGTGCCGTGCACGCCATATAACACCCATACCCGCGAAAGCATATTGTTAAACTCGCGCACATTGCCCTGCCAATGTTGGCCCTGCAGCCATTCGAAGACTTCGGGCAAAAACATATTGGCACGAGCCCCCTCTTTGCGACACCAGTAGTCAAAAAGCTCTGGTACATCGGCCGAGTGTTCGCGCAAAGAAGGCATTCTTACCGCGAGCATGTTCAAGCGATGCCAGAGGTCCTGCCTAAAGCCCCCATCCGAAACCATTGCCGAAAGGCTTTTGTTTGTGGCACATATCAATCTAAAATTTGCCTTTCTGCTCTTATTGGATCCCAGCTGCTGGTAATCTCCACTGTCTATAACCCGTAAAAGTGTTGTCTGAAACAAGGGGCTGGCCTCGCCAATTTCGTCGAGAAAGAGCGTCCCTCCCGAGGCCTCTCCCATACAGCCCTGGCGGGGCATGGCATCGGTATAGGCCCCTTTTTCGCAACCAAAGAGCTCGGCAGCCAAGAGCGTATCGGGGATTGCCCCCACATTTCGTATTACAAAGGGCCCCTTTGCCTGGTTAGAATGCTCGTGTATGTAGCGGGCGGCTAAGTCCTTTCCCGTTCCCGTCTCGCCCCGCAAAAGCACTGTCTTATCCGACAGGGAAAATCGCCACAAAACCTCGCGAGTGGCTTCCATTTTTACCGAGCTTCCGACTATTTGTACCGCTGCTCCTATATATCTCTTTTTTTTATGTTCTTCCACAAAGGTAGAGGCAGTGGGAAGCTGTGCCCTTGCCGCCCTGTCTTGTAGCATTGCCTGCTCTTTTTCGCACCATCTGGCATAGAGCTTGTTTATTTTTAAAAGAAGCCACTTTTCGCTCCAGGGTTTCGAGATAAAACCAGCAGCTCCAAGATCTCGGGTAAAGTCTATAAGCCAGGGATAGGTAAAGTGAGAGAGCATTATTAAGCAGGGCTTGTGATCCAGGGCCACCAGGTTTGGCACTAATTTTCCGATAGAGAAGTTTTCTGCTTTAATTACCGGGTTTAACAGAATAATTTCTGGCGATAATTCTTCTGCTAAACTGATAGCCACCCTTGGATTTTTACAGGAATGCACGTCAAAATGACCAGCTAAAGAGAAACAAATCGCGTGCAATGTATCCTCGGATTCATCGACACACAAAACTTTATACAATTAAAAAACTTACCTCCTTTTGAACAGGCGATAGAACAAAAGAAGATGATTATAATATAGCCAAGGGAAAATGCGCAAGCAGAGAAAGGGATTTTTTAAGCAGGCAACAAGCCCCTCGAGGCCTTTGTCGTAGATTTTTTTTGAAGGCTTGCGCCGTCGCTCAGAGAAGACATCGAAAAGATTGCCACACCATATTTTAAGGCCGGGTCCAAGCTGTCGCACATTGCGGTAAATCCAAAGATTCCCCCCAGCTATGCCATGCCCAACAAGCAATAGCGATGGCGCCGCCTTCCGAATTCCTGTTATTATCGGGTACTCCCGGTTGCGCCTGAAAAAGCCATTAAAGCGGCCAACAATGCGCAGCTGTGGGAAGGTCTGTCGTAAATTCCTTTCGGCTGCCAATAGATTCCGTTTTTTGGCACCCAATAGGTAGACGGTTCTGTTTTTAGCTTCCAAGGCGGTAAGTAATTGAATGACAAAATCGAAGGGCATCCAGCGCACCGTCTGAACAGAGCTGACAAATTGCAGCCCCCGGACAATGGCATGGGAAACAGGTATAACCAGGGATGCCCCCAGCACATAGGCCCTAAAATCGCGATTTCGCCGAGCTTTTAAAAGACTCCGCAGATTGAGTAGGACAATATGGTGGGAACTCCCCTCTTTAATTAAAACATCAACTGCCTCGGGAATGGCAGAGGCGGGAACGACATCAATTGGAATTTTTAAAAAATTGACGCGGGTTATCCCCGGCATGGGGGGGATGGGCTTTGCCATGAAGTTCTCTCCATCAAAATAATTTCCACTGCGGCTATAGCAAAAATTGCCGCTGTTTCGCAGCGCAAGACAGTTCGCCCCAGCACACAGGGAAAAAAGTTGCGCTTTAAACTTAATTCGCATTCTCGCGACGAAAATCCGCCCTCGCTTCCAATACCAATGGCCACATATTCAGGATGTAAGCTAAGATACTCGTGAATACTCCTCTGTGCAAGGGCGTCCTGGTGCATTAATAGCGAGGCGGTATTGCCAAAGTCTGCAAAGAGCTGGTCGCGTATATCGATTGCCCCTTCCAGAGAATCTGCCTCATACAGTCTGCAGGGCCTGGTAGCCCCAGATTGCTGGAGCGCCTCTTTGGCAATTCGCTCTAGGCGCAGCAGTTTTTTTTCTCGCTCCTCCCTGCCCGGCCGTGCTACCGAATGGTCCGACACAAAAATAACAATATCGCTCACTGCTGCTTCCACTGCCTGCCGGATAACTTTATCCAGTTTTTGGCCCTTGGGCCAGGCCAGCATAAGCAGGATGTTAGGCTGGCTAGGCTGATTCGGTTGGCTAGGCTGATTCGGCAAAGTCTGCCCTGGTACGAGCTCGCCAGACGAATTGCCAGCATCTTCGCCATCAATTTTTGAGCAGTCGATACCGCCACGATTAAGGCTGTCGATGCGCAAAAACACCGGCCTTCCATCGGGACAGAGAGCGTGAAAACTATCCCCTGGCCCAAGGCGAAGGACCCGTGTTAAATAATGGGCGTCTTTGCCTTCTATATGCACCTGCCCCCATTTATTGGGAGAGGTCTTTAGCAGCAGATGTCTCATTGTTCTCTTTGCTATCCAACAAATGCAATTCCTGAAGCTCTTTTAAGCTCTTTACCTTCTTTATAAGCTCGGTCCAATTGCCGTCTTTAAAAATTTTCATAACGGCTTGGAGCTGGATATCGTATTCGAGGTCGTATATGGGTGCAAAACTGGTTCGATTGTACTCGTCCCGCAAAAGCCGAGCGACCAGCAATTCGTCTAAGGCATATTCCTTAGAAAGCGCCCGCACTTCCTGGGTCTGCTGAGCAGGGGAGGCCTTGGGGTTGTCGCGTACAAAATGGCGAAGGCGCTCGCTTTCCATCAGCTTTGCGTAGGCCTCGTTTTCTTCGTCGCTGTAGGTGGGGAATAGCACTTCCAAATCGGGGGGAATGCCAATTTTATCGATATTTATGCCACTGGGGGTATAATAGCGCGCCGTAGTAAGCTTAAAGCCGCTATTTCCTATAGGATATACCTGCTGAACCGAACCCTTGCCAAAAGATTTTTCGCCGACAAGGTAGGCCCGGCCACTGTCTTTTAATGCCCCCGCCACAATTTCCGAGGCCGAGGCCGAAGCTCGGTTTATCATGACCACCACGGGCAGATCTTTGGGTACGAAGATAGTTTTTTTAGCCCTGAACTCCACATTGTCTTTTTCGATTCGGCTCTTTGTGGAGACAATGGCCCCTTCGTCGATAAAGAGGTCGGAAACCGCAATTGCCGACTGCAAAAGCCCGCCATAATTATTGCGTAGATCCACTATTAAACCCTTATACCTCTTGTTCCCAAAGGATTTAATTGCCTCCTTGGTGCGTTCGACTGTATTCGGCGTAAAAGTGGTGATGCGCACATAGCCAATATCGCCAATAAGGGCACTTTTTACCGTGGGCACTTCGATTATGGCTCTTTTAATTGTCAGCGGGAATTCCAGTTTTTCTCCCCGCCGCATAGTAATAGAGACCTCTGTGCCCGGAATACCGCGCAGCTTAGAAAGGACGGTATCCATACTCATATCGCCGGTGGATTCGCCTTCGATTGCTATTATTAAATCGCCTGGCTGAATCCCTGCCCGCCAACCTGGTGTGTCTTCTATGGGAGAGGCAACCTCTATATAGGCAGGTCTGTTCGAGTTGGCCGGCACGACCTGTTTAAGAATATTTATACCCAGTCCGCCAAAATTTCCCTGGGTAGTGTCGTTTAAATCGGACATATCGGATTCTGCTAAAAAGGTTGAATGGGGGTCTTCCAAGGCCGCAAACATTCCCTTCATGGCCCCTTCGTACAGGGTCTGCGAGTCCACCTCTTCGACATAGTATTCGCGTATAAAGTCGAAGACGTTTTGCAAAATCATCGCATAGCGGCGCGAGTCGTCGTTTGCAGACACAGCGGAAGTGGCAGAGCTCTTTGTCTCCGCAATGGCCATTGGCACCGCAGTAAACAAAAAAACGGCCACTATAAGAACAGACGAGGCCAGCATGGCGAGGGCCAAATATCTTTTTTTTCGGATTTCCAGCGTTCCGGTATTCTCTACATTCATGGTCCTATTTTATGGACAGATAGCAGTTTGTCAACAAGGCTCTTGACCGTAGCCTAGTATACTCGTAGAGTTTTTTTATGGTGCGCACTAAAATCAGCCTGCTGTCCCTATTAATTTGGGATTTTGCCCGAGTTTTTACCATTTTTAACATTATTAAAACGCTCTTTTTTGCCAGCCTTGGCTACAGGACCGCCATTATCATTGCCCTTTCGCTACCACAATCATTGTTTATTCTTATCAATCTGCTTATTATATTAGATATACCGCAATCTAAAAGTTTAGGCATACTGTATATAACGGGAAAACTTCTCTGCTCTATGGCCCTTTTGGTTATTCCCGTTCTTAGTGTTTCAAGTTTATTGGCAGAAGCGGGCTTTTTAATTCGCCAGAGCATTACCGCCCTGAGCTCCCTTCTGTTAATTGGTTTTTTAGATCTCGGGGCGGTCGTGTTGCTGTTTTTTTCTACGCGATCTATCTATAAAAAAAGGGCAACAATTACAGAAGGAGAGAATTAATGCGAATATTGCCAATTGCCAGCGGAAAGGGAGGCGTGGGCAAGTCTATGGTGGCTGCCAACCTAGCTGTTGCCATGGCACAGGCAGGCAAGCGGGTAGTTTTAGCCGATCTAGACCTGGGTGCCTCTAATTTACATTTGGCAATAGGACATCGTGCACCGACCCTTGGCTTAGGGACCTTTTTAAATGATACCAAAACCGATTTTAACTCGCTGCTGGCAGAGACCGATTTTCCCAATCTATGGTTTTTGCCCGGCGATACCGAGCTTCCGGGGACTGCCAACCTAAAAGCCTCGCAAAAAAACGCCCTGGCAAAACGGCTTTTAAGCTTAGATGCCGACATCCTTATTATCGACTTAGGGGCAGGGACCCATCAATTTATACTCGACTTTTTTTTGCTCTCCAATCAGGGCATTATTGTAACAGCGCCAACGGTTACCGCAACGCTTAACGCCTATCTTTTTTTAAAAAATGCTGTCTTTCGGCTTATGTATGCCTCCTTTGGCAGGAACAATCCTGCAATTCAATTTATTGAGACCCTGCGAAAAGACGGCACAAGCCTTCAAAGGCTATATATTCCCAAAATACTGGAAGAAGTGGAAAAAATCGATCCTAAATCCCATAAAAAATTCCGGGATCGATTGGACTATTTTAGGCCACGCCTTATTATGAATTTAATTGATGACCCCAAGGCTGCCGAAAACGCCTTAAGGATTCGTCGCTCCTGCACCCAATATTTGGGTATTCAGCTTGAACATCTTGGAATTATTTATCGGGACAGCCTGCAAGATATGGCCCTTTCTTCGCGCATGCCTATTTTAAAATACAAAAACGAGTCGCTTATTTCCCAGGCCATCTATAGAATAGCGGATAAAATTTTCCAAAGCGATGAGGATTCGATGTACCAAGACAAATTTCTTAACGAGGCCACCGTGGATGAATCCTATGTCGAGGCCAATTTAGAGGCCGAGATCGACTGGGATGCCCGTATGGATTATATAGAAGATCTTTTACACTGTACCTCACTTTCTCCCGGCGACATGTCAGAAATTATTCAGAGCCAGCAGTTCGAAATAAACCAACTGCGCAAAGAGAATAATTTATATAAGGCAAAAATTGCCAAGGCAATTGAACAGGGTTTTGCCCCTTAATGGCCAGTGCGACAATTACCGGCGATATACATTTAAAACTCGACAGTTTAAAGGTGGAGGCCCACCTCTGTTTTACGCCCAATCCGGCGGGCATGGAGTGGAATAGCGAAAACCTTCTTGCTTTTTTAAGCGGGCAAGAGCTTGGCTCCCTGCCGACGCCACGGGGCATAGAGGAACTGCTGCAGAAGTGGGCCAAGCTTTCGGAGCCGGCAAACGCAATTGTAGCTCGAGGCCTTGCTCCCGTGCCCAGCACGCCCGAAGAGGTCAAATGGCATGTGAAGGAGGTTCCCGAGGACTTAGCTCAACTTGCTGCCGAAAGCCTTGAGCGAGCCCAGCCACCAGAGCTATTTACTATTAAAACCGAACGCATAAAACACGAAAAAATAGTAAAAAAAGCCAGCAGCCTGCCTTTTTTACCACCAAAAGAGGAAAAACTTGTAGAGTGGGAAAAAATTGAAAAAAAAGAACGCATTTTTGTCGATGCCCAGGTGCTTGCTACATTTTACTGTAAAAAAAATGAAAAAGTTGGCAGTATTTTGGCGGCAAAGCCAGGAAAACCGGGAAAAGACGTCTATGGCAGCATAATTCTCGAAGAGACCGAAAATACCACCTACCATCTTGGGCCCGGCCTGCGCCTAGACCGCTTTGATATTTATTCGGAATATGCCGGCCTTATTCGAGCGGGAAAAAACTGGGCAGATGTACTGCCTCTGGCCCGCCACGATTTAGAGTTTGCCCGGGCAAAAGATGGCATTACCCCGGTTTTACTCCTCTACCGTGGCGACAGACGCCTACCTCCCCCCTCGGCTGCAGACATTATCGAAGCCAACCGAGGGGCGATTCCCGCTGGCCTTAGCCTGCGCCCCATCGAAGAGATAGATAGGGCCATTGTTCAGGCAATTCGGGGCGATGAGGTCCTTGTTATTATCCCCCTTATTGACAGCCGAGATGCAAAGGCCGAAGTGCTTATCGAAGAGGGTGGCCTTAAAGCCAAGCTCCACCTTAGAAAGGCCCTTGCCGGTTCGCCGCCCCTCGAGCTTAAAAACATTGCCGATGCGATAAACGCCTCTGGAGTAAAGGGGTATAAGGCTGATGTAGTAAAAGCCGATGTTTTAAACTTTATAAAGGGCGAGGCCCTCGAGCTGGTCGACTATATTTTGGTCCAGGGGCGGGCGCCCGAGCGGGGAGAGGATAGAAAGCCAAAGCTTTTAGCCAGTTTTTTTCCCGAGGCCCAGGTTAAAGCCCTGCTTTTGCGCATTGAACAGTACGAAGCAAAGGCCCCTGGCGAGCCTGCCAGCTTTCCCGCAACAAAGGACTGCCATTACGCCCCCGTTCAATCCAGCCAAAGGGTAATAGATCTTGGCCCTCCCTCTTCCGGCAGCCCGGGAGTAGACGTTAAGGGGGCAGTTATCCCAGGAATTCCCGGAAACGATCCCGCCTTGCACCTTGGCCCTGGGCTGAACCTGGTTAAAAACGAGGTCATAAGCAATATGGATGGCCTTCTTATTTTAAAAGAAGGCGAAAACTCTATAGAGGCCCGGGTTATCCCCTGGAAAGACTCTACGGTTAAGCTGACAATCGCCCCCGATGCGATGCAGGCTGCCATTAGCCTGATAAAGGAAGAGGGTGCGGGCATTCCCCTGTCGCGCGAAGAAATAGACCTGGCCTTAAAAGAAGTGGGCATTATTGCTGGGCTACAAGAGGAACTTATTGCCCAGGCGCTGGCAGTCGCTCGCCAAAAAGGTAGCGTAGAAAACATCGTTATTGCAAAGGGCAAACCGCCTGTTGCTGGGGGCAGCATGGTCCTTAACTGGCTTATTGAGCGAGCCAGCGGCAAGGCCGTCCTTTTGGAAGAAAATGGCCGGGCCGATTTTAAAAATCAGGATAAAATTAACTTAGTAAAAGAGGGACAGGCCATTGCCGAAATTCTTAAACAGGGCGACGATGGCAGCGAGGGCTACGATGTCCGTGGCCGGGAATTGAGCCAGGCAAAGGGCAGCATTGTGGAAATTAGCCACGACGAAAGCCTTCGCGAAGAGCCAATTGAGCAGGGCATTCGCCTTATAGCAAATAGGACGGGCGAGCTTCTCTACGATGGCAAGAACATGAAGATTAGCAATATTCATGCCATTAAAGGGAATGTGGGTCCGGCGACAGGAAATATTAAGTTTAGTGGCGAGGTCCGGGTAAGTGGCTCAGTGCTCTCTGGCTTTGCCGTGATGAGCGATGAGGACATCCTTGTTGGCGAAAATGTAGAAGCCGCCCTTCTGTCGTCTGGGGGCAGAGTCGTAGTGGCCCAGGGGGTTTTAGGCGCCGGCAAGGCAGTTGTCCGGGCAAAAAAGACCATTGAATTGGGCTTTGTGGAACAGACAACCCTTTTGGCGGTAGAAGGCATCAAAATTAAAAACGGCTGCCTCCTGGCCAATGTAAAGGTAAACGGAAAGCTCAGTCTTATTGGCGATAAAGGCCATTTAATTGGGGGTGTCTGCAAGGCCCGCACTGGTGTGGAGTGCGCCAACCTGGGGAACGAGCGGGGCACCCGCACCGAAATTTCCTTTGGGCAGGACTATCTTTTGCAGGATCAAATACAGGCAGGCGAACAAAAGGCAGAACAGTTAAAAAAAGCCCTTGTAGAACTTGATCTGCGCTTAAAAGCCCTCGAAGGGCACCACTCTGCTGCCATCGATGCAGCCCGCAGCGAAAAGGTCAAGCTTATGAAAATGAACGAAAAATTGGCAATGCACCTTTTTACCTTGCGCGAAAAGTTCGAAGAACATCATGATTCGGAAATTTGCGTGCGCGGCAGCGTTTTTCCCGGTGTTGTCATGGAGAGCCATGGGCGTTACTATGAGGTAAAGCAAAAGAAAAGCCAGGTGGTCTATTATTTCGACAGAGAACTGGGCCGAATACAGGAAGGCCCCCTTAAAAAATAGAGCCCGCATTTTTTTGCGGCAAGGAGCTTAATATGCCTTTGGCAGTGCATTTTCCAGCCTGGTTAAAGCCAGAAATAATACCTGGCCTTCCTGTCCGCTGGTACGGGCTTATGTATTTTGTGGCCTTCTCAATTGCCTATCTTGTCTTTTCCCGGGCCGCAAAAGAGCGAAAACTGCCTTGGAGCGCCGACGATATTCAGGGTATTTTCTTTTGGGGCATTGTAGGGCTTTTGCTGGGCGCGAGAATCTTTGGCACCCTAGTCTACGAAACCTCGGGCCTGTACTGGCAAAAACCCTGGCTTATTTTCTGGCCCTTCCGCGGTAAAACCTTTGTAGGGCTTCAGGGCATGAGCTTTCATGGTGGCGTTATTGGGGGGCTTTTGGGCTTTGTTCTGTATTGTCGCCGCTATTCCCTTTCTATTCGCACAGTGGGAGACCTCTTTGCACTGTCCATACCCCTGGGCTACACCTTTGGTCGAATAGGGAACTTTATAAATGGCGAGCTCTGGGGCCGAGTTAGCGCCATGCCCTTTGCAATGATTTTTCCCCATGCGCCAAAATATCCCCTGAGCACAGCCTGGGTGAACGACATCGCCAATCGAGCCGGACTGGATACCAGCTCGATTGCGCTTATCAATTTGCCCCGCCACCCCTCCCAACTCTACGAGGCCCTTTTCGAGGGCTTAGTGCTCTGGGCCATTCTCTGGAGCCTGCGCAATAAAAAATTGTTCCGCGGCTTTATGATTGGCGCCTTCCTAGTGGGCTATGGTTTTATCCGCTTTATTTTGGAATATTTTAGAGAGCCCGACGCCGATCTAGGCTATGTTATAAGCTTTGTAAAAACGGATATACCGCCCGCCCTTTTTTCTTCGGTTTTTAATATTAGCATGGGCCAAATTCTTTGCTTTTTGATGATTGTAGCGGGCCTTGTTTGGTGGCTTATTGCAGCTAGGCTTCCCGACGCCTGGGACGGCATTAATAAGGGCGAAAAGAGTCGACGAAAGTAGTAAAAGACGCTATATTTGGGCTAAGGCCTTTTACGTATTGCCAATATAAAAGATGGGGATGTACTATGCGATATTATAGCACACGCGATAAATCCGGTGCGGTTTCTTTTGCCACTGCGGCCCTGCGGGGCCTTGCCCCAGATGGCGGGCTGTATGTTCCCGAAAAAATTCCCCATTACTCCAGTTCGGTTCGCCGCTCGCTGCCGAGCATGGGCCTTTGCGACATCGCTCTAGAGACTATTCGGCCCTTCGTTGCGGGCGAAATTCCCACTTCGACCCTGGAAGAAATTGTCCACGCAGCATTTAACTTTCCCGCCCCCCTTGTCGGTGCTGACGATAGAATGGTTTTAGAGCTCTACCACGGCCCGACTGCAGCTTTTAAAGACTTTGGAGCCCGCTTTATGGCCCGAGCCTTTTCGTGGTTGCGCCGGGGCGAAGATAAAAAGCTGAATATATTGGTTGCCACCTCTGGCGATACCGGCGGGGCCGTTGCGGATGGCTTCTTTGGTGTTCCGGGCATAGACGTCTATGTGCTCTATCCAAAGGGGCGGGTAAGCCCCCTGCAGGAGCGGCAAATTGCAGGTCTCGGGGGCAATGTAAGGGCCTTTTCGGTAAATGGCAGCTTCGACGACTGCCAAGCCATGGTAAAAGCGGTGTTTAACAACGAAGAGATGCGGCAGAACTACGAGCTTTCGTCGGCCAACTCCATCAATATTGCCCGACTCATTCCCCAGGCTATTTATTATTCGGCGGCTGCCGGCAGGGCTTGGGCAGGCAGGCTCGACCCCGAGGGCCCTGCCAGTGTGCGCACTAGGCCTGGCCCTGTTTCCAGCGGGAAAAATGCAGATAGTATTGCCATTTGCGTGCCCTCGGGCAATTTTGGCAATTTAACTGCCGGGCTATATGCCCGAGAAATGGGCGCCCCGATAAACCAGTTTATTGCTGCCACAAATATCAACAAAACGGTACCCGAATATTTAAACACTGGCTCCTACGAGCCACGAAATTCTGTTTCCACTCTTTCCAATGCAATGGATGTCGGTGCACCCAGCAATTTTGAACGCATGCAGGCCCAGTATTCATACCGGGAATTGGCCGCTCTTATACGTGGGGTCTGGGTCGACGACAAAGAGACCTCTGCCACCATTAAAAACATCTACGAACAGACTGGCTACCTGCTGGACCCACACACGGCGGTGGGCTGGAGGGCTCTGGATAAACTGGAAGAAGACAATCAGCATCTTTGCCAGGCTAAAATTATTGCGTCCACGGCACATCCGGCCAAATTCTCCGAAATTGTCGAACCACTGAGCCTGTCTGTACCTATGCCACCTGCCCTTTTACAGGCAATGGAACGAGAAGTACGGGCCACAAACATCGAGGCGAATGCCGAAGAGCTTATAAATACCCTTAAGCAGCACATAGAAATATGACATTGTTTCAAGAAGAATGCCTATACGACTTTATCGACAAGGCGTCAAGTTCATTTTCCACCGAGCAGGTGGTGGAGCACGTTTTAAAGCAAGATGCTACGGGAAGTCGTCATTTACCTGTGGAAATTAAGACTCTTTTTTTAACCCACCGACCGGTCTTTCCCTTGAGTGACAAACAGTGGATTTCGCGTAAAGCGGTGTTTGAAAATAAGGCCTTGCTGATAAAGCCCAGTCGCATCGAAATAGCAAATGGGGTTCTTATTCCCGGCCACCGCGCTATTCCGCTTATGAACCCTCGGCTAATGCCACACGAACTCCAATTTTATTACGATAAAAAACCAATTCCCAGCACCACGATCGAGGCTCCACCGGAAGAGATCTATAGCTTTTACGATCTTTTCGGCCCCGAATACAGCCCGCAATATGTGGCATCCGACAACGAGCAAAACGAGAAGGCCTATAACGCAGATCCCTTCGAAGACCCCGCCGAGGTTTCAATTACCTGTTTGGATATGCGCAGCTTTTACCGCAAACATGGCTTTTCGCCGGAGGACTATGTGCGTATTCACTGTAGCGACTGGGAAGAGGCTGTCTTTGAGCTTAGCTTTGTTTCTAAAAAAATGGCGCAGGCTTCCATTTCGGGGCGTTCACTCGCAAACTGGGAAAAACAGCTTCGAGAGGGCTTTAACAAATCGTTTTTGCACATTTCTGCCGGCATTTCCATCGAAGAGCAAATTGCCTGGGCCTATTGGTTTGCTGGCGAGGAGGTCTTCGAACTGCCCGCAATGGCCCTAGAAGAATTTCTCTTGGAGCAGGACAATGGCATTGTCCTTACCAATTATGGCATGGAAAGCCGTCTCTGGCAGTTGGGAAAGGAAATTGACTTTTCTCAGCTCGAAAAGCCATTTGAAGGCCAGGCGGATCTACTGCCATTCGAGACCGCCCTTGCCCAGGCAGGAGCGCGTATTTCCCTAGCCATCGTTGGGGCCTTTATATGCGATGCCCTTTGGCAAGACAGGGTCTCTGTTCAATTTGTGTATGATCGCCTTGTTCCCTCCCATGTTCAGCTGGATGCTGTTTCCCAAAACACCCTCCTTGAATTTATTCAAGAAGGCATCGAAATACTAAAGCCCAGCTATAACCGTTTTAAGGACTATCAGATTGGAGAGGTGCGCAATGCTGCCTGCAATCTCTTTCAGGGCATCCTCCAAGTTGAATCCTCGATGAACCTGCTGGACAATAATTTTCGCTGGCTGTCTAAACATCTTTTTGCCGCTATTTCCCAGCTCAAATACCACTGTGCCGAGATGCTGGAGACAATGGAAATTGAATTGAACAAAAATCCGCAGGCGCTGGAAAGCTTTGCCATAAGCCTCACCATAATGGAAGAGACTTGGAGTGAGCTATACGAAGATTTCCAGGAGAGCCAGCACAATTGGCGTAAAGACAATCTTTCCCTTGTTAAAACATCGCAGAGCGAACAGATCGACAAGAGCCCCATGCTCATTGCCCAACTGAACCTGTTGGGCACAAACTTCTGGCGACGTCTTCTTTTACCTCAAAATTTAAGCCTATACGAGCTGCACGAGGTAATTCAACGCACCCTGGGCTGGTCGGGCAGGTTTTTGCATGGCTTTTTAATTGATGGCAAAACCTACGGCAACGAAGAAGAGGACCTCGAAACAAAAACCACCTGCCTGAGCGAGCTTGTTGCTGCCGGCATCAGCGAAATTACCTATTTCTACGATTTTACTGCCGAATGGGAATTTACGATTAAACTTATTGGCGAAGAACATCTATATTCCCAAGAAGTGGTATACTGTAGTGCCGGCGAGGGCGCCTGTCCGCCAGAGCATATCGGGGGGCCTCTGAGTTGGCGCAGAATGACCAGTGCCATATACAACAAAAAATCTGAATTGCACCGCGAAGCAATTGAGCTTTTGGGCGAAAATTTTAACTCTGAAGAGGCGGATATATCGCAGGCGAACAGGGCCTTGGCCACATTTAGGAGCAAGCATGGAACAGAAAAGCGAGACAAATAATTACAGCTCTTTAACCGATCTCCTGTCCCGTGGCGGGGTCTATTACAACCTGCAGGGCGGTAGCGTTAAGGAAATACTGACCGACCTAGTACAGACCATCCCCCTGCCACCAGAGTTACAGGGCAATATTCTCTTACAGGCGATGGTCGAGCGCGAAGCCCTTATGCCCACCGCCATAGGAGATGGAATTGCCCTGCCCCACCCTAGAACGCCGCTCCTTGCCCAGCCGGAGCACCAGCTTATTTCGGTATGCTTTTTGCAGGACCCCATTTCCTGGAAGGCCCTCGATGGCAAGCTTGTCCACAGCCTTATCTGCATTCTCTCTTCGTCGGCGCGCGAGCATTTGCGCACCCTTTCGCGCATAAGCTATCTCTGTCGCAAAGAATCTTTTAAAACCCTTCTGGCCCATCGGGCAGATGATCGGGAAATACGCGCGGCGATCGAAGAGGCCGAAAAGCAGTGGGCAAATACCTAAAGCGAGCCCCGGGGCCGGCTGGCCAAGGCGCTAAGTATAAGCCCTCTTGCCTCTAAAAGAGGGCGCCCCGATGGAGGCTGCCTGCCCCCAACACCGGCATCGATAAGGGCATCCTTAGTAATATCCAAATTAAAAGCCCGACAGCCCACGTTTTCGGGATAATGTGCATCCGAAGAGGTAATGAGCGGATAGGTCCCCGTCTTGCAGCTTGGGGGCAGCTGTATACATTCCAGGGCCGCCCAGGGCCCCTTGACGACAAAGCCCAGCTGGCTAGTCATAGAAAAGGCGGGGCGATCGATATGGGCCGGAATGCAAAGGCCGCCAAACACATCCACCTCGCCGGCTATGTCGTCGACCCCTATGTCTAGGGCGCCACCCAGCCAAAGCTCCACCTCGCCGCCGATATACTCCTGCTCGTCTACCCAGACCTGGTCGCCAAAGCGCTCTGGCCTATTGGGAATTGGAAAGAGGTGGGAATATACAAGTTCGCCAAATGCCAGGGCGGCATCTAAAAAGGGGAAGAGGCAGAGCACATGGACCTCTTCCTGGGTAGTGGCCTCTAGACCATACAGCGGCACAATGCCCTGTTCTGTACAGGCCTGGGAAAAAGCGGGACAGTTTAAGGCAGAGTTATGATCGGTGAGGGCCAGAAATTCCAGGCCCATCGCCTTGGCCCGCGCGGCCAATACCTGTGGCGAAAGCTCCAGCGAACCGCAGGGGGAAAGGCAGGAATGATTGTGAAAATCGGCCCGCAATGACATTGGCTATGCGCCAGCGAATCCCTGGTACAGGCGCCCAGAGACCTCGTACTGGTTTAAGCTGGTGCGAATTATTGCAATATCTTCCTCCTCGGCGACGGCAAGCATATCATCCTGAACCGGACGCTTATTGCAAATAATTACGAGCGGGCTGTTTACCAGGGTGGCAACTGCCAGGGTGTTTTTATGCGCCTGAATCGTAACAAGGGCGTCGCCGGCCTCGGCATGTGCCATAACGTCGGAGAGCAGATCTGAGGTGTAAACGCCCCGTATCTCGGTATCTCCGGGCCTGCCCTGAAGCAATTCCCCCTGTATAAGTGCCAATACGGTATCAATATCCATATTTACTTCCTTTTATTTCTTTTTTTCTGCCTTTTTTTTCTTGTCGGCACTCAAATATATGGTAGATATTACCTTAGTCGGGCTGTTGTCTGCCGACTCAATAAGAAACTCATCCGAATTTCGCTTGGTATTTGCCAGCCCCATGCCCGCCCCAAAGCCCAGAGAACGAATCCACTCGTTGGCGGTGGACCAGCCTTCCTGAAGCGCGAGGTCGATATCGGGAATTCCCGGCCCCTTGTCCTCGGCCCTAATTATTACCCGGTCCTCTAAAATTGAGCAATATAGGCTACCCCCCCAAGAGTGCACAACCTGGTTTATTTCCAGCTCGTAGCAGGCAATGGCAATTCGGCGGATAATAGCGGGGTCGATATTGCGTTTTTTAAGAGCCTTTTTAATATCGGTGGAGGCCTTCCCTGCCCGCTCAAAGTCGTAGCGGACGGTCATAAACTCTAGCTCGGTGTCGCCGGCCCTTGTGTTTGCCCGCCCGGTCTTTTTTTGGGCCTGCTCCAGACGCAGCACCTCGCGATTCATTTCGACCAATAGGGTGTTAATAACGTCCTTCGAAGTAATAATACCCACCAGCTCGCGTTTTTTATTTAAAACAGGAAAACGCCCGAACCGGTATTTATTTAAATAGGAGACGGCAAAGGCCAGGGGCATGTCGTCTTCCAGTACAATAACGTTGCGGGTCATTCGCTTTTCTACCGGATCGTCGATATAGCCCTTGTCCAAGGCGTTTACGATATCGTCTATCGATATAAGACCAATAAGCCGGTTGCCATCGGCTATGGGAATACCGGTAATATAGTTTTCCCGCATAAGCTCTTGCACATGGCGCAGCGTGTCGCCCCGCTTCCCGCTTATAAGGCTGGCAGACATTATATCTTTTATTTTTAAGCGATAAATAAGTTCCAGAATAACTGATGGCGAATTTTCGGTATTGATAGGGATGGCAGAATCTTCGATCAATGGCCTGTCCTTTTTTATACCCGCGGGGGCACCGGAAGGGGCTGGCCGGCAATAATATAGCGCTCGACAATATCGGCAACGCCGTCCTCTTCGTTGTCGTAATCGCTTACAAAGGAGGCAATGGCCTTAATGCGTTCGTCGCTATTGCGCATTGCCACCCCATAACCGGCCCAGCTGAGCATGGATTCGTCGTTCATCGAGTCGCCAACGGCCATTATCTCCGATCTTTTTATAGCTAAGACGTCGGAGAGCTCTTTGAGCGCCTCGCCCTTTCCGGTATTGGGGGGTAGGATTTCTAAAAAATAGGGTTTGCTGGTAAAAATGGTCAATTCGCTGTCTACAAGGTTTTTTAAAATGATTTCCAAGGGGCGCAGCATAATGGGATCGCCGGGAATAACGAGCTTTTTCTGGCCGGTAGAAAGTATACCGCGAAAATTTTCTACATAGACCTGGCGCAGGCCGGTGAGTTTTTGGTCTTGGTCGGCATACTCGTTGCGCATAGACACATAAATGGTGTCGCCATCGTAAATTTGCACGGGCAAGCCCTCGGCTGTTGCCAAATCGTAGACGGTCAGGGCCGGCTCTAGGGGCAAAAAGCGTTCGTAGATAACTTCTTGGCTCAGGGTATTGAGGATTGTGGCCCCATTGTTAGCTATCATAAAGCCGGTCCGCTTATGCATACGCAATTCGCGCGCATAGCGCTCCATAGCAGCCGGTGCCCGCCCCGAGGCCAGCACAATTTTAAGGCCTCCTGCCTCTGCGCGCTTTAATACCGTGCGCGTATGATAGGAAAATGAAAGATCTGCCCGAAGTAGGGTGTCGTCTAAATCGAGGGCCAAGAGCTTAATGGGAGCTGGCACTGCTATCCTCCTTTGTAAACTTTTCTTCGTTACAATTTTCGCCGTGGAGCATCCAGGGGGGCAGGGGCAGGCGACCAGCGAGCAGTTGGCCAATGGCAACACAGGCCTCGAACATGGATAGGGGCGTAGAAAGCAGGGTAATCCCCACCTCGTCGGCCAACTGCTTCATTGCTGGCTGTGGCGATTTATCGTTTACCAATAAAATCCCCCTGGCCCCAACGATATCGGCAGTGCGAACCGTCTGTTCGCTGGAAAGCGAGGTAAGAATAAGTAAATTGTCGGCCTCTACGACAAGGACATCGCTCATTAAATCGCTGGCCACAACCTTGGACAGGGGCTCACCGGGGAAGTTTTGGCCAGCACTTACAATATGTGCAGGCAGTTTCTCTATAATTTCGATAAAGGTCATATTTCCTATCATTCTAATACATGTTATACTAAAGCCACAATGGGAAGAACATACGTTTTCGTCAATCAAAAAGGTGGTGTCGGAAAAACGACCTCTGCCATCAATATTGGGGCCTATTTAGCCGACTCTGGCAAAAAGGTCCTCCTTGTGGATTTTGATTCCCAGGCAAACATGACCAGCGGTGTGGGTGCAGATGGGACAAAGCCAGGTATTTATGAGCTCTTAGCCGGCAGCGCAAAGGCGGCGGATGTCATCCAAGAGACGGTGGTACCTGGACTCTGCATTATTCCGGCAAATATCGATCTTTCTGGTGCGGCAATTGAGCTTGTCGAACAGGAGGACCGAGATTATTATTTAAAAAATGCCCTAGCACCTCTTAAAGACAATTACGATTTTATTTTTATAGACTGCCCGCCTTCCTTGGGCGTATTGACGCTCAATGGAATGATAGCTGCAGACGAAATTCTTATTCCTTTACAGTGCGAATACTACGCCTTGGAAGGGCTTTCGCTGCTGTTAAAGACCATCGACCGCATACAAAAGACGACAAACCCACAACTTGGCATTGGGGGCATTTTTTTTACCATGTACGATCAACGCACCCGCCTATCCCAAGATGTGGTTCGCCAAGTTAGCGAGTACTTTAAGGACGTTATTTTTAGGACCATTATCCCCAGGAATGTCCGAATTGCCGAGGCACCATCGCATGGCCTGCCTATTTCCCGCTTCGATGCGAGCTGTGTTGGAGCTAGATCCTACCAAAACCTAGCTGGGGAGGTTTTACACCGTGGCAGCTGAACCAAGAAAAAAAGGGCTTGGGCGTGGCTTGGACGCATTAATGCAAGATGCCCCTTTTAAAATTGATGGCACTAGCGCAGTGCAGTCCCCTTCGGATGCCAGCAAAGCCCCAATAAATAGCTTTACCGAGCTCGAAATAGAGCTTTCCCACATTATTGCCAACCCCGAGCAACCGCGACGCAGCTTCGATGTAGATGCCCTTTCCGAACTTGCAAATAGCATTCGCGAGCATGGTGTAATTCAGCCCATTATTGTCGAAAAACATAGCGATACCCAATATAGCATTGTGGCGGGCGAGCGGCGAACAAGGGCTGCACGCATGGCCGGCTTAGAAAAAATACCGGCAATTCTGCGGGAATACTCGGACCAGCGCCGCCTAGAGGTAGCGCTTATAGAAAACGTCCAGCGCGAAGACCTGAACCCCATAGAAGAGGCAGAGGCCTACCGCAGCATTATGGAGCTTGGGGGGCTTTCGCAGGAAGAGCTGGCGGGCCGCGTGGGTAAAAATCGCTCGACTATTGCAAATGCCCTGCGCCTTTTAAAACTTCCCCCACATATGCACTTGGCTCTCTGCGATGGGCGGCTTACCAGTGGGCATGCTAGGGCCATTTTATCCTTGGTAAACCCGGCAGACCAAGAGCTCCTTTATGATAGAATTGTTGCCCAGGGGCTTTCGGTGCGGGCAGCCGAAAACCAGGCCGCAGAATTGGCCAAGGGTCTGCGGGCCAAAGCAGACAAAACAAAGACAGCGGCGAAGAAAGAGCTCGATCCGAATTTAGAAAGCATTCGCCAGTCCTTTATTCAGAGCCTTGGAACAAAGGTTTCCATTAAGGGCGACCTTGAAAAAGGTCAGCTGGAGATTGAATATTATAATATGGACGATTTACAGCGTATTATGGATATAATTATAGGAAAAGAGGAATAATGTTACCAAAAATTGAACGCTATAAGCGTTTTAACTCGGGCAAGACAATGAGTTTTATGCTCCTTTTTCTCTGTATTGTGGTGCTCGTTGTCTCATTAAAATTAGCTGCGCCAATTTTAATTCCCTTCTTTGTGGCCGTAGTTCTCGCCTTTGTCTTTGATCCGGTAATCAATCTTTTTGAAAAAATTAAAATTCCCCGGGTTTTAGGCATTGCCCTTGTGGTGATACTTATTGGCATTTTATTCTGGCTCCTTGGCCTTATAATTCTTGGCTCTGCAAAGACAATGCTTGGCTTTTATCCGCGCTACGAGACAAGATTTTTAGAAATTTACCGCCAGATTGCCAGCTTACTTCAACTGCCCTACGACAACCAACTCTCTTTTTCTAGCAATTTGCTTTCGCAATTGGGCGTGCGCCAAAGAATTCACCGTATCTTGCTTTCTACCTCCGAAAATTTTATCAGTTTTGCCAAAAACTTGGGCCTGGTCCTGCTTTTTATGGTGTTTTTAATGGCCGAACGCAGACATTTTAAAGAAAAACTACATTTTGCCTTCGAAGGAAAGGTCTCCGATAAAATTCGCAATATGTTTTCGAGCATTGTCGAACAGACGACCCGCTTTTTAAGGCTAAAATTTCTTATCTCCCTTGCCACTGGGCTTCTGGCCTGGGGGCTCTTCCTTGTAATTGGCCTGGATTTTGCTGTTTTTTGGGCGGCACTGACCTTTGCAATGAATTTTATACCCACCTTTGGGTCTATTATTGCCGGGCTAAGCGTGGGCCTTTTCGCCTTAGTACAGTTTTGGCCATCTCCCTTGCCAATTGTGCTCATTGGCCTGGGTATTTTAGCCATAAACATGGGCCTGGGAAATATTATGGAACCTAAAATTCAGGGCGATAGCTTAAATTTAAGTCCTTTTGTTATATTGCTTTCCCTTTCTACTTGGGGCTATATTTGGGGTTTTATGGGTCTGGTCTTGGCAGTTCCCTTAACGGTTGTTGTTAAAATAATTTGCGAAAACATTCCCATGCTCGAACCGGCATCTGTTATTATGGGCGCGTGGAAGGTAAAAAAAACGCAGAGCGAGGCGGAAAATGAAGACAATATTGATAGTCGACGATGAACAGACAATTTTAGATATAGCCCAGGCTATTTTACATAAACATACATACAATTGCATAACAGCAAATTCGGCCGAAAGGGCAAGCGCCATTATTAAATCCGAAAATCTGGATATGGCAATTTTAGATGTGGTTCTGCCGGAGCGCGGGGGCCTGGACTTATTGATGGAAATTAAGGCGAGTAAGCCCCATTTGCCCACTATATTGATGACTGGAAAGGTGCAAATAGACAACGATGCCTTTGTCCAACTGGCCAAACAATTTGGGGCCCGGCATATTTTGTCTAAGCCACTCACCCCCGAACAGCTTGTCGCTATTGTGAAAACCACCATTGGGGATAAACATCTTCCATGAAAACCCTGCCAAAACGCCTGCTTTTCTGTGCAAGCCTGATTTTTTTTAACGTTTTTTTTTCTCTATCAGCCCAAGAGGGCGTTCGCATTGCCATAGGGAATGAGGCAAAAAAACATCTTGGCGTCCCCTATGTCTACGGCGCTATTTCTTCGAGGGGTTTTGACTGTTCAGGGTTTACCTCCTATGTATATCAGCAGGCCACCGGCCTGCCCCTTCCCCGAACCACTGCCGCCCAGGCAAAGGCGGGCAGTCCTATTTCGCTTTCCCAGGCCCGCGCAGGCGATTTAATTATTTTCGATACCATTGGCGCTGGTAGGCCCAGCCATGTGGGAATTATCCTGAATGATACTCAATTTATTCATGCGGCATCGGCGGGTCCCACGACGGGGGTTATTATTTCCAATCTTTCCGAAAAATATTATGCCAGTCGCATTATTGGGCTGCGCCGTATTTTGGATGATGAGCCCTACAGTCCACCACAGGTGGCAACAGCTTCGCCATCGACACAATCGGTGCCGCCAACTACGCCTAAAGCGACACCGGCGCCGACAGCTGCGCTGGCGCCGACAGCTGCGCTGGCGCCGACAGCTGCGCTGGCGCCGACGCCAGCAACAACCTCACCGCCAACTACCCAGGCTGCCCGCCCGGCCGCCAGCCCAGCACCTCGCGACATAAAATATGCTGGCGCGGCCCAAGCCGCCTTCGATGCGGTCATGCAGGCAAGGGGCAGCGACCCCATTCTAATAGTGGTCTCCAATCGCTATGAAGAAGTTCAAGATAAAATACCCGCTGTTAAAGGCTCTTCCCTTAATTTTGTTATAAAAAACAGCCTGGGAAAATCGACCAATTTCGAAATTTCTTTCTATAAACTGGACAATCGTTCATTAACGCATAAAACTATTCGAAGGGACGTCGTCTATATTCAAAGCAATGCTGTATACGACTTGCCCGTTTTGTCCTTCCCCGAAGAGGGAGAATACCGTCTTGTAATTAAAACGCAGGACAATATTAAGCGTCGGGAACAGGTTTGGAAAGTAAAGGAGTTTTGAATGAAATATCGATTTGCCAGGCTTTCAGTTTTTTTTGCCTTTTTTGGCTTTATTTTTTCCATGCATGCATCTGCAGAGGACGAAAAACAAATCCATATTTCTTTAAACGACTTTCCCCTATATGTGCGGCCCGGGTTTAGTTTAAACTTTACCAACCACATTCCCGAACCTGATGACCCTCTTTGGCAGCTTGTCCCAGCAAACCCAAATGGCAGAAGCTTTGCCCTTACCGACGTGGAATATCCTGGCAAACCAGCACTTAAACGCTTCGATTTTTCTGCCCCCGATTACCGAGAATTTACCTATATCATCCCTTTTGAACTGCCTGCCTCGTCCTGGGCTGCATTTCGAAGAGCAAATGAAAAAATCCGCAATCCGGCCCTATTTTTTGCCTCTTTAGGCGACAATTGGGAAATATTTGTCAATGGAAACCGGGTTCTTAAAGAAATGCACCTGGATGAACAGGGAAAAATTAACTATCACGCCAGCAGAAAAAAAATTATTGTCCCCTTAGACAAAGACCATTTAAAAATGGGCAGCAATATTGTGGCAATTCGCTTAGTAGGAGATATTAAATATCCCACCTCTGGGATGTTTTTAAATGGGCCTTACTACTTTGGAGAGCTGGAAGACATACAGCGCAATGAATCGGAATTGCTTGAATTAGTTTTTATTGCCCTTTATATTTTTATTGGCATTTATCATCTATTTATTTTTAGCCGCAGGACAAAAGATCACTACAATTTGTACTGGGGACTGTTTTCGATATTATTGGGCATTTATCTTTTTTCCCGGACAGCCAGTTTTATTTTGACCGACACAAATATTACTTCTCGATTAGAACTTGCTTTTTTATATTTAGTCATCCCCAGCCTCGGTGCCTTTCTTGATCATTTAAATTTAGGCAAGGTCTCGAAGCTTACTATTGCCTACACTACTGCCTGTCTAGTATTTGTCCTCTCGGCGCTTGCCTTTAGTATGAATGTGGCCCATTTTACTCTGCGTATATGGCAGGCCACTGGTCTTTTTATGACCGTATATTATTGGCTTGTTCGCATTCAATTTACATATTTTCGCAGTGTATGGAAAAACTGGAAGACCTCGGACAAGAACAAACGACCACCCCTATTTATTTCCCTCCTCCAAAAATTAATCTCCAGCCCCCAGGGGAATATTGCCTTGAGCTCGAGTCTGCTCTTTGTTACCACTATTTTTGATATTCTAAATTCAATTTTTTGGAACTCTTCCCTTGTGCTTACAAGCTATGGCTTTCTTCTTTTTACTTTGGGAACAGCATTTATTTTGGCCAATCGATTTGAATTTTTACATTCTCGGGTCTCGGAGCTCAACACCTCCCTGGACGACCGAATTAATGAGCTTATCAGCACCAGCGAAATGCTCGCTTCTAGCGAGCGAAAATACAAAAGCCTTTTCGAAAGCACCTTGGAACCCGTGGCTATTCTGGATAAAAACCTTACTTTTATCGAAGGGAACCGGGCTGCAAAGGATTTTTTTGGCCTGAATCGCGCAAATAGCGAAAACTTAAAACTTACCCAGGCATTGTATATTGATGAGCGGGAAGGCCAAAGGCCTATACGCATGCTGGAATTAGCAGCGAGCTCGCTAACCACCGAAAACCCCGCCCGCGAAGATATTTTCCGCTTAAAAACCCCGCTTGGGGAGCCCAAAAACAGCCTTTTACGCCTTGAACGGGTTAAGACAGGCGATATTTATGAATTAATTCTGCGAGTACGGCCCGACCCCGAAAGCCTTTTGACCAAGTCCTTTATCGAGGGGCGGGCAGCATGGCGCCTAGCCAGCTCGCTCTCGGCAGCAGACGAAGTAACCCGCCACATTGGCGAAAATCTGCGCCGATATGCAAAAGAGGAAGATGCCACGTTTTTAATGATCTGCCTGCGGGAGATAATTATTAACGCCATTGAGCACGGCAATTTAGAAGTTGGCTACGAGGACAAAACCAAGGCCCAGATGGAGGGTCGCTATTTTGAGTTCATCAACGAAAGGCAGGCCATTCCCAAATATAGCAAGCGCAGGGTAACGGTAGAGTATTCGTTAACTTCTACCAAGGCCACCTTTCGCATAAGCGACGAGGGCAATGGCTTTGATCATAAAAAATTCCTAAAGGCCGGCATGGAAGCCACCCCCGAATTGCTCGAACACGGCCGCGGTTTGTTTATGACCCTCAATGCCTTTGACAAGGTTATCTATAACGATATCGGCAATCAGGTCTCGCTCATTAAAACGCTGGCATAATTCAGAGCAGCTTTAAATTATGCCAGAGCAAGCTTTTTACCCGCCTCCACCGCCTTCACATTGAGGGGAATAAAACGCTGTTTGTTTTCGGGAAAGAACTTCATTAAAATACTCTCTATCTCGTCCAGCTTTAAGGCAGCGGTAAGTTGGGCCAGGGCACCTAGGGCCACCATATTTCCCACCCTGATATCGCCCAGGCTTTCTGCCGTCTGGGTAAGGGGTATTTCTTGAACGCGCACATCCTTGCGCGCGGGACGCTTAGTAATGAGGCCGGCATTTAAAAGCATTAAGCCCCCCTCTTTAAGTAGCTTTTCGCAAATCTCAAGGGAATCGTCGTTCATAACCACCACCGAATCGGCCCGTGTTACCAGGGGGCTGGCAACCGGCTCGTCGGATATAACCACACTGGCGCGGGCAATACCGCCGCGCTTTTCTGCCCCGTAGTAGGGGAAAAAAGTTACATTTTTTCCCTCTGCCATTGCAGAAAAAACCCAGATCTGCCCCAAAGATATAATGCCCTGGCCACCGAAGCCAGCAAAAAGTGAGCGCTCTGTCATGTAGTGGCCTCCATATTAAGTGTGTTTTTTATTTCGCCCAGAGGGAAAACGCTAAGCATCTCTTTTTCCAGCCATTGCATCGCCTGTACAGGGTCCATGCCCCAGTTGGTGGGACAGGGGGAAAGGATTTCCACCATGGTAAAGCCTATACCGGCCATCTGGGCCTGAAAGGCTTTTTTAATCATGTTTTTAGTTTTCCTTACATTCGCCATGGTGTTCACAGCCCCCCGCGCCACATAGCGGGTGCCTTCGAGGCTGGCTAAAAGTTCGCAGGAGCGAATGGGATAGCCCATGCCATCTTCATTGGCGTTGCGGCCCTTGGGCGCCGTCGTGGCCTTTTGCCCAATTATTGTAGTCGGGGCCATCTGGCCGCCCGTCATGCCGTAAATGGCATTGTTTACAAAAATAGTTGTAAATTTTTCGCCACGATTTGCCGCATGCACAATTTCGGCGGTCCCTATTGCTGCTAGGTCTCCATCACCCTGATAGCATATGACTAAATCGTCTTTTCGCACCCGTTTAATACCGGTTGCGGCAGCAGGCGTGCGCCCATGGGCCGCCTGAACCGAGTCGAATTTAAAATAGAGGTTTGCCCAAATAGAGCAGCCAACGGGGTTAAGTAAAATTGTCTGCTCGGCTAGACCCATCTCGTCGACAATCTCGCCAATTAGGCGGTGTATAAGCCCGTGGCCACAGCCAGCACAATATTTTGTCTGAATATTTTCCATACAGGCGGGATGTCCATAGAGTTTTTTCATGCCTTTCTCCCTAATATTTCGATTGCCTTGGCTAAGACCTCGTCTTCGCGGGGAATATTTCCCCCAACCCGTCCAAAATGCTCTACGGGGGCCAGGCCGGCAGCGGCAAGGCGCACATCTTCGACCATCTGGCCCATGCTCATTTCCACACAGAGAAAGGTCTTGCCCATTTTGGCCAAGCGGGCAATTGGCTCGGTGGGGAAGGGCCAAAGGCTGATAGGGCGCAAAAGACCTAGTCGCAGCCCCTGTTTTTCCGCCTCCTGCTTTGCACCCAGTGCAACGCGGGCCGAGGTGCCATAGGCAACCAAAACGAGGTCTGCCTCGTCGCAGTCCTCCTCTTGCCAGCGGGTCTCCTCTTTTTTTATCTGCTCATAGCGGGCAAAGCGGTCCCTTATTTTTTGCTCGAGAAGGTCGAGGTCGAGTTCCAGGCTGGTAACATGCCGATTGGCCCTTCCGCTTCCCTTTCGGCTACCCACTGTGTAATCGCGCTGCGGAATATCGGCGGGGTTTATCTCTGGTGGCAGAATGACTCCTTCGAGCATCTGGCCGATAATGCCATCAGCTAGGACCATAACCGGTGTTCGCCAGCGGTCGGCAATATCGAAGGCCAGATAGGTTAAATCGGCGGCCTCTTGCACGCTCCAAGGGGCAAGAACGGGCAAATAATAATCGCCATGGCCACCGCCCCTTGTGGCCTGAAAATAATCGCCCTGTGCGGGAGAAATACCCCCAAGGCCCGGCCCGGTGCGCGCTACGTTTACAATGACCATGGGCAAATCGGCACCGGCGGCATAGGAAATGCCCTCCTGTTTTAGGCTGATGCCTGGGCTGGAGGAAGAGGTCATCGAACGCACTCCTGCGGCCGAAGAGCCATAGACCATATTTATTGCGGCAACCTCGCTTTCGGCCTGCACAAAAATGCGGCCGCGGTCGAGCATTTCGCGCGCCATCCAGGCGGGTATTTCGTTTTGAGGGGTAATGGGATAGCCGTAGTAGGCCATACAGCCGGCCCGTATTGCGGCCTCGGCAATTGCCTCGTTGCCCTTCATCAATTTTTTTTCTTCGCTCATTCTCCTGCCTCCAGCTCGTAGACCTCGATTGCGACATCGGGGCAGACCATATAACAGGCACCACAGGCTATACAGGCTGCGGCATTTTTGGCAAATACCGGATAGCCCCCCGCCATATTCATTGTGCTATCTGCTGCAAGCACATCCTTTGGACAGGCGCGAACACAGAGATAACAACTTTTACATTTTTCTCGGTCAATTTCGACCCTTCCCCGTTTTGCCACGGCATCTCCTTCTATGCAAGACTCGTCATTACTATGACATATTTCTATTTAATGTCATAGTGGTTTTGACAGATAGTATAATCTATGATTGCATAAAATTTAAAAAAAAACTCCCCTTTGGCGGACCAAAAGGGAGTTTTTCTCGATTAAAGCCCGATTAATTAAACCACTGTACTGCGGCCTCGAACAGGCGCTGTTCTCGCACACCGGGAATGTTTTTAAAGGTATCGGGGCCAATACGCTCGCTTAAGGCCATCTTGCCAAATATACGGCCGCAGGGGGAAAGAAGGGCTTCTACGGCAAAGGCAGAGCCAAGCGGGTTCCAGATCTCGCTGGTATTTGGCTCTCCGTCCTCGTCGCAATAGCAGGCGGCAATTTGGCCGGCGGCAAAAAGGCTGCTTGCCTGCTCGGGGCTTAAGACAAGGGCCCCCTCCTCGCTACTGACGGGCAGGGTATATATTGCACCTACGGCGTCCAGGCTCAACCAGGGGGACTTATTGGACATTATTTTAGTGTGAACCATGCGCGAAACATAGCGCCCCACCGGGTTGCTCATTATACTGATATCGCCTGCCTGTAATTCTGAAATTTTTCCATCCTTAAAAACTCCCAGCTTAACCAAGGCCTGAAAACCATTTCCCAGACCCAAAACAAGGCCATTTCGCTTTTCTAGTAAATCCTCAATTGCCCGTGCAATGCGTTCTTCGCGAAGCACATTTACCATAAACTTGGCCCCACCCTCTGGCTCGTTTCCGGCTACCGCCCCATTGGGAATAACTAGGATATCGGCTCGAGAAATATCTTCAGCCAGTTTTTTAAAGCTCTCTTCGAGGTGGCCTGGACTCTTATTATAGAAAACAGAAGATTTTACGCGGGCTCCGGCTGCTACAAAGGATTTTTCCACATCCCACTCGCCATGGCTGCCCGGAAAAACAGGAATTAAGACCTGTGGCTGTTTTTTTGTCCTCGGTTTTTCCAATGTATGCCCAGTATGCCATTCTTTGGCCAGGGGAATAGCATGATTTTTTCTATTTACCTCTACATCGGTCAAGCTCTGGCCCCCCGAAAACTGGGGATAGACTGATGTCAAACTGCCCTCCCAGGCCTGGCGAAACCGCGCCAAAGGTATGGAGACCGACTCCTCCCTTCCATCGATGTCCTTTAATGCCGAATTAAAGATTGTCAATGTGGCTGTCTGAAGGCCTAAACCATTTTTTGGCAAGGTCCGCCCAATTACTTCCCAGCTAATGCAGTCCTTTAGACCATCTTCCAAATTATCCAGGCAGGAGGTAATTGCCTGGGGGTCAAGTTCTAAAATAAAGCTTCCTGCTGTATAGCTTTGCTCCAAAAAGCCAATGTCCAGTTCTAGGCTGGTGTTATTTCCAAAGGCCATAAGGGTCAGAGCGCTTGCAGGTCCTGCTGCGCTTAGGGCTGTGGCTGCGCGTACAAAGCCCCCTCTGCGCAGGGCCTCTAAGGTGGCAGCATTGGCCTTAAACGACTTCCATATATCTTTTTGCGAAACAGCAAAGAGGACGAGAATGCTATCGGTCTTGCCAGAGAGGGTGGCGCTGGAGATTCTATCCACCTGCGTAACGCCTGCGGCTATGGAAATAAGGGTGGGGGGCACATTTATTATGTGACCATTGCTGGGATCCCGATAGGTACCCGACATTGAATCCTTGCCACCAATTGCCGGCGTCTCTAACTCTATTTGCGCTTCCAGGGCCCCCAGCAGGGCTGCCAAGGGCTTGCCCCAGGCTTCCATGGAGCTGGTGCTTTCGAAATACTCCTGGAAGCTAAGGCGGGCACGGGATAGCTCCCCACCAATACAGATGTATTTTGCCAGGGATTCCAGAACTGCCGCCCGGCCCCCCAAAAAGGGACTTTTTTCGGCAATGTCGGGCCGCCAGCCAAAGCTCATAACGCTGGCACTTTTGCTATTTTTATCCAAACTGGGCAGAAGGGCAGCCATACCAATTTCGGGACTGCCCTGCGTTTTGCCACCAAAGGGAAAGTGCACCACATTTTTTCCCGCCGAACCGTCGAACATCTCCTGAACCCCACGGCGGCTGGCCGTTCGCAAACTTGCAAGCTCTGCTTCTAAGGCATCGGCAAAGGCCACTGGCTGTCGCACTTTTTCCGGCGTCCCTTGGCAGTTACAGGAGCTACATGTGCAGTTGTCATTGGCTAGAATGCGCGCCTTGGCATAGCGGGTTGCGCCATTTAAATCTAAAAAGGCCCGATCGAGGTCGATAATTGTCCTGCCCTGCCAGGTCATTTTTAGGCGCTCTTCTTTGGTTACCGTGGCCACAATGTGGGCATCCAGGTTTTCTTCGCGCGAAAATGCGATAAAGGCCGGGGCGTCCTTAGCCTGCACCACCACGGCCATGCGCTCCTGCGATTCGCTAATTGCCAATTCCATACCATCTAGGCCCGGGTATTTTACGGTAACCTTATCTAAATTGATTAAAAGCCCCCGGGCCAGCTCGCCCACAGCCACGCTTACCCCGCCGGCGCCGAAATCGTTACAGCGCTTGATAAGGCGCGTCAGTTCTTTGCGCCGGAATAAGCGCTGTATTTTTCGCTCCTCGGCAGGATTGCCCTTTTGCACCTCGGCGCCAGCTTTTTGGGCCGATTCGTCGGTATGCTCGCGGGAGGAACCAGTGGCCCCCCCCACCCCGTCGCGCCCGGTCTCGGCTCCCACTAATATGACAACATCTCCCGCTGCTGGCTCCTCGCGCCGCACCACAAGGGCCCCCATCTCCATTCTCTTAGCCAGAAAACCGGGGTGGTAGACCTCGGTAACCTGGCCGGTGGTGGCGCCAATTTGATTGCCATAGCTGGCATAGCCCCGACTGGCATCGCGGGCCAGTTTTATCTGGGGCAGCTTGCCGGGCAGGGTTTCGTGTTCGGCCTGCCGAGGATCGCCGGCGCCGACAATGCGCATTGCCTGATACACCAAAGAGCGTCCCGAAAGGGGGTCGCGAATACCGCCCCCAAGACAGGTAGAGGCCCCACCAAAGGGTTCGATTTCGGTGGGATGATTGTGCGTCTCGTTTTTAAACATAAAAAGCCAGGGCTCTGTCGTACCATCGTCAAATTCAGCCTTAACCCGCACCGAACAGGCATTTACCTCGCCAGAAACTTCTTCGTCCTCCAGTTTACCCCGCTTGCGCATAAGTTTTGCGGCAATTGTCGCCAGATCCATAAGGCTGTGCGGCCTCTCACTGGCCTTTTCGGCGCCATACACCTCTTCGCGGGCGGCCTCCCAGAGTTCCACCGCCCGGCGAACCTCGCCAGCACCGGGCCCATCTTCTATATCAATTCCCTGTAGCTCTGTTAAAAAAGTGGAGTGCCGACAGTGGTCCGACCAATAGGTGTCCAAAACCCGCATTTCGGCCAAGCTGGGGTCCCGTCCCTCTTTTTTAAAGTGATCCCGGCACAGAAGCAGGTCGTCTTCGGACATACCAAGCCCCCATTCGGCCAAAAAAGCAGCAGCCCTGCTGTCGTTTAAATTGATAAAGCCCTCTAAAACGGGGATGCTGCCGGCTTGCCCACCGGGAAAATCTAAGTTTGCGGGCATTGCCAAAGAGGCCTGTCGCGCATCGACTGGGTTAATTAAAATTTGAGATATCACTTTTTTTGCCGCCTCGCTGGGATTCTGGGCAAAGGTAAATACATAGATTTTCGCACAGCGCACCCTCGGGCGGCTCTGCAGGTCGGCGTTTGCGGGCGCAAGCAGTTCTAGGCACTGTGCGGCAAAATCCTGCCGCTGGTCGTATTGGCCGGGCAAAAACTCGCTTGCCAGAACATACTCGCCCTTTTTGCCCGTTAAACCGGGGACCTCCGGGCCAAGATAAAAAACATCGCTTACCGGGTCGGCAAAGACCTTGCCACAGGCATTTTTAAAGGCTGTCTCGTCTAAGCCCTCCACGTCGTAGCGGTTTACAATGCGCAAAGCCTGAATCTTGGCCAAATCGGGCGCATCGGGTGCCGACCATGCTTTTATCTCTTTTAGGATTTTTTCTGCCTCTATAGTAAAACCCGGACGTTTTTCCACATAGACCCGATATAAGCTGGTCAGATTGCCATCACCTTGATTTGTTTTCATACATCTGCTCCTAGATTCGTTAGGCGGGATTGCATAGGCGCAGACAGCAAGCCGGCGCCTTACATTCTTTATTTTAGCTGTTTTTATACCTCGTTGACAATTGGCCCCCGGCCTGTTACAAATAAAACCAAGATATATTTATTCCGGTCCGGTAGCTCAGGTGGATAGAGCGGCTGCCTCCTAAGCAGCAGGTCGCACGTTCGAATCGTGTTCGGGCCAAAGAGAACTCCTTGCTTAGCAGGCAAAAACTACCGAAGGGCCTTTGTCTTGTAGGTTTTTTTGCTTTTCGGTAGAATGCCAGCAAGGAGTTATTTGTGGCACATTATCCATTCGATTCAATTGAACCCAAGTGGCAAAAATTCTGGGAAGAGAACAAGACCTTTCGCGCTGTAGAAGACCCCGCCTTTGACAAAGCCAGGCGGCGCTATGTTCTGGATATGTTCCCCTACCCCTCTGGTTCGGGGCTCCATGTTGGGCACCCAGAGGGCTATACCGCCACCGATATCTATTGTCGCTTTTTGCGCATGAATGGCTTTAATGTCCTGCACCCCATGGGCTTCGACGCCTTTGGTCTGCCCGCCGAAAACTATGCAATTCAGACAGGCACCCACCCTGCAGTTACGACTCATAAAAATATTGATATGTTTCGCCGCCAGATTAAGGCGCTCGGTTTTTCCTACGACTGGGACCGCGAGATCTCGACCTGCGACCCCGACTACTACCGCTGGACACAGTGGATATTTTTAAAGCTTTTCGAAAAGGGCCTGGCCTACGAGGCCGATACTCCCATCAACTGGTGCCCCTCCTGCCTAACTGGCCTGGCAAACGAGGAAGTTAAGGATGGCGAATGCGACCGCTGTGGCACCAAGGTAACCCGCCGCAGAATTCGCCAGTGGATTTTGCGCATTACCGCCTATGCTGAGCGCCTGCTGGAAGACTTAGACGGCTTGGACTGGCCGGAGCCGGTTAAAATGATGCAGCGCAATTGGATTGGGCGCAGCGAGGGGGCAACAGTCCATTTTAAACTGGATGGCCGGACAGAAACTATCGAAGTCTACACCACCCGCCCGGACACCCTCTTTGGGGCCACCTATATGGTCCTCTCGCCCGAGCACCCCCTGGTGATGGGCATTACCACCGATGCACAGCGCGAAATGGTTCTTGAATATATTGATGTTGCGGCAAAGAAGAGCGATTTAGAGCGCACCGACCTGGCAAAGGATAAAACAGGGGTCTTTACGGGGGCCTATGCTATTAACCCAATGAACGAGGCCAAAATTCCCGTCTGGATTGCCGACTATGTCCTGGCCTCCTACGGCACGGGAGCGATTATGGCGGTTCCGGCGCACGACGAGCGCGACTGGGATTTTGCCAAGGCCTTTAATTTGCCCATCATTCCCACCGTAAGCTTCGAGCCCTACGATGCGACCAAAGATTATACTGATGCCGGCAATGAGCCCACCCCTGCCGAAGGCTGGACGGTAAACTCTGGCCAGTTTAACGGCCTGCCCACAGCCGAGGCGAAGGAAAAAATTACTGCTTGGCTGGAGGCGCAGGGCATTGGCAAGAAGGCGGTAAATTACAAATTGCGCGACTGGGTTTTTTCGCGCCAGCGCTATTGGGGCGAACCCATCCCCCTTATTCACTGTCCCAAATGTGGTATTGTGCCGGTACCCGAGGCGGAATTGCCCTTGCGCCTTCCCGATGTCCAAAGTTATGCGCCAACGGGAACGGGGGAATCGCCCCTGGCCGGTATCGACTCCTGGCTCACTACGGTTTGTCCTAAATGCGGTTTTCCCACGGCCAAGCGCGAGACAAATACCATGCCCCAGTGGGCTGGTTCCTGCTGGTATTATTTGCGCTATTTAGATCCGACAAATACCGAAAGCTTTGCCTCGAAAACGGCAGTGGACTACTGGATGCCGGTCGACCTCTATGTGGGGGGCACCGAGCATGCGGTCTTACATCTGCTTTACAGTCGGTTTTGGCACAAAGTACTCTACGACCTTGGCCTTGTAAACTCCAAAGAGCCCTTCCAGCGCCTGGTAAACCAGGGGATGATTTTGGGCGAAGACGGGCAAAAAATGAGCAAGAGTCGGGGCAATGTAATTAACCCCGACGACATTATTGCCGAATATGGGGCCGATGCGATGCGCGTTTACGAGATGTTTATGGGCCCCCTCGAGGTGAGCAAGCCCTGGGCCACCGCTGGTCTGGTGGGGGTTTCCCGCTTCTTAGAGCGACTTTGGGCCCTGGGCGAAAGGCCCTTGAGCGATGAGGCTGCCGACAAGGATACCCTGCGGCTTATGCACAAAACAATTAAAAAGGTGAGCAAGGATACCGATGCCCTGGCCTTTAACACCGCTATCAGCCAGATGATGGTTTTTTCCAGCGAGTTGGCCAAGCTTAAAACCCTGCCACGGGTGGCCTGGGAGACAATGATTAAGCTTATTGGCCCCTATGCCCCCCACCTGGCCGAGGAACTTTGGGAGCGCTCTGGCCATGGCGATACCTTGGCCTATGAGGCCTGGCCTGTCTGGGACGAGGCGCTGACAAAGGACGACGAGGTAACCATTGTCGTGCAAATTTTAGGTCGGGTGCGCCATAAATTTATGGTTGCGGCCAACACGCCCAATGCTGAATTAGAAAAACTGGCCACCGAGGCCGATGAGGTTCAAAAATTTATCCAGGGCAAGGACATTAAAAAGGTCATCGTGGTGCCCAATAAGCTGGTAAATATTGTACTCTGATAGCCCCGAAAACTGCCAGGTGCAAGCTTCGATAAACCAGCCTTAAAGCCCCTTTTTGCAGTATTTTTGCAAAAAGAGGGCCTAAT
>CAZBJJ010000014.1:0-7967 GCA_964492245.1 uncultured Spirochaetales bacterium | reverse complement strand
GAGGAAGAGACCTTAGACCGGGATCAGGGATTGGGGGACACCTACATTCATGCGGATGCCCGCTCAGTTCATCTTCATCAACACCCAGAAAAACCAGACAAAAATAAAATTACCGACTGAATAGAAGGCCTATATATTTAACACAGCCGATGCGCTAAAGACTCCATCCTTATCGGAACAAAGGAAAAGACCATTATAGTGCTCACAAACTGTTTTAACACTCTTTAAGCCTAGGCCATGGGTATTGGGCTCGAAGTCTTTTTGTTTGTTACTTATTGGTAAGCCGTTCTCGTCATATTGAGCCCTTCCCGCCATGCTGTTTTTAATATCAACAATAATTCGATTTTCATTGCAATGTATTTTTAACTGAATAAAGCGTTCTTTCGCCGGTAACACTACATTCGCCTCAACTGCGTTTTCCAAAAGATTGCCAACGACAACACAGAGTTCATAATTGTTAGGACTAGGGCCTCCCTGCCCTGCCGGAAGAAGTCTTGGCAGATTGACCATCGTTGTAAATTGAATCGACTCTTGTTTACATATATTGATATAATGCACTAAAAGCGCATTTACCACTGGATTTTTAGAAATACTAAGGACATCTTCCCTGTCCACAACACCCGGCAACATTAAAAAATCTTTAAGCTCTTGTATTTGATTATTCTGAACAAAGTGTTTAATTGCTGCAAGTTCGTGTTTATAATCGTGTTTGATAATACGAATGCGTTCAAGAACTTCGGTTAAGTTTTTATAATAGCTTTCTCCGGTAGCCAAAATCATAATGCTCTCGGCAGTTTTTAATTCGGCATCAGTTTTTTGCTGCGCCAACCAGATAATCAATATCGACATTACTATACCGACAAGGAGGGAAATTGCCAACATAATATCTGAGCGAGGAGCAAACATGGCTCGGGGCAATTCAAATGCCACTAAACGCAGCGCATAATACGCAGCAATGGGATAGATAATCAATAATTTCCAAAACGAGCTTTTTAAAAATGCACGTACCGCAGTAACCACTTTTGTGCCAAATTTGAGCATTGACACTAAATATAAAAGCAGGATTAATTCAGTAAACGCAAAACCAAACCAATAATTAATACCGGAGACATATAGCCCAATAACGGCAATACAGTTGGTAAAAAGATTTTGAGAGTAATGGAAAAAAACCTGTCCATATATATTTCCTGCGGAAATTAGTACGACAATAATACAAAAAATTAATGTGTCCAACTGAAGGGCAAGCAAGAAGGTATTACCTAACACAATTAAATAATGGTCTAGAACAATATTGAATAGCAGGCCGCCAACAAGAATTAAGAATGCGGCGATTTTTCTTATCTTTAATTGGAAGGTAAAGACAACAATCAAAATATTAGCGATAACCGAACTAAGTAGTTTAATTATATCAATTGTATAGGTGTTCATTAATTATCTGTGTAAGACCGTCATCTTGTCTAAGCTATATTTTATATAATGCGCTCTAAATTCTGCCTGTCGCCGACTAATGGGCAGATGTTCGCCCGATGTCATTAACGCTTCATTCGCAGTCACCGTTGCTACATAGTCCATATTTACAATAAATGATGCATGAGATTGTCCGAATCGCGCATCTACGCCGAGCCTCTCTTTAATTCCCGCTAAGCTCCTAGGAATTTTTAATACTTCTGGTCCTTTTTTATTTTCAATATAAAAATACAATGAATGCGATTTTACTTCGACCCACTTTAATTCCTTAAATAATAATCTTAATTGTGCGCCCTTCGATTTAATAATAATACCGGCGCTATCTTCGGTGTTCTCTTTTTGTTTTGATATTGCATAAAAAAGTTCGTCCAATAGGGCAAACAATTTTTTTTTATTGACAGGTTTTAATAGGTAGGCAAAGGCCTTTGCCTCATAGGACTCACTGGCAAATTCGTTGGAGCTTGTCAAAAAAACAATCTGCCCCGTAAAGCCTTTTTTTCGCAGAGCTATGGCTAAGTCGGTGCCCAACATATCCGGCATGACAATATCTAATATTGCAATACTTGGCAGCTCCTCTGGGGGCCAAGGTATCGTAGGCTTCGAGAGCTGCTGTACCCGACTGCTGTTCAATGAGGGCCACCGAAAGTTCCTGCCCATTTCTATGTTTTGTAGACCATTCTTTAATAAGTCCAGATATGAGATTGAGTTCGTTTTTTGTATCATCAGCTAACAGTATCTTCATCAATCTAAATTTAACACAAAGGCCCAAGGTATAATAGATTTATTTTTACCATTTAGGAATGTTTTTTTGCTATTTAGGTAGAACGAATATTAAATCTGGGTACATTTTTCAATCATTTTATATATTCCACCTATGGATTACGCACTACCACACATAGATAGCGATTTATATGAATTTACTCGCAGCCTAATAGATCTCTGCTTAATACACAAAATTGATTGGGCAGTTCCCACAAAGGCAATAGATTCTTTGCAATCCTTACTCACCGCATACGAAAGTGCCTTGCGTGCTACCCAACCAGCCACGAGAAAATCTGACGTCGTTATAAAAGTAGAAATTAAAGAGGCCCTTCTTCGGTCTTTAAAAGACTTCATTAATGAGCATCTAGCAATTAACACAGAAGCGCACCAATTACTATGGCCAAAAAGCTCGCTATAGGGCTTTTAAATATTTTTTTGACAGCAGGAAAGACTGCAAGGAGTTTATATGAAGCACACAAGAAGCATTTTCATTGGTTTGCTTGTAACAGCAATTGCCGCCGGAAGCCTTAGCGCAATGGATTTTGATTACAAATCCTATCCCGACACTGTCCAAAAAGGCAATATTTTAGCTAACGTAGGGGTGGGTTTTGGTACACCAATAATGGGGTCAACCGTTATTCCCCCTCTGCAGGCCAGCGTTGAATACGTCTTGCCGGTATTTGGCTTTCCCACCTCCTTTGGTGGCCTCGTCGGTTTTACTACATCATCGAGCGATACACTCTACTCTACCATCAATTATACGGGAATTGCTGTGGCTGCCCGCGCCTCCTGGCATGTCAGCCTGGGTATTAAAAACCTAGACCCCTATGCTTCCATTTCTTTGGGCTATTACAGCTTTACCATGAAAGACAATCCTAAAGCTGGGTACGAAGATTATCGTCTTCCTAATACGGATTATAGCCAATTTTATTATGGTGCAAATATTGGTGCCCGCTATTTCTTTACACCAAAATTAGGTGCCAGCGTAGAAATTGGTTACAGTGCCCTTAGCTATGTAGCTGCCGGCGTAACGCTCAAGTTTTAATAGCATACCCTCGGATCTGTATGCGGACAGTCTTCCGCTTCCCTAAGCACGGCGCCAGAAGCTGCGGGTAAAGAGAATAAGGACAGTGTACATCTCTAGGCGCCCGGCCATCATAACAAAAAACAGCCAGAACTTGACCCACGAGGGGAAAAAACCATAGTTAAAACTTGGCCCCACTAGGCTAAAACCCGGACCAATATTCCCCAGACAGGCCATGGTGGCGCTAAGGCTGGTTAAAATATCGAAACCGCCCGCACTGAGCACTAACATAGACAACAGCATAAAACCAATATACAAATAGACCATTGCCGCAATGTCGTAGACAATGGTTTTGCGCATATAGCGACCATTTACAAAAATGCCGTAAATGCCCCGCGGATTCAAAAGAAACTTCATTTCGGCCAAGGCCATTTTAAAAAGCGTCAGTACCCGGCTCACCTTAATGCCCCCTGCCGTCGACCCCGCGCAGCCGCCGATAAGCATAAGAATGAATAAAACAGCCTGCGAAAAAGCGGGCCAAACAAGATAATCCGTTGTCGCCGAACCCGTAGTGGTAAAAATCGAGGCCACCTGGAAACAGGCATAGCGCAGACTTTGAGCCAGACTAGGAAAGATATTGTTTTGATATATATTGATGGTGATACCCAGGCTGGCAACAACAAAAATAATAAGATACACCCTCGTTTCGCTATCCAAAAAGGCAGTGCGAAAATCGCCACGCAAAATGCGCCAATACTGGGAAAAGCTAATGCCCGCCATCACCATAAAAATGGTAATAACTATTTCTATATATGCCGAATTATATCCGGCAATTGATGCGTTTTTGTTGGAAAAGCCACCGGTGGCCATTGTCGAAAAGGCATTGCTCAGGGCATCAATTATATCCATTCCCCCAAACAACAAGAGCACGACTAAGACCGCTGTAAAAGCAAGATAGATAAACCAGAGAATAGAGGCAGTCTGCGAAAGCCGCGGTGTAAATTTTTCCACCTGAGGCCCCGGCGATTCGGCCTCCATGAGGGCCCGCCCATTGATACCCAGCAGCGGGAAAATGGCCACCGTAAGCACCACAATGCCCATGCCCCCCAGCCAGTGGGTTGTGGCACGCCAGAGAAGCAGGCTTCTGGGCAGGGCTTCAATATTCCCCACAACGGTGGCCCCGGTCGTGGTAAAACCACTCATCGCCTCGAAAAAAGAATCGGCCAAACTGGGCATACTTCCGCTAAAAATGTAGGGCAGGGCCCCAAGGCTGGCCGAGAGTATCCAGGCCAAACTGACAAAAAGATAGCCAGCCCGGGCCGATAGGGAAGTAGTGTGGTTTCGAGTAAAAAGGACAAAGAGCAAAAACAAGAGGCCCAGGGCCACCGCCGGCGCAAAGGCCAAAAGGGCAAATGTACCTTCGCCCAAAAAAAGACCTGCCAGCATACACAGGAGCATAAAAAGGGCAACAATTGCCAATAAAACCGAAAGCGCTCGAGCAAGAGCCTTATATTCCATCAGAAAACTATACTCTTTTCTAAGTTTTACCTCAAGATTTACCTAGTTTACCGAACCTTGCACCTGGCACATTACAGTGGGGTTCTTCCCCTAAAGCTTCGAGAAAGAGTGAGGCGGTCTGCATATTCTAGGTCGCCCCCAACAGGCAGCCCAGAGGCCAGGCGGGTAATCGCCAAGCCGCTGTCCTTAAAAACGCGCTGAATATACAGGGCCGTGGTGTCGCCCTCTACCGTAGGGTTTAATGCCAAAATAATTTCGCTCACGCCGCCACCGCGAACCCTCTGCTGCAATTCCTTTAGGCGCAGCTGATCGGGCCCCTTTCCTTCGAGCGGTGCAATAAGGGAACCCAGAACATGGTACAGGCCCCGGTATTCGTGCGAATCATCGATAACGCGCACATCCTGTGGGCGTTCGACCACGCAAATAAGGCCTTGATCCCGGCCAGGGTCCTGGCAAATGGGACAGGGGCTTTCCTCGGCCCAGGAACCGCAGATGCTACAAGCAATAAGCGTTTCCTTAAGCTGTTCAATACCCTGGGCCAGGGCATGGGCAAAGGCGACATCGCTTTCGACAAGGTGCCAGACCATTCTAAGGGCACTTTTTTTCCCAATACCTGGAAAGCGCGAAAAAAGAGCGACCAATTCATCGATGCAGTTCATGCAAGCCCCATACCTTCGGCCATGGGGCCCAGTTCGTTTTGTATGCTATCCCTTGCCTTTTCCTGGGCATTGTTAAGCGCTGCCTTTATTAGATCTTGCAGCATGGGTATATCACTGCTATCCACCACCTGCGGGTCTATGCGCACCGCCATGCATTCCAGCTTGCCATTTAATTCTATCTCGACCATGCCGCCGCCGGCGCTGCCACGCACACGCAGGTTCTGCAGTTTTGCCTGCATCTTGCCCATCTCTTCTTGAATTTTCCCGGCGTTTTTAAGTAGGTCAAATGGATTGATATTCATCGTCTTCCCCTCTAAGGATTTTAGTTTACTATTGTGCCTCTAAAAAGTCTGATAACATTTTCCACTGCTGCAGCGTGCTCACCTTGTGCTTCTTCTTTTTTTTCTTCCCTTTTTTCTATATTGATGGCAAAACCCAGAGGGCGTCCAAGCAGTTGTTGCGATTCATTTATAATAATTGCGCTTTCTTTTTCTAGGAGCTCTGCGGTCAATTTATCGCCCACGCGAATACTTAAATTTTTGCCATCTAGCTGCCAGGAGTCACTTTTTGCCAAGGCCGATGCCAAAAAGCCCCTGTTCCGTTTAAATATTTTTTCAAGTTCCTCTTTTAGCTCGCTGGCCGACAGCTCGGGCCTTGTTACTTCTGCCCTCTGTACAGGCTCTGGATTTTTTTCTGGTGGAAGCTCAGTTAGAGTTTGGGGCTTTTTTTTTTCGGCAATCATCTTATTAAATGCCTCGCCAATGGAGATATCGGCGGGAGGGGCAGCTATTATTGGCTCTCCCTGGCCGCGCAGCAGGCCTTGGACGCCTTCTACGGCAGCGGATAGTTCTTCCATCGAAATCCAGGAGGAAAGCCAAGAAAGGGCGGCAATGGTGGCCTCTATTTCGTAGCGGGGCGATACCGAAAAACGAATATTGCGATAAAGATTTAAAAGAAGGTCCAGGGCATGATGTATCTGCGCTACGCTAAGGCTTTCTAGGTTTTCGGGATTAAAGCGGTCTACCGAATATCCTATAAGGGAATCTCGGGTAATACCAGATTTAATAAGCAAGAGGCTTCTATAATATGTGCTCAGATCGCCTACAAGCTGTTCAATCGACAGGCCCTGTTGAAGCACTTCGTCCAATTGCTTAAAAGCAGCTTCGCGGTCTCCGCGGGTGCAGGCGCTAACAAGCTGGTCCACTGCCTCTTGGCCTATAATGCCCAGTTTTTCGCGAATTAGGGCGGCATCAATTTTGCCACCAGAAAAAGCGAGTACTTGGTCGAAGAGGGTATAGGCGTCGCGCAGGCTTCCGGTCGCTTCCCGAGCAATCCAAAACAGGGATTCGCTATCGGCCTCGATGCCCATCTCCCTGCAGGTATCTGCCAAAATATCCTTGATAATATCAATAGAAATAAGCCTAAAGGCAAACTGTTGGCAGCGACTTTTTATGGTAGCGGGAACCTTATGCAATTCGGTTGTGGCAAAGATAAAAATAATCCACGGGGGTGGCTCTTCGATAGTTTTAAGCAGGGCGTTAAATGCCGAGTTAGAGAGCATATGGACTTCATCAATAATATATATTTTATATTTACTGGAATTGGGCGGAAATAATACCTCATCTTTAATTTGGCGCACATCGTTTACACTTGTATTGGAAGCACCGTCGATTTCTATAACATCTAAATTGGCGCCCCGTGCTATTTCCACGCAATTGGAGCAGCTACCGCAGGGGCCAGCCGACGTTGGGGCGGTGCAATTGAGCGAACGGGCTAAAATGCGGGCGGCGCTTGTCTTGCCACAGCCTCGAGGGCCAGAAAAAAGGTAGGCCTGGGCTATTTTGCCGGACTCGATCGAGCTTTTTAGGGTTGCAACTACAAAATCCTGACCGACGAGTTCATCAAATGTCTTGGGTCGCCGCCGGGTTGCGGTAACTTCGTATGCCATAAAAATAAGTATAACAAAAAACCCCGTACTCAGGAAGACCACGGCGCAAACGATAATTACTTACCACTGCTTCCTTCCGGACCTGATGGGCTTGGGCAACATCGCTTCGCATGGGGCCTGAATACGGGGAATAGCGGAGAGGGGGGGATTCGAACCCCCGGTACCTTTTGGGCACACACGCTTTCCAAGCGTGCACCTTCAACCTCTCGGACACCTCTCCAAAATAAGAAAACTGATGACTTTCTACCTGTCGCCTCTTCCTCGCTATGCGCTCGGCGGAGACTCCGGTTCGAATCCCCTTTTTGCTACAAGATCTTACTCCCGGAGAGAGAGGGATTCGAACCCTCGGATCTCTTACGAGATCAACGGTTTTCGAGACCGCCCGATTCAACCGCTCTCGCATCTCTCCAAAATAATTGAGGCTGAGAGGATTCGAACCTCCGACCTTCAGATCCGCAATCTGATGCTCTATCCAGCTGAGCTACAACCTCGTGTTCTCGGAGCAGGGGGGATTCGAACCCCCGGTACCCTTGCGGGGCACAACTCCTTAGCAGGGAGCCCGATTCGGCCGCTCTCGCACCGCTCCAAA
>CAZBJJ010000013.1:21849-41820 GCA_964492245.1 uncultured Spirochaetales bacterium | reverse complement strand
GCGACTGGCTCTATGTCGAGGATCATAATTCTGCTTCGGGCCGAGGACTAAAAATACCAGATCATTACATCTTCTTTCTTGACAAATATATTTTATGCGCATATATTGTATGCATACAGGAGGTGTATTATGTCAACTTTATATAATGTTAATGCCCCTAAAAAACCGACCAATCTAACGGTTAATAGAGATTTATTGACTCAGGCAAAAGAGTACAAGATAAATTTATCAGCTACTCTTGAAACTGCTTTATCAGAAGCCCTTAAATCAAAAAAAGTGGATCTTTGGAAGGAAGAAAATAGAGAAGCAATAGAATCGTATAATACTATTCTTGAAGAATATGGCCTTTTTAGCGATGAAATTAGGATGTTTTAATGTCTCAATACCATGTGTATGAAAATATGAATGAGAAATCAAAAAAACTATATCCATATTTAGTTGATGTTCAATCGACATTATTATCAGATATAAAAACCAGAATGGTTATCCCATTGATGCATAAAGATAAAATTGGGAAAGGGATAATTAGAAATTTAAATCCGATAATAACTATTAAGAAAAAAGATTATGTGTTATTAACACAGCAAATGGCAGGAATTCCAAAATCACAACTTGGATCATCAGTTTGTGACTGCTTAGTAGAACGCCACGATATTCTTTCAGCAATTGATTTTCTTATCACAGGAATATAAAAGGAAGCGCCCAACAACCGCTTCAACCGGATAATTCCTTTGTCACGGTTTGTGCTACTCGCTTCGCTCATCTTACGCACAAATCGCGCCAAGCCCTTCGGGCACGGAATTGCAGGTTAAGCAAATGTTCTACGGACGCCTTCGGGCCGAGTAATAAAATGAATTGTAAATATCAATTAAACTCGTCGCAAAAAGGTGGTATTAGCTTTCGCCCTTGCTTTAGTCGGTTTTATAAGCTATCCTAGGCTTACCTTTATAGTGTTTTTGTCGTTAAAACTACCTTTTTACACAATAAGAGGTATTTTTTAAATAGTCCTTAAGAATTAATTGTTTTAGGCAATATTTAAAAAATCTTAAAAGAACAAAGATTAATAGCTGCGGTATAACAGCCTTAGTCTTATTTTATAGGGGAAAATAAACGTAATGATACTGATACTAAGTGTGGCAACTTTTTTTACCTCGGTTTTGACTGTTTTTCTTACGCTTCTTGTATCAAAAAAATATAGCCTTTACGATGTTTCCAACGAAAGAAAAATTCACAAAGGCTTTATCCCCCGTTTAGGCGGAGTTGGCATTTTTCTTAGTTTTATTATTTCTTTTGTTATATACATTTATGCATATACAAATGCCGATATAAGTCAACTCCATATTACGTTTTTATTTATTGCCCTTTTCTTTATTTTTATTATGGGTTTGCTCGACGATATTAAGCCTTGGCGTGCAAGATATAAAATGTTTGCCCAAATTATAGCTACCATTTTTATATTATTAGTAGGGTATAGGTTTAATGAATTTACCTTGGCTTCGTTTTCTATACACTTTGATCTTGGCTTTTTTGGCTATATTTTAGCTTTTTTTTGGATTATGGGCGTTACCAATGCTCTAAATTTAATTGATGGCATTGATGGCTTAGCCGGTACAATCAGTTTAATGGTAAGCCTCAGTTATGGCTTTATTTTCTATCTGCAGGGAAATAATTTAGGCTTTACCATAAGTATTTTTTTAGCAATTTCAATTTTAGGCTTTTTAGTTTTTAATCTACCATTTCCCAAGGCAAAAATTTTTATGGGGGATAGCGGAAGCCAATTTTTAGGTTTTATGTTAGCTATAATTCCCTTTCTTAAAAACCCAGATGGCAACAGTGGTGGCATTCCTTTGTACTACGCTTTTGCTCTTTTAACCATTCCTATTTTCGATACCTTTGCGGCATTCTGGAGAAGGTGGCGCGAGCATACTAAGTTTTCCGTTCCCGATAAATTCCATTTGCACCACAAAATTATGCTTTTGGGCTTTTCTTCCCGTAAAACCTTAATAATGCTGGGGATTCTACAACTTATTCTAAGCGTTTTAGTAATTGTTGCATCTAAATCAAGCGATTTAATCTCCATTATAATTTTATTCACTGTTTCCTTAATTGGTATATTCTTTTTTTCCATTATCCATTTTAAAAAAGAAGACATTTTAAAAAAACAAAGTCTTCGCGATAAAAAAGTAAAATAGCTGTATCAGGGTGAGGTTAGCAAATCAAGTCTAAATAGTTTATGCATTTGGAGGACCAAATTGCATGAGATATTCCGACGGACGCGCTTACTGATTATTCCGGTCATAAACTGCCACCCCAAAAGGCGGGCGAGGAAAAATCAAAAATTAAAAAATTGTTCCGGTGTGTATGTTGGAATACGCGATAATTTAAAGTCAGAAATGTTCCGTGAAATAATGTAGTCTAAATTAGTTTTCATAGAACTTACTTCAATTACTGCATCTTCATAATCTGCAATTGGTGAAATTAATGAATCGCGCAAGATATATTCATCAATTGGAATTATACTAAAAATGTCTAGTAACGCAGTAAGTGTGTTTATTACTTTTGTTTTATCTTTATGTTCTTTAAATAGAAAGTATGATAAAGTTGTTACTTCATGTGCGCAAATATATCCCGATACTTTTTTTTCCACACACATATTAATTAGTTGTGCTGCTTCTTGGTGAAAATTGTGTTTATTAAGGAAATCAAGAATAATATTTAGATCAATCAGAATTTTTTTCATGGAATGTTTTTCTTAATTGTTTTTTATCGGGAATAGGAGAATCCTGAAAAAGGCCATATAGCGTGGCAGTTTTCGAATTGAATTCCTGGTTTTGATCAGTTGAACGCAAACGATTTAGATATTGTTCAAAAAGCTTAGAAATTGACAAACCATTTTGCTGAGAATAAGAATGAGCAAAAGCAATCAATTCATCATCAATGTTTAACGTCAGTTTTTTGGGCATAATCAGCCTCCTTACGTATAAAATATAAAACACTACGTATTATATGTCAAGAAAAGAAGATGAAAATACAACATTGGAAGATGTAGTCGACAAATTACGGACAGATATTCCGCTTGAGTAAAAACATCATAATAATGAATTATCTGGTAATTTTTATACTTAAAAGAATAATTAATACCACCATTGGGGCGAAGGGGAATTGGCAAGAAAGGAAGCTGCCCCATGGCAGAAAATCTGCCAGGGACATTAACCGCGAACAAATAGCCCACTGGTTTGCGCAGCGCCTTCCGGTCTTAGACAGGCATTTTGGCTATAGCGAAGGCCACTAAAAACATCGGTTTTTAGAGCTGCTCTTAACCTAAACCGGCCTTGCGACGGGTGTAAATATCGTAATAGACCGCTAAAAGCACGACCGCAGCCTTTACCACATATTGGTAGTGCTGGCCCAGGTTCATAAGCGACATACCATTGTTAATGGCGCTCATAACAAGGCCCCCGACAATAACGCCCACTACACTGCCAATTCCCCCCGAGGCCGAAACACCGCCAATATAGCAGGCGGCAATGGCATCCATTTCGAAGTTAAGCCCGGCCTGGGGCAGGGCCGTATTCATATAGCCGGTAGAGACAATGGCCGCAAGACCGGCGAGCATGCCCATAAAGGCAAAGACAATAAAGTTGATAAACTCCGAGTTAATGCCCGAAAGCTTTGCCGAACGGGCATTGCCACCCACCGCGTAGATGTAGCGGCCAAGGACGGTGTTGTTTAAAATAAAGTGGAAGACAAAGACGGTAACCCCTACCACAAGGGCCACAATGGGCAGCCCGCGGTATTCGGCAAAGCGTTCACAGAGGGCTAAAACCAAAAGACTGATAAGAGCAATTTTGGCAATAAAGACCGGCAAAGAGCTAACCTCGAAATGGTTGGCAATTTTTTTGCGACGGGCAAAAATTTGGGCCACAATAAAGAGCAATACCAAAAAAGTCCCAATTACCAGGGCAGCGGGGTAGAGCTTAAACGAGCCACTTTGCACAATGGGCTTGAGCTTGAGCACCTCGTCCACCGTGCCGGTGGCCAAATAGGAATAGCCATTGTCCTTTAAGCTTATGGGATTGATATTGGTAATGATGTAGGTGAGCCCCCTAAAAAGCATCATGCCGGCAAGCGTTACTATAAAGGCGGGTATCTTTGCATAGGCTATCCACAGGCCCTGGAAGGCGCCAATGCCCAGGCCAATTAAAAGGCCCGCCACAATGGTCAGGGGCATGCCCACGCCCGTGTTGTAGACCATGGCAGTAAGGGCGCCGACAAAGGCGCAGACAGAGCCAACAGAAAGGTCTATGCCCAGTATAATAATACACTGCACCATGCCCACAGCTAAAATAAGGACATAGCTGTATTGGAAAAATATATTGGTAATATTGCGGGCGCTAAAGTTCCGCCAGCTTACCATGGGTCCAAAAATAAGCATGATTAAGGCTAAAATTAAAAACATTGAATAATTGCGGATATTGTTGCGAATAATATCCATAAAACTGGTGGTGCGTATTTCTTGTCTCTCCATTTGTGCTCCTGCCTTTTAGTGTAGTATTGCCATTAAAATTATTTGGCCAATGCCATCTGCATTATTTTTTCCTGGGTGGCCTCTTCTTGGGTAAGAACCCCCTTAATTTTCCCCTCGTTCATAACGTATATGCGGTCGGCCATGCCAATTGCCTCGGGCAGTTCGGAGCTTACCATAATAATGCTCTTGCCCTGGGCCACCATGGCGTTTAAGATGCTGTAAATTTCGGTCTTTGCGCCCACGTCGATGCCCCTTGTCGGCTCGTCGACAATGAATATTTCGGGGTCCGCCATAAGACTGCGACTTACCACCACCTTTTGCTGATTCCCCCCCGAAAGGTTGCGCACAATCTGCGAAATAGATGGAGTGCGAATGTTTAAGTCTTTTTTATATTTTTCTGCCGTGTTAATTTCCTTTTGCCGGTCTACCACGCCAAAGGAAGAAATTTTATCGAGGCTGGAATTGGAAATATTGGTCTTTACATCCTGTAAAAGTATAAGGCCCAAGTTTTTTCGGTCTTCGGATATATAGCCCAGCCCGGCCTTCATGGCCGCCTTGCTGGAAGAGAGTTCTTTTTTCTTGCCCTCGATAAAGACCTCGCCTTCGCTTTTCGAACCATACATCTTGCCAAAAATACTCATCATAAGTTCGGTGCGCCCCGCCCCCATAGGGCCACAAAAGGCCAGGATTTCGCCACGCCGTAAATAAAACGAGGCGTCGTCGACAACTTTTATATTGTGATAATCCTCGTGGTAGACGGACCAGTTCTTAACCTCGAAGATCACATCGCCAATTTCTACCGATTCTTTGGGAAAGCGGTGCTCTAAATTGCGTCCAACCATGTCGCGAATTATTGTCTCTTCGGTTAGCTCGTCTTCTTTTACGTTGTAGCTGGAAATTGATTTGCCATCCCGCAGAACTGTAACCGTATCGGCAACTTTAAGCACCTCGTGCAGCTTGTGCGAGATCATTACACAGGTAATGCCCTGTTTTTTAAACTGGAGCATGAGCTCTAAAAGTTTTTCGCTTTCCTCGTCGTTTAAGGAGGAGGTGGGCTCGTCTAAAATAAGCAATTCTACTTTTTTGGACAGGGCCCGTGCTATTTCTACGAGCTGTTGTTTGCCAACGCTCAACTTGCTTACAATTGTTTCGGGGGGCTCTTTAAGCCCAACTATTTCTAAATATTTGTTCGATTCTTTTATATAGTGATCCCAGTTTATTATGCCAAAGGTGGTCTTCATGTGGCCAAGAAAAATATTCTCATATATTGATAAATACGGCGATAGGGCCAGTTCCTGGTGAATAATTGCCAGCCCCTCTTTTTCGCTGTCCTTAACGCTTTTATACGCCGTCTCCCTTCCCTTGTAAAAGACTTGGCCGGTATAGCTGCCCTTGGGGTAGACACCGCTTATGACGCTCATTAGAGTGGATTTGCCCGCGCCATTTTCGCCACAGATACAGTGAATTTCTCCACGTTTTATTTTTAAGCTAACCTTGTCCAAGGCAAGGACCCCAGGGAACTCTTTGGTTAGCCTATCTATTGTAAGTATATAATCGTCCACAGACTGCTCCTTGCCATTAGAATAATTGGGCATATGCTACCCTAGAAAAGAAATATGCTGCGGGCCCATTATAGCCCGCAGCGGAACATCAGTCTATTTTTTTATTTAAGTTTTGCCGATTCTTCGGCTGTGTAGAAACCAGCATCGACGGGGACGTTGGCATTGTCCTTGGTTATCGAGATAGGGTCTAATAGATAGGCATTTACATATTTTTTGCCAGTATTGCCAATTTCGCGCAGATCGCCGGAGGCCAAAACGGCACCGGGAATATTGGGGGTTTGCCCCTTGGCAATGGCGTCGGCAAGAATAACTGCTGCCTCGGCAAGCTTGTTGGTGTCTTTAAACACGGTCATGTACTGCTCGCCGTTGCGAATAGAAACGAGGGAGTCGATTTCGGCATCCTGCCCAGAGACCACGGGTAACTTGCTGCGGTATTTTGCATCGGCCTTGCAGGCTTCGATAATAGCGCGGGCCAGGGTGTCGTTGGGGGCTAAGACAGCATCCAGAACTACGTCGCGGGCATCGTTGCTTAAAAGGTTTTCCATTCTGGTCTTGGCAATGGGGCCCTGCCAGCCTTCGGTGGCAACACGGGTAAAGTTGGCAGTGTCCTTGCTGGTCTTGGGATAGGGGCCAATAACCTTAAGAACGCCAGAATCGATGTAGGGGTTTAATACGCTCATTGCACCGTCGTAGAAGAAAAAGGCGTTGCCATCGGTGGGGGAACCGGCAAAGAGGGTAATGTATTTGGGTTTGTCCGCATTGGCATTTTTAAGATCTAGGCCAGCGGCAATGCCTTCGCCCTGGAGTACGCCAACCTTAAAGTTGTTAAAGGTAATATAGTAGTCGTATTGGTCGGTGTTGGGAATAATGCGGTCGTAGGCAATAACGGCAACATTGTCGCGACCGGCTTCGGCAATTACCGAGGCAACACCGTCGTTAATACAGCCAACAATAAGTACCTGGGCGCCCTGGGTTAGGAAGCTCTGGATCTGCTGGTTCTGGGTGGGCTGATCGGCGTTGGCAAACTGAAGTTCTGCCTTGTAGCCTCGTTTTTCGGCCTCTTCTTTAAGTTTATTGCCATCTTTTACCCAGCGCTGTACGTGGGTTTCGGGCATGGCAATGCCGACCATGGCCTTGCCCTTGGCGGCACCGGCTTCTTCCTTGCCACCTGCGGCAAAGAGCATGGGGCTGACTAATGCTACAGCAAGAGCCAAAACAAGTAGTTTCTTCATAGAGACACCTCCTACGGTGATATTAAGATGCCTTAAGTATGGGGGCAAAAGCCCAATAGCGAAACCGTAAATATTCGCAAAAGCTAGGTAAAATTTTTGCATTGTCCAGGTATTGGCCGGTGGTAAGGGGAGGGAATAGTAAAAATATGATGTTAAATTATTCCCTATCGGGCCAAGAGGTTGCGATAAATATCCTCGCTGGCATGAAAACCATCTTTTATAACGGTTTCGGCCATGTTTTGCTGGTAAACCGCAATGGGCCTTTCTATATAGGAGGGAATGCGTTCGCTGCTCTGGTTTTCTGTAAGCAGGTCGTAAGGGGGCGGGGTCCCGCCAGCTAGGGCCACTGCCAGCCTTGCCGCTCGGGTGGCCAGCTGTTGAATAGGCTTATAGACGGTCATAAGTTGGGTGCCCTCTACAATGCGCTGGCAGTTGAGCAGGTCGGCATCTTGGCCCACGACGGCCACCTTACCAGCTAAACGCCGCTCGGAAAGCAATTGAATAGCGGCTGTGGCAATTTGGTCGTTACCACAGGAAATGGCATCGATATTGGCATATTCATCCAGGGCGACAGCTATTTTTTCCAGCGCCTCGTCGAAGCTCCACTCGTTAAGCCAGATGTCCTGTACGATGTCGATATTGCCCGCGGTAATATGGGGGCCTAAGACTTCTAAAAGACCGCTGTGAACCTCGTAGCTATTGTTGTCGCGCAGGGAGCCATTTACTATAAGATAATTACCCTTGGGCACCGCCTGGCTTAAAGCCCTTCCAAAGAGCCTGCCCACCTCTTTATTGTCGAAGGAAATATAGGCATCGATGGGCACGCCCATTATCATGCGGTCGTAGGCAATAACGGGAACGCCCGAATCGCGGGCCTGTTTAATAACGCCGGCCAGCATTTCCATATCGTGGCTAATAACCACCAGGGCGTCTATATGCTGGCTTAAAAGAAAGTTTATTTGGTCAATCTGTTCTTTCGTGCCTCCAGCCGAAAGCTGGGCAATTACCTCGGCGCCAAGGTCCCTGGCTGCGGCCGAGAATATTTTTAAATCCTTGTTCCAGCGCTCAATAATAAAGGTGTCGGTAGCTATAGAAAAACCTAGGAGCACTTGGGGATGCGCGTTCAGCGCAGCTTGGCTGCTTTGTCGAGGTTTTTTGCAACTGGACAGATTAAAAAGGCAGAGGAGTAAAAACAGCGGGGGCCAAAATTTTTTCATTGTTCATTCTCCTTTTTAAGGGCATAGGCCGATGGCGATAGCCCGGTAGCTTTGCGAAATACCTTGCTAAAATAATTGGCATCGGCAATGCCCGTTTTTAAGGCAATTTCTTTAACACTTAAATTGCTTTCGCGCAATAATTCTTCGGCTCTTTCTATTCGCAATTCGGTAACATAATCTACAAAGCTGCCCGATACATGCTCGGAAAAAAGGCGGCTTAAATAGGCGGGCGAAACCTGCGCTGCCTCGGCCACATCGTAGAGCTGAATCGGTTGGGTAAAATGTATCTGGACATATTCTAGGGCTCGGGTAAGGGGTAGGGGAAGGTTTTTCGACTGCCTTGTCTCGAGCAAGCGAGCTACGACATCGATTGCACTGTGCACCCAGCGCTGTAAGGCCCCCAGATTGTCGATGGGGGGAATTTCCTGGCTCAGCAAAAGAGGGGGCGGGGCCTCTGTTTTGCCCTGATAATAGCCGCCAATATCGTCGAGGACGAGGGCAAAAAGGAGGAGCATTTTAGCCTTTGCCTCTTCGAGGTCGAAGCTTGAAAGCACTTCTTGGCAGTGCAGATGTATAAGCGCAACAATTGAATCGGCCTGGGCTAGGCCAATTTTTTTTCGTATTTGCACAAGCCGAAACCGCTCGTGTCGCAGCGCCTCCAGACTTGTTTTTTTAAGACGCAGTTGGTCTAAGGCCTCCCGGCAGGAGAGACTTAAGCTGCTTCCCTTGTGAAAGCCCCCCATTGCCCAGCTTAGGCCTACGGTTTTATCGCCTAGTTCGTCCAGCGTTGCAGCCACATAGCTTTGCGCATCTGAATCCTGCTTGTCGGCAATTATCAAAAAAACAATCCTGTTGTTCTCCAGAATATAAAAAGACTGATACCGGTAGTCCAGGCGGGTGTAAAGGTCTGTTGCAAGTTTTTCCAGGTCTTCCTCGCCTTCCAGCATTAACACCGCAGCCAGATCGTTTTTAAAATCGAAGAGGTTTTTATAGCCGATCCAATCGGCCTCCTCCATGGGCTTCCAGATGCTTTCGGTTAAAAATTGTCGAAGGGCCAGATTTTTTGCATCGGCGGCATCTGTCTTTGGGCGCTTGCTGTCGATATGCACTGCCACCGAATCCAGACAAGACAGCAGGTTTATCTTGGAAACCGGTTTTACCAGGTAGGCAAATACCTGCAGTGGAATGGCCCGCTTGGCAATATCGAAGCGCTCGTAGGCGGTAGAGAGAATAAAGACGGTGTTTGGCACCTTTCGATATATGGTTTCGATTACCTCTATGCCGTCCATACCTGGAATATTTATATCCATAAAGACAATGTCGGGCCTTATTTCGCCAATAAGGCGCAGGGCATCGTAGCCGTTTCGGGCTACCTCGACCACGAAAAACTTTTGGCGGTAGCCATCAATTAAAAACGAGTAAGACTCTAAAACTGGTTCTTCGTCATCCACAATTAGGACTCGGTACATGGGGCTCTCCCGGTATCAATATGAATAAGAATACTGGTGCCCTGGCCAAGGACACTGTCTATGCGTATAACCTCGCGGTTTTCTGGATAATAAAAATAAAGTCGATGAATAACATTTTCAAGGCCCATTGCCCGGGCCGAGCTCTCCCCGTCCTGTGGCGGGTTTAAAAGCCGAATAATTTGGTCGCTGTCCATGCCGCAGCCATTGTCGCTTACCGAAAGCTGTAGAATGGTATCCTGCATTTCTGCCCGTACAATAATAGAGGCCTGTCCCGATAAATTTTTAAAGGCGTGTATTACGCAGTTTTCCACCAGCGGTTGCAAAATGGCGGCGGGCACCTGGCAAATATCCAAAAGCTCTTCGGGGCAGTCCAGCAAAAGATCGAGGTTCTGGGGAAAACGCACCCGCAATAAATAAAAATAATACTGAAGCCCCGTTATTTCGTGGCGCAGCGAGACAAAGCTCTCCTTATTGCCCACATTGTGGCGCAAGAGCTTGGAAAGCTGGTCCATAAATTCTTCGGTGCGGTCGGCCTTTTCTAAAATTGCCAGCTGCATACCGGTGTTAAGTGTGTTAAAAAGAAAGTGGGGGTTCATCTGGGCCTGCAGAGTGTAAATTTCCATGCGTCGCAGTAGGGCCTCCATTCTAAAATTTTTAACCCGTTCGCGCATATAGTCCTGTTTAATATTTTCCTGATGGTGAATTTCGATAATAGACTGATGTATCTCGGTCTTCATGCGGTTAAAGGCCTCGACCACCTGGTCTATTTCGTAAATTGAGCTGGCAGAGATATCCTCTTGCTCAAAATTCCCGCTGGCCAGCTCCTTTGCCATGGTCGAGAGCGAAGACATGGGCCGGGTTATTTTCTGTAAACTGCGCAGTACCAGCAAAATTGCCAAGAGCGAGGAACTCAGTACAAAGAGGAAGTTTCTAAGTTGCAGATTGCGCGAATTCTCTATGTGCTGGCTGTATATGCCCAACTGCGACTGAAAGCGCTCTACGCTAATGCTGGCAATTTCTGCCTGTATATATTCTAAAAGGTCGGTCATCTCCTCGTACAACAGGGCAAAGCCGCTGGTGTTTCTTCCGCGTTTTTGCTCCACCGCCCGGTCGGCTAAATTTAAATAGGCGCGAATAAGGGCATAGACCTCCTTTTCGCGTAGCTCAGACTTTGCCAAGGGGGGGCTATCAATATGGGGAAGGCTGTTTCTCAGCTTCTGGGAAATTATTAAATGTTCTGCAAGGGCATCGGAGGAGCGAGTGGCAAGATATTGGTTAAGCGGGCCCTGATATTCCAAAAGGCTCTCTTGAATAGACTTTATAAAGCGCTCCTGTTGGAAGCTCTTGTCCACCAGTTCCTGCATTTTAATGGTAGAAAGCAATATATAGGCGGTGGAGAAAATAAGGATAAAAAACATACCCAGAATGCCAAAAAAGAGCTGGAAGCCCAGCGAATTGGTTAAAAACAGCTTTTTCATAGGCCGGCACCCTGAATAATGCGCACCCCGGTGTCCACCGAGGTGGAGGTATAGCCATATTTTATAAGGCTTAAAAGCGAGTAGACCGCCTGGTAGCCTATTTTTTCGGGGTTGATGGCAATGCTGCCGGCAATAATGCCCTTGCGCAAAAATTCTAAAATGGCGGCGTCTTCGCCAAAGCCAATAAGGTGGATGCGCCCGACAAGGTTTAAATCGATAATGACCTGGGCGGCGGTAATGCTGTCGCTGGCGTCGGTAAAAATAAGGGTGTCGATATGGGGCGATGCCTTAAACAGGCGGTACAGCAGGTCTTCGGCGTCTAGGGGGTTTTGGCCGGTTTTAAAGGTGGGAATGGGCGAGGAGGGGCGGGTGGGAAAAATAGAGGCGAGCCCCAGCTCGAGCAGATCGCGTTCTGCCAGCATTCCCGGCGATTTATCGCTGTAAATTATTGCCATCTGCGGCACAAGGCCCGACAGCTCCCGGGCAATTTGCCCCATTTTTTTCCCCACATCAAAATTGTTCGGGCCAATAAAGGGCCAGGGCTGGTCGGTGGACACATAGTGGTTAATAGTGATAAGCGGTATGTCATTGTCCTGTATTTTTTCTAATTGATGGCGGGCTAGCCGGTCGTCTAAATAGGGGCAGACAATAAGGCCATCTGCCCCGGTGTAACTGGCCAGGGCCAATTCTTTTTTTACGGGGTTAATTGAGTGTATCGACAGTGCAGCATCGACTTCGGCTGCCGCTTTTTCGGCCCCTTCGACAATCGAGCTAAAAAACGATGTCTTCGTTTCGGGCAGATACAGCGAAAAATGATAGCGACGCCCCGCGTCGGGCACGTTTTTTTCGGCAGCAAGGCTCTTCGTTAAGAGCGAGAGCGAGGCATAAAAACTGGCGAAGGCGAGCAGAGCAAAAAAGACCATGCCAATGCGTATTAGGTTTTTCACAGTGCAAATAGTATACCGTATATTGGCGCAATTATGAAATAATTGTTCAATCAATTGCAATTGATAGACAAATAGCTTAAAATAATTTTTATAACAGAGAATAAAATGCCTTGAAAAATTTTATTCCCGTGATATATATGTAAGTGTCGCTTGTTAAAACGACATATTGGCCACAACAGGTGGCAAAAAACAAGAAGCTTAGGAGGATATTATGAAAAAGATCAATGTGTTATTAGTAGCTGCTCTGCTGGTATTCAGCCTTGCAGCCTGTGGCAGTGGGCCAAAGTCTGTTGTCGAACAAAAAACTCCCACCTACGAGGTGGTAGACCATAAGACCATGGCTATTGGGGGAGATATTCCGGCATGGGTTATCAGCTATATCGATTCTGGCGTCCAGGGCGTAGAGGCTCTACCGGCCTATAAGGACAAGTTTGTCTTTATTGCAGAGGACGAAGGAACTAATAAGGCCGCCCTTAGCCTGTGGATGACCGGTTTTAACGTTGGCCAGGAAATTTCGCGCATGGTCTCTACCAGGGTGCAGGCGAAATTTGTCGGTGCCGCAGCGGGCAGCCCCGACGACGAGTTCGGTCGCTATTTCGAGAACGTGGTAAAATCGGCCGGCGAAGCCTCCTATTCTGGGGCCCGCAAAGAGACCGACTTCTGGCTTTTAAAGCGCTATTTTAAAGCCAATAGCAAGGAAGTGGAAAAAGAAGTATACACCATGTACGTCTTGGTTACCATCGATCGAGCTACCTTAGAGCGCCAAATCGAGGCTGTGCTCAATGGGGTACAGGTCGATAAGCCCCTTACCCGCGAGCAGCAGACAGCAGTGGATCGGGTAAAAGAGGGCTTTTACGAGGCTTTTTAAACAATGCTCATTTAGTTCAATTGCATTCAAAGGCGGTTCTCCAACAGGGAATCGCCTTTTTCATTATTTTAACCCGATTTTAATCGGGCTAGGGGGAATGTATGAAAAAAAACATCAGTTTTACTCTTATTCTTGGACTGCTAGGCCTATTGGCCTCCTGTGCTTCGAAGCCGGCGGCCAAGGCGCCCGACTGGGTCTATAACACCCCGAGCGAGGACGGAACATATACGTATTTTGTGGGTTTCTCGGAAGACCGCTCCGAGGCCCAGGCCCTCGATGGGGCCACCGCCTCCATTGTGGCAGAAATTGTCCGCTATATGGGGGTTAAGGTGTCGGCGGAGTCGACAATGACGGCCAGGTCCGACCTAGAAAGCCTAGAGCGCAGCCTGGAAGAGACGGTAAAACAGACTTCGAATGCGCGTATGGCCGGTTTTCAGCTCGCAGATCGCTATGTAAGTAGGGCAAAAGATGGTGCGGTAACGGTTTTTATTTTGGGAAAATACGCCACCAAGGATTTAGAGGCCGAGAAAAACCGCATTGCGGCGGTCTTCCAAGAGCAATTGGATGCTGTCTCCCTGCCCGAGGGCGAGGGCCGCAGCCTTTTGGCCCAGGGCGATGTCATTGGCGCTACAAAGAAATTTATAGAAGCTGCTGCGGCGGCCTTTGGTGCCGATATCGACAATGCCGAAATAAAGTTCGAGCGAAATATCAATTTGGCCAAAAATGCCCTTGGCAAGCTAACAATTGTCAAGTTAAACGACAACTTGCAGACGGCCCCCGGCGAAAGCTTTGCCGAAGCCTTTAGGGCCCGGGTAGAAAGTGATGGCAGACAGCAGGCACATGTGCCCGTTGTGGTAAGCTATCAATATAAAATGCCCAATGGCAGGATGGGCACACGCAGGGTAGAGCTGCTTAGCGATGCGTCAGGCCTCCTCGTTTTTGAGCATCCCAAACCAGACTTTGTGGGCAAGGCAAGCCTTATGATGCGCTTAGACCTTTCTTCGGCAACCGAGCCGCTTTTTAGGGCGCCCCCAAAATTGCAGAGCCTGATTGCGGGCCTGGAAGATGAAATTGCGGGAAAACGGGCGCAGTTCGATTATCAGGTTCTTTCGGGGGCACGGACGGTGCCAACGGCGGTCTTTGTTGTCGATTTAGATGCCGCCAACCGGGCCACTAGCTCTACTAGCAATAGTGCGCTTCAGCAGGCTCTGTCCAGCAATGGCTTTAATTTAATTCCTATAACTATGGATGTGCAGACTCTTTTAAGCGGCAACGATGTAAGCATTCCCAAAGCGGCAAAGACGCTTCTGGGCAATAGGGCAAAGAGGCTGGTCTGGGGCATTAGTCGGGTGGTAAAAATTGCCGACGATACCACGGTTGGGGGCGCACAGAAGATTGCAACTGTTTCGGCCGAAATTAAGGTGGCCGATTTAGAGAGCGGGCAAATTTTGTATACGGTTATAAAGCAGGCCATTGCAATGGGCGGTAGCGAGGCGCAGGCCATCGAGGCGGCCCGCCAGCAACTGGCTGGCAAAACCATTGGCTCGGACCTTTCGTCAAGCCTTCCTTGATATTGCTTGACGCGTCAAGCCTTCCTTAATAGTGCTTGACGCATCAAGCCTGCCCTAGTTTGCGTACTCGAACATGGCATCTATGCAGCGGCGGGCCTTGGCAATGAGCTCGTCGCTCAAGAGTACCTCGTCTTCCGGTTTCGGCTGTTCCAGTACCCGCAAAATGCCTTCGAGGCTATTGGACTTCATGTATTGGCACATCTGGCAGGCGCCAATAAAACGGTGCTGGGGATACTCGTTTACTAGGCCAGCGACCAGGCCACATTCGGTAAGGACCATTAAATTTTTAGGCTCGGTGTAGCGGCTAACTTGGGCAATAAGCTGGGAGGTGGAGCCGACAAACTGCGACTGGGCTATAACTTCCGGAGCGCATTCGGGGTGGCTAAGTATTTCCACATTCGGCACCCGCTCGCGAAAAAGCTCCACCAATTCGGGATCGAAACGTTCGTGCACATAGCAAACCCCCTCCTCGTAGAGCACTATTTCCTTGTTCACTCCCCTGGCCTTGAGCAGATCTCTAACATTCTGCCCCATAAGGCGATCGGGCACAAAGACAATGCGGTCGTTGGGAATGCGCTGGCAGATATCGACAACGTTCGAGCTGGTAACACAGACATCGCAGAGGGCCTTTACCTCGGCGCTGGTATTGATATAGCAGACAAAGGTATGCTCCGGATATTTTTTGCGCAGAGCTACCATTTTTTCTGCATCGATGGAGTCGGCCAGGGTACAGGCCGGGTTGGTTCCGGGCACCAGCACCTTCTTTGTGGGGTTTAGTATTTTAGCGGTCTCGGCCATAAAGCGAACGGCAGAAAAAACAATTGTTTCGGCATCGGTCTTCGCCGCATTCGCACTTAGCTGATATGAATCGCCAACAAAATCGGCCACCGAAAGGGTAATTTCGCGGGGAACATAATAATGAGCTAGAACTACCGCATTTTTTTCTTTTTTTAAGGCATTAATGCGTTCTGCGATAGCGGCCATCTGGTCGCAGGTTTCTGGCGTGTACGGGCTAAGCGCCATCTGTAAGGGGGTGTTAGCCAGTTTTTCGTAAAGCTCTTGTCCTGTCATGGCTATATAATAATAAAAACATAGGATACTTACAAGGTAATCTATTGAATGGCATAGGGCACAAGGCCGACAAAACTGCGCACCTCGTTGTCGTTAAAACGCAGCCCCCCACCGATGTAAAAATCGGGCGATCCATCCAGAATGTGCGCCATACCGCCATCAATATAAAGCCAATGCCAGGGCTTGTTGGAATCGGGATCGAAAAAAGGATACAGGCGCAGGCCAAGGCGCAAATCGGGACTATCGATATCGGAAAACTTTACCACTTCGGTAGATAGCGTAAGCCATTTTACCGGGTCTATATTCAGGCCGGCGCCGACCCCAATTTCGCCCTGAAAGGGTTGCAGAATAACAATCATCTGTAGGGCGAAAATCATGCCAATTGCCGAGCCAGAAAGCACAATAATGGGTATCGATTTAATGCAAAGCGTCTCTATTTCGGCAAAAAAACGGTTAATGCGAAAGGGGCGCTGAAAAAGGCTGAGGAAAATTTCGCCTACAAAGACAAAATATTGCCCGAGGTCTTCTAGCTTTTTAAGAATAATTTCTCGCATTCTCAATTGAGTATAGCACATAGGGGCTTTTCCTGTCTTTATACTTCGATTATTTTATGTTAAAATGATGTTTTAAGGAGATCAATGTGAATAAAGAAACTCTTACTGCTATTGCAAATAGCCTGCGCTCTTTGTCTATGGATGCCGTTCAGGCTGCGAAATCTGGACACCCGGGCCTGCCCCTTGGCTGTGCCGAATTAGGGGCAATGCTCTATGGCGAAATAATGAAGTATAATAGTGCCAATTCTAAATGGGCCAACCGCGACCGCTTTGTACTCTCTGCTGGGCATGGATCGATGTTTTTATATTCCCTGCTCCATCTTGCCGGCTTTAATTTGCCGCTGGAAGAGCTTAAAAAGTTTCGCCAACTCGGTTCCCAGACGCCCGGCCACCCCGAATACAAGTATACCGATGGGGTGGAAATAACCACCGGTCCGCTGGGGGCAGGTTTTACCAGTGCCGTGGGCATGGCCATTGCCGAGACAATTTTGGCAGAAAAATTTAATACCAAGGAGCACAGTATTGTCGACCACTACACCTATGTGCTCTCTGGCGATGGCTGTATGATGGAGGGCGTTAGCTCCGAGGCAGCCTCCCTAGCCGGCCACTTAGGGCTTGGCAAGCTTATTGTGTTTTACGATTCAAATAACATTACCATAGAGGGCTCTACCGATGTGGCCTTTACCGAGGATGTGGGCAAGCGCTTTGCTGCCTACAACTGGCAGGTCCTGCAGGGCGATATGTACGATGGCGATGGCATAGCCCGGCTTGTAAACGAGGCCAAGGCCGATGCCGAGCGACCGACCTTAATAATTTTAAAATCTACCATTGGCAAGGGAAGCCCCAACAAGGCTGGCTCGGCCGAGGTACACGGTGCCCCCCTGGGCGAGGACGAAATTAAGGCCACCCGCCGGGCCCTGGGCATTCCCGAAGAGGCCTCTTTTTGGATTGCAGAGGAGGCAAAGGCCTTTTTCGAGGAAAAGAAAAAAGAGGGCCCCAAGTTGGAGGCGGCCTGGCAGGCGAGCTTCGACCAATGGGCTGCGGCAAATCCTGCGCTCAAGGCGGAGTGGGACCAATGGATGAGCGAGACGATGGATCTTTCCAAGGTGGAATGGCCTACATATAAGGAAGGCGACTCCTTGGCCACTCGCGTGGCCAGTGGCAATGCGCTGCAGGCAATAACCAAGGCGGTACCAAACCTGTATGGCGGTTCGGCCGACTTACAGCCATCAAATAATACCAAAATTCCCGGCGGCGATTACCAAAAGAACAGCCGTCTTGGGCGCACCTTGCGCTTTGGGGTGCGCGAACACGCCATGACGGGCATTGTAAACGGCATGCTCTTGCACGGTGGGCTTAGGACCTTCTGTGCCACCTTCCTTGTCTTTGCCGACTACATGAAGCCGGCAATGCGCCTGGCTGCAATAATGAGGCTGCCCAGCATTTATGTGCTCACCCACGATTCGTTTTATGTGGGCGAAGACGGGCCAACCCATCAGCCCATCGAGACCATCGAGAGCATGCGCATTATTCCGCGCTTTACGCTTTTAAGACCCGCCGATGCAGAAGAGACAAACCTCGCCTGGAAAATGGCAATGCAAAAAACTGATGGCCCGGTGGCCCTTGCCCTTACCCGTCAGAACCTTATTGTCCACGCGAAACCCGCGGGCTGGCAGGCCGATGCCGAAAAGGGGGCCTATATTGCCCTAGACTGCGAAAACCCCGAAACCTTAATTTTAGCCAGCGGTTCCGAGGTGGGCCTGGCACTAGAAGCTGCAAAAAAAAGCAGCAAACGCGTGCGGGTTGTCTCGGTGCTTTCGCGCGAGTTAATGGAAAGACAGGGAAAGGCATTTACCGACCGCCTTATTCCGGCAGGCCTTCGAGTGGTAAGTGTCGAGGCTGGCGTTTCCACTGGCTGGGAAAAATATACCGCGGCGAATGGGGCCAATATCTGTATGCGCGACTTTGGCGAATCGGGCTCGTTTAAAGACCTGGAAAAACATTTTGGCTTTACGGTCGAGGACCTGCTAAAGGTATTGTAGCCAACAAGCTAACATCTAGGGCCGATATTATGTTTCGTACTGATGCATAATTTCGGCCATTTTTTAAAGTAGAGATAATAAGGGTCCTGTGCCCATTTTTGGCTGGAAATATATGAACGAATTGATGTTTTTGCAGATACTCATTGTCTCATGCCTTTTTTTTTACGCCATTAAACCCCTTGTAAGGCGTTTCCAGTATATAAAGGGCATGTACTATATGCCGCTCTTTAGCTTAGTGCTTTTGGCCTTGGTTTTTTTAATTAAGGGCTTTCAGGCACAGCTTTTACCCTTAATTCTGTTTGCGCTTTTGCAGGCCCTTGCCTCCCTGCCCACCCTGGTACGCATGGCGCGGGGCCTTAAGGTAGACAACTGGCTGGACGTTTCCTCCCTTTGGGTAGTTTTTAAATTGATGGTGCTGGCGGCCTTTGCCAGCTTCGCTTTTATGCTTGCTCCAAGATCCGATGCCGCTCCCGAGGGCTTTTCGCGTGCCCCCTATGTACTGCCTCTGTCCAATAGCGAGCTGGCAGGCCTTGAATCTGGCGAGTTTCGCCTGTATCCGCCCCCCCGTTCCGCCGCCGGCAAGGACGACGTACTCATACTGCTTTTACCCCCCGCACTGGGTTCTTTTTCGGTGGTGGACAAGAGTGCCCGCGATTTGGCAAAGGCCGGTTACTGGGTGGCGGGCTTCTCCAATTTCGCCCTCGATTTTCTGGCCGCCGATGCCGAGGGGCAGAGCAAATGGCCCGACCTCGGGGAGCTTTTCCCCCTTATTGCCTACAGTCTTTCGGGGCCCGATACCCCCCTTGCCAGATGGCTCTGGCAGGGCCAGCAGGCCCGCCGAAGCGTCCTGCTCGAAGAGGCCTATGCCTGGCTAAAGGGCCAAATTGCCCAGGGCTGGCCCGCCCTCGAGCAGGGGCCAGAGTCCTTTAAGCCCCTGCGCCTAGTTCTAATGAGCTTTGGCGAAAATGCGGGAGCCAGCCTTGCTTTTTCCAACAAAAAGGCTCGAAACGAGAAGGCTCGAAACGAGAAGGCTCGATTAACCGCCTTGGCGATGGGCGAAGAGGCCGGACAGGCCGAGAAGGATGGGTGGGCCGAGCAAGAGGCATTGCCACTGGTTACCAGCCTATTTGTAGAGCCCCATATATTCCAAGAGGCAGGAACAGAGGCCGGCAAGGGCCCAGAAGACTATGCGGCAAAAATACCCCACCTCTGGCTAGTTTCGGATAAGACCTTTGCCCATTTGGGCCGGGGCAGGCGCCTTGCCAGCTTAAAAAACTGGGCAGAAGATATTCAAACGCCCAGCTTCCTCTTTGCGCTGGAAAAAACCCTGCCCAGCGACCTTGGCGCCCTAGCCTCGGTAAGCCCTGTTGTAGCAAAAATATTTAATCGGGCAATAGGGGCTTCGCCGACAGCTTTGCCGACAGCATCGCCG
>CAZBJJ010000013.1:3588-21749 GCA_964492245.1 uncultured Spirochaetales bacterium | reverse complement strand
CCCTGGCCTAAGATCGTGGTCTCTTGGCTTGACCTCGTGCTCTATGGCTTCGAACCAGAGCCAAGCACCTGGGCACAGACATCGATATTGTCCAATAAGTACTGGAATTACCCCAGCTTTCCCGGTATACTTGGCCCCAATGACTAGTGCACAATTCGACCGCTATATTCGCAGCATCTTGGCTCTCGACGCCTTTACCAGCCTAGATAAATCTTTAAATGGCATACAGGTAGACAATTCTGGTCGCGAGATTAAAAAAATTGCCTTTGCCGTAGATGCCTGCCAGGAGAGCATCAATATGGCCAGGGAAATAGGGGCCGACCTGCTCTTTGTGCACCATGGCTTTTTTTGGGGCCACCCCCTGGCAATAGCGGGCGCCCACCGCAGCCGCATAAAGGCCCTTTTAGATGCCGATATAGCCCTATATGCGGTGCATCTGCCCTTAGACATGCACGAAGATTTGGGAAACAACGCCGAGCTGGCCCGTCTTTTAAAGCTCGAAGGTAGGGAGCCCTTTGGCCTTTATAATGGGATAAAAATAGGCTATAGGGGCAATTTTCCCCAGCCCGTAGATATTCAGGAGGCCTTTGAGCGAATAGCCTTTAAAAACCGCCCCGCCCTAGCTCTCTGGCCCTTTGGCCCCGAAAAAAGTAAAAACTGCGCCATTATCTCTGGTGGAGGGGGGCGGGAGTTGAGCCAGGCAATTGATGCCGGTGTCGACCTCTACATTACCGGCGAGGTAAACCACGAAATGTACCACAGCGCCCTAGAGGCAAAAATAAATGTAATATGTGCCGGGCACTACGCCAGCGAGGTCTGGGGTCTGCGTAGCCTTATGGCAAGGGTGGCCGAGCACTGCAATGTGGCGACAGAATTTATCGATGCACCTAGCTCCCTGTAGCCGTGCAATAGGAGAAATACGTGAAGCTATTTACAAAGGCAAGATTATTGCCCTTAGTCCTAACCGCCTTGGTCATTCTTTTGGACCAAGCGAGCAAGGCCTTAATTGTTATCCTGGCACCAATTCCGGGCAGAGGGCCCCTTTACCGGCTCTTTGGGGGCGATTTTATCGAAATCTGGCATGTGCGCAATAAGGCCATTGCCTTTAGCATTGGGCAAAACCTGCCCGACAGCCTGCGTTTTGCAATGTTCATTGTTATACCTATTTTAGTCCTAGGCCTGCTGATGTATTATTATTTTACCAGCACCGATTTAAACAATTTTCAATGCTGGTGCATTGCCGGCATTGTGGGTGGGGGCCTGGGAAATATAATTGATAGAATATTTCGCCCCGATGGGGTGGTAGATTTTATAAGCGTAAATCTCTACGGCCTTTTAGGCATGTCCCGCTGGCCAACCTTTAATGTTGCCGATTCGGCGGTGGTGGTCTGTGGTATTTTACTGCTTATAAACATACTTTTTTCCGAACAAAAAAGGGGGCCTAAACATGAATAAAAAACTTAACACAATACTTTTCCTTATTGGGGGAACCATATTCAATATTGTCGTTACCCTAGGGGCCATTCTTATGCTGGTGGTGCTCTGGGTTCGCTTTATTGGCCCCCATGTTTCGGACAGTGTAAACTCAATCGGCCTTGTCCTAGCCTTTGTCGGAGGCGCACTTATCGCCTTCTTACTGTACCGTTTAGTGTTCGGCATATTGATAAAAAAAGTGGATATCGAAAAATATTTTGAGCCGCTTTTTAAATCGCGCTATAGGAAAAAGCCCTAATAGCCATCGGACATGGAACGATTTATATCCTTTTGGTACAGATCCTGATACACATAGCTGCGGGCATTTAGCCTGTCCTTTATTTCTTGGCTAAAGGGAACATGGCGCCAAAAAATGCCCCGGGCATCTTTATCCAGTTTTTGTATACCATCACTTTCCTTGGTAATCCAAACAATATAATCTTGAATGAAATAATCTTTGACGTCCCCTTTCAACTTTTTAGATTGAAAATATTGATAATAGTAGCCCGTTAGCCCCTCTTCCATCCAATAATAGGAGGCCTTTTCCTTGGCAACCTGCCAACGCAAATCTCCTACGGCAATAAGTATGGCCAATAGCAAGTTTTTGGGATACATGGGAAGTGCTATGCGCCCACGGCTTGTGGCCCGGTTGTAGCGGTCGAAGGGCTCCCAGCAAATGCCGGCATCGCCGTAGTTGGGCAAAAGAATTATATAGGGGACTATGCGGTTTTTAGTGTTTCTAAATGAACGGCAAAAGGCCTCGGGGTCGATGCTCTCGAGCCAGCGAAGTTTTTCAATTACATTTTCACGGGTGGCAACCTCCTGGGGGTTCAGCCGAAAATATTCCTTGGTTAAAATAGGAAAGTGGTTGCCACGTCGGCCGACTGCCATCTTGTTCATCTGTCGAACGGTACTGAATTCCATGTCGATAGCCTTAACATCTACCGAAACAGTTGCCCCGACATCTTCGGCCTTTCCCGTTAAAGATTCCACACTTTTTATTGCCAGTTCTAAATCTTCGCGCAGTGTGGCCATTTCCCTATCGAGCTTTAACAGCCTCTTGGAAATTTCGCCTATATCGTTAAAGGCCTTGCGCTGAAAATCGGTGTAATTCGAAGGCACGCCAGCCAAGCCGGGAATGGGGTTGTGGTCGCGAATTGTATTTACCCGCTCTATCAGGGCATCTTCGTAGCTTTTTAATTCGGTTGTCTTGCCCTGCATAAGGTTTTTTGCGGCATCTAGGCGCCCTTGGGCCTTCTCTAAAAGGGTAGAAATACGGGTCTGCTCGTTGACCTTCGCCGTGCCCACCTCGTCCGTGGTCGAATTTTTAATAACTCCGGTGCCTATGGCCTTAAGCCATTCATCCAAATAATAAATGGGCTGGGATAATTCGTTTTCGACCACCACCTTGCCAAAAAAGCTGCGTTCCTCTTGATCAATAAAATTGGGATGCAAAATTGCATAGCGCAGTAAAAACCTTTTGGGGTCGGGCAGTTTAATTGGAGTCAGGCGGGAAAGGTTGGCAAGAAAATCCCAATAGGCCACAATAACCTGTTGGCGATATACTCCCTTGTCCTTGGGGTCCTTGGCATTTATATATTTTTGAATAAGGCTGTGCAGGCGCTGGGCCTGTTGCCCTTCTTCGGAAAGACAAATTTTATACCAGTTGGGATCTTTAAAGGCCGGATGAACCTTGTCTTCCTGTTTTTTGACAATTTCTGGAAAACTGGTAATCGTTAAATCGAGTTCTGTCTCTTCGCCTGCCTCTATTTCGGCTTCTTCAAAGAGACTGGAAAAATCTGGAACAGCTGAACGCACCGCACTGGAAGGCAGGCTGGAATCTTCGGTGCCTAAAAGTTCAGCTAAATCGGGATCGATATTACCTTGAAACATTTAATGCAACTCGCTTTTAAGTGTTTTAAATAAATTTTGGAGGTGAGGGGAATCGAACCCCTGGCCTTTTGAATGCCATTCAAACGCTCTAGCCAACTGAGCTACACCCCCAGAACGTAGGAAAAACATACCAAAGCCTGTGTTTTTAGTCAATACCATATCATCCGCCCATCAATTTATATTCTTATGTACTGATAGTTTACAACGCAAAAAGCAATCCGTAAAGGGATTGCTTTTTTGTTAGGTGAAAGATTCGGTAAACTAGTTATTGATTACGCCAAATTTTTGGCGTAAAAGGGACCTGTCTGCCGAAGAGGGCCCCACTAACAGTTCGAAATCTCCGGCTTCCACAATGCGCTTACCATCGGCATCTACGATGGTGCAGACAGAGACAGGCAGAGACAGGCTTACCCAGCGCTCTTCGCCGGGCTTTAGGTTCACCTGTTCAAAGGCCTTTAATTCCTTATCGGTCCAGGAGACTGAGGTTACTAGGTCCGAAATATAGACCTGCACTGTCTCTAGGGCCGGGCGCTTGCCCACGTTTGCCACCAGCACCCGGGCTTTTAGAATATCCTCGGCTTTAAGCTGGGTCTGTTCAATTTCCAGGGTGCGGTACTCGATTTGCGTATACGATAAGCCATAGCCAAAGGGCCACTGGGGTTCTTGCGTTAAGTCGGCATAGCGATCGCCATGCTGGCCGCGGATTTGGTTGTAATAAATGGGCTGCTGGCCCACATGGCGGGCAAAGCTGATTGGTAGGCGCCCGCTGGGTTCGATATGGCCATATATGAGTTCGGCCAGGGCCTGTCCCCCGCGCATACCCGGGTTGGCTGCCCAAATAATGGCATTGGCCTGCAGGGCCGATTTGGGAAGTACTAGGGGTTTTGATGCCAAGAGCACTACCACAAAGGGCTTGCCCAGGGCGGCTACCGCATCCAGAAGGGCCACCTGTCCACCGAGCAGGTTTAAGGTGGCGGTAGAGCGCGTCTCGCCGACTAAGCTTATTTCATCGCCAACTACAACGACTGCCACATCGCTATTGCGCGCGGCATCTACGGCAATCTGTAAGGTGGGCGCATCTACCGCTGCGGACACTCCAATTGGCGGGCGGGGCTGGCCATCGGGAAAGGCCCCCCGCGGGTTGGGCTGTAAATCTACAATTCGCGCTCCCGCTTCGTAATTTACTTGCCAGCCCTCTGGTGCCAATTCGGCCAGGCCCTGGTAGACGGTGGTTATTTGTTCTTCCCGGTGGCCCGCCCTCATCCAGTTGGCCTGGCCCGAGCTGCCAGCCCAATCGCCCAGCTGGGTCTGATGCGCATGTGCATTGGGGCCCAACACGGCTATGCGCTGTGTTTTCCTATCGGTATCCAGTGGCAAAAGGCCGTCGTTTTCTAAAAGTACTAGGGAGCGGCGGGTTAAATCTACGTTTACCGCTGTGTGTTCTGGGCGGGCAAGGGAAAGATGTATCGTCTGGGGGTCTGGACGGCGCGGATTTTCGAATAGGCCCAGCTCGAACTTCAGGTGCAAGATTCGGGAAACCGCCCTGTCTAAATCGCCCTCTTCCAGCAGCCCCGCCTCGATGGCATCTAGGGCCCCCTGGAAAAACTTGGGCGTTGTCATAATCATATCGTTGCCCGCCCGTACCGCCTTAGCTGATGCCTGCATATAATCGGGCAGCAATTTCTGTTCCCAGACCATCCGCCCCACGTTGTCCCAGTCGGTGATAAGCATTCCCGTATAGCCCCACTGCCCGCGCAGCACTTCGTCTAAAAGCCAGGAGTTTACCGCGATGGGCACGCCATCGGTGCTCTGATACCCCAACATAAAGGTGCGGCAGCCTTCGCGCGCCACTTTTTCGAAGGGCGGTAAAAACCAGGACAGAAGTTTGCGACGGGAAATATCGGCCTCGCTGGCATCTCGTCCGCCCTGGGTCTCTGAATAGCCGGCAAAGTGTTTAGCGGTGGCCAATATTGCCGTTGTATCAGTTAGGCCCTCGCCTTGGTAGCCGCGTACCATGGCACTGGCCAATTCGCCAATTAAAAAGGGGTCCTCGCCGAAGGTCTCGTTTACCCGCCCCCAACGGAGGTCGCGCGCAATACAGAGCACGGGCGAAAAGGTCCAGTGAATTCCGGTGGCTGCTGCCTCGATTGCGGTAATACGGGCTGCCTGCTCAATTAAACTGCGCGACCAAGAGGCCGCCATGCCAAGTTGGGTGGGAAAGATGGTGGTACCCTCAAAAAACGAATGGCCATGAATACAGTCCTCGCCCACTAAAAGCGGAATTCCTAGGCGGGTCTTTTCCACCAGCACATGAGCCTGGATGAGGTTTTCGGGAGAGCTGTGCAAAATGGAGCCCACGTGGTATTCCTGTATGAGCTTCTCCAAATTGCCCCGCGCATCCAGCTGCATCATCTGTCCAATTTTTTCTTCGCGCGTCATGCGCTTAAGTAAATCCTCGAGCCTTTTTTCTATGGGCAGACGAGCATCCTTATATGCCACAGTATTCATCATTCCCGCCTCCTAAAGCTAATTGTCAAAACGCCAAACGTTTGCTATAGTATAAGCATGATTGAGAAGAAATACCAATACTCCACCGCGGAGATTACCCGCCTTTTAATGGAAAAAATTGTGGATGATGAGAATGTCAACATCAACCATATCTGCGTGCCCCCAGGGGAAGCGGTTCCCACCCATGTTTCAAACTCGCACGTGCACCAAATAATTGTGCGCGGTTGCCTGAGCCTTTCGCTCGAAGACGGCGAATTTGCCAATTATCAGGCGGGAGACATTGTTGCGATTCCTTTTAATCAAAAGATGGTCATTCAAAACCGGGGGAGCGAGCCACTTGAGTTTTTTGTGGTTAAGGCGCCTAATCCGCGTTCGATGCCCGCGGTAAAGGCAATAAACTAGTATACCGAAGCTTGCACCTAGGTACAGGTTTGCTTGCACCTGTGCAGGCCCCCTACTTAACGCCAGTACGACCAGATTTGCCAGATACCCACAAGGGCAATTACAAGGCCCAAAAAGCGTTTAAACAGTAGCCCGAAGCCTGCACCTGCCTGCCGGGCAAGCATCGACGAGAAGCTGCGCCCCAGGGTACCGGCCAGCACAATGGCGGCGGTATGGCCAAGGGCGTATAAAAGCATCAGAGTAATGCCAAAACTCACTTCCTGCAGGGCGGCCGAAAACACAAAGCCGAGCATGGGCGCCAAAAAGGCAAAGGAGCAGGGCCCCAAGACAATGCCGTAGACAAGACCAAGTAAGAAGGCGCCCCAGAGGCCGCTCTGGTTGGGCCGGAAAGAGGTGGAAAGGCTAAGGCGGTTGAGTGGGGGTATATCCATCAGCCAGAGTCCCGAAAAAATAAGGAAGATGGCCACAGCTATAATAAGGGGGCCCCCGACGCTGCCCATAATGCGCCCCATTGCGCTGGTTACTACTCCCACGAGGGCTAGCATGACTAGGAGGCCCAGGCCATAGACGAGGGAGACCAGAAACGATCTGCCTGCCCCCCCGGTATTGCTATCAGTTTTTTTTTCGTCGCGGTTAATATAGCCAATTAAAAGGGGGATGGCGCCCAGGTGGCAGGGGCTTAAAAAAACGCTTACGAGGCCCCAAAGTAGGGCTGCTCCAAAACTCCATACCGATGGCTGTGCAAAGGCGGTGTTTATGGCAGAAATAAAGCTATTCATGTGCGATCTCCTGTAAAGCTATCAACATATACTTTTTAATATATACTGATAGCTATACGAAAATCAATGTTTAAAGTGGCGGGTACCGGTAAAGACCATGGAAATGCCCAGTTCGTTGGCTAGGTCGATGGATTCCTGATCGCGCATCGAGCCTCCGGGTTGGCAAATAGCTCGAATTCCAAAGCGGCCTGCCATTTCCACCGAGTCGGCAAAGGGGAAGAAGGCGTCGGAAACCATTACGCGGGCGCGGTCGCTAAAGCCGTTTTCGGGCTTCGAGGTTACTGCCTCGGCCCGGCTTAGGGCCTGTTCGGTGGCCCAGATGCGGTTTACCTGGCCGCCGGCCGCTCCCACCAGGGTTCTGTTGCAGATGGCTACTATTGCGTTCGATTTTACAAACATGGCCATTGTCATGCCAAAGGCCATGTCGGCGGCGTCTTCGGCACTTGGGGCGCGCTGGGTTACTACCTTCCAATCGGTAAAAAGGTTTCTGTCGCGGCTCTGCACCAAAAGGCCTCCATCTACGCTCAAATATTCGTATTCCTCTTGGGCCGGCAGATTGGCCTGAATTAGGCGTAAATTCTTTTTTGTGGCAAATATTTCGCGGGCTGCGGGGCTAAAGCTGGGGGCGACAATCACTTCTAAAAAAGTTTTTACCATTTCCTGGGCGGCATTGGCATCCACTTCGACATTGCAGCCGACTATGCCCCCAAAAATGGATACGGGGTCGCAGAGGTGGGTCTTGGTATAGGCTTCGAGCAGGTTATTGCCTAGGGCTGCGCCACAGGGGGTATTGTGTTTAAGGGCCACACAGATTACCTTGCGTCCATCTGCAAGGGCCTCTTGGGGCATGGCGGGGGGCAGGGCTGTTAGGTAGTTGGAAAAGCTCGAGGCGGCCTTCCAGGCAATATCCAGGTCGCGAATATTGTTATAGGAAAGCTCCTTGCCTTGGATTTGCTCCATGCCGGCTAAGGCCCCTTTGGCATCGGCGGTAAGATAAAGTGCAGCCCTCTGGTGGGCGTTCTCGCCATAGCGCAGGCTCTGGGAAAGCGTATAAGGCACCGTGTTGTAATTGGGCCAATGGGCATCTGCCTCTGGGGCAGCGAGCATAAAGCGCGAGACGGCGGCATCGTATGCGCTTGTTAAATTAAAGACCTTTCCCGCCAGTTTGCGCTTAAAATCTGCGGGAATATTGGCTAGGTCCTGATTGGCCGCAGTCAGAGCCGCTATGGCAGCGGCATAGTCGGCTGGCTCACTCAATACTAGGACATCCTGATAATTTTTGGCTGCCGCTCGCAACATGGTGGGTCCGCCAATATCGATAAATTCTACTGTTTCCTCGAATTCAAGCCCAGCTTGGACCTTTTCGAAAAAGGGATAGAGATTTACACAGACTAAGTCGATGGGCTGCACGCCTAGTTCCTGCATGGTCTGGACATGGGCGGCATTTGCCCGAATGCCCAAAATGCCGGCATGTACAAGGGGGTGCAGGGTTTTAACCCGTCCATCTAGGCATTCGGGGAACTTCGTCAGCTCGCTGACATCGGTAAAGGTGATATTGTTTTCCTGTAAATATCTTCCCGTTCCGCCAGTGGATATAATTTCCCAGCTATTTTTAACAAGGAACTGGGCCAATTCCAAAATGCCCTCTTTGTAATACACGCTTATAAGTGCTCTTTTAGTCATTTTCCTCTCCTTCCTGCCTTTAATTTTTGTTGATGTACCGGCTAATCGGCGCGCTCGGCCAGTTTGACGACCGCCTCCACAATGGCTATATGCTCCTGAACAAGGATGCGGGCGGCAAGGCTCTCTGGGTCGTCCCCCGGCTCTACCGGCACCCGGCGCTGTAAAATAATTTCTCCGGTATCGGTCCCGCTGTCGGCAAAGTGAACGGTACAGCCCGATTCGCTTTCGCCGGCCGCCAGGACCGCGCGGTGTACATGCTGGCCGTACATGCCATCGCCACCAAATTTGGGCAAAAGCGCAGGGTGCATATTGATAATCCGCCGCTCATAGGCGCTAAGTAGGGGGCCCTGTAAAATCTGCAAAAAACCGGCCAGCACAATAAGGCCCACGTCAAGTTTTTGGGCCTGGGCCAAGATGCGGTTGGAAAGCTCTATGCGCCGCTGGGCCTTTGCAAGGCTGCGCTCTGCCTGCATTACCTGCACCGGTATGCCTGCCAGCCTGGCCCGCTCCAGGGCATAGATACCCAGGCGATCGCCAACGACGCCCACAATTTCTGCCCCTCCCAATTTGCCGCCCATCTGGGCGTCGATTAGGGCCTGTAAATTGCTACCTCCCCCCGAAACAAGGACCAGTACTCGCAAACTCATGAATAAAAAACCACCTTGCCCAAGCCGGGACTTTTGGCCTCGGCCTCGCTTTCTGCAGTAAAGGGGGCAATTTCGCCAATTTCAAAGGCGATCTGGCCATGGTTGTCTAAAATGGCCAGGGTTTTTTCTACATCTGCGCGCTTTATGGCCAGCACAAAGCCAATGCCCATATTAAAGGTGTTAAAAAACTGTGAGCGCAGATGGGCATCTTCGTTTAAGGCCTTTTCGCCGGCTGCCAGGGCGGGGGCCCCGGTGAGCGAGGGGTCTACACTTGCACTGGCAAGGCGTTTAAAAATGGGCGGAATTGCCCAGGAGTTTTCTTTAATGCGGGCCGTATGGGGGTGGCTGAACATGCGGGGGATATTTTCGTAAAAACCGCCACCGGTTATATTGGCCATGCCCCGTACGGCCACCTCTTTTAGCAGTGCTAAAATGGGGCGCACATACAGGCGGGTGGGCTCCAGAAGGGCAAGACCAATGGGCTGGCCGCCGAAGTCCTCGTCTAAATTGGGCAATAGCTTTCTGATTAACGAAAAGCCATTCGAATGTGGTCCCGTCGAAGCCAGGCCCACCAGCACATCCCCATTTTCGATGGCCTGGCCATCAATTATATTTTTTCTATCTATAATGCCCAGGCCAAAACCGGCAATGTCGTATGTGCCCTCGTCGTAAAAGCCCGGCATCTCTGCGGTTTCGCCGCCTAAAAGCACCGAATCGGTCTGGCGACAGGCCAGGGCCACGCCCTTAACCATGTCGGCTGCCACCTCTGCATCGAGTTTTCCGCAGGCCAAATAATCTAAAAAGAAGAGCGGGCGGGCGCCATGGCAGATAATATCGTTCAGGCACATTGCCACACAGTCGATGCCCACGGTATCGTATTTTTTCATTCTAAAGGCGATGTCCAACTTGGTGCCCACCCCGTCGGTGCCCGCTACCAACACCGGATCCTGCATGCCCTTTCCGGCTTCAATTATATCTTTAATGGAAAGCATTCCTGCAAAACTGCCAATGCTGTTAATAACCCGCGCGTTCTTGGTAGACTCGGTCAGTTCCCGATATTTTTCCACCGCACGGTAGCCCTCTTCTATGTCTACTCCTGCACTTTTATAATCCACCTCTGCCTCCTAAGTGTGAATAAGCTGAGCATAGTTTTCGCCCGGGACCTGCATTGGGTATTCGCCGGTAAAACAGCCCATACAAAAACCGCCATGCCCATCTAGGGCCTCCATAAGACCATCTACCGTTATAAAGGCTAGGCTATCGGCGCCAATTGCCTCGCAAATTTCGTGTACTGCCGCTGTACTGCCAATAAGCTCGCTGCGCCGTGCAATATCTATGCCAAAATAACAGGGATAGCGTACCGATGGCGAACTCACCCTAAAGTGCACCTCTTTGGCCCCGGCAGAACGCAAAAGCGTTACTAAGCGGCGGCTCGTTGTCCCGCGCACAATGGAATCGTCAATTACCACCACCCGCCTGCCTTCCAGCTCGCTGCGAATAACATTTAGCTTAACCGAAACAGCCTGCTCGCGCAGATCCTGGCTGGGGGCGATAAAGGTGCGGCCAATGTATTTGCTTTTTACAATGCCCAGCCCAAAGGGTGTGCCCGTTGCCCGGCCAAAGCCAATGGCGGCGGCTATTCCTGAATCTGGAACGCCCAACACAATGTCGGCAACCACAGCCGATTCGCGCCCCAGAATTTCGCCCGCCCGCACCCGGGCATTGTAGACGTCGATGCCATCGATAACGCTGTCGGGCCGCGCAAAATAGATATATTCGAAGGCGCAACTGGCCCTGCGAGTTTTTTCGCCAAAATTAAAGGATAGCACGCCGTTCTCATCGATTACAACGATTTCTCCCGGCGCCACATCGCGCACAAAGGTCCCGCCCACAGCATCAATTGCACAGGATTCGCTGGCAAGCACCCAGCCATTGTCCACCTTGCCCAGACAAAGCGGGCGAATGCCATTGGGGTCCCTGGCCCCAATGAGGGAGGTCGTAGTCATAACCACCAGGCCATAGGAGCCTTTTATAGATTGAATGGTATCGGTAAGCGCCCGCTCCACCCCTTTTTTATAGTTCTTTGCAATTAAATTGATAATAACCTCGGTGTCGCTATTGGAGGTAAAGGCGATACCCGAATCTTCCAGTAGCTCCCGAATAACCGGCGCATTGGTAAGGCTGCCGTTTTGGGCCGCCGCAATTGAGCCCAGCTTAAAGCGACTGACAAAGGGCTGGGCGTTTTCCTGCGAAAGCGTTTCGGTACTCGCATAGCGGACATGCCCAATGCCAATATTGCCCGCCAATTTTGATAGGTTCTCTGGATTAAAAATATCGCCCACAAGGCCCTTGGCCTTAATACATTCGATGCCTTCGTTGCTGTTTACCGCAATACCGGCACTCTCCTGTCCACGGTGCTGCAGGGCAAAAAGAGCAAAATACATATAGGGGGCCACCTGTACGGTGGGATCCGAAAAATACATGCCAAAGACACCGCATTCATCGTGTAATGTATCGCCATCTAAATCAAAATCTTCATCGCCGTGGTAGGTGGGGTTCATAGTGTAATGCCCTTGCTGTTTTCGGCTTCAAAATCGGCCTTCATTTTTGCCTTAAAGCTCTGTAGTTTTTCCTTAAGTGACGGATATTTAAGAGCGAGTATCTGCACAGCTAAATAGGCGGCATTTGCCGCATTGTCGATGCCCACTGTGGCCACCGGTATGGGGCGGGGCATCTGCACGACCGAAAGCAGGGCATCCAAACCCCCCAGGCCACCGGATGTCAGGGGCACCCCAATAACCGGTAAATGGGTAAGGCTGGCAATAACGCCCGGAAGATGGGCGGCCAGCCCCGCGCCGGCAATAACAACCTCGATGCCCTCGCTTTCCAGTTGGGCCAGGGTGGTTTTAAGTAGCTCCGGTACCCGGTGGGCAGACAAAATATGGGCGCTAAAATCAATCCCAAATTCGCGCAAAATATCTGCGGCCTTTTTCATCGTGGGCTGATCGGAAGCGGAGCCAAAAAAAATAGCGGCTTTCATGGTGGGTCTCCTCTGCGAGATATCCAAAAACTACCATGGATGGGCCACTAGTTACAAGGCATTTTAATTAAAGGGCCCTTATTTTAATTCGGTCTCGATAAAATTCTGCAAGGTTGTCTGAATATATTTGCGCACCTTTGCGCGGGCCATGCTCTCTACCTTGCTCGTAAAAATCATCACATAGACGGCCCCACCGTCGTCGCGCTTGCCAAAGACGGCTGCCTCCACGGTAAGCAGTGAACCCCGCAATTTTAGCTGAATATTCGAGACCAGCGAGTTTTTAGCCATACCCGGGTCTTTTTCGAAATAGGCAGAAAAGCCCACCGAGCTTATGTCGCGGATATCGCCGGTAAAATAATTTCCTTTATAAAACAAATTTATGGAAGATAAATGATCGTGAATACAGTTTGCCCGCACATATTTGCGCCGGCCCTTGGCCTCGTTGGCGCGCAACGTCTCCAATAATATCTTTGTGCCCTGTTCAAGACCTATTTTAAGATGAATAAAACCACACTGAATGCCAATATCCATAAGATATTTCTTTTTTAGGGCATCGCTGGCATTGTAGGTTAAAATTCCCACGCCCACCGCCTTGGTTGCAGGATCGCTCATTAAATTGCGAATCCATGTCTCCCACTCCCCCTCGTTCTGGCCATCATCAATATTTACAAAGACAAGAGCGTCGGCATATTTGCGCAATATCCGCAAGGCTCCTTCGTGATCGCGCAGAAAATAGACCTCGTACTCCTGCTCCGAAAGCTTTTCAATAACCTCGTCCCTAATTACGCTGGGTGGGTATAAAAAAAAGACCTTCTTGCCCAGAAAGCCACCGTTTTCCAATTTCCCTTCCTTCATACGTTCTACTATATAATAAAATAAAAATTTTAACAGAGAAAGAATCAAAACTTTTGCGCTTTATCGACAATTTTTAGAGATTTTTGATATACTGCGACAATGCATCTATTTCGGACAGCTTTTTTACTACCTTTTATATTTTATTTCTGCTCCTGTACACCAAAACCGGCAGGTCTTTTTGGCCCCGTACAGAGCGAATTTGTCATGGGCACCCTCTGTCGGATAAGCCTGCCGGTGAACAGCCCCAAGGGCATTCAGGGGCAATTGCGCCAGCGCCTTTGGGATATCGACCGCCTAATGAGCAATAATCGCGACGATTCATCCCTGCAGGCAATTAACCGCAATCCCAGCCTGGTAAGTCGCAAAGTGGATAAAGAATTATTTAATCTGATAGCTTTAGCCCGCGATATCGCCGCCCAGAGCGGGGGAAGCTTTGACCTGAGCGTTGGTCCCCTTGTTGCGCTCTGGGATATTGGAGGCGATAGGCCCCGTGTTCCCCGGCCAGAGGAAATTGAAGAGGTAAAAAAAGCTGTTGGCTATCGGAACCTCCTGCTCGATGCCGAGGAAGGCCGGGTAGAATTTCTTAAAAAAGGCATGCGCCTCGATTTAGGGGCCATTGCCAAGGGCTATGCGGCAGACGCACTGGCAGATATATTGGCAGGGGAAAATATTGCCTATGGCATTCTCGACCTCGGGGGCAATGTGCTCTGCTATGGGCACAAACCCAATGGGCAGCCCTGGTCTGTGGGCATTCAAGACCCGCAAAAAGAGCGGGGCAACATTTTAGGTACTATCAGTATTGATGGCGGTTCGGTGGTAACTTCGGGCGTCTACGAACGATATTTCGAAGAAGATGGGCGGCGGTATCACCATCTTTTAGACCCAGAAACGGGCTATCCCGCCGAAAAGGGCCTTTTATCGGTTAGCATCGTCTCGCAATCCAGTACGCTTGCCGATGCCTGGGCCACCGCCCTCTTTGTGGCTGGCCCCGAAAGGGCCCGGGCCCTGCTGGCAGAAAAACCGGAAATTCAGGCCATTATGGTCTTCGAAAACCGGGATATCTGGCTGAGCCCCTCTCTGCAAAATTCGTTCAGGCTCTATAACTCCGCCTATCGCCTTATTAAGGGCCTTTAGGCGGAATGTAGGGCATCATCTATTGAAAAGAGACAAGCTCCATTTCGAATACTAAATAGGAGTTGGGCGGAATTACGCCCTCGGCACCACGCTCGCCATAGGCCAGCTCTGGCGGAATAATGGCAATGCGCTTTTCGCCAATGGCCATATCGAGCACCTGTTCGTCCCATCCGGGGATAACCTGGCGCATGCCAACAGTAAACTCTAAGGGCCCTCCATGGCTGGCCGAGGCATCGAAAACCTTGCCCGAAAGAAATTTCCCGGTGTAGTGGACCTGTACCGTCTTGCCGGCACTTGGCTTTGTGCCATTGCCGGCCTTTGTAATTTTAAATAAAACACCGGACTCGCTCTCCTGCATATTGGGATAATTGCTCTGGATAAGCTTTAAATCGCCCTCGCGCTGTTTTTTTTGGCTTTCGCGGGCCCGTTCGGCAAGGCCAAGCAAGAGCGCATCGAAGGCCGCCTGCCCTGTTTTAAAGGCCTGGGCCTCTGGACCGTTGCGCACAATGTTGACGCTAAGAATTTTATCGCCCTGAGAAATAGAATTTACCACCGACTGGCCCCGCAAAACCTTGCCAAAGACGGTATGCTTGCCATCCAGCCAGGGAGTGGGCACATGGGTAATAAAAAACTGCGAGCCATTGGTGCCAGGGCCGGCGTTGGCCATGGAAAGAATGCCCGGGCAGTCGTGTTTTAACTCGGGGCAGATTTCATCGGGGAAGCGATAGCCAGGCCCACCGGTGCCATTGCCCTTGGGGTCGCCGGTTTGAACCATAAAGTCGGCAATAACTCGATGAAACGAAATGCCATCGTAAAAAGGCTTGCCCTTTGCTGCATCCATGCTGCCCTCGGCCAGGGACACAAAGTTACAGACAGTTAGAGGGGCCTTTGCATATTCGAGGCGCAGGACAATTTCGCCCTTGTTCGTGTTAAGGCGGGCAAACATGCCGGGGCCTAAGTCGGCATCCTTGCCAACAGCAGAAACATTTCCCGTCATAAGGAAGAGAAGGGCGCCACCAATTCCAGCGCCAAAACTATGTCTATTGTTCATGTCTGTAGCCTATCACTTCCCGCCTTAATCGCCAAGCTTATTGCCGAATGCCAATGGCGAAGTTTTTCGTCGCGCTCCTCGTCGCAGAGGGCGGGCGAAAACTGTCTTCGCAATTGCCAGGTCTTGGCTATTTCTTCCTGGCTGCTCCAATAGCCAGTGGCCAGGCCTGCCAGCCAGGCTGCACCCAGGGCGGTAATTTCGAAAATTTCGGGCAATTGCACCTGAAGCTTTGAAATATCGGCCTGATACTGCATTAAAAATGAATTTGCCGCAGCTCCGCCATCGGCCTTAAGGCTGATAATCTTACTGCCGAAATCTTTTTCCATGGCGGCAATAAGGTCCTGGGTCTGCAGGGCAATGCTCTCGAGGGCGGCCCGTGCCAGATGGGCCCGGCCACTGCCCCGTGTAAGGCCCAGAATAATGCCGCGGGCGGCACTTTCCCACCAGGGGGCGCCCAGGCCCACAAAGGCTGGCACAATAATGAGGCCCCCGCTGTCGGGGACCGACAGGGCCAGGCTCTCGCTCTGCGCGGCTGTCTGTATTATTTGCAATTCATCCCGCAACCACTGAATAAGGGCGCCCCCCACAAAGACCGATCCCTCGAGGGCCCAGCTTGTCTGCCCCTTTATGCGCCAGGCCACAGTGGAAAGCAGGCGGTTTTGGGAGTTTACCACTTTTTGCCCGGTGTTAAGGAGGGTAAAGCAGCCCGTTCCATAGGTGTTCTTTATACTTCCCGCTTCGAAGCAGGCCTGGCCGAATAGGGCTGCCTGCTGGTCGCCAACACAGCTGGCAATGGGAATTTCTCGACCAAAAAGCTGGGCCTTGCTGTGGGCGAGGATACCGCTTGTGTCGACGACCTCGGGCAATATGGCCTTTGGAATATTGAATAAATGTAGCAATTCTTCATCCCAACAGAGTTTGTGTATATTGAATAAAAGGGTTCTGCTGGCATTGCTGGGGTCGGTAAGATGTTTCCCACTTAAATTCCAAATTAGCCAGCTGTCTACGGTCCCAAAAAGTATTTCGCCCCGCTGTGCGCGCTCGCGCAGGCTCGGAAGCTCTTTAAAAAGCCACATGAGCTTGGTGGCTGAAAAATAGGGGTCCAGAATTAAGCCTGTGCGCTGGCGAATAAACTCCTCCTTGCCCGCTTCGCGCAGCTGTTGGCATATATCTGCAGAGCGCCGGCACTGCCAGACAATGGCCCTATATACGGGCCTGCCGCTGTCTCGCTCCCACAACAGGGTGGTCTCCCGCTGATTGCTAATGCCAATGCTGTCTATTTGCTCTGGCGAAAGCTGCGCCTTGGCAATTGCCGCCCTAGCTGTTTTTAGCTGGCTTTCCCATATTTCTACTGGGTCGTGCTCCACCCAGCCGGGCCTTGGATATATCTGGGGAAACTCCTGCTGTTCGTTAGAAATAATTCCCCCCGATTTGTTAAAAAGAATGGCACGGGAACTGGTGGTCCCCTGGTCTAAGGCTAAGACATAGCGCGGCAAGCTGGACATGGCTCCTCCTATGTTATTGCGCTTTAAAGGCTCGGTGAAGTATACTGCCTCTGTGGATTTGGCAGAGATAAAACAAGAGCTTTTGCGCACAGAATTTCCTCATCTAAAACCCAATAGCGATCCAGATGTGGAGCAATATTTCAATCTGCGCTCGATTGGGCGAAATGCTGAATCTTTAGAATTATACCACAGAGTTTTGCGCCCGCGGTATCCACAGGATGTGCATAGGGCAACTATTTTGCGCTCTTACCGCCTGCGCCTTCCCCAGTATGAGCAGCTTTTACAAATCGAGTACGATAAGCTTGGCGATAGGCTTTTGGAGCGCATTAAACGCAGCTTAAAGTTTATTTCCATACAGGCCAATAATTTTAACCCCAAAGATGCCTATTCTACCATAAAAGCGGCCGAGGCAATTTTGGCGCTTTTACCCCGCGAGCGCTTCGAGGCAATTGCCAGTATCGAGCGGCTTAAACTCTATTCTGAACGCCTGTCTTACTGCACCAAAGAGTTAGCGGTTGCCGAGGGCCTGGTACGGGCCTATTTAACCGAGTCCTTAGAGGTGGTCGAGGCTGAGCGCCAACGCCAACAGGATGAATTGTTGCGCCGCCAAGATTTAAAACGCCGGGGGCTTTTGGCTAGGGACCTGGCTTCTATTTCGGAGAGCCCTTGGATGAATCAGGGCATTTCCACCGAGCGCAAAGGCGGGCGCTACAGCCGAGCCGATTCTGTATCCCATGTTTTGGACCTTTCTAAATTACGTTTTTCGGCCCAGGACTTGGCCCGCATTCAAATTCCCCCCGTCCTTAAGACAATAGAAGATAAAACTCTTGCCTTTTGTTTTAAATATTGGAATTCGTATCGGGATGATGCCTTCGAGCGCAGTCTTTTTCTCTATTCTAAAAAAAACAATAGCAAGCACTACGAGGTTTTTAACATTATTCGCCAAGGGCGCCTGGCTAAAAGGCGCGACGAGGAAATTTTAACAGCGGTCTCCCAGGCCCTTATTACCGGTTATTATTATTCTATTCGGGGTGATGCCTATATGCAGGCGGCTTGGAAAAAGCTGCGCAGCCGCATAGAAGGGGCAGAAAGCGAGCTTGTCGAGGAATCTGCACCTCCGGCGCCACCTCCGGCGCCACCTCCGGCGCCACCGCAGGTGAAACCGCAGGTGAAACCGCAGGTGAAACCGCA
>CAZBJJ010000013.1:0-3488 GCA_964492245.1 uncultured Spirochaetales bacterium | reverse complement strand
CGCCACCGCAGGTGAAACCGCAGGTGAAACCGCAGGTGAAACCGCAGGTGAAACCTCCGGCGGCCAAAAAGAGCGCCGCTAAAAAGACCACTGCCAAACCGGTCGCACAAAAAGACCTCGGCGTCGACAGCTTGGACATAAAACCCAAGACTCGAAAAATAAAGGCCCCCCCCAGAATAAGGCAGACAGGCCCTCGCAAAGCGCCCTCCAAAAAACCCGCCAACTCGGTATCCGACAAACTAAAAGCACTTTCGGGGCGCTCCTACGACGTCTACCAGGACCGCTTTATTGCAAAACTCCGCCCATCAATTAGAAACGTTATGCTTAAACAAAATAAAAAGAAGACGTTTTTATTTGCATCCTTTCCCCAAGAATACGAAGATATATTGTTCAATTTCCTGCACGAACATTACAACGACCCCTTTATGGACTGGGAAAACAGCCCAGAAAGGGAGAAGTTGGAAAACAACGGTTGGCATTTGGAAAGCCTAGACCCAATAATTGAAGACTGCTTTAAAAAACTCTAGTATACCGAAGATTGCACCTGCTAGGAAATCATTTCCTCGGGCATTTTAAGCGGCAGCACAATGGTAAATTCCATAAACTGCCCGGAAGCAGAGCGAATAGCAATTTTACCGCCCGCCTCCTGTACCCGGCTCTTAACCAAGCTCATACCCACACCCCGGCCAGCCGAAAGATCGCTGGAGGCAGAGGTGGAAAAGCCCGGCATAAAAATAAGGCGGGCAAGATCGGCCTGCTTTAAACTTTCGGCCCGACCAGCATACTCGGGAAGGGCCTTGGCCCGCTCGCGCAGAGCCGGAACATCTAGGCCCCTGCCATTGTCGCGATAGCGAACGTAAATAGCATTGCCTTTGTATTCTAAATTTAAGGAAATAAGAGCTGTATCGCTTTTACCCGCCGCCTTGCGCTCCTGAGCCGACTCAAAGCCATGGGCAAAACTATTGCGAATAAACTGATTCAGCACATCCTTTAAAAGTTTGCGATAGGACCCCGGCACACTGTCCCGGGTAAAGCCCACAAATTCGGTATCCACCGCAAGCCCCTTGCGCTCTGCCTCGCGTTTTATAAGCTTTTCCAGTGAGTAACGCACTAAATTGCAATCTTCCAAGCCAGAGGCCTTGGTATCGGACTGGAACTGTAAAATCTTTGTTATAAGACCTCGAATCTCCTCTAAAGATTCTTTAATTTCGGCAAGATCGATTGTGAGCTCCAAAAGATTCTTCCACTGATGCCCCCCATCGATAAAACCCTTAATACGGGTCTCGAAGGCGTGGACCCTTTCGGCAAAGGACTTTAAACCCAAAAGCGCCGCATTGCCCTTAATAGCATGGGCCATCTGAAAGAGCTCCTGCAAAATAAAGGCAGAATTTCTGGAACCCTCTTTCATAAGCTCGTTTACCGCATCGATCTCGGAATCGGTATCGCCAATAAACTCGCGCAACATATTGGGATCGATGTGAATAATTTCGAAAACGCTCTCCATGGCCTTTCGGTGGACGTCTTCTTCCTGCTCCAGCCTAAGCTTGAGCTCGTGTTCCTTTGTCCTGTCGACTAAAACCCCCAAAATAGGCCAGGGGGCGCTTGGATCGGCAACGCGAATAAATTGAAAGTGCAACCTTTTGGTAATAAGTTCGCCCTTTCCCCGGTCGAAGGTTACCGGAATATCATCTATAGGATTTATATCCTGCAAAAGATCTTCGTTTACCTGGCCCGAGAGGAAAAGATCGAAATAATCCTTTGTCGAGGCAAGATCCCGTTCGGGAATAAGAGGGGCTAAAATATCCAGTAGCGAATCGTTTTCGCTTATCGACCGCTCCAAAATATGTTCAAGCCAGGCAGAGTGGGCCTTACCAATGCGAAAATCGGCATCCAAAAGAAAAATACCTTCCAAGACATTGGCCAAAATATCGTCGCCCTGTTTTTTTTCGGTGCGCAACTCTGCCGACAGCGCAAGCAGCGACTCGTTGGCAGCCTGCAAACGGGCCTGGGTCGTGCGCCGGATCTCTTCATAGATGAAGGCAAAGAGCCAAATGAAAAAATAGGTCCCTATTACCCGGGTAGAATACAGGGGCACAAAGCCCGCCAAGTTCAATTTGGGATGAAAAATAACGATACCAATTGCCACACCATAGGCAATTGCAATACCCGAACCCCAGACCGTGCCCAATAAAAACAGGGTGATAAGCGGGTAAGTCATGCTCCACAGAACACCAGAGCCCCCCTCCCCGCCAGAATAGGCCAGATAAAAATAGAAAAGAAAAATGACAATACAGTCGACAATTGCGCCAAGAGTATATTTTCTAAAAATTCTGATGCCAAAAAAGTTTACAAAGACAATGGTCGAAGCAATGGCACAGGCAGTACCGAGGATTGTGTTCCCCGACCTAAAGCCTATAACGGCAAAAAGGGCTATCATAAGCCCACCGGCCAAGGTAACTGAATTTAAAAAAATAATCTTACTGCGCTCGGCGGTATCCATCTCCCGGCGCTCTCCCGCCAGAAGCACATTCATTGCCCAAGCCTGTAAATCTGTTAAAACCTTCATATCTGTCTATTTCTCTCCAATAATATTCTCCAGACCTACCGAGAGCTGAAAGCCCCCCTGGGGAACTTTAAACGGAATTCCCACAATGGGAGTTACCGAGGTCCAGGAAATTTCGTGGTTATTCCCACTTACAATACTCGGCAAAGAAATGTTCAAATGATACTGTTCCAGGCCTTTTTTGGCGTTTCCGGCGATAATATTGACCAATTCGCCCACGGCATCGATTACATCTTCGTTTTCTGGGTTGCTATTACCGGTAAGTGTGCCAGTAATGGCCTTTGCCAGCGAAGATTCGAAACTGATAACCACCACTCCCTTGGAGTCGCCACCAATGCCAATTATTCCCGAAATATCCCAGCCATGTTTTTCTTTTTTATCTAAAATATAGGGGGTCTGATACTCCGCCTCCATGCCCAGCATGTCCAAGAACATATTTGCTGTGGCCTCGATAAAAGGTTCAATGTGCTTAATTTCCATGTCTCACTCCCCAATTCCCAGCCTATCAATTTTCTCGATAAGCGATTTGTCGCTAACAGGTTTAACTAAATAGTCATTTACGCCCGCCTTAACCGCCTCAATTACATTGTATTTTGCCGACTCGGAAGTAATCATAATAATGGGCAAATTCTTTAAATCGGGGCTGTTTCGGATTTTTTTTACAAGGTCCAGGCCATTCATCAATGGCATGTTCCAGTCCAATAGCAGAAGATCTATGCGATGGGCCCCCAGAATACGAAAGGCCTCTACGCCGTCTCCCGCCTCGTAGCATGTTGAATTCTTAAAACGCGAGTTTTGAGTTACAACATTCTTTACTATGTTTCGCATAATGCGCGAATCGTCAACTACTAATATATTCATAGTAAAAAAAGCATATAACACTGACTTTTTATTTACAATAGTAATATAAAAAAAGCTCGAATCG
>CAZBJJ010000012.1:10447-41886 GCA_964492245.1 uncultured Spirochaetales bacterium | reverse complement strand
TGCCGACAAAAACTCTAGCCAGCTATCAATCTTCATTGGCCTCGTCCTCGGCAGCCGTTTGTTCCTCCTCGGTGTTATTCCAGGAACATTCAGTGTTTATGCAGACTTGCTGGCTGCCATTTTTTTTGTCGTATTTTTCTACAAGGAACCAGCCACAGTCGGGGCAGCTTTTATCTATTGGCTTAAAATGACTTATAAAATCGCATTCGGGAAAATTGGTGCAGCCATAAAATTCCTTGCCCCGCCCCTTTGTTTTGCGCGCGACAATTTCTCCCCCACAGCCAGACCTTGGGCAGGCAGCCAAGGGAATGGAACGCGTGGAACGGCATTCCGGAAAACCACTACAGGCCAGAAAATAGCCAAAACGCCCAAGTTTTTTTACCATGGGTCGGCCACATTTTTCGCAGACATAGTCGGTGGGTTCATCTAGGCTACCCTTGAACGACTCCAGGGTTTTGGAAACCTCACTCACTCTTTTTTCGAAAGGCAGATAAAACTCGCCTATCATATCCTGCCAGGCAATGTTATTTTCTTCGATGCTGTCCAGCTTGTCCTCCATACTTGCGGTAAAAGAGGCATCCACAATGCTGGGAAAATATTCGACGAGCATTTCATTGATAAGCCTGCCCAGTAGGGTGGGCTGGAGCTGGCGGTTAGTGCGACTTACATAATAGCGTTCTAAAAGCACCGAGATAATAGGCGCATAGGTCGACGGTCGGCCAATGCCCTTTTCTTCTAAGACCTTTACAATTGAGGCATCGGTATAGCGGGCCGGCCCCTGAGTAAAATGTTGCTCTCCCCGCAAATTGTCCATCTCTAGGATTTCTCCTATCTCCAATATTGGCAGAGATTTCTCCCGCTCCTCCTTGGAAGACAGAAGTTTTATAACCTTGTAAAAGCCCTTTTCGATAAGGCGGGAACCAGTGGCCCTGAACTGGGCCTCGCCCACCCTTATGTCGAAGCGGCTTGTTCGCGACAGGGCGGGATTCATTTGGCTAGCCACAAAGGCCTCCCAAATAAGGCTGTACAGCCTAAACTGATCCCTTGTTAACTTCTCTTTTAAGCTTTCCGGAGTATGTGCAACATAGGTGGGCCGAATTGCCTCGTGGGCATCCTGGGCCTTTTTGCCCTGCCGGTACTCCACCGCATTTTTTGGCAGTTCGGCAGGATGGTTCTCGCCAATCCACTGTCGCACCTCTTCCAGGGCCACCGGAGATACCCGCACAGAGTCGGTGCGCATATAGGAAATAAGACCCAAACGGGAAGAGCCAATATTGACCCCCTCGTACAGCTGTTGGGCAATTTGCATTGTTTTCTTGCTGGTAAAACCAAGCCTATTTGCCGCTGTCTGCTGCAATTTGGAAGTGGTAAAAGGGGGCTTTGGCTTAATTGTCTTTTCGCTTTGGCGTATATCGCCTATTGTGGCCTCTTTGTCTTTGAGCGCCTCAACAATTACCTGCACCTCTTTCTCGTTTTTTAAAACAGGCTTTTCGCCCTTCCACAGATTCAGCTGTGCCTCGAACTGAGCCCGCCCTTTTTTAAAACGGGCATCTACGGTCCAATATTCTTCGGAGACAAAGTTTTCAACCTCTACCTCGCGTTCGCAGATAAGCCGAAGCGCCACCGACTGCACCCTGCCGGCCGACAGCCCATTTTTTACTTTTTTCCACAGAAGGGGCGATAAGTTATAGCCCACCAAGCGGTCTAAAACCCGCCGAGCTTTTTGGGCATAGACCTTGTTAAGCTCGATATCGCCCGGGCTGGCTACGGCCTGCTTTATGGCCACCGGGGTAATTTCGTTAAAAACTATCCGCTTTATGGGTACCCCAGGAGCTTTTTCTTGAATCGCCCTGCCCAGATGGAAGGCTATGGCCTCTCCTTCGCGGTCGTTATCACTTGCCAGATAGACGGCCGAAGACTTTTTTGCTTCGCTTTGCAATTCTTTAAGCAATTTGGCCCTGCCACGCACCGTAATGTACTCCGGCTCAAAGCCATTGGCCACATCAATTGCAATTCGGGACTTTGGCAAATCAATTAAATGACCCACCGAGGCCTTAACAACATATTTACTGCCTAAATACTTTTCTATTGTCTTTGCCTTTGCTGGACTTTCTACAATTACCAGTATTTTCTTTTTGGGGCTTGCTTTTTTGCCTGCCTTTGTAACTGCCATTATCTCTCCCCTGCCATATATAGCGCTCTTTCGCGTACATAGTCCTGTGGACCTTCGTCGTCGAAGCTAAGCCCCAACTGTTTTTTTAGTTTGATGGCGACACTCCGGCCAACCTGTACATTTGTAGGATTGAGCTCTATTGTATATGTCTGATTCTCTTCCCTGCCCGGCACTCTGCCAGCAAGGGGACTTATATGCATGTTTAAAAAGTTTTCCGAATAATATTGCCAGTTTTCACAGATGCTTCGGACATCCTTGGCCAGGGGGGCGCCTTCTTCGTATAATTTGTGCAGGCCACAGCTGGCACTCTGGCTCTGTTCAAAGACGGCCTGGCTAATCCACAGGTCTCGGTTTTGATCTAAGGCAAAATCGGCAGTAATTAGGGCCCCCGACTTCCTTGGAGCCTGAATTATTAAAACAGCACGGGCGAGACCGCTGATAATTCTGTTGCGTGCAGGAAAATTCCAACGGTAGGGGGCGGTTCCCGGGGCATATTCGCTTACTAGGCCCCCTCCCTGTTCCAGAATTTTTCTTGCCAGCTCTCTATTGGATGCTGGATACATCGTATCCAATCCGCTGGCCAGCACGGCAATCCCCTTGCCCCCTGCCTCGCTATGGCCCCTGTGGGCCCAGGCATCTATACCCAAGGCTAAACCAGAAATACAGGGAAGGCCCAGTTCTGCGCACTCCCTGCCAAAGCGACGGGCCTCTTTAATGCCCAAGGGGCTGGGATTGCGGGTACCCACAATTGCCAGGGCGGGCAGGGTAAAAGAGGGCAGATTCCCCCGATAAAAAAGACAGACAGGGGGGTCGGGCAACTCGGTTAAAAGAGGGGGGTAATTTACACTGCCAAAGGCTGCCATATTGATGCTGTGGCGCTGCATTAAAACAAGATCCCCCTCCGCCTCTTGATGCGCCGTCGCAAATACGCTTGAACTTTGCGTAATATCGCATAAAAAAGAGAGGCTTAGCGAACTCCCCTTTATATTTAAAATGTCAAGTTTTTGCCGACGGCTTATGGGAAGCCTGTTTAATACTAGGACAGCTTCTATAAAAGAGGTGTTAACGCTCACTGCCACCCTCCAGTATAAAGCGGTAATTCGTCTCGGCCTCGGCCCGTTTTTGTGGCGAACGGCTAATTGCCATAATGTTTTCGTATACTTCCATGGCATCGCTGTATCTTGCCAGCATATACAATGCCCTTGCACGGACAAAGAGGGCATCGACGTCCTTTGATCTTTTTGCCAAAAAGGCGTCTATCTGCTTTAATGCATCTGCCGGCCTATCCATTTCGAAGGCGTAAAGAATTGCCAGGGCGTAGCGGGCCTGTGCGTAATCGGCATTTATTTCTATTGCGCGCAAAGCCATAGACTCGGCCAGGGCCAAATAGCGTCCTCGCTCCGCCTGTACCTCTAGATCGGTAAGCTTTCCGCTTAAATCCAAGGTAGATTTTGCAATATTCCCCGCACTAATCGATGCCAGGTAAAAAAGGGAGGAGTCCATTGGGTAGTAGGCCCGTGTTTTTTCGAAGGCCTCTAGGGCCAATTGATGCATTCCTTTTTCGGCATAGCGCATGCCCAAAAATTTCCAATACAGCCCTGTCTGTTCTGCTAAATAACTGTGTTCTTTTAATGCATGCTCATATTTTTGTGCAGCAGCACTCAATTCTTCGATGCTGTGAATAGACGGCGCCTCTGGGTTTATTCCGGTCAATTCACGGGCAAAGCGCTTATAATCTCGAGCCCGTGTCCAGCGCAGACCGGCAACAATTAAAAGAACCAAGGCGGATAATACAAAAAAAGCCAATATCCGGTTCTTAACTGGAGTCTTCATATTCCCCTCCCTGTAAGTATGCCCAAAATACTCAAGCTACAGCTATTATTCAACCTCAATCCTCCAATAATGTTGGCAGAGCCTGTCTATGGGCCCGGTCCAGGTTCTCTGGACTGACATGGGTATAAATTTGAGTAGTTACTAAATCGGCATGGCCTAAAAGCAACTGAACCGAGCGCAGATCCAGACCGCCACGGAGGAGCTCCGTGGCAAAACTATGGCGCAGGGTGTGTAAACGCGAGTCTGTATTGGCCTGTTTAGCCAAGGTGGCATAATTTTTCCAAATTCCCTTCCGCCCCAGCCTGTTCCCATATCTATTGAGAAAAAGCGCCTTGGTTTTTTTTGGTCCCACCAAATGGCTGCGACCCTCGCGCAAATAGAGCTTTAGCCAGTACTCTGCCTGTTCCCCAAAGGGCACCAGGCGCTGGCGAGAGCCCTTGCCCTGTAACAACACCAGGGCCTGCGAAAAATTGACATGGGAGACATCCAGGGCAACTGCCTCGGCAACCCGTAGGCCCGAGGAGTATATGAGCTCGAAGAGTGCTCTATCGCGTTTTCCATGTGGGCTGTGGACATCAATTTTATCGAAGAGACAGTCGATATCTTCTGTGCTTAAGGAGTGTGGCAAGAGCCTTCCCGCCTTCGGACGTATGAGCTCCATTGCCGGGTTGTCTTTGCGCAATTTTTCCTCTACTAAAAAGGCAAAAAATGAGCGCAAAACAGAAATAGCCTTGCCCAAGGAGCGAGGGTCCAGGCCCTGGGAGCTCCTAAAGACCAGATACTCGTTTAGCGATAGGCCTTCGATTGCATCAATTGCATATCCCTTCTCCACCAGCCAGCTGGCAAAATAGTCCAGCTCATACATATAGGCTGTTACCGTTAGCAGGGCCTTTCTTTCCACCCCTAAAAGATGAGTCTTATATTTTGAAAGCAGGGTCCCTAGCTCTATCATTTAAAACCCTTTGGCCTCTTTTGTCTGATCGAGCACAATAATTTTTTTCTCGTTCCGCAGCACAGCGGGTATTTCTATATCTTCGCTATGTCCATTGCGATAGGTTAGAAAATTATTGGGGCCAGCGGATTTTTCGCCAATTTTTTTCCATTCATCGGCACTGATAAAATCCTCGCCTTTTTGGCGTACATTTTCCTTGCTTTCGCCCTTTTCTACTATTTGATCGACAGCCTTAAAGCCAGTGGCAATAACCGTAACAAAGATCTCGTCGTTCAGTTCTGGATTAATACTGGTGCCCGATATAATAAGCGCATCCTTGTCGGCATGCTCCCCAATGCGGCTTACGATTTCGTTATAATCATAAAGCGGTAAACCCTCCCCGGCAGTAACGCTGATAAGTATTTTTTTAGCACCGTAAATATTGTTGTCCTCTAAAAGAGGATTTACAATGGCGTTGGTGGCTGCCTGAGTGGCTGCATTGTCTGCACTGCCGCGGCCAATTCCCATTATTGCATCGCCCTGCCCCTCCATAACGGTACAGACATCGGCAAAATCAATATTTATCATGCCTGGAATGGTAATTAAATCGCTAATACCCTGTACCCCCTGGCGCAGGATGTCATCTGCCTTTATAAAGGCCTCTCTCATGGGAGTTTTTTTGTCGACCAAGCTTAAAAGCCTTTCGTTGGGAATAACTATCAGGGTATCCACTGCTGCGCGCAGCTTAGCAATACCTTCGAGGGCGAGCTTCATTTTGTACTGACCCTCGACGCCAAAGGGCTTGGTTACCACGGCCACGGTTAGAGCACCCTGTTCTTTGGCAATTTGCGCAATTATTGGAGCAGAACCTGTTCCGGTTCCTCCTCCCATTCCCGCTGTTATAAAAACCATGTCGGCGCCTTTGAGCGCTTTTTTTATTTCCTCAGTTTCCTCGATTGCTGCCTTTTCGCCAATCTCGGGCTTGCCACCAGCGCCGAGGCCACCGGTTAAAGTGGTCCCCAATGGCAGGCGTAACGGGGCAAGGCTGCCATTTAAAGCCTGTTGATCCGTATTTGCCACAATAAACTCTACGTGTTTAACACCCGCTTCGATCATACGATTGACCGCATTTGATCCACCGCCACCAGCACCGATTACCTTAATGACTGTTGGACATGCTTTACTTTGTTCCTCAAGTACCTGAATATTCATCTTTCCCCTCCCCTTTAAATACAAATGTTTTATAGGCCTCCCAAAGCCTAGTAAATATTCCTAAAAAAATTCTCTTTTAAACCATTTAAAAATGCGGCGATATAGGGCCTCATTGCCTGCGCGACCACTGCTACCACTGCCAATTGAGTTATCGCTCTGGTCGTCGCGGCCTGCTCCCTCTAAGATTAAACCAACAGCCGCAGCAAATTCGGGGCTGCGATATTGTTCAACCAGGCCCCCCAATGCCAGGGGCACCCCAACTCGAACCGGCATACCAAAACAATCCTGTGCTAGTTCTGCCGCGCCTAAAATTTGCGAACCTCCTCCTGTTAAAACTACCCCGCCCCCGATAGACCGAGACAGCGAAAGTGCATCAACTTTTTCCTTAACCATATTAAAAATTTCTGTCATCCTTGCCTGAATAATATCGCAGATATCCACCCGGGCAATGTGCATAGGGCTTCTTCCCCCAATGCCCGGTACTAAAATGTCTTCGTCGGCATCTAAGAGTTCTTTTTTACAACAGCCTGCCTGCACCTTAATTCGCTCGGCGGTGTCGAAAGACAGATTTTTTACAATTGTTATATCCCCCGTTACCATGGTGCCGCCCAGGGGAATGGTTGTAGTATAGTAGGGAGCCCCATCGTGATAGACAAGGACATCGGTGGTGCCCCCGCCAATATCAATGACAATTGCGCCCAATTCCTTTTCGTCCTCTGTCAGGGTCGACCTGGCACAGGCCAGGGAATGTAATACCAGCTCTTCGACACGAAAGCCAGCCCTGTTTACGCATTTTAAAAGATTTTGTGCACTGGATACCGAGCCGGTAATAATATGCACCTCTGCCTCTAAGCGCACCCCAATCATATCCAGCGGATTGTGAATTCCTCGTTGTTCGTCTACCACAAAGGTCTGGGGAATTACGTGGAGAATTTGCCTATCCATGGGGATTAACACCGCGCGGGCCGCCTCTATTACGCGGTCGATATCCTCCTTGCCAATTTCCCTGGTTTCGCGCCCCTTACCCGTAACGGCAACAACACCACGGGAATTGACCCCTTCGATATGGGCCCCCCCAATGCCAACCCAGCAGGAATGCACTTCCCGCCCACTCATCATCTCTGCTGCCTCGACTGCAGCGCTCACTGCGCGGAGGGTAGCTTCTATATTGGTAACGACACCCCGGCGCAGCCCAGTAGAGGCAGAGGTACCCACACCCGTTATTTCAATACGCCCATTCTCGTCTCTCTCTGCTACAATTGCACAAACCTTAGTCGTTCCAATATCTAAACCGACAATTGTCCCCTCACCAGGCATGCTCGTCCTCCTTATTCGGGGTATACATCGCGATTCTGCCGCGAATATCTACTTCCTTGGTATTAAAATTCTCTGTATTCATTAAATCCAGTATAACCATCATATAGGTCAGTTTATCCATATTCAACTGACTGCCAATTCTAAAGCGAATTCCCGACTGCAATGGGTAAATGTATAATTCATAGCTCTGATTATCTTCACTATACACATAGAGTTCCGAAATTTCTCGCAAGAGCTGGGGATATTTTTCCTGAAGTTCCTGTAAATCTTGCATTAAGGGAAGTAAAAAATCGGGAAGACGCGCACCTATCTGCGGATGTTCAAATACAATGCCACTCAATAGGGGGAGATTTGCCAGAGCGGGGTTTTTAATTAAGGCGGGCATGGTATCTACCTGAAAAACGAGGCCTTTTTTGTCGAGGGATAAAAACACCGGATCGCCGACAGTTTCGGCCATTATAATGGCCACTCTGCTCTTCTCTATTATATTGATATTCAGCGAATCGGGAAACTGCTTCCTGAGCCTGACAGATTCGACTGCATAGTGATTTTTTATGCTCTGTTCTACCACGGTCTTATTGATGGAGAAAAATGAGGAGAGCGAATTGATGCCCCCAATCTGCAAAAGCTCTTCCCGCGTTAGCAGGGAGTTCCCACTCACCCTAATTGAATCCAGAGGCCGCAATGGCACAAATATACAGAACCAGATACATTCCCCTAAGACAATAGCCAAAAGCAGGCCAAGCACCACAATGCGACCCCAGGGTTTTTTCTGTACCTCTGCCGAGGCCCTCTGTCCGTAGATGCTTTCATATCCAATCGATTCGTAGCCTTCGCCATAGATATTTTCAGACACGATAATAGGCCTCCATTGTTTTACTATTTTTGCGGGAAGGATATTCCGCACTCGCATTTACTAAAAGCCCGGCAATGGCCATGGTAATAAGCAGGGATGAGCCCCCCGCCGAGAAAAAAGGCAGGGGAATGCCCGTTGCCGGAAGCAGACCGGAAATAACGGCCAAATTTAACAGACTCTGTAACACAATGGTATTGCCCAACCCATAGAGCATAAGGCTTTTAAAAGAATCCTTGGATATCCAGGCAGCGCGATAGACCCGCCAGGCAAAAAAGACCAGAACCATTAAATATAAAAGCAGGCCCACAAAGCCAGATTCTTCGCAGAATGCAGCAAAGATAAAGTCGGAATGAATTTCGGGCACGCTGGACAATTTTCGCGTGCCAAGTCCCATACCCTTGCCCCAAATCGAGCCACTGCTAATCGCCTTAATCGAGGCTGCCACCTGATACCCCGCACCCTGGGGGTCGATATTCGGGTGTACAAAATTGATAAGGCGGGAGACCCGGTATTCGCGGGTAAAAATTAAGAGAAAGAGAACTAAGAAAATTGGAATGGTGAAAAACAAGAAATAGGCAAGCCTTACCCCAGACAGGAAGAACATAGAAATTGCCACAACGGCGATAAAGGCAGCGGTGGAAAAATCGTTTTGCAGATAGATGACAAGGAAAAAGGCTGCACAGACTAGGAGTGGGGGCAGGACGGTGTTCTTTACATCGTTTAATCTATCAGTTTTTTTTGCAAAAATATGCGCCAAATAGAGCGGAATGGTCAATTTGGCAAGTTCCGAGGGTTGGAAGCTAAAACCTCCCAAGGAAATCCACCTGGCAGCGCCATTGCGGACAAGGCCAAGCCCGGGCACAAAGGTAAGCAGACAGAAAACTAGGCTTATGAAAAGAAGAAGGGGAACCCAGTTTCTAAATAAATCTAGGGGAAGCCACATAAGGGCCAAAAACAAAAGGACCGATATACCGGCAAAAATAATTTGTTTCTTAAAAAAATATAGCGGGCTGTTAAAAAATCTGCGGGCAAAACCTGCCGAGCCAGAGTACAGGGTAATAAGGCCCAGTCCAAGGAGAAGAATTGAAACGGCTATGAGCGAAAAATCGCGGCCCTGGGTCTTCTGGGGTCTGTCTAGATTTAATAAGGCCTTACTCATCTTCTCCCTACTGAATTTTTAATGTCGAAAGGGCAATTATTGCAAAAAGCCCACCCAATATCCAAAAGCGAACAACGACCTTGGTCTCTGCCCAGCCAGAAAGCTCAAAATGATGATGCAGCGGGGCCATTTTAAATATGCGTTTTTTTCGCAGTTTAAATGACAGCACCTGCAAGAGCACCGAGGCAGCCTCTAGCACAAAGACACCTCCGGCAATCAAAATAAGAATTTCTTTTTGTAATATAAGCGAGAGGGTGGCAATGGCCCCGCCAAAGGCAAGGCTTCCCACATCGCCCATAAAGACCTCGGCTGGATGGGCATTGAACCAAAGAAAGCCCACGCAGGCACCTATCATTGCCAGAGAGAAAACGGCCAGCTCCCCCGCTCCTTTTATATAGGGAATGCCTAAATACTGGGCATAGTCCAAGCGCCCGGAAAGATAGCAGAGGACGGTTAGGGTAAAAAAGACCATAAGCACAAGGCCGGTAGCCAGCCCATCCAGCCCATCACTTAAATTGACGGCATTCGATTCGCCCACCAAAAGCAGGACCGCAAAGGGTATCCACCAGAGACCCATTTTAATAAAGGGTGTCTTTAAAAATGGCAGATACAGATGCCCGGCTGTTTCTGGATTGGTAAAATAGAGATAACTGGCAATGCCCAGGGCCAATACAATTTGCCCCAAAAGTTTTCCCCCTACCGAAAGCCCCTGCGAGTTTTTACGTCGAATTTTAAGCCAATCGTCCATAAACCCAATTAGACCAAAGCCCACAAAGGAAATAAGCAAGAGCAGGATATGCGGATTTGCAAAATCGATCCAAAGTATAGAAGAAAAAACCACGGCCAAAATAACCAATACCCCCCCCATGGTGGGTGTTCCTCTTTTTTTAAGGTGGCTCTGTGGCCCATCGTCGCGTACAGTTTGGCCAAACTTAAGGCGGGCAAGGGCCGCAATAATCGAAGGTCCAAAGAGGTAGCAAATGAGCAGGGCGGTTAGGGCTGCATAGGCACCGCGGAAGGTCAAATATTTAAACACATTTAATGGGGTAAAATACTTAACCAAGGGATAGATAAACTTTAAAAACACCTCGTTTCCCCCTTGTTCATAGCCTCTTCTGCCGCCAAAAGAGTTTTTGTCAAGCGTTCCAGCGCCATTGCCCTAGAGCCCTTTAAAAGCAGGCTATCTTGAGCCCTTATCAATTGCCGCACATAGTCCTCGACCACCTCGTATTCATCAGAAAGAAAGACTGTTTTAGCAGAGTCCCCCTCATCTTCGATACGCCTGGCAGTATGCCCTACCTCCCTGCCATACAGCACAACATACTCGGCCTTAGAGGCCAAGAGCCTCTCTCCAATATCCCTATGCCAAGCTTTTGACTGTTCGCCCAGCTCCAACATGTCGGCAATTACATATATCCGCCTTCCACTACAGGGCAGGGAATCGGCCCAGGAAATGGCCGCTGCCACCGAAGCCGGATTTGCATTGTAGCAATCCTGTAAAATACTTATATTGCGCCCAAGCACCTCGCCCCGCCCAAACAAAAGCGGAATGCGGGCCAGTCCCCGGCCAATGCTCGAGGCATCTATTCCCAATGCCTTTGCCGCAGTACAGGCCGCCAATATGTTTTTAACATTGTGCTGCCCGCTCAACGGGACATGGACAGAGGACCCCGCCCAAAGAATATCCATACCCTTTTTACCCATGTTCTTTGCGCCCCCAAACTCATCGAGGCTTTTCGGGCCAAAATATAATTTTAGCCCGGGCACATTTTGGGCTAAAAAATCTCTGTACTCATCGTCTTCGGGCAGAATGGCAATATCTTCCGAGCCAAAACAGGAAAATATTTCTTTTTTTTCCTCAGCAATTGCCATCAAGGAGCCGAGAATACCGATATGGGCAGGGCCTACATTCGTAATTATGGCAAGCGAAGGAGAAAGCACATTGGCAAGCCCAGCAATTTCCCCTTTTTTATTCATGCCCATTTCGAACACGCCGAATTCGTGCTCGCTGCGCACGGCGAACACCGAAAGTGGCAGGCCTGTTTCGGAGTTCAAATTGCCCTCGTTCATTATTACCGAATGTTCAAGGCCCAAAATGGCGGCCAAAATTTCCTTGGTGGTGGTTTTTCCCGAAGAGCCGGTAATGCCAATGCGCTTTAATCGGGGAAAGTCTTTTAAATACCGCTTTGCCAAGGCCTGCAGGGCCAAAAGGGGCGAGGGACAGGCAAAAAAGAGGCTGCCATACTCCTGTGCAAGCTGTTCAAAATTCGCAGCTATTTTTTTTTCATCACAAACAATGGCCTTTGCGCCAGAGCGCACAGCATTTTCTATATACAGATGGCCATCGCTGGCCTCCCCCTTTAGGGCAAAAAATATAGAAGCTTCCTCGACAAGGCGGGAGTCCAAGCAGACCGCGGTAAAGACATCAATTGAACCAGTATTTTTATACAGCTCCTGGCCACAAACCTCTTGCAATAGACCAAGGGGCAGCTCTACTCTTGCCATCATTTATCTGCCCCCTTTTTTTGTATCTGAACCTGTACAATGGCAGAACTTGGAATGCGCGACATATTCAATGTAGTCTTTGCCCTTTCCTCGATGCGCTGCACCGACGAATAGACGGCAATTTCGGTAATTAACTGCTTATTTTTACCTAATAATGTCCTCTGTTCTTTTTCCAACTGCGCAATTTCGCGGGAGAGCTGGTCGAAACGACTGCTCTGCCACGAGCTGAGGGCTAAAATTGCCGGAATACTTATAACAGCCAATAGGATAAGGGTTTTTCGCATCACTGTTGTCGACCTCTTGAAAAAATCTTTTTTACCACACGCAATTGCGCACTGCGCGAGGGAGAGTTCTCCTGCACTTCGGCGCTACTTGGCAGTACCGCTTTTTTGGTAAGCAGAAGAAGTTCGCTCTTGCCACCACAAGTACATATCGGCATATTTGGCGGGCAGATACAGCTCTTACTGCGATCCCTAAACACTTTCTTTATTAAGCGATCCTCGATAGAGTGAAAACTGATAACCCCCATTACCCCATCCACGGCCAAAACATCCAATGCTGCATTTAAAAGCTCCTGCAGGCGCTCTAGCTCCCCATTTACCGCAATACGCAGGGCCTGAAAGGTCTTGGTGGCCGGATGAATTGGGCCATGCCTGTAGGCAGCGGGAACGGCTGCATGGACAATGCGTGCTAAATCTTTAGAAGAAGCAATGCGATGGTTAAGCCGCTCCTGCACGATTGCCCGGGCAATTCTTCGGGAATATTTTTCATCGGCATTTTGATAAAAAAGATCTGCAAGGGCCTTTTCGCCATAGTTCATCACAATATCCTGGGCACTTTCGCCAATACTGGGGTCCAGGCGCATATCTAAGGCCTCGTCTTTGCGAAACGAAAAGCCCCTTCCACTTTTCTCGTAATGAAACACGCTTACCCCAAGGTCGAAAAGAATTCTGTCGGGGGGGCTGGGCCGTGAATAATGTGCAAAAAAATCCTGCGACCAGCCAGAGTAAAACTCTACTCGGTTGCCAAAACATTTTAAGCGCTCTTTAGCCACTTCCTGAATGCGAACATCGGCATCGATGCCAATCAATTGAATGGTCGGAAAGCGGGAGAGAAAGGCATAGGAATGGCCACCCTCGCCTTGGGTGGCATCGATCATAAGGCTGTCGTTTTTTGTCGGACGCAAATAGCCAATACATTCCTCTAAGAGGACTGGCATGTGCACATAATTCATTTCCCCCCCCCCTTTTTTTGCCTTACAGCAAGAGCCCTCCCAAGCTTTCGGTGGCCGCCAAGAACTCGTCCTCGGTAGCATCCAGATATGCCTGATATTCATCGGCATCCCAAATTTCTATATATTTCTGAATTGCCAAAATAATACATTCGCTATTGAGCCGTGCATATTTTCTAAGCGATGCGGGAATGGCAATTCTCCCGGTCTTATCAATTTCAATTTCCTGGGCAGTGGATATAATGCGCCGCATAACCGATCGCGACTGCGCATAAAATGGACTTGTACCGTCCATAATTTTGCGGGAAAGGCTATCCCACTCTTCGGGCACATACACCCACAGACAGCGGTCCACCCCATTGGCTATTATCAATGAGCTTCCCGGCAATTCACTGCGCAGACGACTAGGCAGGCTAATGCGCCCCTTGTCGTCTAAAGTATTTGTAAAATTGCCAGTCAACAAAGCCATCCCACCTTTTCCTATATTTTACCACTTTCTCCCACTTTTTCCCATTATTTACGCCATTTTCGCTGGCGTCAATCCCAAAAGCCACAAAAAGACCACGAAAAACACATTATTTAGGTTTTACCCCAACATCTGTATAGTAGAATATGCGCTTGCCAGTATGTAAAGGGCATTGTATTGTTCATATATGTATATAGAAGAATTTTTTATTGTCTTTCCCGAGGGAGATATTCAAGAAATAAGCCAGGGCATTTCCATTGGCACCTTGGTAGATGTAAACGGCAATCCTCTTATACTGCCCTTAGCTAGCAACAAGAGCCTTGCCTTCCAGGTGGCGCGTATTTGTCGCAAAGAGGGCAAAGGGGGCAGCGAGGTTTTTCATTATTTAGAGCTGATGAGCGCCCAGGAATTGATGGCCTATACCGCCGATGGATACTAAAAGCACGATTGGCATTTTTAACGAAAGCTCCCTGCATGCCAGCTTAAAGGCCTGGTATTCGAGGGGGGGCGGGGAAACCGAGAGACAGGTGGGCAATTTTGTCTGCGATGTGCACCAGCGCGATGGCAGTATTGTCGAAATTCAGCTAGGTAGTTTTGCCCCCCTTTTAAAAAAAACCAGGGAGCTTTGCACCTACGCGCCAATAAAACTTGTACATCCCATTGCCAGGGAATGCTGGATTACCACGCTCAATAAGGACGGCTCTATGTTGCGCCGGCGCAAGAGCCCGAAAAAAGGCACAATATGGCATATCTTTGACGCCCTTGTCCATGCCCCCCCCATCCTTGGTATGCCAAACTGCTCAATAGAAATTTTATTGGTAAGCATCGAAGAAATTCGCCGGGCAGATGGCAGGGGCTCCTGGCGGCGAAAAGGCGTCTGTATCGAAGATAAAGTATTAAAGGAAATTCACGAGGCGCTTTTACTCACTGCCTTGGACGATTGGAAACAATTCATCCCCCTCAATTTGCAGCAAGGACTCTTTACCTCTGCCGAGCTGGCAAAGGAGGCAGGAATCCCCCCAAATTTGGCAAGAAAAACCCTCTATGTACTTAAAAAAGCAAATCTTTTGCAGGAGGGCGATAGACAGGGAAAATACAAGACTTATTCACTGGGCTCTTGATATATTTACTATATTTACTATATTTACCATATTGGAGATAATGAAAAGTAAGCATTGGATAATTAGCTCTGTCCTCCTCTCTTTTTTCTGCTTTACCGCAGTTATTTGGCTCAATAATTATTACCATAAAAGTGAAACGCTCTATAGAGATGTCCAAATTCGCACCTACGACGTTTTTTCCAGTTGGAATATCTATGTGGGCACTCTGCGGGGCCTCTTACTTACAAGCACTGGCATAGAAAACAATCTGCAAGAGGCAAAAAACATGCGGGAGCAGACGCTCGAAAAAATTGATGTCTTGGCAGAGCTTTTAGACAGACTGCCTAAAGAAATAGATGAACCGTTGGCCTCCTACATAAAAAGCCTGAAGGTTGGTATTTCTCAGGGCTTATTAATAGAAGAAAAAGGCTTAATTTTTTTAAACCAAAAGGACCTGCCAAGGGTGTTCCAGGAAGGACGTATGGGGCTGCACAGCCTAAATGGCAGGGACGCCTCCTCGATGCTGGGCCCCCTTTCCAGCTATCATTACTTCCAGCTTGTGGGCGACCTTAAGGGACTCAATGTGCTGTTCGATCAATTATTTACAAAGCGCTTGGACAGCTTTATATCCAGTATTTCCAAGAGCTCCTTAAAAATGGAGGACCGCTATTTAAAACTTCGCAGCCTCTTTATTTTGATAACCTTTATGGTGGTAACATTTACGATTTTTCAGTTGTTCCGGGCAAATAGGGCGCTGGCAAAAATTGCAGCAAACACCCAGCGGGAACTCGTCAGTACCCGCAATTATTTATCAGAGGTCCAGGACAACTTGGCAAACACGCGCTTTCAGGAGTCGCTGTTCGAACTGGTTGCAGCTCTTTCCCATGAGCTAAACACTCCCTTGGGCAACTGTGTAAGCCTCTCCAGCCATCTGCTCGAAATTAACCGGACCCTTCAAGACTCCCTAAAGAGCAATACCCTTTGCGAGCATACATTTACCGAAAATATGGATGATAATTTTTCCGCACTGGCTCTTTTAATTGAAAACCTCGAGCACATGAAGGTTCAAATTGAAAGCTTTAAACGCCTATCGAGCGTGAACTTGGAAACCGAGGGGGCCCTTGTCTCCCTTCAACAATTTCTCAATATCGATTTGCCCAAAATGGCAATGGAGATAGCTCCCAATCTGAACCTGAGTATCAACAGCTCCCTGGCAAACGAAGTCCTTATTCACTATACCATTCTTATAACAGTATTTTCCCAGCTCATTTCCAACAGCATTGCCCATGGGGATGCCACTAAAATAGACATTGCCGCTTCGTTAAACAAGGATGAATTGACGATAATTTTTTCCGACAATGGCAGGGGCGTAGAAGAGAACCTCCTTTCCCGCCTTTCTGAGCCCTTTTACACCAGTGCCCGAGGTAGGGCCCATGTGGGCCTAGGCCTTTCAATATTGGCCTCGCTAATTACCAGTAAGCTACAGGGCAATATTGAATTTAAACCCGGGCACCCCGGCTTAACGACGATAATTCGCTTTAAGGTTAACCTTGGCCAAGGATTGGCATAGGCCCTAGTATTCGCCCTGTCTGTCGAAGGCAGCCTGTAATATTTCGCAGGCCTCCTTGACATCGAGAGAACCCAGCATTATTTGGGGGCTTAAATCGTTAAGGAGGGTGTTTATTTCCAGAGTAAACATTTGGTCGGGATACAGGGTATAGCTGTCCATATTGGCCACATATTCCTTGACCATATTGAGGGCTGAATTGCCCATATTGACCCCCGCCACGGTGGGCACAAAGGGAAATACATCGTAATACTTTTGCAGATTTTCGGCCCGCATAAAAAACTCTAAAAACGCTACCGCCTCGTCGCTGGCAGCTGCTGCCACCGCAAAGCCATTGCCCCCGCCAATGACATCCCCTAGACGCCCTGCTCCAGTGGCCACCCGGGGAAAGGGGGCAAAACGCATAAGATGCGATAATTGGTCCTTGACATCCGCAGACTGCGCCTGAGTAGCCAGGGCCCACTGGCCCATCAGCTGCATTGCACAGATACCATCGCCCACCAGACGCGACTGGGTGGGAAAATCATCGCCTATTGCCGTTTCGGGTAAAAAGCCTTTTAAATAAAACTCGCGCATCATAGTGCCCGCCTGAATAAGGGCCGGATCGGTAAAGGTCCTTTTTCCTGCAGAGATATCTTTAAAAAGATCTGATCCAGCAATTCGCAGGGCAAGGTAGTTCCAGTAATAGGTTACCGGCCAGCGATCGGCCAAGCCCAGCGCTACAGGTATAATGCCTTCGCTTTTTAATTTCCCACACATCTGTAAAAAATTCTCCCAGTCGCGGGGAAAGGAATTAAAACCAGCCTTTTTTAAAAGATCAACATTGTACCAAAAACCAATTGCCCCTAAATCTTGGGGGAAGCCGTATATTTTCCCATCGACCGTATACAGGCTAAGGGCTGCATCGCTAATTTTAGATTGCCATGCTTCGGAGCGGACCCATTCGGTTATATCTTTTACATAGCCTGCTTGCACCTGTTCGACCAAGACCCCTCCCCCCCAACTATGAAAAATATCCGGTGCCCTTCCCATAGAAAGCTCTAAATGAAGTTTTGGCTTAAACTCCATGTTCTCCAGCATGGTAACTTCAATATGCAATCCGGGATTTTGGGACTCAAATTCCCGTGCAAGTGCCTTAAACGCCAGCTGCGAGGGCATGTCGTTATTGATATGCCAAAAACTAATGTTCTTTGTCTGTTCGAGCCTGTCGGCAGGTTTATTAAACACCAGACGATGAATAGACATCAGGGCGATTACACCTAAGAAAAAAACAGCTCCAATTATCATTTTTCGGTATTTCACAGTATCGCCCCCATCTCTTTACAGCAGTATAAACTATTAGTAAGATAATTGAAAGTTTTTGCGTGGACATATCCAGCTCAGTACTTCTTGGGTTTGCATATCAGTATAAATCCATCTATAATTTACATACGGGAGACGTTGGCATACATATGGGGAGCTCTTTTTTACATACTAGTGGCAATTTAGAACCAGAGACAAATACAGTCAAACGCAGATGGAAAATAATTATTGTAGATGACGATGAGAGCGTGCATGCGGTTACCCGCATGATTTTGCGAAATTTTGTCTACCAAGAACGCAGGTTAGACCTTATCTCTGCCTATACCGAGGAAGAGGCCCATGCTGTTTTACAGGAACATTCAGATGCTGCCGTCATCCTTTTAGATGTCGTTATGAGCGAAGAGGACAGCGGCCTTAAAATTGCCCAATACATTCGCGATACCTTAAAGAACCAGCTTATCCGTATTATTTTACGCACTGGTCAACCTGGGCAGGCCCCAGAAAAACAGGTCATAATTGACTACGACATAAACGACTATAAATTAAAAACCGAGCTCACCGCCGACAAGCTCTTTGTTACCATGGTGGCGGCATTGCGCTCCTACGAGGACTTACTCGTCCTCGATTACAACCGCATAGGCCTTGAAAAAATAATTGAATCCTCTGCAGCTCTTTTTCGCATTCAAAATTATAGAGAGTTTATACAGGGGGTACTTATTCAGCTTATTTCCATTATGCGGCTGGACAAGGACGCAGCATTTTGCCGAAGCTCGGCCCTTTCGGCCAAACGAAGTGGGAGCACCTTTTTTGTAGAGGCGGCAATTGGCGAATATGCCAATGGTGTACAGCAGCCAATAGAAGAAGTCCTGCCCCAAAAGGCATTGGACCTTATTAAAATTGCTCTGGAGAAAAAAGACAGTGTCTATGAGGCAAATAAGTTTATTGCCTATTTTAAAACTAGTTCCGATATGGAAAACCTTATATATTTTAGTAGCGATCAGGAAATTGCCCCCTGGAACCGGAGGTTGCTCAAAACTTTTTGCACCAATGTCTCGGTGGGTTTGGATAACCTCAATTTGGGGCGGGAAATTGAAAACACCCAAAAGGAAATTATTATAACATTGGGCGAGGTGGCCGAAGCCCGTTCCCGCGAAACCGGACACCATGTAAAACGGGTGGCTGAATATGCGGCAATTCTTGCCAGAGAAGTGGGCCTGCACGAAGATCAGATACGCCTTTTAAAAATGGCCTGTCCCATGCACGATATTGGCAAATTGGCTATTCCCGATGCCATTTTAAATAAACCCGCCTCCCTGGACGAGGAGGAAATGGCCATTATTAAAACTCATACCCAGGCCGGCTACGACATGTTAAAAACGTCTGGACGCCCACTTATGCGCCTTGCCGCCCAAATAGCCTTAGAGCACCACGAAAAATACGATGGAAGTGGCTATCCGCTGGGGAAAAAAGGCAATGATATAAGCATCGAGGGCAGAATTGTGGCCATTGCCGATGTCTACGATGCCCTTGGCAATGACCGAGTATATAAAAAGGCCTGGCCGCAGGAGGACATCGTCAAATTCTTTAAAGAGGTCCGCGGAACCTGGTTCGACCCCCTTCTCTGCGATATTTTTATCCAAAAAATGCCGGATATGCAATTAATTGGCGAAAAATATCCCGATTAACCGATACCACTATCCTACAGCTGCCAGATTTTTATTGAATAAAATATGATAGAATAAACAATGCACAATACGAATTTCCGAGCCCTGGTTTTTGCCCTTCTTATTTTCCCCATTGGAATAATATATAGCGAAGTTAGTATACAGCCGGCATCCCCCATACCGGAGGACTTAATTGAACAGATAAGCCCCATAGAAATAGGCATAGATTTTTTTGAGCAGCGAATTGCAGCGGGAAGCAAGGAAGAAAGGCCCCTCGGGCTACTGCTCTCTGGCGGTTCTGCCCGGGCCTACGCCCATATTGGCGTATTGCGCCGCCTGGAAGAGGCCAATATTGTGCCCGATTTTATTGTGGCAAATTCCATGGGGGCAATTGTGGCAATTCTCTACGCCGCCGGTTTTTCCCCCGACGATATTGAAAGCCTGATAACAATTGCCCCCCTCTCCGAGTTTTTTAAACCAATCTTTCCACTTTCGGGGGGAATTTTAGATTCCAGTAGTTTTATCAATATTATTGGCGAACTCTTTGGCAATACCGATATTTCCCATTTAGCCATTCCCCTTATAATTGTCTGCGACGACTTACTGAGCAAGCGCCAGGTCTGGCTGGCAGAGGGGCCTCTTGTCCCGCTCTTTATGGCCTCATTTTCCATGCCGGTATACTTCCCCCCTGTCCCCTGGCGGGGTATGCATCTAGTAGATGGCGGAACCAGCGATATAATTCCCTTTAGTGTAGCTCATACTTTTTCGCCGAGGATTATTGCAGCAACGGCATTGTACCAGGGCTTGGGCCAAAATTATAAAAACCCTATCACTATAATAAATCGCAATTTTTCAATTTCCAAAGAGCGGACATCCTTAAAAGATCTGCAAAACAATGCGAGTTTTTTAATTCGCTGCGATGTCGAAGCCTATTCCTTTATGGACTACCACCACATAGGGGAGATAATTGCAGCAGGCTATAGCTCGACCGACCGAGAAATAACATCAATTTTAGAGATTTTTGGTGAACATCCCAAGAGCCTCGATGAAATTCGCAAAACTCAACACGAAAACTTCATGAAAATTGAGCGCATTTTTTTATTGGGGCGCAGGCCGAAACATTTCTCGCCCCATTTTTCCCTGGCCCTGGACCTCGTTCTGCCCAATAGCTTTAATGCCCTTTATCGCTTGGAAAGGGAGCCAAAACTTGTTTTAAAATCTAAAATTGGTTTTGGCTACACCGATATCGCAGCCGGAGCATGGACAAATTTGCTGGAAAAGGACCTTGGCCTGTCGGGAAATCTAGAAATCGAGACTGCCAGTCCTTTTAAGTTTGCTTTTGGGGCCAGCTATAGTGGTCTTGGCAGCTGGCTCCATGCCGAAATAGATGGCCGTTTCTTTTTTGGGCAGGACTGGAGATTCACCTTTGGGCCCCGCTTCGAATGGCTCTTAGATAGCGACTTTCAAAGCCAGGACCTCTGGGTAGAGGGCAGACTGGATCTTGCACGCAAAGCGCCAGGGGCCCGGCTGCAGCCAGGAGGGCATATATCGGTGTTTTATAGAGATGAAACAGCCTTCCTGCCGGTCTGGGGCTTGGAATCGCGCCTTGCCAGTAGTTTGCGCATAATCGGGCCCTTAGAGCTAAGGGCCGGGGCCCTGGGGCGCTGGAGCCCGGCATCGCTTCGCTTTAGCAGCTTTAGCATGGATCCCTGGCGGGGCCCCTATATGGGCAGCAGTCTTTTGCCCATGGCAATTGCCAATGGCGAAGTGGCCCTGGCCTTTCGCAATTTAGGTATTTCCCTGGCAGAGAGTTTTCAGATAGAGAGAATTGATATAGGCATATATAGCGATTTTTTAGCGAGCCAAGAGGCAATGGCCGTAGTCAGTGGCCTGTCGCTTTCGGCCAGCATGTCCATTATAGGCCTTTCTTCCCTGTCTGCTACCGCCTTTGGGGGTTGGGACTGGCAGAGTTCGCGCTTTTTTTGGGCCCTTAGCCTAGGTACCCTTTGGTAAAACCTATTGGGACAAGGACATATTGTAAGGGCCTAGCCCAGCCAATTGTTTACGGCGCGAATAAAGCCCGCCTGGGAGGCCCTTATTAGTTTTTCGTCCACACAGTAGGCCAGACGGATATAGCCCGTTGCCCCAAAGCCGGTGCCCGGCACAGCTAATATTCTCTCTTTTTTAAGGAAGTTAACAAACTCTAGGTCGCTGACCGAGCCATCCTTTTTGCGGGCAGGCACCTTGCAAAACAAATAAAAAGCTCCCTCTGGCGGCGAATATTCTAGGCCAGCTGCATCGAGCACCTGGGTAAAGGCCCTGCGCCGCTGAGCATATATCTCTACCGCTACCCTTGCCCCTACCAGGTCGGCGACTAAACGCTGCATAAGTGCCGGCGCATTAACAAAGCCCAGGACCCTCGTGGTATAGGCCACAGCTCCGGCCAATTCCAGCGCCGCCTCGGCTGCCGGGTTAATTGCCACATAGCCTATGCGCTCGCCGGGCAGGGAAAGGCTTTTGGAATAGGAGGTAACCACCACCGAGTTGGGATGAGCGGCCAAAAAAGGCGGTACCACCGCCCCGTCGTAGACTAGGTCTCGATAGGGCTCATCACCTACCAGCAAGACCTCTCGCCCAGTCGCCCTTGCATGGGAAGTGAGGGCCTGGGAAAGTTCTGCCAGGCTCTCCGCTGAATATATGCGCCCGGTGGGGTTGTGCGGCGAATTTATTAAAACTGCCGCCGTCTTTTCGTTTAGAGCCGCCACAATTGCCGGAACATCCAGGGAAAAATCTTTTCCACTTGGCACAAGGCGCATAATGCCACCGTGGTTATCGATATAGCTGCCGTACTCCACAAAATAGGGGCTCGGCACAAGGACCTCGTCCCCAGGATTCAAAATAGCCTTGAACAGGGCATTTAGGCCCCCCGCCGCCCCCACCGACATAACCAGATGCTCGGGACCGCAATTGACCCCCTGCTCTTGGTTTACCTTCTGGGCTAAAGCTTGGCGAACCTGCAAAAAACCGGCATTGGGCATATAGCCATGCATGCCCGAGGCCTCCTCGTTGGCGATACGCAATAAGTGCGACTTTAATTCTACCGGCGGCTCTATATCGGGGTTGCCCAAGGAAAAATCGAAGACGTTCTCGCTGCCAAATTCTTTTTTAAGCGCAATGCCCTCTTCGAACATCTTGCGTATAAAAGAGCCCTTTTCTTGGGCCTCCACAATTTTTTTTGCTACACTCATCATTTGACTCCAAAAATAGTAAATTGGCCTAAACGAGGGTTCGGGCAATGCGCACAATATCGGCAAAAATGCCCCCTGCTGTTACTTCGGCGCCCGCACCGGGACCGCGCACCACCAAGGGCAGGGTATTGTAACGTTTAGTAAAAACAACGACAAGGTTGTCGGCATCCACTAGGGAACTAAAGGGGCTATCCGGCCCAAGCTCTGCCATGCCAAGGCGGGCGCCCTGGGCATCGATGCGGGCAACATAGCGTAAAAACCTGCCTTTATCCGCCGCTGCCCTTCGGCGCGCTTCGAATTGAGCATCGGCCTTTTCCAGTTCCAGAAAAAAGGCCTCTACGCTCTCGGCAGCAAGGGCCGCTTCGGGCAAAATTGGTTCAATACTGATATCTTCGAACTCCAGGGCCATGCCCGCCTCGCGCGCTAAAATAAGGGCCTTGCGGGCCGCATCCATGGCGTTTAAATCTTCGCGCGGGTCCGGTTCGGTATAGCCTTTTTCCTTTGCCTGTCGCACAAGCTGGGAAAAGGGGACAGTGCCATCAAAATTATTAAAAATATAGCTGAGGGTACCCGAAACCACCGCCTCGATACTGCTTATTTTATCGCCGGCGAGCACGAGGTCCTTAATTGTGGAAATTACCGGCAGGCCAGCACAGACGGTTGTCTCGTACAAATAGGGAATGCCCCTGGTCCGAGAGACATCGCGCAGGCTGCTGTAATACTCGTAGGAAGCGGAATTGGCCCGTTTGTTGGGGGTGATAACCGGAATCGAGGCCTCTAAAACTTCCACATAGCATTTGGCAATGTCCTCGTTTGCCGTACAGTCGCAAAAAGCGGTGTTGGGCAGATTAAGGTTCCGCATTTTTTCTATAAAGGCAGAGACCCCCCCGGCATATACCTCGACTACAGAGGAATCCCCTGTTTCTGGCCCATTTAGCAGTACGTCTTTTGCTCTTCCCGGGGCGATGCCCTCGGGCGAAAATGCCATGCGCTGGGAATTTGCCAGACCCACAAGGCGTAAATCAATGCCGTACTCGCTTTCCAATGCCTCTTGCTGGCGGGCAATCTGTTGCAAAAGCGTAGAACCAATGAGCCCCACGCCCACCATAAACACATGCACCGTGCGCCGCCCAGACAGGAAAAAAGCCTCGTGAATGGCATTTAAAGCCTTCGATTCATCGCGTTGGCGAACCACCGCAGAAATATTTAACTCCGACGAGCCCTGGGCAATTGCCACAATATTGATACCATTGCGCCCTAGGGCATGAAAAACCTTGCCAGCAATGCCGGGTGTCTGCTTCATGCCGGCGCCAACGACGGCAATAATCGACAGCTCCGATTCTACAAGGGGTTCTTCGATGGCGGCCCGTGCAATTTCGTATTCAAATTCGCTGGAAATGGCCTGTTTGGCCGCCGCTGCCTCCTCGGGGCGTATGGCAAAACAGATGGAGTGTTCGCTGGAGGCCTGGGTTATAAGGATGACGCTTATGCCCGCCCTGGCCAAGCTGGCAAAAAGGCGGGAGGAGACACCGCGCACCCCCACCATGCCCGGCCCCTGAAGGCGCACTAAGGAAATGGCGTGAATAGAGCTAATCCCCTTTACCGGCGAGCGGGGCTCCGGCCTGTTGGGCTCCGGCGAACTGGGCTTCGGCCTGCGGGGCTCCGGCGAGCGGGAAGCCTGCTCCGCGCCTAGGTCGTCGCAGCTAATAATGCTTCCCGGCGCTTCGGGTTTAAAAGTATTCAATATTCGTATGGGTATTCCGCGCGCAAGGGCGGGCAGGATAGAGGGCGGATACAGGACCTTGGCACCAAAATGGGAAAGCTCCATTGCCTCGCTATAGGAAAGCCTAGCCAGAGAAAAAGCTGTTTTAACTAAATGGGGATCCGCACTTAAAATGCCATCGACATCGGTCCATATATGAATTTCTTTGGCCCCAACTGCACTGGCAATGAGCGCGGCGCTTAAATCGGAGCCCCCCCGCCCCAGGGTGGTGGTCCGCCCCTGGCTGTCGCTGGCTATAAAGCCAGTTACAACGGCCAGGTCCCTGTTCACAGAAAAATAGTCCTGTATTGCCTTTTCGCTCAGGGCCATATTGATATGGGCATTGCCATATTCGCTATCAGTTTTAATTATTTTCCGGGCATCCAGATAGCCAGAATGAATACCACTGGCAGACAGGGCCGCCTGTACAATATGGGCAGACAGGCGCTCGCCAAAGGATAAAATGCTGTCCAAACTGCGTGCAGATAATTCACCTAAAAGGGAAATTGCCCCCAGTTTTTTTTCTAGGTCCTCAAGCATAGAGGAGATTTCATCCAGCACGGTCGCGCCATCAGTTTTATCTGTATCTATAAAGGGCAAAAGCAATTGAATATGGCGCTCTTTTAGGGCTATAAGGCGCCCTTCCCAGGTGACATCCCGGGTCTCGGCCAGCCTTGCCAGAGCAATTAACTCGTCGGTAACACCGCCAATTGCCGAAACCACCACAGCCACAGGGCGGGCCCGCTTCGATTGAGCGCCGATAATTTCCACTGTGCGCCGAATTGCCTGTACCGAAGCAAGGGAAGATCCACCAAATTTGCACACAATCATATATGCCTCCAACAATTGACTATAAAAGTAATTATGCCCTTGAGCAATGGGCACTGGGCCAGGCACAATTAAAGGCTTCACGCTGGGGCAAAAACAGGCTAAAGTGTTTTTATGCCAAAACCGCATTCGCTTAAAAGCAGCCTTACTCTTATGTTCTACACCAGCCTTTCGCGCATTTTGGGCCTTGTCCGCGAAATAATAAGTGCCGCCCTGCTGGGGACAAGTGCCCTAGCAGATGTCTTTAGGGTGGCTTTTATAATACCCAATTTTTTACGCCGCCTCTTTGCCGAAGGCACCATGGCCACCGCCTTTGTGCCCACCTTTAAGGCCACCCTGCTAGAAGAAGACGAAAAGGGCATTCGGCATTTTCTATCGGCCAGCCTTACCCTTCTTAGCTGCTTTGTGGGCCTTACCGTGGCCCTGGGCATTTTGGCCAGCCCCCTTATAATACGCTGGTTTTTCGAAAGCGAACCAGCGGAAACGATACTGCAAACCCGCATTATGTTTCCGTATTTGGCCTTTATCAGCCTTGCGGCCCTTTTTCAGGGTATTTTAAATGCCAGCGATATCTATGCCCCCTCGGGCTTTATGCCCATCCTCTTTAACATCTGTGTTATTCTTTCGGCCTTTTTATTAAAAGACCTCCTGGGCAACCCGGCCCGGGCAATGGCGGTGGGCGTTGTGGTCGGTGGCTTTTTACAGGCAGCATTTCAGTTGCCCTTTGTGCTAAAGGAGGGCTTCCGCCTTTCTTTTATTCCCCTGCGCAGGGCCCTCGCCCACCCCGGGGTCCATAAAATGGGACGTTTAATTGCGCCAACAATTTTTGGCATGGCCGCCTATCAAATTAACGATTTTGTCGCCTCCTCCTTAGCGAGCAGGGCGGGAACAGGTGTTATAAGCTCCCTGCTCTTTTCGCTGCGCTTACAGGAACTGGTCCTGGGCATTGTCGTGGTATCTATAAGCACCGTTCTGCTTACCGAGCTTTCGGCAAATGCGCAAAAAGGCCACTGGGAACAGTATAACAAAAAACTTAGCGAGGCCCTGAATATAATGGTCCTGCTTACCCTGCCCATTGTCGTCTACTCGCAAATACATGGAAAGGAAATAATCAGCCTGCTGTTTAAACAGGCGGCCTTTACCGAAGAATCGGTGCTCTTAACCCTTTCGGCCTTCCGCTGGCATATTGCGGCAATTGTCTTTATTGGCTTTAACCGCATTTTAGCGCCAGTTTTTTATTCAATGTACAACACCAAGGCACCTGCCTGGGCAGGAGTTATTTCGGTGGCAGTAAACCTCCTCCTCGTTGCCCTCTTTGCCGGCCCCTGGAAGGGCGCAGGCATTGCCCTGGCCGGAAGCCTTGCCGCCCTGGCAAATACCTTTGTCCTACTCATCTTACTTACCCAATATCGGGAAATTGCCCTTGGTCAACTCTTAAAAAAAATGCTGGCCTATATTGGCCTAGTGGGGCTAGTCTCCCTTCTTGCGGCAGTGCCAATCTATTTTTTAAAAGAGGCACTTCTCGGTAGCCTAGCTGGCCGGCGAAAACTCATTTTATATGGGCTGCCCATTGCGCTGGACGCCCTTGTTTTTTTTATTATCATCTTTGGCATTCTCTATTTATTTAAAGATCCCCCAGTGCGCAGCCTTTTGGGCGTCGTAAGCCGAAGAATAAAAAGAAAGAGGAGTTAATTGATGCCTATAAAGACCGCTAAAGACAAAAATAATTCGTATAAATGGAAATTTTTTAGAGCCGGCAAGGTGGATCAGGTCTTATTGGAAAGCGCCGAGGATTTATGGCATTTGGGCGAACTGGACCAGAAACTCTGGATGGCCCTGTCTATGCCCTGCACTGGCCTTGGCATACCGGAAAAGACACTGCGCCTTTTAGATAGCGATGGCGACGGCCATATTAGGCCCCCAGAAATTTTACAGGCAGTGGCCTGGGTCTGCGAATGTCTTAAAGACCCTTCGGTTATATTTCAGGCAGGAGATAGTCTTGAAATATCAAATATCAGAGTGCCAGAAATGCGCAAGAGCAGCATTTTTTTGCTTAAGGCCCTAGGGATAAAAAAACCAACGAGCATTTCGTACAGCGATTCTAAAAAGCGCAGCGATGCCTTTGCCGAACTCCCTTTTAATGGAGATGGAATTCTGGAACTTGCCTCGATAATGGACGGGGACCTTCGCCATCAGGCCCAAACCATCTTGTTTTTCCTAGACGACGAGGGCCAGGCTATTGATAGGCTGCAACTTGAAGATTTTTTAAAGAGGGGCGCTGCCTTTTTTTCCTGGTACGAGGACCTGCAGACCGCCTGCCCCGAGCTCTCTTTTTCGAACTTTTCGGAGAAACTGGCAGCCCTGCGCGCTTTTTTGGCAGTAAAAGATAAAATTGATGACTTTTTCCTGCGCCAGCGTTTTTCCCGCTTCGATATGCGCAGCCAAGATGTTCTAAAGCGGGACAGCGAAGAATTAAAGGCCATAGCCGGAGATATCATTGGCGATAACAGAGAGTTTCTAGCTAGTTTTCCCCTGGCAGATATTTCTTACGAAAAAGGCCTGCCCCTTTGGCAGGGGGTAAACCCACTGTGGGCCGATAGGCTTAAGACCTTTGCCCAGCTTATCTTGGAAAAACTCTGGCCCCAATTCGGAAAGCCCCTGGAATATTTATATGGTTCCGAGGGCTTTTTGAACGAAGAGGATTGGATAAAAACGTCCATGCTCTTAGCCCCCATTATGGAAATTTACGGCCAAGGGCCAGAGCCGCCCCTGGCAGATGCGCAAAAAGAGGATGTCAGAAGGGCCATCGACGCCGTTCCCGCCCTGCTCGAGCTCGTTGCCAAAGACGAAGAGCACAGCGAAGAGCGCCGCCTGGTGGATTCGGTAGAAAAACTTTTGCGCTATCGCCGCGATCTAGGCAGTGTTCTGCGGAATTTCGTCAATTTTTACGATTTTTATCACCATAAAACTGCCGCATTCCAAGCGGGCAAACTTTATATTGATGGCCGGGTCTGTACGCTCTGCATCGAGCTTGCCAGCAGGGAGGCCCCAAGCCCCTTAGTAGCCCTTTCGGGAGCCTACCTCCTGTACTGCAATATAACTCGCTCTGGCCAAGAGCAAAAACAGATTTTGGCAATGGTAAGTTCGGGCAGCGACGAAAACCTCTTGGTGGGGCGCAACGGCGTGTTCTACGATCGCCTTGGCCAGGACTGGAATGCCAGCGTCCAGCGCATTATTTCGGCACCAATTAGTGTTAGACAGGCCTTTTGGCAGCCCTATAAAAAGCTTTACCGCATGATCGAAGAGCAGATTATTAAGCGTGCCCAGAACAGCGAAAAAGACGTTGTCTCTAAGCTGGCCCAGCCCGAGGCCCTGGGGCAAAACGCTGCAACAATGGGCTCCAGCCAGGCGAGCCCCCGCAGCCCCAAAAAAATGGATCTCGGTGCCATAGCCCTTATTGGAACAGCGGTGGGGGGCATTAGCGCCCTGGTTTCCGCTTTTTTTCAGAGCCTTTTTGGGCTGGGCCTCTGGCTACCGCTGGGAATTGTAGCCCTTTTGCTTTTAATATCGGGCCCCTCAATGCTCTTGGCCTCGATGAAATTGCGCAAACGCAACCTTGGCCCCATACTCGATGCCAATGGCTGGGCAATAAACACCATGGCCCGCATTAACATTCCCTTTGGCAACAGCCTTACCCATATTGCCAGCCCGCCACCGGGAAATCGCATTCTTCGCCAGGATCCTTTTAAAAAGAAAACGTTTTTGCCCAAGCTCGTTTTTATTGGCCTTGCCATCTTGCTTATCGCCATCTCTCTGGCCCTTTTGCCCAAGACAGCCCTATTAGCAGGCCTGCAAAAATTTTTCATTGATAGCTTCACCTTCCTTAAAACAAGGTTTACCCGACCATGAAAAAAAAGCCCCTTGCCCTAGTAGCTTTTTTTGCAGCTAGTCTTGCCATTTTTTTACTTTTCCCCACATTGAGGCCCCAGCAGGTACAGGCCCAAGAGGAATATAGCGATATCGAGGTCTATATAACCGCCTCTGGTGGCAAATACCACCGGGAAGACTGTCGCTATGCAAAAAAGGCCCTTACCTCGCTTCCGCTTAGCCAGGCCCGCTCCCGGGGCCTTAGCGCCTGTGCTATCTGCTTTAGCGCCGAAGAGCGCGAAATTCTAAACGCCCCCCGCCGTATAAAAGCCCGTGTCATTGCGGTAAGCGACGGCGATACCATAACCGTCCTCGAGGACAAGACCCAATACCGCCTGCGCCTGAATGGCATCGACGCTCCCGAATCGCGCCAGGCCTGGGGCCGGCGTTCTAAGGAGTATCTTTCCCGCCTCGTCTTCGACAAAACGCTCACCGTAGAGCTTATCGAAATGGACCGCTATGGCCGGCATGTGGCAAATATCTTCCTCGAAGATGTGTGGGTAAACCGCCTTATGGTCGAGGCCGGCCTAGCCTGGCACTACCGCGCCTATTCCGACTCTGCTGTTTTACAGGGGGCCGAAGACCGAGCCCGACGCGAAAAAATAGGCCTCTGGGCCGATGCCCATCCCATTCCGCCCTGGGACTGGCGCAGGAAGTAATTCCGACAAACCTAGTAAGACATTGCTAAAATTTGACAGTATTAGCAAATACATGTAGAATTATAACTCTCTAACAACAATCAACATCATTTATATATGGAGGTGTATATGATCCAACATATCCTTGTCCCCTTGGATGGTTCGGATTTAGCCGAATCTGTCTTTCCCCATGTACTTGCAATGGCCCAGGCCCTAAATGCCAAGGTAAGCCTTTTACATGTTATTGAACGCAAAGATTCTGGCTGGCAGGGAGCAGTGGATCCACTGGAATGGCATGTCAAAAAAACTCAGATGCAAAATTACATAGAAAATCGGGCAGACGATTTACAGCAAAAAGGCATAAAAATTAATTTTGATATTAAAGAAGGAAATGTTGCAGAGAACATTATCAATTATGCCAACGAAGAGGGCACAGATTTAATAATACTGAGTTCGCATGGGCAAAGTGGCCTGAGCAATTGGAACGTGAGTTCGGTGGTACAAAAAGTAATGATGGGCGTGGCCTGTTCTCTTTTAATTGTACGTGCCCAGGAAGAAAAAACAACGAGCGTCGAGTACAAAAACCTCTTTGTAGGCCTAGATTGTTCGCCCCAGGCGGAGTTTATATTGCCCTTGGCCAGTTCGTTGGCGGGCTACTATAAGGCAAAGCTCACCCTGGCTACGGTGGTCAAGCGACCAGAAATTCTAAATCGCTTTCCGCTCTCGCCAGAGGACCAGGGTCTTTTAGAAAAATTAATAGTGATGAGCGAGGCCGAGGCCAAAAAATATTTAGAGAAAATTACGGCCCAGTTTTCGGCCATGGGTGTCGATTTACAGACCAATATTCGCCAGAGCGAAAATGCCAGCTCCACGCTTATGGACATGGCCGACGAGACCGAGGCCGATTTGGTCCTGCTTTCGGCTCGGGGCCACGGTTCGGAGGGGCGGCATCCCTTTGGGAGTATGGCCATCAATTTTATTGTATATGGAAACCGCACTACCCTGGTTATGCAAAATTTACCGGTACATCAGCCTAAACGGATAGATAACAAGTCAATGAAACGAGGAAGTAAAGAGTAAAAAGAATGCCTAAAAACAAAGACAGTACAGCGAAGGGGGCCTTAAGCGCCATTGGAATTGCCAAGTCAATTCAACATACGAAGAGCACCGTTAAAAATTCTGTGGTTCAAGCCTGGGTTAAAAATCTGGAAAAGACCATTGCAATTGCCTATCAGAGTTTTGAAGACGAAGCTCGTAAAAAACAGGGCACCAGCCAAGCGGCACAGTGGGTATTGGACAATTACTACATTATTGAGCAGGCAATTTCGCTGTTTACCGAAAACATGCCGACATCCTTCTTCAAACGCCTGCCGGCGGCCCGCTTAAACGATGGGCCGAGCCTGCCACAGACCTATTTTCTTGTCTCTGGCTTTTTACTTTCCTCGCGGGGAAGCTTGGAAATTGAAAAACTCTATGCCTATGTGAATGAGTTCCAAAAGAAAAAACCTTTAAATATTGGCGAAATCTGGGCAATTCCCTCTCTATTGCGCCTTAAAACCCTCGAGGCCCTTGCCGAGGTCCTCGCTGTCCTTACTGGCCAGGATTTTAAGCGCAGCAGCTCCTTTCCCCTGCCTTTTATGCAAAAAAACGCCCTGCCTGCCGGTGGCACCGATAAATCCTTAGCCGGTGGCACCGATAAATCCTTAGCCGGTGGCACCGA
>CAZBJJ010000012.1:0-10347 GCA_964492245.1 uncultured Spirochaetales bacterium | reverse complement strand
GCACCGATAAATCCTTAGCCGGTGGCACCGATAAATCCTTAGCCGGTGGCACCGACCTCGAAGACGAGGCGGAATACGTCGAGGCGGTAAGCGCCTGCATTTTAAGTCTGCGCAAAATTGCCGACCAAGACTGGAAACAATACTTCGAAAACTGCAGCCTCGTAGAAAAAACACTGCGCCAGGACCCCGCCAAAATATACAGCGGTATGGATTTTGAAACACGCAACCGCTATCGCAACGAAATTGAAGAGCTCGGCAAGGGCTCGGCCACCGAAGAGCTGCGAGCGGTTGAAATTTGCCTGGACCTGACAAAAAAGGGAAACAGCACTGGCGAACGCAGCATTGGCTATTATCTTTTGGGCCTTGGACGGGCAGAACTGGAGCGCGAATTAGGTTTTCGCCCTGCTTATGGCAAACGTTTTAAATATCAATTAAAAAAAAGGGCCACCCTGTTTTATCTGGGCACTGCCATTGGCGCAAGCTCTGGCCTTGTAGCAATAGCGGCCCTCATTTTTTGGCTAACTGGCCAGAGCCTTCCCTGGTCCATAGGCCTGGGTATATTGCTTTTGCTACCCGCCTCGGAATTGATTTTATCGCTTTTAAACCGCTTTGTCATACGCCTTGTCAGCCCAAAAACCCTGGCAAAACTCGACTTTACCAAGGGGGTGCCAAAAGAATTTGCCTCCATAGTGGTAATCCCCAGTTTAGTCGCCTCCTCTTTGGACGTAAAAAAACTTTTAGCTGCCATAGAGACCCAGTTTTTTGGGAATCACGACCCAAATATCAATTTTGCCCTTTTAACCGATTTTACCGATGCGCAAAGCGAGATTTGCCCAGGCGATGAAGCCCTTATAGACGAGCTTACCGAGGGCATAAAAGCCCTCAATCAGCGCCATGGCGAAACAGGCTATCGGCCCTTCTTACTCTTCCACCGCAAACGCCAGTGGAACGAGGGCGAAGGCTGCTTTATGGCCTGGGAACGCAAGCGCGGCAAACTTGAGGAATTTAACGCCTTAATTTTGGGCAGTGCCGACACGAGCTATACCACCAAGGTAGGCGATATAGGCGTTCTTAAACAAATTCGCTATGTAATTACCTTGGACGAGGACACTCTTTTGCCCAATGGGGCAGCAAAACGCCTAATCGGCACCATGGCACATTCGATAAATCAGGCCCGTTTCGACGAAAAAACGGGCAAACTTGTAGAGGGCTATTCAATTTTACAGCCAAGAGTACAGGTCTGGCCGGAGGAGGCAAATTACTCCACCTTTACCCGCGTATACTCGGGGGATCAATCGATAGACCTGTACACATTGGCGGTTTCGGATGTATACCAAGACCTTTTTGGCGAGGGCATCTTTGTGGGCAAGGGCATTTACGATGTTCGTGCCTTCGAAAAAGCGGTAGAAAACAAGATTCCCGAAAACCGCCTGCTCAGCCACGATCTGCTCGAAGGAGTTTTAGGCAGGGCGGCCTTAGTGAGCGATATTGTGCTTTACGAGGGCTATCCCTCGCACTATCTCGCCTATACAAAGCGCCTGCACCGCTGGATCCGTGGCGATTGGCAGCTTTTACCCTGGCTGGGGATGCGCCTGCGCCAGCGCGATGGCAAGTTTACCCGCAATCGAATAGGGGCAATTGGGCGCTGGAAAATAATCGACAATCTGCGACGCAGTCTTCTACCTATTTCAAGCCTTATCTATCTGGCCTGTATCTGGTTCTGCCTCTCGGGCAATGCACTTTTATGGACGGGACTGGTCTTTTTGCCAAACCTAGTCTCTATTATTTTTACCATCACCGGCGAGATCTTTAAGCCCAAAAAACGCCAACAGGGTAGCGATGAATCGCGCCCCATCAGGCAGAGCATATTGCGAAACCTCTTCGAAATAATCTTTCTGCCCCACAAGGCCCTGATAAGCGCAGATGCTATTGTTAAAACCCTTTACCGCATGTCAATTTCTAAAAAAAACCTTCTACAATGGGTCTCTGCAGCCCAAAGCGACCGCTTTTTTGGAAAAAAATCTGCCACTGCACTTGTCTTGCGGCAATTAGCACCATCTTTGGCACTGAGCCTCGCTGCCGGCACAGCCCTTGCGCTACTCAGCCCAAACGCCTTTCTGGTTGCCCTGCCATTATTTCTTCTTTGGCTGGCCTCGCCCCTTATAATTATAGGCATTTGCCAGCCAGACCGACAGAAAAAACTTCAATTAAAAGAGGAACAGGGCAGGGAGCTGCGCCGTCTGGCACGAACTACCTGGCTCTTCTTCGAAAACTTTGTGGGCCCCACCGATCACTGGCTCCCGCCCGATCATTTTCAGGAATTTCCGCGGGGTATTGTTGCCCACCGCACCTCGCCCACCAATATTGGCCTCCTTTTTTCCTCCACATTTTCGGCCTTCGACTTTGCCTTTATCGGCCATCTCGATCTTATTACCCGTCTGGAAAATACCCTGACAGGCATGAATGGCCTGCAGCGATACCGGGGACATTTTTTAAACTGGTACGACACTAAAACGCAAAAACCGCTAAACCCCCGCTATATATCCAGTGTGGACAGCGGCAACCTCGCTGCAAGCCTTATGGCCAGTATCCATGCCAGCTACGACGCCCTTAACCAGCCAGTATTGCGCTTCGAGGGGCTTTTAGACAGCTTAGACCTTGTAAGCACCAGCTTGGCCTGTCCCGCATTAGAAAAATCGGGAAGAGAACTTGCCGCCACGGTAGAACATTTTAGTAAAAGCCTTAGGGCCTTCTCTATAGATAGGCCTATAAATCAAATAGACTTGCTTTCAATTTTTAACGAAGAAGCCCAAAAATTCGATATGCAATTGGAAAAACTGATAGCTACAAACCATGGCCAATCCGACTTGCAGGAGATAAGCAAGCTCTCGGTATGGGTTAAGCGCAGCCGTCGCCAATTGCACAGCATGCAGTGGGAGCTGGAAGTATTATGCCCCTGGCTCACTGCAATGGGCCAACTTCCCTACGAATTACAAGAGCTTTCGCCAGATCATGCCGCCTATTCATCCTGGCAGGCCTGCCGAGAGCTCTGCACTGGCATACCAACTCTGGCAGAGCTACCGGCAATGGCAAAAAAGGCCCTTGCACATATTGATACAATGTACGAAGACCTCGTTCAGGATTCTTCATCCCTGCGCTCTTGGTTGGATTTTCTACAAAATCTGCTACACAAAGGTCTGAACGAGTCCAAAAAAACTATTGCCCGCTTTATGAGCTTTGCCGAAAAGGCAGACAGCTATATTTTAGACATGGACTTCAGCTTTCTTTTTAACCGGCAACGCCGGGTCTTTCATATTGGCTTTAATTTGGATTCGGGCAAGCTCGACGACAATTACTACGACCTTTTGGCATCCGAAGCGCGAATTGCCAGCATGGTGGCCATAGGCAAGGGCGATATTCCCAGCAGCCACTGGCTGTACATGGCCCGTCCCATAACCCGATTCGCCGGCAAACAGGTCCTTTTATCCTGGAGCGGCACCATGTTTGAATACCTCATGCCCGCCCTTTTTATGAAAAGTTACAAAAACAGCTTCTTGCACCAGAGCTGCCAGCTTGCGGTGCAAAAACAGATTTCCTATGGGCGGGAAAAATCAATTCCCTGGGGTATTTCGGAATCCAGTTATTATCATTTTGATGCCTCCCTTATTTATCAGTACCGCGCCTTTGGAGTGCCCGGCCTGGGCTATAAGCGGGGCCTTGCCGACGACCTCGTTATTTCGCCCTATTCCACCGTTCTGGCCCTGCCCTTTGCCCCCGCCGAGGTCCTTGCCAATATAAACCGTCTAAAAAAGAAAAAAGCCTGGGGGCAATATGGCCTGATTGAATCTTTAGATTTTACCAAACGCCGCCTTCCCGTTGGCCAAGAATATGCCCCCGTTCAGACATATATGGCCCACCATCAGGGAATGATTTTACTTGCACTGGCCAACTTTTTTTATGATGATATCAACGTACGGCGTTTTCATGCCGACCGGCGCATCAGTAGTCTGGAATACCTTCTGCAGGAACAAAATCCACGTGCAGCCAGGGTGGAACACCCCCACCCCCAAAGATTGGGCCTGGTACACCCCATTCAGACCCAAATTCCCCTCGAAAGCTGGGCAGCAAACCGGGAACTGCGCCATCCGCAGGTTCACAGCCTGGGCAATGGCAGCTACAGCCTCTTGCTTACCGCAGCCGGATCTGGCTTTAGCCGCTGGAAGGACATCGACCTCACTCGCTGGCGGGCCGACTCCAGTTTGGACAATTCGGGCTCATGGCTGTATGTGCACGACAGGGATACCGGCGAGCTTATGTCGCCCACCTGCCTGCCCTTGAACGACGTCCTGGACAACCAAGGCATCAATTTTTATCCTCACATGGCCCACTGGGAAAAAACCCATGGCGATATCGGCATGGATTACAAAATATTTCTTGCCGGTAGCAGCAATGGCGAAATCCGCCAATTGGAGGTTACCAACAGGGGCAGCACCAAGCGCAGGCTAAGCGTAACCAGCTATGGCGAGGTTATTTTAGCAGGCCAAGAGGCCGACCAGCGCCATCCGGCTTTTAACAAGCTCTTTATCGAAAGTGAATATATAGAAGAAAAACAGGCCCTACTCTTTTGGCGCCGCCCCCGCAGCCAGAGCGAAAAACCGATATTCTTCGCCCATCTATTGGTCTGTGAACAAGCGAAACTTGCCCCAACAGCCTTCGAAACCGACCGTGCTGCCTTTATTGGCCGGGCAGGCAATCTCCGCAAACCCAGGGCCTTGGGTATATCGGCCTCGCTCTCGGGAAGCAGCGGCTCAACCCTAGATCCCATCTATGCCCTTCAGCTGGAACTAGACCTGAACCCCTACGAATCCCAGCGCCTGGCATTTATAAATTTAGCTGCCGGTTCACGCCAGGAAATTATGGAACAAATACAGTCCTTCGGCCAGTGGACAGGCCTTAAACGCAGCATCGATACGGTGGCAAACCTTGCCCGCGAAGAAATGGAAGGCTTTGCACTGACCAGCGAAGACTTCCGGCATTTTACCCGCCTCTTATCGGCCCTTATTTACCCCTCAAAGGCAATGCGCAGTCCATCTGCCCTTTTGGCAGAAAATCGCCTGGGCCAGCAGGGCCTGTGGCCCTTTGCCATTTCGGGCGACTACCCCATCCTGCTTATCCAGCTCCAAAAAAACAAGCTGGAACTCTTAAAAAAACTTATCAGTGCCCATGCCTTTTGGCGGCGTCGGGGAATTTTAATTGATATCGTGGTGCTGAACCGGCGCCTGAGTAGCTATGAGCAGGAGCTCTCCAACAATATCTACCGAATTGTAAACCAGCTCGGCTACGAGGCCCATTTAAACCAGCGGGGCGGGCTCTTTGTGCTGCGCGAAGACCAGATGAACGAGGGCGAGCGCACTCTTTTGTTTACCGCAGCGCGCGTTGTACTAGAGGGCGAAGAAGATTCCTTGCAGCATCAGCTTGGCCGCCTGGATGTACAAGAGTTGCGCCTACCGCGCTATGTGGCCGTACAGGAGGTTGGCGATATCGACGAAGCGAATACCGCCATCCCACGCCCACAAGACCTATTATACGAAAACGCCTACGGTGGCTTTATTAAAGAGGGGCGCGAATACGCCATATATTTACAAGAGGGCCAACAGACGCCAGCGCCCTGGATAAATGTAATTGCCAACGAAGAGTTTGGCTTTTTTACCAGCGAACTTGGCCTTGGCAGCAGCTGGGCAATTAACAGCGGCGAAAATCGCCTGACCACCTGGCACAACGACCCGGTAAGCGATCCCCCCGCCGAGGCTGTATATCTGCGCGACGAGGACAGCGGCCAAGTTTGGAGCCCCAGCCCAGGTCCTGCCCGCAGTTGTGCCCCCTATTTAATTCGCCATGGGGCGGGCTATAGCCTGTACAAACATGGCTGTTATGGCATTAAGCAGGACCTGCGCGTTTTTGCCCATGCACAGTTGCCGGTAAAAATCGTACAGTTGCGCCTGGAGAACAAGTCTAAAAGAGTGCGACGCATAAATGTAAGCTATTATGCCGAATGGGTGCTTGGAGACCTACGCGAGGTACATGCCCCCTACTTAATTCCCGACTTCGACTCCCGACTTTCGGCCCTATTTGTACACAACCCCTACAATACTGAATTCTCTTCGCGCGTGGCCTTTTTGGCCTCCACGCGGGATATAAGCTGGATAAGCACTGACCGCTTGGAATTCCTTGGGGCCCGGGGCGATTACGGCAACCCATCGGCCCTGCGCCGCCTGGGTCTTACCGGAAACATTCAGGCAGGAAGCGACCCCTGTGGTGTTATTCAAAACCTAATCTGGCTGGCTCCCGGCGAGACAAAGGAGGTAAGCTTTATCCTTGGCCAGGGTGCCGACCGCCAAGAGGCCAGCGAAATAATCTCCCAGTTACAAAAGCTGGAAAACCGAGAAGCCGCCTGGCAGGCCGTTAAAAACAAATGGCAAAATATTTTAGGTCAAATTCAGGTAAAGACACCAGAAAAAAGCATGGACATAATGCTCAACAACTGGCTCCTGTATCAGTCCCTGTCCTGCCGCATGTGGGGACGCACCGCCCTGTACCAGTCCAGCGGGGCCTATGGCTTTAGGGACCAGCTACAGGATGTGCTGGCCTTCCTGCACAGCCGGCCAGATATTGCCCGCGAGCATATTCTGCGGGCAGCGGCCTCTCAATTTGAAGAGGGCGATGTGCTGCATTGGTGGCACCCGCCCAAAAGACGGGGCATTCGAAGTCGCATCTCGGACAACCTTATCTGGTTACCCTTCGTGCTCACTCGCTACTTGGAAGTTACCGGCGACAGCAGCATTCTGCAGGAAAGCCTGCCCTATCTTTCGGCGGAAACTTTAAAGGCCGAAGAGGAAGATCGCTATAACGAATTTCACAGCGCCGGGGAAAAGGGTAGCCTTTTAGACCACGCCAAGCGCGCCCTATACAAGGGGGCCACGAAGGGCGAACGGGGCCTACCCCTTATGGGCAGCGGCGACTGGAACGATGGCATGAACCGCATTGGCGCTGGCGGAAAGGGAGAAAGCGTATGGATGGCCTTCTTCCTGTATCACAGCCTCACCGGCTTTGCAGCAGTCTGCGAAGACCAAGGCGATCCGAAAGCGGCAAAACACTTTAAAGAGCTGGCTCAAGGCTATAAAAATGCCATCGAAAAGGAAGCCTGGGACGGCGCCTGGTACCGCCGGGCCTTTTTCGACAACGGCCAGCCGGTGGGTTCCAAGGAAAACGAAGAGTGCCGCATCGATTCTATCAGTCAATCCTGGGCAGTTATTTCCGGAGCAGCCCCCGCACAGAGGGCCGAACAGGCAATGGAATCGCTTTACAGGGAATTAGTCATGCGCGAAGAGGGAATTCTGCTCCTGCTCAAGCCCCCCTTCGACCGCAGTGCCAACGACCCTGGCTATATAAAGGGCTATGCGCCAGGCATCCGCGAAAATGGTGGCCAGTACACCCATGGAGTGCTCTGGTCGCTATGGGCCTTTGTCATCCTCGGGCGCGGCGACCGCGCCATGGAGCTATTCAATATGATAAACCCCATCCACCACGCACAGGCACAAACCGAATTGTACCGCGTCGAGCCCTACGTGCTTGCAGCCGATGTCTATGGCGCCCCACCCCATACCGGGCGAGGCGGCTGGACCTGGTACACCGGCTCCGCAGCCTGGATGTACCAAATTGGCATCGAACGAATTTTGGGCATCCAAAAAACAGGCAATAGCCTGTGCATCGAACCGATAATCCCCGACTCCTGGCCCGGCTTCGAGCTAGTCTACCGCAACGGCACAAACACCTACTACATCGAAGTAGAAAACACGCCCGCCGAAACCGCCGCGCCCGCCGAAACCAGCGCGTCCACCGAAGCCAGCGCGCCCGCCGAAACCAGCGCGCCCAGCAAAGGGCCCCGCTATACGCTTTATCTCGACGGCAGGATCCAGGAAGACGGCAAAATCGAACTCGAAGACAGGGGCCAAAAGCACCACCTAGTGCTTAAACGCATATAATTAGTGCACCGGCGCCGCTATAACCGCGGCGCCCTCACCGCCATCACAGAGCACCGGCGCCGCTGTAACCGCGGCGCCGTAACGGTGGACCGAAACCGCCCAGCACGCCGGCGCCAGTACAGCGCTCCGGCGCCACCCCCGCCCGGCATCGCGGTTAGCTAACAAAAATGAGCGTCAAAGTGCCCCCCACAATGAGCACAAGCCCCAAAAGCGATTTCACCTTTAAACGCTCTTTCAAGATGAAAAAACTAAAGGCAATAGACAGCAAAATACTCAATTTATCGATAGGCACCACCACACTCGCCGGCCCCGTCTGCAAAGCGCGATAATAGCTGAGCCAAGAGAGCCCGGTAGCAAAACCCGAAAGAACAATAAAAATCCAAGACCTGCGATCTATTTTTTTTAACTCCCCCTGCTTGCCCTGAATAAACACAATCAGCCAGGCCATAAAAAGGACAACAATCGTGCGGATCGCCGTCCCCAAATTCGATTCAACCCCACTGATGCCAATTTTCCCCAAAATTGCCGTAAGACTGGCAAAAACCGCCCCCAAAATAGCATAGACCAACCAGCGGTAACCCTCCCGCCCCCCTGCACTGCCCTCTTTTTTCTCAATCATCATATAAGTGCCCAGCCCAATTAAAAGTACCGCCAAAAGCTTAAATGCCGTAATGCCCTCCCGCAAAAAAATAAGCGAAAGCAAAATAGTCAGAACCGTACTCGATTTATCAACTGGCACCACCTTATTCACATCCCCAATCTGCAGGGCCCTAAAATAAAACAGCCACGACCCGCCCGTAGCCAGCCCCGAAAGCCCCAGAGCCACCCAGGTCTTAGTGCTCAGCTCGCCAATTCCCCGATACGAACCCACAATAAAGACAATGAGCCAAGAAAAAACCACTATAACAACAGTGCGAATCGCCGTAGCCACATTGGAATCGGTATTTTTAATGCCCATTTTCGCCAAAATCGCCACAAGCCCGGCAAAAAAGGCCGAAGAAACCGCAAATAAAATCCACATAAACCACCCCTCAAAATAAATTCATCCCCAAAACATCCTCAAAATATGAAGAAATTGGGGATGGGGGCCTCATAAATAAAATGTACGATTAAAAATGTCGTACATTTTATTTCTGACCGGGCTTTCCGCTTAAGACCTTTTTGCCAAAGGCAAAAAGGGTCCCGCTTCAATCCCTGGCCCAAGATAGCCCGAAGCTCGAAGTACATTCCAAAAACAATGGGCGCATTATATCGTATTTGCCCCTCGAAATCCATTATGTAGTATCGCGAAGCTTTCACCTGTATTTTATTCCCGACTTCTCTTGTCAGGTACTTAACAAAAATAACTAAATATATTAGAATTACATAAAAGGAGAAACTTATGGCACGAATTGCAGAAAAACTCACCGACCTTATTGGTAATACCCCCTTATTAGAGGCAAAGAACTTCGCCAAAGCCGAGAATCTTTCAGCCAGAGTGATTTTTAAACTCGAATCTTTTAACCCCCTATCAAGCGTAAAGGACCGCATTGGCAATGCAATGATCCTAGACGCCGAAAAAAAAGGCCTATTAAAACCCGGCTACACCATTATAGAACCCACCAGCGGGAACACGGGTATAGCCCTATCCTTTGCCGCCGCAGTATACGGGTATAAAATAATTTTAGTCATGCCCGACACAATGAGCATAGAAAGACGGGCCCTGCTTAAAGGCCTAGGCGCAGAATTGGTGCTAAGCCCTGGCAGCGAAGGAATGAAGGGAGCAATTAAAAAGGCAGAAGAGATTGCCGCCAAAACAGCCAATTCCTATATTCCCGGCCAATTCAAAAACCCCGCCAATGTAGCCATACACCGCGAAACCACCGCCAAGGAAATTCTAGACGACACCGATGGCAAAATCGATATCTTTGTTGCCGGTGTCGGAACCGGTGGTACAATTAGCGGAGTTGGCGAGGTATTAAAAAAGCACAATCCCAACATCAAAGTCGTGGCGGTGGAACCGGCCGATTCTGCGGTAATTTCGGGGGGCTCCCCTGGGCCGCATAAAATCCAGGGCCTTGGAGCAGGCTTTATCCCCGAAATTTTAAATACCGATGTTATCGACCAAATAATTACCGTTAAAAATGAGGATGCGGTGGCCACGGCCAAAAAGCTTGGGCCAATCGAGGGGCTTTTAGTGGGTATTTCCTCTGGTGCGGCGGCCTTTGCTGCGGCAAGTTTGGCAAAACTTCCCGAAAATGCCGGAAAGATCATTGTTGCTATTCTACCGGATACTGGCGAACGCTATTTATCCACGGTGCTCTAT
>CAZBJJ010000011.1:13799-43653 GCA_964492245.1 uncultured Spirochaetales bacterium | reverse complement strand
ATCGAACCAGTGACCCCAAGCGTGTCATGCTTGTACTCTAACCAACTGAGCTAATTGCCCGTACCTATTTATATTAAATAAACAGGCAGAGTGTCAACCTGGGCTATTTTTTTAATTTTTGCCAAGTACCTGCGTTATTCGCTCTAAGACCTTTTTGCGGTCCAAGGGTTTAACGATATAATTTTTTGCCCCCAGCAAAAGCGATTTTTTAACCAGGTCCTGTTTACCAAGGGCGCTTATCATAACAACCTTGGCGTTTTTATCGAAGTTCATTATCGCTTCCAATGCAGAAATGCCATCCATTTTAGGCATGGTAATATCCATGGTCACTAAATCGACATTGGGAAACAACTCTTTATACTTCTCTACTCCCTCTTCGCCATCTGCCGCAGTACCCGCTACCTCGTAGCCCTCGCTGGTAAGAATTTGTCCGATCTGCTTCGAAACAAACATAGAATCGTCCACGACAAGGACACGGTAAGGAGTGCCATCAGACTTCATTCCATCTGGCTCACGCTCATTAATGGATGGATAATCTTGCTTTGTCTTCATTCTTTCACCTTTCCCTATGCTCGCTCTCGCACAGCAACATTGATTTCTACCTTGCCCTGGGGCAAATCCATTGGCACAATAAGGGCCTCGACCTCGTGGTCCGATACTTCCATATTATCGCCGGTAAAAAGAGCCGGCGGTGTCAGGTCGAATTTAAAGCCCAAATCGTGAAGCTTGGTAACCGCCTGGGCGGTAATCATATTTGCCAGTTCGGTAATAGTGGCCTTTGCCAGTTCGTCGAAAGAGGGCAGGGTTTCCCCATTCATTGCAGAGGCTATATCCAGAGCTGTCTGGCGAGACATATCAAAAAGCACCCGTCCTTCGACATCGCCAGCCAAACCGACTAAGGCAGCAACGCCCAATACCGGCATCGTGGTGCTTTTTAAATAGAGATCGCCTCTTTTAACGTCCGCCACTAAAACTTCTTTGAGCACATTAAAGGCTGCTTCCACAAAGGGATTGATGTATTCAACACGCATAGTACACTCCTATTAAAAAATCTCTATTTCCGAATAATTGCAGAGATATGTTCATTGCCTATGAACTTCCATTCTGCATTTCCAGATAATTTTTCGTTTTTCCCCAGGAAAACAAGCCCCGCCGGCTTTAGTTTTTCTGAAAAATCCTCAAACACATGGGCCTGTTCTGCCGGGGTAAAAAATGATAGCAGATCCCGCACCACCACAAAGTCCAATGCGGGGAAGGGATTAGTATTGAGCACATCGTGGTATTCAAAGAGTATCATATCTTTAATCTCCTGATTAAAAGAATAGGCGTTTTTGCTCTTAACCATGTGTTCGCGCAAATACTCTGGAATATCTTCCAACTCGTAGCTCATATTGGGGGCGTTGGAAATTGCCAGCAGATCGTTGTCGTTTGCCCATATTTTTATGCGGGCATCGGGATATCGTTTTCGCAATATACAGGCAATTGACCAGGTCTCGTAGCCCTGCCCACAGCCGAGGTTCCACACATTGATGTTTTTTGAATCGATATCGGGCAACAATTGCGAAAAGGCCTCTGCGTAATCTTCGCCCCAAAACATATCGGTAAAGGGGGAATAAAAGGGTTGTAAAAACTCTTCGGCTTCCTCTACGTTTTTAATTTGGACGTCCCCGCTCTTTCTCTCCTTAACCCAGGTCTTAAACCTGCTTTCCACCCATGCCTCATTGAACATGCCTGTGGTAAACTGCCTAAGCGCCAATAGGGCCTCTTTGACAAAGTCAAGTTCAGAAGAGCTAACCTGTATTTCGGCAGTACCCCTGTCTTCGTGGGTACCAGGAGTTACGGGTAGGGCATAGCTACTGCCAGGCAACTGAGACAGGACCTTGGGCTTTTCTTCTTCGCGATGGGTAAAAATAGTCTGCACATCCAAAATAATGTAGAGCCGGTTTACATTTTCAACGACGCCACGGATATATTTAATATTTATATCGCCAAAAATGGGGTGCGGCGGCTGAATACTGGAAGAGTTTATACCCACTACCTTGTCTATTGAATCTACGATAATGCCAAATATTTGCTCATCTACACGCAAAATAAGCATGTTCTCCAGCTGATCTTCGCTCTTTTTTTCTGCCGGGAGATGGAAAAAAATGCGCAAATCCACCACGGGAATGATATCGCCTCGCAAGTTGTAGACACCGCGTAAAAACGGGGCCACATTGGGCACATAGGTAAACTTTCCCGCCTTGGCGATCTCTTTGACATTCATTATATCCACACCGTAATCCTTGCCTGCCAAGGCGAAGGTGACCATTTTAAAGTCTATAACATCGGTTCGCTCTTGCGATTCCGCGGGGGCTACGGTAGTTTTATTGATATCAATTTGTGTATTCATTTTTTCCCCTTATCCTATTGTGGCCTCGCGCATACGCCGGTTTTCAACTTCCTTTTTTTGCCCTAAGTCGAGCAGCTGGCTTACATCGATAATGAGGGAGACCGAACCATCACCTAAAATGGAAGCTCCGGCAATGCCCGGCGAGGTAGTAAATTGATCGCGCAGGGGCTTTATTACGACATCCTCCTCCCCTATTAAGCTGTCGACCATAAGGCCCACTTTTTTTTCGGCTGTTCCCACAATAACCACAAAGGTATAATCGCCCTGCCCCTTAATGGGAATGCCAAAGAGCTTATTTAGGCGCAGCAGGGAGATAACCTCGTCCCGCACATTAAAGACCTCGTAATTGTCTATCATCATAATATCCGAGGGTTTTACCCGGTGGCTTTCGATAACCGAGGTAATGGGAATTGAATATACTTCCTGGCCCACGCGCACGAGCAGGCCCTGAATAATGGCCAAGGTAAGGGGCAATTTGATGGTAAACTTTGTTCCCTTCCCCTTTTCGGAGGAGACGGTTACCGTTCCATTGAGCTTTTCAATCTGTCGGCGCACGACATCCAGCCCCACTCCACGCCCAGAAATATTGGTAATCTGTTGCGAGGTGGAAAAGCCTGGCTCAAAAATAAGATTAAAGGCTTCGATATCGGTGAGGGCCTTGTTAGGATGCAGGATACCGCGCTCTACTGCCTTTGCTTTAACGGCTTCGACATCGATTCCTTTGCCATCATCTTTAATTTCGATGATAATCATATTCCCTTCGTTCGAGGCCTTTAACAGTATTTGGCCGTCCTCTGGCTTGCCTGCCGCAATGCGATCCTCTACCGATTCAATGCCATGGTCCAGGGAGTTGCGCACCGAGTGCATGATGGGATCGAGCAAATCCTCTATAACCGATTTATCCAGCTCGGTGTCTTCGCCCTCTATAACTAAATTGACATGTTTGTCCAAGCTCTTTGAAAGGTCGCGCACCAGTCGGGGGAAACGGCTGAATATCTGGCTGATGGGCACCATGCGAATGCGCATAACCCCCTCTTGTAGCTCGCCGGTAATGCGGCCAAGGTTTTGCGCCGTAGATCTAAACTTTGCAACATTCACCTTAAAGGCAGATTCAAAGGGGCTAAAAGTATTAAAGAGATCGGCATATTTATTGCCCATATCCTTGCGGATATCCTTAATGGCGGTGCCCTTAACGGCACTTTCCACAAAATCGGGCAGTGCATCGATTAAATCTTTTACCTGCTCGCGAAAGGCGACCTCCGCAGTTTGAAGCTGCCCTAAAAGCTCGCCGAATTGCGAAGAAATTTGGTTAAACGTCGCCTTATTTATAACGGTCTCGGACACTAAATTTAAAAGGTTGTCTATGCGCCGAGAGTCTACCCGCAACACCGAGCCCGCATCGCGACCGGCCTTTTTGGCGTCGGCGTCATGGTTTGCCCGGGCCTCTGCATCCGGGGCTGGGCCCTCTTGCTGGGCAGGCTTGGCAGTGGCGGTCTTTGCCGCCGACTTAGGCGCCGCCGATTTAGAGGCCGCCAACTCCTGGGCCGGGGCCGCCTGCCTAGGGGCTGGCGCCGCCTCGTAAGCTGGCGCACCGCCAACATCCACCAAATGTACCTCTGCATCGAGCACCACATCGGGAATAAGCACCGAACGTCTTAAATAGTCTTCGGGATTTGTACTGGCAATATAATATTCTACTGTGGGATAAAAATTGTCTTCGTACAGATGCTCGAAATCGGGAATGGTCCGAAGAATGGAACCGGTCTCCTTTAAAGCGGCATATACCTGTATGCCCCCAACCGTATTCATCAAATTGTCTTCATTAAATGAGACAAGAACCCTAAAGAGCTTTGAACCCGAAGGTACCGCCTCTTTAAGCTCCAAAATATCGTATTCGGATAAGTTTCCCGGATTGACCGAGGCCTTGGCCGCCGCAGGGGCAGGTTTTTCCTTTGCCTGTTTAGCCGCCGTTTTGCGACTGGGTGAACTGGTGGGCAGAAGGGCCGACAATTTCGCCTCTACCGAAGAGCTATCTCCCCGGTACACCGCACCGTTCATGCGCTCCTGTAACATCGCCTTTATAATATCTACGGCTAAAAGAAGGACATCTACCACCTCGCCTTCAATTTTTAAGGTATCCGAACGGATTGCATCGAAGGCATCCTCTACTAAATGGGTAAAATGGGTCAATTCGCCCATCTCGACGGTCGCAGCCCCCCCTTTTAGGGTGTGGGCAGCTCGAAACATCTCGTCGATGGCGTCTTTATTGGTGGAATCGCCTTCGAGTACAAGAATATTTTGCTCCAAGCTATCCACCTGGGACTGGGCTTCGCTGAAAAAATCTTTTAACAGCTCTTCATTATTAGGATCTAAATAATCGCTCATTTCGTTTACAATGTTTATACACAAACTCGCTTACGTCAAGTGTTGTCCGCTTTTTTCCCAATATAGGCTGGAAACCAGGGCCTTGGAGAAGTATAGTATGTAATATATGTGCCGATAATTATTGGCAGGGAGAGCTAAAATAATGCAAATAAAAGCCCAAGTTGCGCTGTTCTGCTGTATTTTCTGTGTTGGCTCCATGGGGGCCGTAGAAATTAATATGCCCGCCTTAGAATTAGCTACAATTGGAAGTATAAAAAACGACAGCCTCGTCCTGAACTCCACCGCTTTAACGCGTATTTCTTTTAGCGGGGGCCCTAAATTTGGCGGCCGCATGGAATTTGGTATAAGCAGTGATGCCATTGAAAGCTATTTTCTAAATCAAAAAGAAATTCCCCTGGAACTTTCGCAACTTTCCTTTACCTCCTACCGTATTTTCGATACAAGCCTCAATATAACCTGGTTTTTAGGCCAGGGCGACACTTTTTGCAATGGTGATAGCTTTTCCAGCTGGTTCGAAGATGCACCGGTGGGCAGCGATTACCGCGGGATTCAATATTTTCCTTCGGGTATAAATGGCAATGCAAGTATTCAGTACGATGGCATATACCAGGTCCACGGCCTTGGCCTTATGCTGGCAAACCGCCTAGCTTCGCACAGTATTTTGGCCGCCTACATATATCAAGATTCCGACTTTGGCTATGCGGTACATGTGGAGGATGGCTCAATTCAGCCCGGCGATCCCAACAGCCCCCTTCTTTTTAACAATGAGCACTGGTCGGCCGATTTACGCTATCTTTTTAATTCCTCTTTTATTAAAATTGAAGGCTTTGCCGGGGCATCTTTTCCTGGCCCCGCTGCGGGCACCTGGCGGGGGGGGCTTTTAGCCCATTTTACCGCTGGCTCGCGGGCAGAATTCCTGTTACAGGCGGGCATTCCCCGCTGGGATAGCGATAAAACCATAAAAATAGACAATTTTTATTTTCTATTTGAACCCAGGGTGCATTTTAAAAACAGCTCCCTTCATATAACGGTGTTTTACCATCCCAGTTGGTATCGCCAGCAAGAAAGCCAAATAAAAGGACAGACCGATATCAATACCCGTTTTACCCTGGGAAGCATTAAAAATAGCGGTATGGAAGGCGGCCTAGAGACCACCCTGTATATTATTGCCGATACCAGCCAAGGCAAGCCCCTTGGATTATCTATAAATCCCTTTTATAGTTTTTTACAAAGTGGTGTGCGTTGGGATTTTAAACTTATGATTGACCCCTTAAACTACCACAATATTGAACAATTTACCCACTTGTTTGTGGGACTGAGGACGGCATTTTGATGAAACGGTATTATTTATTTGGCCTTATGCTTTTTTTTGCCACCGCTGTCCAGAGCTTAGAAATACAGAGCAAACTGAGCTGGGACAATTCTTTTTTCGATACCTCTTTAGAGACCAGCTTGGGGGCAACGGCTGCCACATTTGCCCCTAAGGGCAATTTAAATTGGCATATCAGTTTAAAAGAGAGCATTGGCGATAACTTTTGGGTCCGCCTCGAAGATGACCAAGATACTGTTCTAAGGAATCGCCTTGCAGCCCTTTTTGGCCTGGAATACAATTTGTTTTCTGTCTATGTCGGGCCTCTTTTTTCGCCCTTTGTAAACGACACAAATATTCTCAACCCCGGTCTATCCACCGAACTCGCCATCAGGCTGCCGGGGGTCATTTTTTTCTCCTTTAAAAACGAGACCACGCTGGGCCCCGGTTTGAATTTTGCCGGCGATTTTTTTCAGACACATTCATCGGTAGAGGCAGGCTTCTGGATTCCAAATGTTATTTTTAGTGGCAGAATTAGCCTGTCTCGCTTTTTGGAATATTTGCAAGACGACCAGTTGGCAAATGACGAAAGAATTCGCTACGAGGTAATTTGCCATTTTTACCAGAAAAATAAACCCTATCAGGTGGAGGTTCGCCTGGGCTATTTAGAAAGTAGCCGAATGCTCCGTCTTAGCGACGGGCAGTATCGGGACAGCCTGTATAGCCTGCTTCTGGGCAGCGAGGTAGTGGCTACGCTTAACTCAAAAATTAAAATTTTAGTTGATGGCGAATTATACCTGGTGCCCTGGACTAAGGGGGGTATGCGAAAGCCCCGCGAAGACAGCCTGCTCTACCAAGTTTCCCTGGGCCTTCAGTTGAACTTACCACAAATTGTGCCCACAAAATAGACGCTTTCTCGGCAATTGTATCATATTGATACATTCAACTGGTTCTTTTTAACCCACTATGTCAATAAACCTCACATAGCCCCAAGTGCAGTTTTATCGGTTTTATTCAAACAACATAGCTTTATGCTTTAATTCCATACTGCATAAATACTTATCATAATTTGCCTACCTTTTCACCTTCTTGGCACGCTTCTTGCAACTATATAGATAGAATATTAACCGCAAGGAGGACGATATGAATTTTTTAGTACGCAACAAGGATTTTGCTCTTAATCCCTTCGAAGAGCTCTCGCGTCTGTTCAACCTGGGTTGGGAAAACTCTGGCCTTTACGACCAGGCAATGTCCCCAGCTGTAGACCTGGTTGAGCACGATGACGCCTATGTGTTAACTGCGGACTTGCCGGGGGTACAAAAAAAAGACCTCGAAGTCTCGGTAGAAAACAATGTGCTCACTCTTAAGGGAGAAAAAAACATTGAGCGGGATAGCAAGAAAGAGGTAAAATTCTTCCGCCGCGAAACCTGGGCCGGTACCTTCCATCGAACGGTATCCCTTCCCGCTGCGGCAGATCCCGCAAATGTAGAGGCAAAACTCGAAGATGGGCTTCTTCGTATTACCATTGGTAAACGGGAAGAGCTCAAACCGCGACAGATAACAATTGGAGGTTAAAATGAGTGATGTACAAGTACGCGAAGAAAAAAAACTGCCAAGGATTCAGCCTTTTTGCTCGATTTGCGAAGACGATGGCATTTTAAACCTGCGCATCGAGATGCCAGGTGTCGATAAAAACGGCATTGTAGTGCGCATCGAAAAAAATGAGCTGCTTATCGAAGGCAAGCAGAAGCTTGACGAGCCCGCGGGCAACGAGCCCGCAGGCAAATGGCTCTTGCAAGAAAGGCGTCGAGGCAATTATTTTAAACGCTTCATAATCGACGAGAGTATCGACCGGGAAAAAGTAGATGCTAAAATGCAGGACGGTGTTTTACATCTGAGCCTGTACACTAGGGAATCTGCCAAACCGCGGAAGATAGAAATTAAATAAAATTATTTTTAGGCCTGTGCTCCTTTAAGGGGCACAGGCCTTTGCCCTATTAAAAGCGCAGGGCCAAGCTAGGAAAAAAGCCAATCAAACCTATATACTGTATGCCATGCAGCTTTTGGATATATATAACCCCTTTGGCTCCCCTGTCTGGCTCAGCCCCGTCTGTCCTAGCACTATGACCCTTATTAAAGAACTTGCCTTGCAGGGCCAAGCCGCTGGCAGTGTCCTAATAGCCGACAGGCAGACCGCTGGGCGGGGCCGCATGGCCGGCCGAAGCTGGCAGAGCTGGGCTGGGGGAAGCTCCTTGGCCATGAGCATTTTTTTTTCCAATGCCCCGGGCCTTGTTCGTGGTCTTTCCCTTCGCATTGGTCTGGGGCTAGCCTATGCAGTGGAAAAAATATATCCCCTTTTAGCCCCCCATCTGGCATTAAAATGGCCAAACGACCTCTTAATACAACTTGGCAATTCGAACTGCGAGACCGAGCAAAAACCCGGCCCCCTTGGCCCCTGGCGAAAACTTGCTGGCATCCTTTGCGAAGGAAATTTTGAAAACATCTTTGTCGGTATTGGAATGAATATTGGCCAAACTGCCTTTAACGAAGAATTGGCCCAAAAGGCCACCTCGCTGCGCCTTGCCGAAGACATTTTAGGTGCTGGCCAAAAGGGGCATCGGGATGAAGCTTCATCCCTTTGGGATGAAGACGCTTGGACATTGCGCAATACAATAGCCGGCGAGGTTTTACAGGGCCTGTATAAAAGCCTGGCCCCAAACTGCAAATGGCGCCAGGAAATAGAGAGCCGCCTTTGGAACTTAGGACAAAGGGTGCAACTAGAGGAGGGGCTCCAGGGCTCCGGGCGAATAATTGAGGGGAAGATTGCGGGTCTAGCAGAGGACGGCAGCCTATTGCTGGAGGTACAGGGCCGTCTTAAAACCATTCCCACCGGCGAGCTCTTGTCTTAAGCGCCCTCTGTCATTACACTGTGTTCATTATGCTGGATTTCCGTTTTATTAAAGACAACCTCGAAGCTGTTAAAGAAAATATTGCCAACCGCAATATGGTGGCAGATGCCGATGAAGTAGTGCGGCTTTTCGATGCCCGCACTGCCCTTGTTACCGACCTACAGGCCCTTCAACAGAGGCGAAATGCAAATGCTCAGGCCATGAAGGGGAAACTGGAGGCCGATGCCCGCCAGCTTCTTATTGATGAGGGGAAAAAGCTAAAAGAATCTATTTCCAGCCTCGAAGCCGACTTGCTCGGCTGCGAACAGGCCTTAGACCTCGCTGGCAAAACCATTCCCAATATGGCCCACCCCGAGGCCCCAATTGGCACATTAGATAGCGACAATGTAGAAATAAAGCGCGTAGGAACTATTCCCAACTTTAACTTTGAGCCCAAGGACCATGTGCAGCTTGGCCAGGATTTGGACATTCTCGATTTTGATGCCGGTACCAAGGTCTCGGGAACTAAATTTTATTACCTTAAAAATGAGGGTGTTTTCTTAGACTTAGCGCTCACCCGCTACGTTTTAGACATCTTAACAAAGCGGGGCTTTACCCCCTATATTACCCCAGATATTGCGCGCGAAGAAATATTAGAGGGAATTGGCTTTAATCCACGGGGCCCTGAATCAAACATCTATAATTTAGAGGGCGAAGATACCTGCCTGGTGGGAACGGCAGAAATTACCCTCGGCGGCTATTACGCAAATACCATTTTGCCCAAAGAGAGCCTGCCCATAAAAATGGCCGGGCTTTCCCACTGTTTTAGACGCGAAGCAGGGGCTGCGGGTCAGTTTTCCAAGGGGCTGTACCGAGTCCATCAATTTACAAAATTGGAAATGTTCGTATTTTGCCTGCCCGAAGATTCCTCGCGCATACACGATGAGCTACGCGCAATAGAAGAAGAGGTTTTCTCCGGTCTGGGAATTCCCTTTCGGGTTGTAGACACCTGCACCGGCGATTTAGGCGCACCGGCCTACCGCAAATGGGACCTCGAAGCCTGGATGCCGGGAAGAAATGGCGGCGACTGGGGCGAAGTTACCTCCACTTCCAATTGCACCGACTTTCAAGCGCGCCGTTTAAACATTCGCTACAAGGATGAGGATGGCAAAAATAAATTTTTACACATGCTCAATGGTACTGCGGTGGCACTGTCGCGCGCCATTATTGCTGTTTTGGAAAATTATCAGAATGCAGATGGTTCAGTTACTATTCCGCCTGTGCTCGTGCCCTATTGTGGTTTCTCGAAGATTGCACCTAAATCTTAGTTATCGGTTTGCGAAGAAACTTCGGCCTGAAAAAGCGCTATCGCCAATTCCACCTCGGCAACAGCCACCGCTAACTCTTTTGCAATCTCCGAGGAGTCCAGGCCCCGTTTGTAGAGCCTTTTTATCTTTTCTAATAAACTGAGCTCAGCTTCTGGCAGTTGAATTTTTGCCCGTTTTACCAGGGGAGTGGCAATTGGTACCGCCTTATCAGGCGCTGTCTGAGCAGGTGCCGTTTGGCTAGGTGTCGCCTGATAAGGCGCTGTCTGAGCAGGTGCCGCTTCTAAGGGCTTTATTTTTTCTGTCTCTTTTAACAGCAGGCTTAAACGCCGGTCCACATTTTCCAAAAGAGCTTTCAAGCTCTTTACCCGTTCCTCTATAAGCAGTGCATCACGTTCGGTGGCGGCATCAATATTGGCAATCATCCGTTCAATTTCATCGGCATAGTCTTTAAACAGCCGCTCTGGCCTGGTACGCCTATTGAGCCAATAGCGCAAATAGAGAAAAGAAAACAACCAGAGCAATAGCACAAGGACAAAAATACTTTTTATGCCCATGATTAGCCACTTATATCGATATTCTGGCCTAAATTGGGGTCCTGAATTTGGGGGAGCCCTACCCTTTCGCCCTCATTTTTTTGATCTTCCCGTTTTTTAGAGGTATCACCTTCGCCGGCCTGCTTTTCCTTATCCTTTAAAGCCTCGAGCCCTTCCTCGCTGTCGGGCAGACGCCTAACCGCATGGGCCTGAGTTTCTGCCTGTTTTTGGACCTCACTGCGAGCCACCTCTTGGCTAGCGTGTTGGGCTGCCTTTTCCTGGACCTGGCTCTTGCCCACCTTATCGATCTGTGTAAACAGGGTCTGAAGGTCAATCGGATGAATAGCCATCGGGGCGCCCCTTTAATTCTTCTTCTGTCTCCTCATATTTTGTAGCCCGTATTAAACTGTTCTCTAAAACAAAGGTAGTAGCCCGGTATTCGCTTTTTATATCCTCGCGCATATCCCTAATAACAATTTTAACACCAGGGAAAATTTTAGATGAGGCAGATACCCGGCCCCGATTTTTTAAATTGTTCAAATAGGTTTGAATTTGCTGAATTTCGGCAACATTGCGATCGAGTTCGCCACGCAAATACTGCCGGCGTTCTGCGAAATCTTGTAGCTGTGCCTCTTTATCTTCTGGCAGGGATTTTCGCTGTTTTTTAATATTTACCAGCGTCGATAAATTGAGTTCGACCTCGTTGAGCTCTTTTTCCAAGCCAGATTTTTTTACCTGTAAATCGTCCAAGCGGGCCTTGCTGGAAGGGTCGAAGCCCACTTCGCAAATGGTCTCGGTCCCACTGGTGGGGCTACCTATTGTCTTTGCATTGATTTCTTCGGATGCCCGCAAATGCCCACCGACAATGCTGGCCCGCTTGCCCTGGCACAGAATACGCTTATTGGCATCCACCTTAGAATTGATAATACCATCCGAGACAACAACGAGGGTTCCGGCTTCCACTATGGCGTTCTCTAAAAAACGTGCCCAAATTGAGCGTCCAGCCTTTACAAGGCCCGCACCCTTTGCCGAAATACCCTGATGGACAATAACATCGCCCTCGGCCTCTAATTCTGCTCTACCGACGGTGCCATACACCTCTATATTTCCAGCGGCCTTGACCGAAAAACCATCTTCTACGCCACCGGTAATGATGACCGTGCCCAAGAACATTATATTGCCCGTTCGCAGGTTTACATCGCCCTCTACGGTATAGACGGGTTCTACATTAATTTTTCCACCAGCCAATATTACCTGGCCATTCATATCCGAAATAACAGTAAGTTTGTCGTCTGCAAGATGGACATTTTTTCCCAGGGGGATGTCGATGTCCTTTCCGTTTTTTGCCGGAAGTAGTTTGCCCGTTACCGTCTTGCCACTTTCGCCCCGCTCTGCCTGGACCTTTCGCGCTAAAGGCTGACCCTCTACCACATTCTGAATGATATTGAGTTCTTTAAAATCTACCTTTCCCGAAGCCGATTCGCGCAAGCGTATTTTTGACTGGTCTACAGGAAAGTTATATTGTATATAGGCGTCTCTTCCGTTTTGTGGCTTTGTCCCCTCGGCCACTGTTATCATTTCTTTATATATAGGTCTGTCGGCAAAGGCCTCTACAGCTTCCTCGTTAATTCCATAGACAACGCGGTTATTGCGTAAAAAGCTCAGTATCATGTCGCTAGAGATATCGCAGCCCCCTGGCCCTGGTGGCGCAAGATAGATGTTTCCCTTCATTTCTGAATCGACAATTTCCACTGACAACATTGCATCGTTCATAGGGTTTGCAATAAACTCTCCGACGCGCACGTATTCGCTGTCGGCAGCTTTGACAACTTCGCCCACCATGGCCTCGTCTATTTCGCGGACCATACGATGCTTAAGGGCCTCTAAAGCCATAACAAGGCTTGCCGGACTGCCATTTCCCTTGGCCGGCGTAACTTTTAAGAAGGCCCCCTCGGTATAAAGGTGGACAAAAACCTGGCCGTGTTCATCGACCTCGGTCGGGGCAGTAATGTCGAAATCTTCTGAAGAAAAACTGGGAAGGGCCGACTCGGTGCTGCGCTCGTATCTTTTATACGCCCGTATTACCCAGTCTTTTTTTCCTGTTCCTAAAAAGCCTGGGGAGCCACGCTCAATAATTTCGTATTCAATTCTTTTTATGCTCTTCGCTAACATATCGGCGGCAGAGGCGACTGCCTCTTCCAGCGTTGCCCCCACTGCCTCTACCGAAGATGTAGACCTGTCGGCCTCAAGGCGTTCTTTCATCAATCCCTGTAAGCGGACAAAATCTATCATTTCTGCCTCTACACGATACCCTTTCGAAGGTTTGTCAGCTTTGCCCGCAGGCGTAAAATAGCCTTAGTATGCAACTGCGATACCCTGGATTCAGTGACCTCCAAGACCTTTCCTATAGCTTTTAAGGTGAGGTCTTCGTAATAGTACAGAACCAGAACTTTTTTTTCTTTATCGGGCAGTTCATTAATTGCTTCGACAATTACGCGGCGTATTTCATCTTTTTCGGCAATAACCTCGGGGTTTAAGGAGGAGGGGGCTTCGATAGTATCGCCTATCGAGATATTGTCGCCCTCGTCGCTGCCATGCCAAACGTCGTTAAGGGAAAGAATAGAGGTGCCAGAAATGCGCAAGACCGTTTTTTGGTAATCGTTTTCGCTAATGCCCATTGATTTGGCAATTTCCTGATCGCTGGCTGTCCTTCCCAATTGGGCCTCGAGGGTCATAATGGTGTCTTCTATTTCTCGAGTTTTCTGGCGAACAGATCTGGGTACCCAGTCAATCGAACGAAGTTCATCAAAAATAGCACCGCGAATTCGGGTAACCGCATAGGTTTTAAATTTTACATTTTTGGCGGGGTCATATTTTTCGATGGCGTCCAGAAGTCCAAACACGCCAAAACCCACTAAGTCGTCAAACTCCACACTTACGGGCATGCCTACTGCTACCTTGCCGGCCACATATTTTACAAGCGGAGCGTATTGCTTTATAAAATTTTCTCGAATTTCAGGACATTTATCTTTCTTATATTTTTCCCAGAGTCTATCTTCTTCTTTTTGTTCTAGGAGGACATTCCCCATACACAATCCCTTTTATTCCTTCTTTAACATAGTCTGTATCGCCGAAACCAATTCGCCTGTATCAAAATTGGAGGCCTTTCCCGAGTCCAATGTAAGACTTCTGCCACTTTGTAGACTAGCGGTAGAGGCCGTGCCTTCCGATTGCTCCTGTTCGTCTGCGCTAGCAGATAGCGGTGCAAAGGAATCGGCAAAGCCATCCAAGTCGGGCAATTGATCTACATCGTGAAAACCCGGCAATGGCACTGCAACCGACTCTGCAGTGTTTTTACTAAGTGGAGAAGAGCTTTTTCCGACATCACTGTCCTGTTTAAAAGGCTCCTCAGTAGTAGTATAATCGGATTCCTCACTTCGGTCCAGCGCATTTTTTAATATGCTGGCATTTTCTGGCTCTATCGCAATCAGAGATTGCGCCGCAACCGAAGATTGCGCCGCAACCGAAGATTGCGCCGCAACCGAAGATTGCGCCGCAACCTCCGATTGCGCATCTAACTCTCCAAGCTCTTCATCGACTGTCTCGAGGGTATCGATCTCTTCATCTTCATCCACGCTCTGTAAGCTCGCCAGTTCCTCATCGTCCCCCACCGTTACATCGAAGCGAGAGCCAACGCCATCGGCATCGGAAAAATCGGCCCCTTCGTCCTGGTCGCCTTGGGGAAGAGCGGAACTATCCAAAAGCTCTGGAATAAAGCGTTCAAATAAAAAGTAAATCCCCACTACAAGGCCGAAGAAGCCAGCCGAAAGAAAAAGAGCGCGTAAAAGCAATGCTAAAAAATTGACAGAGCTTACAAGGCCTATGAGACTCGAGAGAATAAAAACACTGCCTGCTACAATTATAGCTTTTTTTAAGCCTCTCACTCTTACCTACTCCTAGCCCTCGCTCCGCCCAAAAATGCGGTTCATAAGACGCGCAAAACCACCGCTCTCGGGGACCTCTGTTTTTTCCATTCTGCTGGCAATATGCTGTACACATTGGGCTGCCTTGCTGCGAGGGTCGTGAACGGAAAAGGGCTTTTGCCGAAGAACCGCTTGATGTACGATGGGATCGTCGTACACAAAGCCCAGGTAGTCAATTTTTAAATTTAAAAACTGACCTGCAATTTTAGTGAGCCGGTCGGCAACGTTTTTTGCCTCGGCCACTGTTTTAGCCCTGTTAATAATAAGTTTAAGCCCCATGTTTAAACTGTCCAGCTCGGTGGCAATTATTTTAATTATACCATAGGCATCGGTTATTGCCGTCGGTTCCGGCGTCGTTACTATAATAGCGTCGTCGGCTGCATCAATAAAAGAGAGCACATTGTAGGAAACACCGGCACTGGTGTCTATGATAATGACATCCGCATTTGAGAGCTCATTCATCTCGTCGATAAAATTTTTACGCTCCTCGTCATTTAAATTTGCAATTTTAGAGAAACCCGAGGCCCCTGCGACAATCTGAATGCCGTATTCGGTGTCTAAAATAATTTCCTTCATGGTCTTTTGTTTTTTTATAACATGAAAAAGATTGAATTTAGGGATAATTCCCATTATAACGTTCACGTTTGCAAGCCCTAAATCGGCATCGAGTACAATTACTTTTTTTCCCAGACGGGCATAGGCCAGGGCCAAATTTACCGAAATATTGGTCTTGCCAACGCCGCCCTTTCCGCTGGCCACGGTTATTATGCGGGTTTTGTTGGCCCTTGTATTGGATGTCCTGCCAGAACCCTCTTTTGCGTTCAGTTTTTCTTGCATCATCCTTCGTAGTTCTTCTGCCTGATCTTCCATATACTCTCCGCTACTTATTATTCTTTGACACTTGGCTCGCCAATAACCTGTCTGCTCTTATATTTTACAAGCTCAACCGAAAAACCGTCCAGCTTATTTAAAAGTCCGACTGTACTGGCGGGCTGAAGTCCGGTATGCACGCTCTGCCCATCAGTTAAATAGGAAAGGCTCTTTCCCTTTTCGTACAGAATACTAATTAAATTGCCCACCCGCTCGGTCTCGTCCAATTTGGTAATGATTACAGAGCGATAGGCAAAGGGTTCAAATTGCCTGAAAATTTCATCGAGGTCGGAAAATTTTGTAGTCGCAGAAACGGCTAAATGAATATCAATATTGTTTCCCAAGGGCGATAAAATAGTTTTCATATCGGAAAGCTTTTTATAGTCTTTGGGACTTTTGCCAATGGTATCGATTAAAATAATGTCGGCGCTGTCGCTGCACATATCAACTGTCTTTCGCATATCCTCGGGGTTATCTACCATAAAAACAGGGGTCTGCATAATTTCTCCATAAGTAGCCAACTGATCCTTTGCACCAATTCGGTAAAGATCGATGGTTATCATGGCCACAGAATTTGAGCGATATTCCTTTTCGGCAGTTATTAAGCGGGCCGCAATTTTTGCAATAGTTGTTGTCTTGCCTATACCGGTGGGGCCAACGAGGCCCATAATATGAGGTTTTGTCTGGTATCTATCTACCGGATTAATTTTTATATCCTCTGCAATCCAGTTAAAGACCTTAAATTTAACATGATCTATATCGGAAAGTTCGCTTACCGTTAGCTCGCTGTTTATAAGCTCTTCGATATGGCCAATGTAATTATAGGAAAAATCGTTTTTAACCAATACATTGCGAATCTGGGTTATTGTCTGATGCTCATCAGTTTTAGAAGAAAGACTCTTGCGCAGTTCGTTCATGTCCTCTTGAACTTTTTTTATTTCTGCCATCATGGGTTCGTTGCGCTCGCGTCCGGTATTTTCCAAGAACTGTCGTTTCTGCTGCTCAAAGCTAATTTCTACCGCAGGTGTTTTGGGTGATAGCGTGTTGTCAGAAAAACCAGAGAACATATTAGTTTTTAAACGGTACGAGACCTCTACCAAGCGTTTTTTCCGAAAGCCCCAGAAACCCGATTCCAGAATTTCTCGGTGTTGCATAATTTCGTAGGCCTTGCCATGGAGTTTTTCGATTTTCATAATGCAAAGATCGTAGGTCTCTGCGCGCTCGTTATATAAAATCATTTTATTCATCTATGCGTATTTCTCCAATTGTCTCTACATTGACATCGTTTACTATTTCTGGCACCGAAAGCACCACTAAATCGGGCAGTTCCCGGTTGCTGGAAGATTTCACCAGGGCCCTGGCCGCCTCGGAACACAGGACAATGGCCAAATAGCCCTGCTCCTGGGCCGAGCTTACCATCCTGCTAAGGGCCCGTATCCAGGCCCGCTGCAGGCCGGAGTCTAAGGCGGCAATGGCCCCGCCGGCGGTCTCTACCCGGCTTTCGATAATTTTTTGCTCCAGGTTCGGATCGATAGTAATAACCTTTAAAAGGCGGTCCTCGTCGGCATACTGTAGGCATATTTGGCGGGCCAGGGCCTGGCGAGCTTTTTCGACAAGCACATCCGGGTTTTGGCTGATGGGCGCATAATCTGCCAGGGCCTCCAAAATGGCCACGGTATTGCGAATTGATACCTGTTCCCGCAAAAGGGCCTGTAGCACTTTTTGAATGCCCCCCAAAGACAGATGTTTTAGCACATCCTCGACAACTGCGGGGAATTCCTTTTTAAGTGTATCAAGTATTGACTGGGTCTCTTGGCGGCCTAAAATTTCGTCGGCGTGGCGCTTAATAATTTCGGTTAAATGGGTGGCAATAATTGATGGCGGGTCGATAACCGTAAAGCCAGCGGCCTCTGCCTCTTCGCGTTTGTCCTCTGCCACCCAGAGGGCAGGTAGCCCAAATGCGGGATCGCGGGTCTTTTCGCCGGGAATATCGGTCTGAATACCCCCAGGATTTATGCAAAGGTAATAGCCCATACGTATTTTGCCCCGGCCGATGTCCACCCCATTTATTTTAAAGCAGTACTCCGAGGGCTCCAGCCTTATATTGTCGCGAATGCGTATGCGTGGCACAACTAGGCCAAGGTCCAGGGCAGATTCGCGGCGAATGCGCACGACCCGCTCCAGTAGCTCGGCCCCCTTTTCCTTGTCTACTAGGGGTATAAGGCCAAAGCCCAGTTCTAAAGAGAGGCGATCCAGCGGTACCACCGGCGACATCTGCGAGCCCTCGTCCTGGGCACGTGCCTCCTGTTTTTCCTGGGCTGCCTGTGCCACCTGGCTGTATACGCGCTGTTCTTTTCGGCCCAAATAATAGGCAAGATAGGCAAGCAGGCCCGACATTGGCAGGGTTATATACCAGGGAAAGCCGGGAATTACCGAAAAAAGCAGGAGAACCCCCGCCCCAACCCAGTAAATGCGCCCATCCTTAGCAAATTGATCCACGGCATCGCTGCCAAAAGAGCCATCGGAAACTGAGCGCGTTACAATAATACCGGTGGCCGTGGAGACCAAGAGGCCGGGGAGCTGAGAAAGCAGGCCATCGCCAATGGTAAAGCGGCTGTACACATTCATCGCGTCGATTAGGCTCTCTTTGTGAATGGTAACGCCGATAACAATACCGGCCAGAATATTTACCACGGTAATAAAAATGCCCACTTTTACGTTGCCGGAGACAAACTTGCTGGAACCGTCCATGGCGCCATAAAAATCGACCTCGCGCTGTAGCTCTCTTTTGCGCAGATGCATTTCTTCTTCGCCAATGGCCCCAGAGTTATAATCGGCGTCGATGGCCATTTGCTTGCCCGGAAGCGCATCGAGCGAGAAGCGGGCAGCAACCTCTGCTACCCGTGTGGAGCCCTTGGTAATAACCATGGCCTGGACAGCAATTATAATGATAAAAATGACAAGGCCAATTACCAGGCCTGAGGTACCCGAAGAGCCGGTTACAAAGCTGCCAAAGGCCTGTACCATTTTGCCATCAAACTTAGACCCCATTGTAAGAATTAAACGCGTAGAAGAGATGTTAATACCCAGGCTAAAAAGAGTGGAAACTAAAAGCATGGTGGGAAAGATGTTGAAATCGGTGGCTTTTTTGGTATAAAGGACAATTAACAAAATAAGTAGGGCAAAAACCAGGTTTAAGACCATAAAAAGATCCAGCAAAATGGTGGGCAAGGGAATTATCATCATCATAACAATGACAACAAGCCCTGCCGCCGAGCCCATATCGCTTAAATTTTTAAAGAAATCACGAGCTATTTCTGCCATTCCCCCCCCCGAATATACTGCCAGCTTATACTTCCTGCAGCACCCGCCCACGGGCCTCGTTAATTTTATTCACCTGGGCAAGTACTGTGGCAATAACCTGATAATACGCCTCCGGTATTGTATCACCTATTTCTAGTTCGGCATACAGTGCCCGCGCCAAGGGCTTGTTTTCGACAATGGGTACCCCGTTATCTTTGGCGATTGTCTTTATACGCTGGGCAATTTCGTCCATCCCCTTTGCTGTAAGCATGGGGCTGGGCATGGAGATACGGTCCCACTCTAGGGCAACCGCAAAATGTGTTGGGTTGGTAATGACCACATCCGCCTTCGGCACGTTTATTGCCATCTGCCGGGACAGAAGTTCTCGCATGCGCTGTTTTAGCCTGCTTTTAATAAGGGGATCCCCCTCGTGCATTTTTCGCTCTTCCTTAACTTCTTGCTTTGTCATTTTAAGACCCTCTTTATAGGTCCAGCGCTGAAAAAAAATGTCGGGAATGGCCAGGGCCAACAGGAGCAGGGCTGCAACAATAATCAGGCGCACTGCTAAAGAGCCCACAAAGACCAGGGCCCCATACACGCCCAAGCGATCTATGTGCATAAGTTTTGGAATATTCGACTTAATGGTTAAAAAAGCAACAATTCCAATAATAAAAATTTTTCCAATCGATTTGGCTACATTAAAAAGACCTTCCATGGAAAATATAGTGCGCTTAAAATATTTTCCAAAATTTGGCAGGATTTTTTCGAGCTTTGGCTCCAGAGGCTTTAAGGTAAATAGAAAACCCGTTTGCACCACATTGGAAAAAACCCCCGAGACAAGGGCAATTGCCAAAAGTGGCGAGACAATGCGGGCTAAATAGCGAAGGCAGATAAAGAAAATATAGCGGTCCTTTGTGGGATCTAAATCGGGAATGCGGCTTAGGAAAAACCGCACAAGCTCTATGCAATTTTCCAACATAAAAGGGGCAAAAAAAAGCAACATCAGCACTGGGGCAAGAAGGCCTAAGGCAGAAACAAGCTCTTGGCTCTTGGCTACACGCCCCTCCTCCCTGGCCTTTTTAATTTTATATTCTGTGGGGTCTTCGGTACGCCCCTCGTCTTCGGCCGCAAACCACTGCAAATCGATAAAAAGCGCCCGTTGCAACATACAATCTTGCTCTTCTCGATAACTGCCATTTTTACTATAAGGCCCATGCCCCAAAAGCCTCATAGCCCCCCTCCTATTTTAATAAGCAATTTTTCCCAGTGCCCAAAGGAGCTGTTTAAAATATTGGCAAAATTTTCAATTAAAAAAGGCATGAGAATAAAAATGATGGTAAAGGCAACCGAAATTGATATGGGAAAGCCCTCCGAAAGCAGGTTCATCTGGGGGGCCGCCTTCGAAAGCAGGCCGGTGGAAACAGAGACCAAAAACAGGGTGCCAACAATGGGCAATGAAACAAGGAGGGCATCGGCAAAAAGCCGGGAAAGGGCCAAGACAAAAAAATTGACAAAGCCTTCGCGCTGTTCAACAAGGGCCACCACCGAAAAACTCTGAATAGAGCGCAAAAAGCCACCTAAAAACAGGGAGCGAAAGCCCCCAATGCTTAAAAAGCAGAACATGGCAATGAGGTTTAGGTATTGGCCCAAAAGCGGGTTTTCTATTTGTGCCAAGGGGTCCCAGGTCTCGGAGGCGCCAAAGCCCATCTGCAGCGAAAAAAACTGCCCAGCCGAGGAGAAGGTGGCAAAGACCATGGTAATAAAAAAGCCAGTGGAAAGGCCAATGAGCGCCTCGCCAATTAAATAGGCGACAAAGACAAGGTTAGAGGCCTCGGGCCCAAAATCTGGGGCAAAGGGCATTGCGCAATAGGCGCAAAAACCGGCAAGGGCAACTCGGGCAATGCGCGGGTTTGCCTCGCTCGAAAGCAGGGGGGCTGTTTCCATCATGGCCCAGGCTCGGGCCATAACAAGTAAAAAACGGGGAAAGTGGGCCAGAATTTCGTCGAGCATCCTAGCCCCCCAAACTTGGAATTAGGCGAAAAAGAGCCTTGGTATACTCCCCCAAATGCGAAAACATCCAGCCCCCCAAAAGGGCAAGAGCTCCAAGAATAGAGAGAATTTTGGGCACAAAGGTAAGGGTCTGTTCTTGAATCGAGGTGGCTGCCTGCAAAATAGACACGGTAAGCCCCACGATAAGTGCAACGAGCAAAATAGGGCCTGCCAGCATTAAGACCTCTAAAATACCGCCCCGCATAAGGCTTACAATTTCGCCAATAGACATTGTGCCCCCTACCTAAACGAAAGAATAAGCTGCCCCGTTAAAAGCCCCCAACCGTCGACAAGCACAAAGAGTATGAGCTTAAAGGGTGCCGAAATCATTACAGGGGGCAGCATTATCATCCCCATCGACATAAGCACGCTGGCTACAATCATATCGATTACAATAAATGGAATATACAAAAGAATGCCTATTTTAAAGGCAACGGTGAGCTCGTTTAAAATAAAGGCGGGAACCAGCACATAGGTGGGCACATCGGCCAGCGTCTGTGGGCGGTCTAGGCCGCGCATCGCCATAAAAAGCCGAATGTTTTCGGGATTTTTGCCCATCTGGCGGTACATAAAAAGCCGCAGGGGTTTTTCCGCCTCGGTATAGGCCTCGCCCACCGAAATTTCCCCCTGGGCCATGGGGGCAAATGACTTGGTGCGAATTTCATCGAAGGTGGGCCACATAATAAAAAGAGTCATAAAAAGAGCTACCCCCATAAGCACTTGGTTGGGGGGAACTTGCTGGAGAGAGAGGGCCCGTTTAATAAAATCCAATACAATGGAAATGCGCAAAAAACTGGTCATTAAAATGAGCAGACTCGGTGCCAGCGAAAGCAGGGTGAGCAAAAGCAAGAGTTGCACCGAAAATGCCACTTCCTGACCACTTTGGGGCTGGCGAATTGCCAGGTCTAAAAAGGGTATAACCGGATCGGCCGGGGCAGCGGGAATTGCCACGGTACCTGCGGTGGCCCGCCCAGGAAAGTCCGCTGTTTGGGCCCAAGCCCTTCCTGCCATGCCAGGGGCCAGAGTGAGCACGATGCATAAAACAGTTATCAATCTTGTCTTCATTCCCCTCCCCCCTTAGGTCCTAAATATCTTTTAAACGATTTTTCATTTTTTCCAGCGATTCTTCGGCAGAATTTTCCGTTGCCCGCCTGCCGGTATAGCGAGAAAACAGGCGTAAAAAACTGAGCGGTAAATTGGAATCTAGGGCGGTGCGGTGCGATGCCTCCAGCCTCATTTGGTCGATAAGCTCTTGATCATCGATTTCGGCAATTAACTGGACAGAGTTCTCCGACGAGCCAATGAGCCAGGCCTTTTGTCCAAGGCCCACTACATGCACATGTTTATTTAATGCGAGCCCCAAGGAGGCATAGAGTTTTAAATGGGGGTTTGTCGCTGCATTGGCCGCATTTCGCCTTTTAATAAAGGCCAAGAGGAGCCAGATTATTGCCACAAGTAAGACTAAAACCAACAGGGCGCGTATAAGTGGCCAAAGCCCCGAAGAGGCCGGCACCACCCGCTCCCCTTCCGATTCTGCAGCATCCAAAAAAAGAGCCGATTCATCGCTGCCCAAAAGGGCTGTTTGTTCAGAGGAGGTTTCGCGAGTATCGGCCGGCACATCCTGCGAAAAGACCGGCAAACAGAAAAATCCTGTTAGCAGACTTGCCAACAGGACTGTATACAGATATTTCAGATCCCCCCCCTTTAGCAAAAACTTCCCCTATATTACCTCATGTCCGACATTCTTTCCAGTGGAGAGACAATTGATGTAACACGGACACCAAAGTTTTCATCGATAATAACGACTTCACCTTTGGCAATTAATTTGTGGTTTACCAATATATCCACCTGCTCGCCAGAGAGCTTATCGAGTTCTATAATAGTTCCCTCGCCCATGCTCAATATTTCTTTTATTGGCATGCGGGTCCGCCCCAACTCTACGGATATCTCCATAAAGACATCCATTATTAAATTGATATTTCCCTGCTCGCCACCGCCTTGATAGGGCATAAGGTTGGGAAATTGAACCGACTGAACATTGTTTGCCTGCACACCGGGCATTCCCATGCCGGGCATACTGCCCATCGCTGGTGCCCCCATACCGGGCATACCCATACCGGGCATTCCCATACCAGGCATACCGCCCATCGCCGGTGCCCCCATACCGGGCATTCCCATACTGGGGCTGGCAGTGCCCATTATATCGTCTAAGCCTATTTCTTCTTCGCCGCCTGCGCCAAGGTTTCGGGCCATGCTCTTAGACACCTCTGGGCCAAAGACCTCCCATATCATGGCCTCGCCCCGCTCGCCCATATTTAGCTGCCAGGTTGCCACAAGGAAGTCGCCCGCAGGTAGGGCCACCACCGCCTTGGGAACAGCCTGCGCCTGCGGGCTATCGGAGGCCAGGTTTTTCTCGCCGGTTTTATTGCTAAAGGCGGTAATTGTAGAACCGACAAGCTGACTGCCAATTTCGGATATTACCGAAAGTGCCATGTCGTCCAGCTCGATATCGTCCTCTTTATTCATCATGCTCGCCAGCTGCTTGCCGGTAGAGTCTGCCATAATATACATGTGCTCGCCAACGATAGAACCGGTAAAATTGGCGGAAACAGCAACTACTAAATCGGGAATTTTTTGAAGCACACCCTCGCGGTTAAGAGATTCAACCTGAGGACCAGAGAGTGCTAGGCTTTCGCCAGAGAGCATTGAAAGGTTCGACGATTGCGTCTCGACCGTTTCGGCCAAAAAGGCCTGTACTGCTTCCTGCTCCCTACTGCCTATGCCCGAGGAAGGTTGCGATGGTACGCCAAAACTGCTGGAATCTACACCTGCCAACAGAGCATCAATTTCATCTTGGGAAAGAGCGCCGTCGCTCATAAGCTATCATCTCCTTCTGCCGATAATTCTTCCACATCATCATGATCAATATCGGCCAATTTCTTAACAATCTGAACCGCTACTTTTTTCCCTATAACCCCGGGCCGGTATAAAAACTTAGTCTTCGTGCCCACGTTTAAGGGCATCGGATCTTGAATTTTCACATTGTGTAAATGTATGATATCGCCCCTTTGCAGTGCCAGTACATCGCGCACCTGCAGCTGAATGCGTCCAAGTTCGGCCACTAAATTGACATCTACATTTGCCAACTGCTCTTTAATAATATTAAAATTCTCTGCAGAGCCAGCGCGACGCACCGAGGAATACCAATAGGAGGCCGAAAGTTTAGAAAGTATTGGCTCTATTGTTAAATAGGGAATACAGACGCTTATCATGCCTTCCACATCCCCAATTTTTGTCTCTACAGTTACTAGGACAACCATGTCGCTGGGGGGGACAATTGAGGCAAACTGCGGGTTGGTATCAATTTGGCCAAGACGGGGGCGTAAATCGATTACGGTGGACCAGGCCTCGCGCATATTGCCCAAAAGTCGGACAATAACCCCTTCCATTACCGATTGCTCAATTTCTGTCAATTCGTGCTGCGACTTCGAGCCCTCGCCGGTACCCCCAAAAAGGCGGTCGATTATAGAGGTGGTAACAGCTGGGTCTATTTCCAGAAGCGCACTGCCAGGCAGGGGATCCATATTGATAATAGCCAGGGTAGTGGGCGAGGGAATTGATCGGGTAAACTCTTCGTATTTTAGTTGATCTACCGATGCCACATGCACATGGACAATACTGCGCAACTGGGCCGAAAGCGAGGTTATAGTGAGGCGCGCAAAGGTGTCGTGCATTATCGTAAGGGTGCGAATTTGGTCCTTAGACAGCTTATCTGGGCGCTTAAAGTCGTAGATTTTAATTCTACGGGTCTCGGTCGCGGGCCGGAAATCTTCCGGTGCCGATTCGCCTGCGTTTATTGCGGTGAGTAGCTGATCAATTTCTTCCTGCGCAAGTACTTCGGTCATATCACCTACATTTCTACCACATCGAGTTGCTCAAACAAAAGTTCTCGAATTCTGGAGCTTTCGAGAATACTGCTGTTAATTAATTCTATCATTTCTATCTTTATCTTTGTCTCGTATTCGGGCAAGAGTTCGTCTGCCCGTTTTTTACTAAAATAGCTGCGTATAAAATCGCGCAATTCGTAGGAGCGATTGGTAATCTCGTTCTGTGCAATTTTCGATTCCTTGTCATAGCCCAAAACCACCTTTACTACCACCGAACGCGGTACGGCATCGGAGGTACGCGTTCGAATTTGTGGCAGGCTCGAAAACCAGGAATACTCTGGCCGTTTGCCCTGCCATATCTCTGTGGCCGGCACCACCGTAGCCGAAGAACCACTGGCACCGCTTACCCTGTTTACTATGAGCACAACTACCACAATAAGCACAATGGCACCAATGCCAATGGCCACATATTTGAGAATGATGGGCAAGAGGGCCATAAGGCCGCCGCCCCTACGGGAAGACGCTAAACTAGCTCCACCAGATTCTTCAATATCCAGATCGTCGTTTATATCACTCATATTTAAAACTCCTTTATATAAAACAGGGCTGGATAGGCCATGATATACCAGTTTTGGCCTAAAGACAAATGTTTTATAAATGCCCCTCGTCCAATATAATGATATCGACCCGCCTATTATAGGCGCGCCCCTCCTCGCTGTCGTTGCTGGCAATGGGCACTGTATCTGCAAAGCCTGCCACTTGAAACTGCCGCTCGTCTACTCCGATATCGGCCAAATAATGCAAGATGTTAATAGCTCTTGCAGAGGATAGCTCCCAATTCGACTTCCAAGGCCCCTCGGGGTCGATTCTCAGGCTGTCGGTGTGGCCCTCTATCCTGAATTTATGCCCCGCCAATTCTGTCGATGCCAGCATTGCTCCCAAGCGCAATAAAATATCGCGTGTGGCATCTATGTTTACCTCGGCACTGGCCGAGGCAAAAAAGGCATCCGAGGCAAGACTGATAACCAAGCCCCGCTCATCCGAAGAAATACGCACCTTGTTCGAACGCACTTCCGGCGAAAACAAACTGGTAGCCTTTTTTTTGGCCGTGGACATCGAACGCCCTTTTTCCATCGAGGGAAGAGAGTTCACCGTATTGCCTAAATCGGCGTTCCGCCCTGCGGATAGGGTGGCCCCGCCCTCCATTGCGCCCATACCAATATTGGAGAGCGAGGAAATCATCTGCTGTAGCTGAATGTCGTCAACCTCGGAGACATTAAAGAGGGCTGCAAAGAAACAGAGCAAGAGGGTAACCATGTCGGAATAGGTTATCATCCACTCCGGCGCGCCGCCGCCGCCCTCGTCTGAACGCTTTTTCTTTTTTGCCATGCTTAATCCTTAAGAATTTCGGATTCCACCACTCTTCGATCGCCAGGATCCAAAAATGAAAGCAGCTTAAGCGCTAAAATACGGGGATTGTCGCCAGCCTGAATGGATAAAACACCTTCGATAACCATTTCGCGCACCTTTGTTTCGGCGGCGTCCTGGTTTTTAAGCTTGCCCATCATAGGAATAAGCACCATGTTTGCCATAATGGCCCCATAGAATGTAGTAATAAGAGCAACAGCCATATTGGGACCAATGGCGCTCTTGTCCTCGAGGTTTTTCATCATGGCTATTAAACCGGTTACCGTTCCCAACATGCCCATACCAGGGGCCAAGACCGACCAAGCAGCGACAACCGAAATTTTAGATGCATGGCGCTCTTGCATTTGATTGAGCTCGTTGTCCATAAGGGTGCGTACAATTTCGCCATCGGTACCATCTACGACAAGGCGCAGACCTTTTTTCATAAACTCGTCGTCCAGATCTTCCAGTTCCTCTTCGAGGGCCAATAGCCCTTCTTTACGCGCCTTCTCCGAGAAACCCATCAATTTGCTTATTATTGCTTTCTCGCCAAATGATGGGGTCTTCATCGTCAACATCATGGTTTTAAAAACTCCCAGAGTATCTGTCATTGAGTTGTTTATAAAGAGCACAAAGTAGGAGCCAATAACGGTCATAAAAAACGAGGGAATATCCAAATATGTCGCAATGGAGCCACCAGAGGAAATAATGGCCATGAAAACCATGGCAAAAGCACCAATAAGACCAATGATTGTCGCTAAATCCATATACGCCTACTCCTCGTTACTAAAACAGCCAATCGTTTTTCGATACGCTATAATACGCTCAATTACCTCTTTAGAATTCTCCTGTACTACCACGCGCTTGCCCGATAAAAGTAAAATAGTGGTATCGGGGACCTCTTCTATGGCCTCTATTTGATGGGGATTTAAGAAATATTCCTTGCCGTTCAGCCGGGTAACCTGTATCACCGCATTTTCCTTTATACCAACATACTATAGCTTTAATTATTTGTAAATAAAGACCTTAGGCCAGAATATCTAGCCTAAGGCGTGCAAATTTATTAACGTTTAAGGGACATAAGCTCTTGGAGCATTTGGTCCGATGTCTGAATCGTCTTCGAGTTGGCCTGAAAACCCCGCTGGGTTACGATTAAATCGGTAAACTGTTCGGCCAAATCCACATTGGACATTTCCAGGGCGCCGGCAATCAATTTGCCCTTGCCCGCAATGCCCGATGGGCTAATATTGGCGTTACCGGAGTTGTTCGAGACCACGAAGGTGTTCTCGCCAGCTTTTTCTAGGCCACCGGGGTTGGTAAAGGTGGCCATGGCTATTTGCCCTAAAAGCCGGTTTGTCCCATTGGAGTAGATGCCCGTTATCATACCAGACTGATCAATTTTAAAGTTTTCCAAATAGCCCATACTGTAGCCGTCCTGCTCTACCATTTTGGTGCTGCTGCGTTCGGCATATTGGGTTATTGCATTGTCGTAGGCACCGACCTCGCCCATGTTTAATACAAATTCCTGGCGCGGGATGTTGCCATCCTCGTCGAGGTTGGCACCCTGCACATCGTAGGAGACGCGCATAGTTAGCAGGCCCTCTTCGGGGCTTTCGTTGCCCTGGGCGTCGATAACGCGCGAAATGGTGCCCTCGTTCGAAAACTCCACGGTAAAGGTATTCCCCCCCCCAATCGAGGCCCCCGCTTCGCCAAAGCCAGCACTGGCTCCGGTGGGTGTTTCGCTCTGAGGATCCACGCTCACCGTTGCCGTCCACTGATTATTCGTTTCCGGTACGCGGGTAAAATCGACTCGCAAAAGATGTTGATCGCCAAAGCTGTCGTAGACTTTTAACTCGGTTCCCCAGGTGGCCTTTAATATATCCGCCAAGCCGGCGCCCTCTTCCAATTCGGGGGTGCGCTTATCCAGATTGCAGGCGAACTGTACACTGGTGGTCTCTTTGGCGGGGTCTTTTGCATTCATGGGAATTATTAAGTCTTCCACATCGGCAGAGGTGTTTAAAACGAGGCTCCCCTCTACCTCCTGGCTCATCCAACCCTGCACGCGCATGCCATTGGCTGGGTTCACCAGAGTGCCGTCTTTATCCAGACTAAAGGCCCCCGCGCGGGTATAAAAAGATTTTTCACCATTTTTAAGAACAAAAAAACCGCCACCTTGAATAGCCAGATCGGTTCCCACACCAGTTGTCTGCAAAGACCCCTGAGTATGAATGGTGTCGATACTCGCAATAAGCATGCCAAGACCAACTTCTTTTGGGTTTACCCCGCCAATTTCCTCGGTGGGTTTAGCAGCGCCAGAAAGTTGCTGATACAAAAGATCCTGAAACTGCACCCGACCCTTCTTAAAGCCGGTAGTGTTGACGTTGGAAATATTGTTCCCCAGGACATCCATTCTTGTCTGATGGTTTTGTAAACCGGCTACACCGGAATATAACGATCGCATCATATGCCATTACTCCTCAAAAACCTTGTTAACCGATTCCCAATCGTAGTACTCGCCGTTTACCAAGACTTCCGGCGCCACTCCGCGGGTAACTGCAGTAACCCTTCCATTTATAAGCTGTTCACCCTGTACAATTTCTACGCTTTTACCCAGCGAGGAAACTGCCTCGCTACTGGTAAACATGCTCGCCAATTTTGAAAAATCCTGTGCCATATTTGTCATCTGTTCCAGAGAAGAGAATTGAGCCATTTGAGCAATAAACTCCTTGTCCTCCATGGGTGCCGTTGGATCCTGATGCGATAACTGGGTTATTAGGATTTTAATAAAATCGTCCTTGCCCAGTTCCTGGCGATGTTGGCGTCCCTGCTCTATCGATTTGTTAAAGGCGTCCACATCCATGCGCACCTGGTTCTGTTCACGTGCAGTAAGTCTGCCCATTACATCCATATTCTCTTTTCCCCCTTAGACCAATACATTAACTTTCTGTAGGCCCTGTCTTTCAAATATCGGCATATCTGCCTCGCTATTTAGGGCCAAAGGCATTGCCTGTTCGTATTCTTTTGCTCGCAGTCGAGCTGAATAAAAAGGTTCTGCCCCCTGGTTCTGCCCGCCCGGGTAGGACCCCTGGTTTCCGCGCCCATCCGAGGCCACCGATAAATTCAAGCTGGCCCCATCGAAGCCGCCATCTAAAAAAGCCTGTTTAAGGTTTTCCAACTCGCTTTCGAAGGCTTTTAAGGCCTCTTCGCTTTTTACCACAATATTGGCCCTTATTTTGTTGTCGGCAATATTCAGGCGTATCTTGACATCTCCCAGCTCGGCCGGTCGCAGTGCCAGGCGAATAAGGCCCTCGCCCCCATCCTTTAATACAACAGAGGCATGGCGGACAATGTCGCCGTTATACTGGGCGCGCAATTCCTGTGCCAGCGCTGTAGAAAAAGAAGGGCTTTGCCCCATTGGGCCGCCAGTCTGTGCGCCCTCGCGGGAAGCGAACTGGTTTTGTACCGCATTCGGCGAAAGATTGACAATTATATCGGCCTCAGCCGCGGCATCAGCCTCAGC
>CAZBJJ010000011.1:0-13699 GCA_964492245.1 uncultured Spirochaetales bacterium | reverse complement strand
CAGCTGAGGCTGTTTGCGAAAGAGCCCTACTATCTGTGGGTACATCCTGCGCCCCCTCCGCTCCCCTAGCCCGGGTGCCACTGCGCCTATCCTCTACCGCAATTTCCAGTCGCTCTTTTCGTCTATTGCGAATGGGTTTTGCATCCTCTGTTTTTGCCTTGCTTTTAGCTGGGGCCATTTTGGCATCGACAGGGCTGGAAGTTTTTTTGTTTTTCCGCCCTGTTTTTGCTTCTTCTATGGCCTCTTCGCGCCCGCTCTTTGCCGGCCTAGTAAGGACAGGAGTTTTTAATTTATTGGCAGAGTCTGCAAGCTTTTCGCTTTTTACCCCTAACTGCTCCGGCGTTGAGTTTTTTTTATCTTTAATTTCTTGGGCCTTTTCCGAAACCTTTCCCTTGCTCGGCCCACCCTGGGCAAGGCCTGTCATATACTCACGTTTTTTAGCTATACCAGCCCTGCCCTCTTTGGGTTCTGCAATGTGTTTAAGGCCATCGGGCCTGGCAGAATTAAATTCATTCTTTTTGATATTCTTGGCAATCCCTGGCTGGAAAGCAATTTCTGCCTGCATGCTTTGTAAAGGGAGAGGATTTTCGCCATCAATATTGACCTGCTTTTTTTTAGAGCTCAGTTTTTTTTCTGCTTCCTGCTCTTGTAGCCTCTCCTCGATTTTCCCTCTCTTGGCATCGGCCAAAGCGTCCTCGTTAGAATAGGCCGCACCTTCAGGTGCACCTTCAGGTGCACCTTCAGGTGCACCTTCAGGCGCACCTTTAGCCGGGCCTTCCAGCTCCGCTGCTAGAACCTGCTCATAACAATCCACAAAGGGAGTTTCGGGCCCATCGACCGCATTCGGATGAGATTGAGAATTAAAGGGGAAGACGGACAGAGCGCTGCTGTCCTGCTCGGCAATGTCATACCTTGGCAAGAGTGTTTGTATCACCCAAAGACCTCCTGCGCCAAAACAGAATGGCACCGGAGGGCGCGCAGCTAGTTAAGAATTCTGGGTTTACCCGCCATCTTACGCTGGATTTCTGCTGCCCTTTGGGCCGGAAAAAGCGAAAGCCAATAGGCAACCATGGAACTGGTTCCCTCGGCAAGCGCAATCTCTTCGGTCATCCGGAACGCATCAATTACGTCCTGATCGTCCATGGCCACAAGTATGTCCACCGCCTTCTCTGGCGGCATGCCAATCAGGTAACGCGCATTCTGCTCGACGTTTACTCTTCTATTCTCGAACTGTTGGCGCGATACATTAAATGATTTTTCTTCTTCTTCGATAGCTTTCTGTCTTTCTTCCAGTTCTTGGGCCATTTGTTCGATTTCTGCCTGCCTTTTTTGCAGATTTTCCTCGAAAATGCTCAATTCCTGGTCTCGCAGTTCCAGGGCCTCCAAACGCAGGGCAAGGCGTTCCTCGTCGATGGACAGCGTCTGTCCCGGTTTTAGCTCCACCCCCTGGCGCACCTCTTTGCCAAAAAGCCGTAAAACCGGCCGCATTGTATTTTTTAAATCGAAGAGCCCCAGCCGGTCGAACCACAGCGCCCCGCCGAGAATCATTGCGATAATCAATAAAAGGAGGAATACTACTCTGCCCGCAACTTTTTCTTTTCCATAGCCCGCCACAGTGCGCGCCTCCCTATAGTTTCATAGAATAATATCAGTATGCTTCGATAGAAAATATCCGTCAAGGGCGAAACAGCCCTTCTAAGACAACAGACGTATACGGGCGGCAATATATTTGAGCTTATCCGTATTCAGTACCACTTTCCGAATATCTGAATTCTCTATTTTTTCAATTGAATAGCCACCGCGCTGCACAAATTTTTTGCTCGCCCCCCGATGATACCAATATATAAGCGAGATGCGCTCGCTATCCAACTCTATACAATTGATGCCCTTCTTTCCAATACAGTTACCCGAATTAAAAAGGCAGGGCACCGGTAGGACATTGCCATACAAACTGGGATGCAAACTCGTCCGGCGCTGTTTTTTGGTCAATTTTTCCAATTCGTGGCGCAGGGCTAAGACCTCCTGCTCAATTTTTGCCTGCTCCTGTTCGTCCGCCCTGGTATAATTTCTGCACAGCCCTTCAATTTCAAATTTGATAATATCATAGCGCGACAGCGATTCAAAAAGACTGCGGTGAGTATGCCCAATAATAGAGACAACCTTCTGTTCCAGCGAATAGTCGTAGGCAGCCTTTTCTATGGCAAAGCGTTGGCGAATTCGCCGCCGATTGGCAATATTGCGAATGCCAAGGGGGGTGGCTATATAGCGCAGCAAAAAACCAATAAAAAACGAGGCGCGTTCGTAGCGGGCCATAGACTGATGCCCATGGTAAATATGGAACTCTAGGGACCCAGTATCAATTTTCAAGCCATCATACAATTGATAGGGTTTATTTGGCACAAAGCGCAAAACCTCGTCGTGGTTTCCCAAAATTTTGTACAGACGATCCTCCTGATTAAAGGCGTCGAAAATTTCGTACAGGGAACGCCACTGCTCACGTATTCGCGACAGCGGGAAGCGCTGGAGTTCTTCCACATCGCCATTTAAAACAAGATTATAGCCCCTTGGCAGATAATAATTGCCCAAAAGCTCTTTGAGCAATTGCCCATTGTGCAAAAGATCGTCTGCCCTGCCCCCACCCCCCATATGCAGATCGCTAAAGACAACCAACTTCTCCCCTTTTTTTAAATGCCAGGTGGGAATGCGCTCCATAAGAGTAATTAAAGGATTTTGCGAAAAATTTCTTACCATACCTCAACTATAACTCGACGAGAGAAGAAATTTCACGTATCTTTAAAGCATGAATGGTATTTTCCGATTTTTGGGGCTTTTAAGCAGCATATATTCAATTCTCGTCATTGTTCGCCTGTTGACCTCGTGGGTTCAGCAGGACCATAAAAACAGCGCCACCCTATTTTTAGCCCGTTTTTGCGACCCCTATTTGGATTTTTTTAAGCGACTGGCTTTTTTTAAAAAAACGAATATCGACTTCTCGCCCATCTTTGCGCTTTCGATTCTTTCGTTTTTTACCCGCTTTTTTTACGAATTGGATATTTCCCGCAGTTTTAATATCTTTCCCTTTATTGGCCTTTTTATTCTCTCGCTTTGGTCCGGCATTTCATTTGTTTTAGGTTTTTTCTTTATCATCTTTCTCCTGCGTCTTTTTTCCTGGAAGACGGCCAAAGACTCCTACCTCCCGCTCTGGCACAAGGTATCCCTAATTTCAGAACCGGCAGAAAATCTAATCAACAAATACATTTTTAAAAACCAGCAATTCGACTATGGCAAAACACTTATTACCGGGGCCTTTTTATCCCTGGGTCTGAACATTCTCGGCAGCCTTTGCATTGGGCTAATAAACTTCCTTTTAGGCGGTGCATAAGGGCCTATGTATCTGTGCGAGCTCAACATACCCTGTTCTCACATTCCCGGCGTTGGCCCAGCACTTGCCCAGAAACTGGCATCCATTGGTATAATTGATATTTCCCAGCTTTTGCGCTGGTACCCGCGCAATTGGGAAGACATGAGCCATCTTCAGCCCCTTTCTGCCTGGACTACGCAAAAAGAAATTTTAAGCGATGTCGAGGTAATTGGCCTGCAGTGGCTGCACTTTAGGGGCCGGCGGCATCCCAAACTTATTATAACTGATGGCGATACCCGAGCTAGTCTCTCGGGTTTTAACCGGGCCTATTTGGCCACCTCCTATCCACCGGGGAGTCGCATTCGGGTCTGGGCCAAATATGTCTTTAAGCGGGGCGAAATTCAAAGTAGCAGTTTTACTGTATACAAAAATCATGGTCAGAACCCCGATGGCATTCTGCCGGTCTATCGCCTTAGCGAGGGTATTAGCCAAAACCAATTGCGAAAGGCCGTAAAACAGGCCCTAAACCTCTATGCGGTCAATATATCCGATGAAATCCCCGAAGCACTGCGCAATAAACATCAATTACTGCCCAAGGCAGAGGCCCTTGTAAATATTCACTTTCCACAGAGCTTTGAGCTCCGCGATCGAGCAATACAAAGCCTTAAATACGAAGAGCTCCTGCACTTTCTCTTGCCCATTGCCCGCCGCGCAATACAGCGCAGGGCCCTGGGCCCAACGACAAAGGAGCGCAACCCGGGGCCCAGCCTCCTGCAAAAACGCCTTATAGAGCGCCTGCCCTTTTCGCTCACCCAGGGCCAGGAGGGGGCCCTACAGGAGATAAACAGCGATATAGCCAGTGGGCGCCCCATGGCCCGCCTTATTCAAGGCGATGTGGGCTCGGGCAAGACCCTTGTGGCCTTTTTGGCGGCCCTTGCCAGCGTGGAAGCGGGGGGGCAGGTGGCTATCATGGCGCCCACCGAATTGCTCGCCCGCCAGCTTGCAAAGGAGGCAGCCAAGCTCTTGGAGCCCATGGGTTTGCGCCTAGCTGCCCTGTCGGGTTCTGTGCCTGCCCCCCTGCGCCGCCCTCTTTTAGCTGCTCTGGCCGCGGGCGACATCGACATTGTCATTGGTACCCATGCTCTTTTCTCCCGCGATGTTATATATAAAAACTTACAACTGGTCATTGTCGACGAGCAGCACCGCTTTGGCGTTATGCAGCGTTCAGCCATTATGGCAAAGGGAGAAAGCCCTCACCTTATTATGATGAGTGCCACCCCCATTCCCCGCAGTCTTGCCCTTACCCTCTTTGGCGATTTAGATGTGAGCACAATTCGAGATATTCCACCTGGCCGAAAGCCTGTTCGCACCCACCTCTCCTATCAAACTGATATGGGCAAGGTGTACGATTTGGTGCGTCGGGAACTCGAAGCGGGAAGGCAGGCCTTTTTTGTCTATCCGCTTATCGAAGACCAGGAGTATATGGAGCTTAAAGACGCGGTGGGCATGGCGAAAGTTCTGGGCACAAAGGTCTTTCCCGATTTCCCAATAGAGGTTCTCCACTCCAAGCTTCCCGACGAGGAAAAAGATGGCATTATGCAGGCTTTTAGACTGGGGCAGGTTAAAATACTAGTGGCCACAAGCGTGGTAGAAGTGGGTATCGATGTGCCCAACGCCAGCTGTATGGTCATTGAGCATGCGGACCGCTTTGGGCTTGCGGCCCTGCACCAGTTGCGCGGTCGCGTTGGGCGGGGTTCGCATCAGGCCTATTGTTTTTTAACCTTCAACCCCGACACCACCGAAGACGGTAAGGCCCGCTTAAAGGTTATGCATAGCCACCGCGATGGTTTCATTATTGCCGAAGAGGATTTAAGGCTCCGCGGACCTGGCCAGCTTCGAGGCCTGGAGCAGTCGGGCTATATTTCTTTGGGTCTGGCCGATCCCAGCTTAGATCTCGACATTCTTAGCCAAGCTCATACGGATATTTTTGATATTCTAAATCAGGATCCTGGTCTTCTGGCAGTCGAACACCAGGGCCTTGCTGCTAATCAGGAGCAATACAGCGAGGTTGCGCTAGGGTAGTGCACCAAAGCCTGCACCTGGGGCCTATTTCGAAGCCCCCAGGGCCCTTTGAGGCCCTTTAGCGGACCCCAAAATTGATGAGGTGCAGGCTTCGGTGCACTAAATATGCTATAATGAAGATATGAAACGCTTAAATAATATTTTATCCACCGCAGCCTTTTTCCTTCTTATTGGATTGAGCCTGCTGATTTCGTGCAATGGAAGGCCATCTGCAAAACAGGCTGCCACCATTGCCCTTCCGCAAAAAGAAACCGTTTTCCAAGACGCGGATATGAGCCCTATAGATACTGGTTTAGATTGGGTGGAAAGTACCGCGAAATACGAGCTACAAGATTTGGTGCCACCAGGGGAGGTGGTCTACAGGGCCGATGCCCACAGGGCAAACCTATACGACCTAGATATTACCGATATAGACGGCGAGGCTTGGGTTACCGGTTTTGGAAAATCGGACAGTGTGGTTATCTGGCGTTTTATCCCAGAAGAAACGCGCTTTTACTCTTTAGTGCTTGAATACGATCCAGGCACAGACAGTAAAGAAGAGGCAGAGCTCTTGCTCAATGGACACAAACTGGCCACATTAAAGGCAACTGGCAAGGCGGGAATGCTTACTTTAGAATTGCCATCAATTTTGATGAATGACGAGGTTCAGGAGTTTGCCCTTTGGACAGGCTGGGAAACATTAAAAATAGGGAAATTTACCCTTACAAGCGAGAAGACCGTGAATAAACATAAGCCACATTACAGACCGGTTAACCCAAATGCCAGTGCCGAAGTACAGAGGGTATTGGCCTTCCTTGCCTCTGTGTGGGGAAAGCATATTCTCTCGGGCCAAATGGATGTAGCTTGGAGCGAGGGCATAGACATGCTTGCAAAGGTAAAAAAAGATACTGGGCGGGAGCCGGCCATTATGGGCTACGATTTTCTGCAAATTACCGGGCCGGTTCGCAATTTTGGCCAGACAAAGGAGGCCATCGACTATTGGAACCGCGGGGGGCTTATCACTTTTTGCTGGCATTGGCGCATGGGCAGAAGCCGAGAATTTTATACCGATAGGACCGATTTCCGCATTAACCGCGACGAGAGTAGTAAAGAGTATGAAGACAGCATCAAAATGATAGATATCGTGGCCGGGGAATTAAAAAAACTTCAGGATTTAAATATACCTGTCCTCTGGCGCCCCCTGCACGAGGCCTCGGGGGGCTGGTTCTGGTGGGGGGCCAGTGGCCCAGAAGATTACCTTTGGCTCTGGGATCTTTTATATGACCGCCTCACTAATTATCATGGCTTAAACAATTTAATCTGGGTCTGGAATGGGCAAGACGAAAACTGGTACCCGGGCGACGAAACCGTGGATATCATCGGTATGGATATTTATCCGCCACCAGGCGACCACGAGTCGCAGCTGAATAAGTTTATGCAGGCCTCATCTTGGGCCAAAACAAGCCATAAACTCGTGGCCCTTAGCGAAAATGGCTCCATCCCCGATCCGGACAGGATGATAGAAGATGGCGCCGCCTGGGCCTATTTTATGACCTGGAACGACGGCGCCAGCAGGGACGACAAGGATAATTTCTGGTCGGGCAAGCTCCACAACGATCTAGAGTTTCGCAAAAAGGTGTATAATCATCCCTATGTGCTTACCTTGGACGAACTGCCCTCTTTTAAATAGGCCTATTTAAGGGAGCTCTAAAAACTCGTTTAGTTATTAGAGCTGCCCTTATACACTAAGTCTTTATATTGGCCAGAATTGTTCCAATACGAAAGGCCCGGGTTTCCCGCTTCGCGCAGGCCCTGAACCTGAAGATTGATATACTCTGGCCCATAATATTTGCGGTCGTAGGACACATTCAAATAAAAAGCTTGCACAAAGGGGCGCACAAGGACTTCCCCTCGGGCAATATAGTAATTGCGCCAGGTGCCAATATTATAAATTCTCCAGGGCCTTTCCTCTGCGGGGCTCTGGGCAAGAAAACCCTGTTCAAAATGGCTGGGGTAATACATAGGACAGATGATATCCACCCACTGGGCCAGGGTCTCTACCTCCTGGCCGGTGCGGGAATCGGTGCGGTACCAGGCGTTTGCGCCATAGATATCCACCGAAATAGGGGCAGTGACGTTGTGGCGAATATGCGACAAAAAAGAGATAAGGGCGCTTTCCTTGTCCATGCCCCTGCTATGCCAGCGGTAACTGGCATCGCGCAGGTTCAGCCCATCGGTGGGAAAGCGAATATAGTCGTATTGAATTTCGTCGAAACCCATCTCTACCAGCTCCTGGGAAAGCCGGGCCACATAGTCCCAGACCTCCTCGCTGTAGGGGTCGACCCAGTCCTCGCCATAATAGACCTTTTCGCTTGTTTCGGTATCATCCTCTTTTTTTGTCACCAGCCGATAGCCCTGCCAAGGGGCATTTGTGGTATTGTCCCAGACGGCAAACCTAGCCCCCTGTGCCCGCGCTAAATTTCTATCCTTAAAGACGACAATTCGGGCAATGGTCCACACGCCCTTTGCTTTAAAGCGGGGCAAAAAACTGCTTAAATCGACCGGATTGACCACACTGCCCCATTTTTTTACCAATTCGTCCTGGGGCTGGTAGCGCAGCCGGCCAAAATCGTCCTTCATATCCACCACAATAGAATCCAGATTCCAGCGATCTATAATTTCCTCGTAGCGCTGAATTTCTTTTTCCAGCGTCACATGTCCCCCGGGAATATATATGCCCTCAAAGCCAGCTGCAGCCGCTTGGTGTTTACGTCTTGGGGTATCGGATTCTAGCTCGGGGTCGGCTGATAACCAGAGCTCACCTAAAATGGGGCCGACAGCTAACAGGCCCTGCTGCTCGCTGCTGGCAAATGGGCGGCCAAATGCCACCTCCACCGCGGTAAAGACCGCCTGCCCTAGGCTTTTCGCAAGCTGGTGGCTCCAATCCAACATCTCGGGCTGAGCCTCTGGCTTGGAAAACGGCCCACCATTGGCTGTAAGATCTAGCTTGGCAATTTCTCCCTGCCGAGAAAAAAACAGGGCATCTTCCCAGAGTACGGGGGCATCGAGCATGCCAATAAGGTCTGGATACTGATACAGCATCTGAACATTCTTTTCTGCCCAATTCAGGCGATACAGGGCCTGTTTAAAGCCCTGTGAAATATAGATATCCGGCTGGCTCCCGCCCCAGCGATTTTTTTCGACCAAAATGGAGGATATTTCGTCGGTGTTATTACTGGTATCCATATTCAACAGCCCCTCGGAAATCGGCTGCCACTTTGCACCGGCTACCTCGGTATGAATTGCATACAGGCCATAGATGCTGGTAGCCACAAAGGCGGTACCGCCCTCTATCGCTGCAAGGCCCACCGCCTTTACCCCATTGGTAATAACCGGCAGTCCCAGGCTTTTCCAGGAGAGTCCAGCATCGCTGGACAGATAGACCGCCTCCTTGGTTGCACAGACCAGGGAATTGGGGCGATCGGGATCTACCGCGAGGTCCTTTATATCTTGAATCTGGGTAGTAAAGCTTGTTTTGCCATTTTTAAACTCTTTAATTGTCTTAATAGGAAGGCCCTCGTTGCGCTCCTCCCAGTTAAGACCGTTTGGGGAAGTTAAAACGCCCCGCGAGGTAAGGGCAAACCAGGCGCTGTCGCTTTTTACAAGCTTTTTTACCATGCCCCCCCGCCAAAGAACACGAGATCCGCCCAATTCATCAATTAAATATATACCCTCCCGCCCCCCGGCCAAGACAGGACGCGCAAAAAGGCGAGCTGCCTGCTCGATATGCCCTGTTTGCTCGACTTGCTCTGCTTGCGCGGTTTCGGGACCGACCTCCTTGGGCTCTGGCTGCGGGCTGTTTCGAATAGGCGCAAAGGCAATTAAAAGTGGAATGAAAACCGTTATTCCAAGGGCTGCAACGCCAAAGTGCAATGGGGCTCGGCGACCAAAAAGAAGTTTCATCTAGCTGTTCCTTTAAGCAGTGTATATCTTGATTACTTTAGTCAATTATCGGCACAAATGTTTTTTAAACTGATAGCTATATGCCAAGTCTTGTAGGTCAAACCTTTGGGACTATACAAAAGCTGCGCAAACGTTTACCTTGGGCCATGCTCACGCTCACTTCACAAGCCTATCTTAAAGCTCGGGGCCTGGATGTTTTTCTTGGCCACAACAATTATGCAGAGGGCCATCAAAGTGGCCTAGAGCTTATTGTATGCGATCGCCGCCTCTTAGCCAATGGCGACCTACGCCTGGAAATTGCCCCTGGGCAGTTTCAGGCCATTCCCAAACAGGTGGAACGGGGCGCAGAAGCCCAAATGCTGTGGACAAAGAGCGTCTTCCCCGACGAGGAGAAAAACTGCAAAGGTTTTAACCCCATCCTCTATCCGGACCTCCAATTTGGCTATACTACCGAAGTCTCTGTGGTGGAATCGGTAACAGAAGAGGTTTTTGAACTTTCGATTAGCCTGGATAGGCCCCTGCCCGATATGCCAGCACTGGATGTGGGCTTTTCCATAGAGCTCTTTCCCGGCGCTTTTTTCGACAGGGGCTGGTATATGGAAGAGGCCCAAAATGGCCAGACAAACGGCATCTTTCCCCGTCAGGCAAATGGGCCGGTCAAGCTTTTGCCCAAGCTAGAAGGAAGTTGGCCCGATAAAAACTGGCCAGGGGCCGAGAGCGCCGACCTAGTTTTACAGCCACTGGCAAGGGGGAAGAGTATTTCGCTGGCCCCGGATTCGCCAGAGTATGCCATCAATATACAGAGCCTGTGCCCCCAATTGCTGGAATTGCACGACGGCCGCCTCCAGCACAGCAATGGCTGGTTTATTTTGCGCTCCCCGCTGCCGCTTGGAAAGGCCGGTGAGGTACTTCGTTGGCGCTTTAGCATTCCCAAAAAGGAGGGCTGGTTTCGCCCCCCTGCTATTCAGATTAACCAGGCTGGCTACCATTCCCACAGCACAAAGCGGGCCATTTTAGAATTCGACCCCAATGATCCGGCAAAAAATTCGCCCGCGCGCCTGTACCGCATTGCAGAAAATGGCCGTCGCGAATTGATGTTGGAAGGGGGCAGCTATTTTGGGCCCTTTTTGCGCTATGAATACCAGAGCTTCGACTTCTCCCGTATCTCCCAGGAGGGACTCTACCTTATTGAATGTGCTGGGCAGGAGTCCAGTCTTTTTAAAATTGATGCCTCCATCTACGAGCGGCATATTTGGTCGCCGGTATTGGAGCATTTTCTGCCTATTCAAATGTGCCATATGCGCGTAGAAGAGGGCTATCGGGTTTGGCATGGGGCCTGCCATCTGGAAGATGCCATTATGGCAGATACCGATATCAATTATTTTGATGGCTATACCCAGGGGGCATCCACACTCTGCACTGCCAAAAGTGGCGATGCCATTGCTGAATTAAACCAGGGGGGCTGGCACGACGCCGGCGACTTCGACCTGCGCATCGAAAGCCAGGCCAACACCGTCTATGGGCTAAGCCTGGCCTGGGAGTACTTCCAGCCAGACTGGGATACCACCACCATCGACCAAGAGCAGCGCCTTGTAAGAATTCTACGCCCCGACGGGGAACCGGATATACTGCAACAGATTGAGCACGGCCTGCTGAGTATTTTAGGCGCCTGGCGCTCTTTGGGGCGCCTTTATCGCGGGATAATAGAAGATGGCCTTGCCGACTATGTGCTAATTGGGGATCCCCTTAACCACAAAAACACCCGTCTTGTGTTTACCGAGGACAATCCGGCAAGGGAGCTGGAAACTGCAGCGGCCTTGGCCACTGCCTCTCGCGCCCTATGGCACTGGAAGCCGGCATTGGCCCAAGAGGCCCTAGCGACAGCCAAGGAGCTGTACCGACGGGTAGACGAAAAGGCCGAAACTCTTAAAAACTCTCCCGCCTTTCCCCATATTAAGGGCAATAAAATAGCTGCTGCGGTTGAGCTTTTTTTAGCCCTACAGCTGGATGGCAAAACCAAGGAAGCTGCTGATTATATTGAATGTATTCTTGCCGCCCGCCTGGAGGCAAGGGCCTTTATTTGGGCGGGTCCGACCCTGGCACGCACACTGAGCGCTTTTAAAAAGCAGCCAGAGCTCTTTGCCACCGACCAATGGCAGAACAAATACAAAGCCTTCGAAGCGGCTTTTTTAGAAAGCGCTGCCGAGGCCGCCATCAATATACAAGAGGAGAGCCATGAAAATCCCTATGGCCTACCCTGGAAACCCCATGTCTGGGGAGCGGGCTGGGGCATACAGCGATTTGGCAAACAACTCTGGATTCTTTGCAGGGAACTGCCCGAGGTCTTTAACAAGGAGCTTGTTCAATTTGCCTACGACTTTGTCCTCGGTTGCCACCCGGGAAAAAACACCGCCTCCTATATATCGGGGGTGGGCACAAAGTCGGTACTTGTGGGCTATGGCCTAAACCGCGCCGACTGGTCCTATCTGCCTGGGGGCAGCGTTTCGGGCACCGGTCTTATTGGCCCAGATTTTCCCGAGCTTTTAGATTGGCCCTTCCTTTGGCAGCAAACTGAATACGTTCTCGGTGGGGGAACAAGCGACTGGCTTTTTTTAGCGCTGGCAATAAAGGAGCTTTAAAGAAACCTATTTTACTTGCGCTCATGGCGGTACTGCGGTTACTATATACGTAGCGTTACTTCTTTGGAGCACACAAGATGAAATCCTTACGGTCAGCCTTTGGTTCGAAAATTTCTGCCGATTTCAGCGACAGCATGTCTAAACACATCCTCCTGGGACTTGTTTTTTTAACATTCCCCCAGATAATTTTAACTGCATATACCTGGTATAAAAATAAAATATTTGTCGATCTTTTACTTCTCTGCCTTGAAATATTTTTTCTCCTGCTTGCCCTGCTCTTCCTTGCCCTTGAACGGCCCCTGGCCCGCTACCGCCCCCTGCTGACCATTGCCTTTCCCTCTTTTTTAGGGGGCCTTATTAGCTATTTTAATGGAGTTTCTTCAGTTGGCCCTCTGTGGATTACCCTTGCACTTATGCAGTTTGCCCTTTTTTTTGAACTCAAAGGCTATCTTGTTGGTCTGGGAATAATTGCCATTGCAATGCCTTCTTCTATAGTACAAATGCTCGCCAAAGGCCATTTAGCTACACCGGTCCCGCAGATAATTGTCTCGACAATTAATTTTTTGACGATTTCTGCCATGATGGCCTGGCCCTTTGTGCACATCATTAAAAAAATATCGGGCTATTATAACGAAAACATCGTCCTGGATGCACAGCTGCAAAAAGAACGTGTTGAATTACAAGTTGTCAAGCAGTCTGCGCAGGAAGAGACGAGCCTGCGTAAGTCGGCCCAGGCCCTGCTGGCCGAACGAGAGGCAAAGTACCGGGGAATTTTGGAATTTTCCCGGGATTTAGCGGTGCTTGTGGATAAAGAGTCAACTATTTTATTTGCCGCTGGGGGGCTTTGCCAGGCCCTGGGCTGGCAGATCGAAGAGTTGGTGGGAACCCGGGTAAGTACATATATTCACCCCGATGACCGAGAGCCACTTTTTGCAAGTTTCGAAAAACTTATCTCCCTCCCAAATACCAGCTCGCGCGACAAACTGCGCTTTAGAAATAAGATGGGAGATTATGTGCAGCTAGAGGGACGGGGAAGCAACCGACTTACCGACCCGGCGGTACAGGGTATTATTATAAACTTTCGCGACCTTACCGAAATTGCCGAGACAGAGGAAAAAATTGCCTATTTGCAGGCCTACGACCAGCTTACCGAATTGCCCAACCGCGCCCGCTTTACCAGCCGGCTTAACGAAGAAATTAGCCGTGCCAAGGGACGTGGCAGAATTTTTGCGGTTATCGCAATTGGCATAGACCGATTTAAACGCATAAACGATTATTATGGGACCGAGGTGGGCGACCAGGTTTTAAAACAGGCCGCAATTTCGCTGCTCAACACCTTCCGCCAGGGCGACTTAATTGCCCGCCTTCGCGGCGATAAGTTTTTAGTTCTCCTTTCGGATATGCAAAAAGCCGACGATATTGGCTTTTTAGTGCGCAAGGCAAATTCGTCTATTAACCGCAGCTACGAGGTGCCCGATGGAAAGATTGAGGTAACCTGCAGTACCGGTGTGGCCTTTTACCCCAACGATGGGCTGAGCGCTTCGAATCTTATTAAAAATGCGGAGACAGCCATGTATATGGCAAAGGAAGATGGCAGAGCCGCCTGGCGCATTTTCGATTCTCGCCTGAACAAACGCATTGTAGAGCTTCAAAAAATCGAGGACGAAATTAACAT
>CAZBJJ010000010.1:35496-52344 GCA_964492245.1 uncultured Spirochaetales bacterium | reverse complement strand
TTTTTAGCAGCTTCAACAGGAATATCACTAGAAATGTCACTGACGATTTTTTTTCGAGTATTGACCATGCCAGAAAATGGTTTGCAGATTTTATAGATTGGTATAACACCAGTCACAAACACTCTAGCCTTCAATATATCACCCCGATCCAAAAGAGATCTGGTTTGCAGCATGAGATTTTCTCGAATCGTAATGCAGTTATCGAAGCGGCAAAAGATAAACACCCACAACGATGGGGTTCCCGTCCTACGAAAAATATGTGGCTCCTCAGGAGGAAATCCTCAATCGAGTCAAAAAAGAAGTTGCATAATTTATGTCAAAGATCACGACAACTATATTGACATATTCCGGTTTCAAAATAATATGATGATCCTAAACTATCTACAATTTCCTTATGCATAACAATATATAACATTAATTTTAATTTATGTCAAAACAATTATTAATATCGGAATTAGAAAAAACTAAAACTTTTGAACGCAATGGACATTTACACAGAATGAATAAATGCCCATTGAAATATCATTATTGAACCGATCTATATTTTGAAGGTATTAGATCATACAAATTACCAACAGACAAAAAAGGCAAAAAAACTTTATCTATAGGATTACCAATAAGCAGGATCTTACTAGATTGATTATAGCATCTTAGGGATTTAGCTGATATATTTGAAATATTTGCAATTTTATTATATGAAAAATTTATGATTTGGATATCATTATAAATATCAGGAATGTATTCTAATCCACAATTTGAAATTTCCAAATATTCCAAATTTGTATTTTCTGGAATAACTACACGATTCTTTAAAAAACATGATTGAATGCTAATAGCATATATTGGATTGCTAAATAATACTAACGGATCAGAAACAGTTGAGTTTCTAATGAATAAATGTATTCTATTGTTCGTTTGTAGATTTGCCAAAGACACATCATTGAAATAATCTATAAAAAGTCTTCGTAATTTTTTCAGTTTACCTAAACCAATTATATCTGAAATTTTTAATGGGGATCCAATATCCGCCTTGTTAATTATATATAAGTCTTCAATATTTTCTTCAACTGACAAATCAAATGATCCAATCTCAGTAACATAGGTAACAGTAACTTTATCTTGTGAATATACACATAAAATAGAAACAAGAAAAAAGACTAGAATAAAATGAATACGCATATACACCTCAAAAATTACAATGTTAATAATACTAAATTGTTCTACTGACTATCTAGTGATTATTCCGGAGTTATCCCTCTGTGTCAATATAGTTGTCGTCTACTAAGGAGGCATCATAAAGACGGTAAAATGTCTTTTATTATGTGTGCTATACCATATATCATGATCGCCTTTTCTAGGAATTACCCAGTTCATATACAGCCACCCTGTAAGCTAAAAACAAGGCCCTGTCAGGTGGCAACTTACCACCGGAATAGGTGGCAGATAACTCCGGAATAATCAGCTATTGACATGACGACCTGTCTATACGTATAGTACACGTATATGGGGGTGCGCAATGCAGAAAAAACTGACCATCACTGTTGATGAAGAAGTATACGAAGGTTTGTACAAAACAATTGGCCCACGCAAGATAAGCAAGTTCGTTGAGGACCTGGTTCGGCCGCATGTCATTCATCCCAATTTGGAGTCCGCTTATGCCGAGATGGCTAGGGACAAGAAGAGGGAGAAGGAAGCCTTGGACTGGGCTGAAGCTGCTTTCAAGGATGTCGCTCATGAAGCGATCTGAGGTTTGGTGGGTTAACTTTGATCCTTCGGTAGGCGGCGAGATCAAGAAGAAGCGCCCTGCGGTTATCGTGAGCAATGACGCATCAAACCGGTTTCTTAACCGGGTTCAAGTCGTTCCTCTCACCAGCAACACAGATCGCCTCTATCCCAGTGAAGCTTCGGTTGTTTTTCAGAAAAGGCAGAGCAAGGCCATGGCAGACCAGTTGGCTACCGTGAGTAAGGAAAGACTATTTCAACGAGCAGGAGCCCTTTCCCCTGAAGACATGCATAAGATTGAAGAGGCCATCAAGATACAGTTGGACATTCATTAAAACTGGACCCCTCAGTGTCAAAATAGTTGTCGTCCACTAAGGAGGCATCATTAAGACGGTAAAATATCTCTTATTATGCGTGCTATACCATATATCATGATCGCCTTTTCTAGGAATTACCCAGTTCATATACTGCCACCCTGTAAGCTAAAAACAAGGCCCTGTCAGGTGGCAGATAACTCCGGGATAATCATACAATCCCGCCCTCCTAACAAATCAAGTCACGGCACCCAGTTAATCTGATACTCATCATCTATTAGTAGATAATTTACATTGTGTTTTTTGCACAGCTCTAACACAAGAGCATTGTCTTCTAATGCGTTTTTTATGGTGCAATGTTCGTTATCTAGACGGCGTTCTATAACGTTGGCGTATTTTATTATATCGTCAAAGTGATTTCTGATATAATTTTCACTCATCACCAGACAACAATATTTTATATTATCAAGATATTCGCTTTTAAAATATTTTGTCCAATCAAACGGAATATAGCAACCTTCAACTATAAGATTTTGTCTGTTCTCTATGGCTGTTTTTATCATTTCACAAACAATCGGCCACAAATATTCTGATAGCTCCTTATCGCTACTCATGGGGGTAAGTGAAGTATTTCCACTTCGAATTAATCCCATTTTCAAATGATCAATTGATAGATATGGGTATTTATATTTTTCAAGTAGCTTTTGGGCTAGAACTGTTTTTCCCGTATGTGATGCTCCAGTTATTATAATAATCATCAGTTCCCCCTGATTAGTCGTAGATGGTAATACGGTTTCGTCCCTTGTTTTTAGAAACATACAGGGCAGAATCGGCCTCCCGTATAAGATTTACCGCCTTGTAAGTAGCGCTTTTTTCGGTAGAAGTTAGACCTAAGCTGATCGTCAGCGAAAGACTTATTCTATCCTCACCCTCGGTTTGAATGGTAAATTTTTTATTGCCAATACCAGCATGAACACGCTCGGCAACAAGCAGAGCCTGATGAATATCGCAATCGTAAAGGACAAACATAAACTCTTCGCCACCATAACGCCCAACACAATCGCTCAACCTGGTAGACTCCGCAAGACGCAATGCAAGTTCGCGAATAACACTGTCACCAACAATATGACCGTAGGAATCATTAATCTGTTTAAACAAATCAATATCCAAAATAATAAGACTAACTGGTAAATTTTTTCGTTTGCCCAATGCCAACATCGAATCGAGCTGTTCTAAAATAGCCCCTCTATTTAAAATCCCCGTTAAGGCATCCCTAGTGGCCTTCATATGTAGCACTTTATAAATGCGGTCCTGCAGCATTAAGGCATAAATTCTATCGACAAAATAATTAAGAAAGAGCTTAATATATTTATTATCTAAATCGTTAAAGGCAACCTTTCGCGAAGTGGCAGTTAAAATGCCAACGCAACTTTCATTGCGATAGACGTGTAAAATTTGAACCTGTCCTAAATTATTGCTTTGCAAATGCGTTGGCAGCTTAGCAAGACTCTCTAGCTCATTTGTATCGTATATTATTGGCCGTCCTAAATGTAAAGCAAAGAGATCCCAATCCAGCACTTTTGATTTCTCTATTTGGCTCACCTTAGCCTGTCCAGCATTGGTCTCTATTAAAGTAATACTCTCTTCTTCTTTAACCAATAGACGCCAGGCGGCAATGTTTGCAAAATATTTCCATTGACGAGCAACAATGCCAGCTATGACATCGACCTTATCCAGGTTGTGGATCTCGTCCAGTAAATTAAAAAGGGCCTCGTAGCGTACCAGTTGTTCTGCCGATTGTTTCTGCCAAGTTAATTTATTCTTAAATTTCATTTGTCTCTATAAAATTGCTCGATAATTTGGATCTAGGTGCAACCTTAATGAGCTTGTGAACACATTGAACATGGTAGCAAGGTCGATAACAGCGATAATTTCGGTTATCTCTTCGAGGCTAAAGCCTTCGTCGATAAGGGTCTGATAATCTTCGTCACTAACGCTATTTGGGTCGCAGGCTACAATCGAGGCAAAATTTACAGCAGCTAAATAGGGATCTGGCATTTTAAATGTGGGGTCTTTCTGAATATAGGCCTGTAAATCTTCAAAGCCTAGGGCCTTATCTAGTTTTAAAACCGACTGTGCATGGCAGGCGGTACAGTATTTAGCGCCATTTTGGCCGGAAACCACAAAGACGATCATTTCTTTTAGCGGGAGGGGCAAGGTTCCACCGAAAAGGGTGCCCTTTGCCCTTTCCCAATAGGATCGCACAAGGGCTGGCGAATGCCCCAGACTTTTTAACCAAACTGGCACAAAACTGTCGCCAGTTGCGCGCATATAATCGTCGTATACTTCCTTTGTCTGCGGAGAGGCATCCTCGTATTCAGTTAATATATATCTCTTCATGTTATTAGCTCCTAACAATCATTATATCTAAATTTCATATTTTTTTTTCAAGATGTCAAGTTTCAAGGCTCTTTTCGCCCCATGGGCCAGGGATTGAAGCGTTAGCCTTTTTTGCGGCAGGGCGCAAAAAAGCTTTAAGCGGAAAGCCCGATCATAAATAAAATGTTCGGCTATTTTTTAATGGACATTTTATTTATGAGGCCCCCATCCCTTTATTCAGGTGCAAGCTTTGGGGCAATATCTAAGGCAATTATAAAAAAAGCGGGCAAATGCCCGCTTTCGGTTGAAGTTTACCTCAATTTATTAAATTAATCGAGCTCCAATTCTTCTATTAGGTCTTCATAATCTACAGTATACTCTGTGCCCTTATAGACCACATTCAAGGAGCCAGAAACCCCACTTTCTAAAATTTCCTCAAGATTAATAGTCGCGGTCTGTGTGCCCTTTACCTTGCTTATATCGTGCCCAGAAAATGTTAAATTATATGTGCTTTTCGTTGTCAATTCAGTTTGAGTCGTTGAAATTTTCGCTTTAAACGTACCACTTACATAGACACCACCATCTAAGGAGACATTCTCATAAATATTTGTCCCTGCTCCACTAGAAAAACCAATATCCATGTCGCTATCTGTAGGATCAGCACTACCAAAACTTGCCATCAAAGTATTAAGAGGTCCGTAGGCCACTTTTGGGAGCTCGGGGAGCGAGGTGTCTTGGGGGCAGCCAAGAAGGGCGATGCTAAAAGCAAAGATGGCAATGGCGAGCAACTTTGTGTTGGCAGATAAATTTTTCATACTATACTCCTTTTAATACGAAAAAACGTTAGATTTTCGTACGAAAACCGTCGGTAGGATAGGGCCAAAAACTGTATCCGTCAAGCAATGTTTTATGCGTAATCAATTATTTCCTGCTCAAGACCCGAGGCAGAGGCGAGAATAAGGTCTATAAGCTCGGAAATGCCCACAATATTGCGGGTTTCTGGGCGAATAAAGGCAGCTCGGTTAAGCATGGAAGGCTCGAGCGGACGGGCAAAGGCCCAGTAGCGGCGAAAAGTAGAAGCGTCCATACATAGCGGCAAAATAGGGCGGCCGGCGATATCGATAAGCTCCTGCAGAATAAGAATGCCCTCTATATCCAAATCGCCCGCATGCGAAAGCGCAAAACCCGAAGCCGCAAAACAGGCAAGCAAGAGCTGAACCACCCGGTTCGGATGCCCAGCAGTATACAGATAGGCCTGCCCTGGCACAGCAGCCTGTTTACTGGCAAGCCCAATAAAGGTCTCCTTGTTTTCGACAGAAATAAGACGCAAGGGCCCCGAAGAGCCCAAGGGCAAAATAGAGCGAACTGCCGAAGCTGTTTGTAAGGAAAGACCTAATATATGACCAGCAGCATTGTCGATATAGCGCTCGCTATTGTCGTCGAGTACCAGACGCAGGGCGCCGGAAATATAGGTTTCGGGAAAGGCCCGGTCGAAGGCATCCAGATTAGGCAGGGGAAAACCAGCGCGCTCCATGCGACGCAAAAGAGGGGCAAGGACAGTTAAAAGCTCTTCGATGTATTTTGACTCCGAAAAAAGCTTAATGGAAAGGGCCCGCAAACTAATGCCCTGTAAAAACCCGTGCGGGGCATATATGGTCTGGGACTGCAAAAGCAACTCTAAATCCATAAGTCGCTTCGAAAGCGCAAGAGGCTTAAGCTTGGCATAGCAGAAAGAAGGCTCAAGCGCATCTGCCAACCAATTAAAGGAATCGTGCAGTGTCCCTGCGTCCCCCGCAGACCCCGCACGCCCTGCAATGGCCAGCGCAGCCTCTCGGGCAGAAGCGCATTCGCTAAGCGGATGTGGCAAATTCAGGCGCTTAAAAAGTGCCTCGCTGTCGATAAGACTGATGGAAGAAAGCTCCTCGCCCTCGCGAAAACGCTTCCACTGCAAGCTAAATATACCAAGGCGAGCCAGATTTTCTAGGGCCTCTAAAAAAGATTCTCGCCGGTCCGGCCCCGCGCTAAGCTCGCGCGCAAAAACTCTTTCCACCTGAATGCGCAATTGGGCAGACTTACTGTCGATAAAGCGCCTTGCCGCCTCCTGGCAGATTAATATTTCGATATTACTCATTGTAAATTTCCACTGGGGTCTCTTCGGCGCCCATGGGGTCAATATCCTCCGCCTCTGGCTCTGGCCGCCAGGGAGTCTCGGCCTGATATTCGCGCACACTGGCCTGGCGACCAAGGCGGTAGACAATGTTTATCTGGTCCATATAGGGGGCAATAGCCTCGATTTTGCCAGGAGGGACAGCCATCATAAGCTGAATGCCCATTTTGGCATAAAAGGCCACAACCTTGCCAATGCGCTCGTCGTCGAGCTTGTCGAAGGCCTCGTCGAAGAGCACGAATCGAATGGTCCTGTCCTTGCGGTCCTTAAAAAAGCGGTAAAAACTGGCAGCAATTGCCACATAATAGGGGGTCTGAGACTCTCCCCCCGACTTTTCGCGCAAAACACGCGAGAGCGAAAGCACAATGGGCTCGCCACTGGCAGGGTCTAGCGAATGGCTGTCGCGGATACGGATATCGTAGCTAAAATAAGTGCGGTAATCGCAAATACTGCGCATCTCTGCCGAATCGAGGTCCACGGTGAGCATGCGATGAAAAAGCTTTTCGGTTTCGGCCCGCTCTTCGGGGTCCACAATTTGAGCAAAAAGGCCATCGTCGTAGCTGGTAATTTCGGCCGCCTTTTGCACAAGCCGAATTTGACCACGGCGATCGGCCCGCTCTTCTAAGGTAAAGCTATATTGGTCATTGCCAAAGCTCATGGTGCGCAAAATGGCGTTAATTTCTTTAAAGCTCTCCTTGGCCTCGATAATATACTCGTTGAGCTTGGCAATAAAATGCTCGCGAAATTCCCGCTCGGCATCCTGGCGCGCCTTGGTAATGCGCTCCTTGTATTGGGGCAACTGCGACCGCTCAAGGCGCTCCAGGGCCTCTTTAAGAACAGGAAAGGCCTCGATTTCTACATCGACAAAGCTGCTGCTCTGGTTCCCATATTCACTTACACTAGAGCGATATTTGCGCAGCACATTTTGGGCGCGACTTTCGATGCCCTTTCGCGCACTTTCGAAATTACCGGCTATTTCCCGCAGCGAGGCCGTTTTAAGGCGGCCCTGCACATATTGTTTTAATTCGGCCAGCTCGGGGGAATGCTCCTGGCTAAAGACCTCCAAGGTCTTTTGGCGCTGGGCAAGCTGATCTTCCTGATAAAAGCGATGCTCAATTGCCCTTTCCAGCAGGGCCTTCTGCCGGCCAACTTCCAAGGACAGAGTATCGCGTTTTTCGCGAATGCCAACAAGGCGGCGGGAAAGCTCTTGGCGTTTTTTTTCTAGATCCATCGAGGCAGAAATATCGATGGCATCGAGCTCCTGCTGTAAGAGCGCAATCTCCTCCTGCAGCCGCGCCGCCGCCTCTAGAGCCGGTGCCAGATGGCGGGCCTCCATAAGTGACTGCACCGCCTGGGTGTACAGCAAAAGCCCCTCTTTTGCCTTGTTTACCGCCCTACCCGCTTCTTTAAGCTCGGCCTGTACCCGCAGAACATCCCTTTCCAAGACCTGCCGGCGCTGCTCCAGGGCCTGGCGGCCCAGATAATGGCGTTCCCAGACCTCTTTTTTAATGCGTCTGGCCGTATAATCTGCATAGCTCATACAGTCCTGGGTAACTGCCTTTTCGTAATTTTTTAAATTGGCAATATCGCTCGTCATAACATTGCCTAAAAGGGCCTTGACATAGGTCTGTGCCCAGGGATTCTCACTGCTTACCAATTCGGCAAGGGAGCCTGAACGCAGTTTTTCTGCAGAATTTCGCAACTTGGCAATATTGGGCACATATACGCCCGCCAAGCTCTTGGGCTGGACACTGTAGAGGTCCAAGGCTGTTTGGAAGTGTTCTGGGTCCACAATAAGGGCAAAGCGTCTATTGCCTAGCCAACCCTCCACCGCATTTGCCCAGTCGGGATTAGTAATTTCGGCCAATTCGGCAAGAATCCAAGCCTCTATGCCCTGGTCCTTAAAAATCTTTTTCAGATTCTGCGACTCTTCGGGAAAACGCAGAATACCCCGCTTTAAATCGGCAAGTTCCCCAGTGTACAGCGCAAGTTCTTCCTCTAAATTGCGCTGGAGCGCCTCTGCCTCTAGGTGGCCCCGCTCGGCCTGCGACCTCGCTGCCTCCATTTTTTGAATATCTTTATCAATTTGAAGGGCTGTAATTGCCGAATCTTCCAAGGCGCCAAGCCCAGGTAAAACTGCCAGCCCTTGTTTTCGCAGCCTTACACAGCGATCGCCCTGTTTTTGTGCCTCTGTATATTCACCCTGGCTCAATTCTAAGCGCTTCTGTAAATTTCGGTACATATTGTAGGAGCTATCATTGGCAAGGGCCACATCGACCTCGCGCAGTTCTTCATCTATACGTGCCCGATCGCGGTCGTTAAAAAGTGTTTCCTGTTCCAAACGGGCAATAGTGGCCTCGGTCTCTTTTATATTATCTCGAGCGGCAAGGAGGTCCTCTTCGGCCAAACTGCAATCGATATGGAGTTTTAAATAATCCTGTTGTAAAAGGTTATAGGCCAGGCGTTCATATTCGCCGGCAAGATCTGCAATCTTGCGCAGGGCGGCAATACGAATTTCCGTTCCCCTAGCCTGGCGCTCGGCCTCCTTATAGCTTTCCAAATTTTCCTTCATTGTCTGAATATCCAGTTGGCGCTCCTCGAGAATATAGTCGCAGACAAAGCGATCCACAGAAACAAGGGGCGTAAAGCTTACCGATCGGGTAAAGGCCTCGAGGTAGGGATTGTATTCGGACATGCGCCGATACACCCCAAGGCGGTCGGTTACATAGCGCAGATATTCCCGCTTCGATTCGTAAAAAAGGCAGGACCTGGCAAGCAGCTGTTCCTTGCACTGCCGCCAGTTAAGCACCTTGCCCGCATCGGATTTCACTTGGAAGGTCTTGATATCGAAGTTCTCGCCCAGCCAAAAATGCTCGGCAGTGCGCCCATCGCTATAGGCCTCGACACAGACAGCCGCCGTCATATGCTCCTTTCCCATATCAAATTCCAGAAGCACATGGGCCACCGTGTCCCCGCGCAAAAACTCGGTGGAGTCGCTGCCAATTTTGCAGCGGACATAGCCGGCAAGGTCGCGCCCGCCACGCCGATCGCCGGCAGCCTGGTTAAACTTTGCCTTGCGCAGGTCGGCAGCAAGGGCGTACTGGATGGCATCAATTAAGGTGCTCTTGCCCATGCCATTTTTCCCCGAAAGCAGGGTGAGCTTGCCAACTCGAATTATCTCGTCTTTAAAATAATGCCAGTTTACCACCCGCACCTGTTTTAAATTAATCATCCTCTTCTAACTCCTGTTCCTCCCCAGCATCGCCGGAAAATAGCAAGTCGTCGGCCTGTTCCTCCCGTTCAGAACTGCGGCCCTCTTTTTCCAGGGCCCCTAAAATTTCTTCTACCCCCTCCTGGTCCAGGCTCATACTAATAGAGGGATATAAAACCATTGTAGAATCGGGATTGGCAAATTCGCCCTCTATGGAAATTAAACGCCAACGGCTAAAAAGGCGCAAGACTTCAATTAAGCGGGTTTTTTTTAGCTCTTGATTGGTAACCGCATTAAAACGCTGTACAAAATCAAAGACACTCACCGAGGGAAAGCGGGCAAGACTGAGCTCCTTACGTTTTTCTTCGAACAAAAGGCGCAATACCAACAGAGCAACGGTCTCCTCTTTAGAAAGTCGGGTGCGCATAATTGGCAGCGGCCTAATGGCAATAACCCCCAAAATTTCATCCCGCTTAATCGTAATACCGGCAAAGGAAAACCAGAGCTCCAAAAGGCGAATATTGCGAATAGCAAAATCCCAAAGGCTGTCGTCCTTTTCGCTGCCCCGCACAATAAAACTGCGCGCAAGCAGGGCCTGGGTGGCCCGGCTAAAGACATCGCGCTCCCCATCAGTTAAATCGGCCAAAGCAGCTAAATCCCGCGCATCGTGAATCATACCTGTCTCCTTAAATACAGCCCTGGCACCTGCCAATTGGAACTTGTACGAATAAGCGCCCTCTTTTTATCTAGCTCGGCCTCGCTCCCCCCAGTCCGGCCAGCGGTATCCGGCTTTTCGACAAAATAGGGAAAGGTACCGCCTTCGGAATCGGCAAAGAGCAGGGCATAGACCAAGCGAATAAAGCCCTCCGCATTTTGCGCCAAATCCTGGGAATACAGCGGCCCATCCAGCCCCCCCTTCTCGTCCAGCCAGGCGGCAATTTTATCGGGGCTCAATTGTCGCTCCACACTTAAACGGAACTCAGCCTCTAGGCGCTGTAATTCTTCGCCGTCTAGGTCCTCCTCCTCCTTATAATCTTCCAAGCGCAGGTCTTCCTTTAGCCAGCGTCGGTAGCGCGACTGTGGACCAAGCCCCTCCACCCGATACAGATGATGGGCCAGATCTACTCCCGCCTTTTTGCCCTCTAAAATAAGCTGGGCAGCCCGCATTATTTTCCCACTAATCGTAGAGGCCGGTTCCAAAAGCGCCCGCACCCGCTCCACACTGGATTTAGCGTAGAGCATATTGCGCCGGTCAATCTCGTCCAAAAGCGGGTCCACCGCCTTTAATATATCGCGAATTTCCTCGAGCATATTGCACAATTTTTCTTCGGCCATCTTCTGTGGGACAAGGGCCATCTGCGCATATTTTTTTGCATTTGAGCGAAGCCATTTTTGGTCCAATAAAAAATCGCGCACCTGGGATAAAATTTTTGGCCTATACCTCGAAAGGTTGTCGGAAGTCTTTAAGCGCTTATATGCCGCATCCAGAATATCGTTGGCATAGCTTGTATAGTGCAGTGCCAAAATAGCGGCAATATCTTTGTTTTCCTCTTGGTCGGTCAGGCGCTCATAGTGCTCGCGAATTGTCTGCGAAAGCACCTTAAGGCTGTCGATAAGCGCCAAGGTCTGCGCATGGGCATTGATTACCATATAGTGCCCATTTTCCCTTGCAGCATCCCCACAGAGCAGGGAATAAATAGAGACAACATGGCTCTCGTACTCAATAGTAATTCCCCCCTCCACCTTGGCCAGGGCCTCCAAAAAGGGGCGCGCATGCACTGTAATATTGATAACCTGCGTATAATCGGGCAGGACCTCCTCGCCCATCCAACCGGTTTTAAAGAAAAAGCGCAGACAGCGGGCCGCAAGCCCAGACTGAGCCGCTGTCTCCTGCCCCTCCTCGCCCGTGAACATATCCAAACTGCGCGAATCGAGGGCCTGCTCGCCAGCAAGCTCCTCGTCCTCGGCAAAACTTCCCTGATGCGTCGAAAAATAATTATTAAACCGCGCCATAAGCACGGGCCGCTCAATCCCGTGCGGCGACTCCTGAAAAAGCTCAAAATAAATAAGCAAAAGAGCCGCATAGTGCTCGCGGTTTGGGCTCGATAGCGGCGAGAAAAAATTCTGTGGCAATGTGGCAAAAACACCAGACCCCGAAATCTCAAACCTCCTATTATTATTTGAATAAGGGCTTGGGGGGCCTCATAAATAAAATGTACGATTAAGCTTTGCTGTACATTTTATTTATGATCGGGCTTTCCGCTTAAGACCTTTTTGCCAAGCTCCCGGCGCAAAAAGGGTCCCGCTTCAATCCCTGGCCCGTCCTTCTAAATATTCGCGAATTCGCCGCGCCTTAATGCTAAGACTATCGGTTTTTCCGGTGTCCAAAAGCTCAATTTGCGGCAAAAGTGCGGTAAGCTCATTTGTCTGCGCTAAGTCTAGCCCATAGTGCCTATCGGTTACCTCCTTGCCCGACAAAAGTTCGCGGGCAAGTTCAAAGGCTCCCGGAAAAACCGTTTTAGACAAGAGGCGGGCAAACAGATGATACACCGGGCTCTGCCTTGTACCAATATAGGATTTTTTAAGCTGCTCCACCACTGCAGCGGCCTCTGCCGCACTGTCGAATTCGAGCAAAGCCTTCGCCGCAGCAGCCCGCAGAGCATCGCCCCGCCTTTCTTCGCCAAGTATTTTTCGCAAACTGGCATAGGCCTCTTCCTGCTCCAGCTTGGCCAGCGCCTGCACCGCTGCAAGCTGCACCTGGGGCACAGAGTCCCGCTCTGCCCGGAAAATTAAATAAGGCAGTGCCGCTACAAGTTTCCGCTGGCCCGCTGCCCTTGCTGCCGCAATGCGCACTCGATAAAACGAATCCCTAAAAGACGAAAGTATGAGCTGTTCGACCTCTTCGCCCTGGTAGGCAGACAGGGCCTCGATTAGGCTGGCCCGCACATTGGCATCCTCGTCCTGCAAAAAGACAAGAATGCTCTTTAGTAGGTCCTCGTGGGCCAATTTTTCGGCTGCCTGCAAGAGGGCTATTTTTGCTGTGGGCCCCAGGGCATCCTCTGCCAATGTCTCTTTTATAAAGGGAACAGCCTCTGCCTGCCTGGTATTGCCCAGCGCCCGGTAAAAATCGTTGGCAAAGCGTTCGGGAACCGCCTCTTTCTGCCACCACCCAATTAAGGCCTGCGCTGTTCCCGTCTTGCCAATGTGGCCAAGGGCGCGCAAAAGTGCCGGATAATGCTGTTCCTGGCCCTCGTTTAAAAAATCCAATAAAAGACTGCTGGCCCCTTCCAAGGTGCGCGCAGCACAGTAGCGAATGGCCAAATCCAATAGTGCATCGGGGTATTGGTCCCAATATTCAAGATGCTCTAAGGCAGTGGCATCTAAAATTAAAAAGGCCTCTTCCCATTCTTTAGAATTTTCACTGTCGGTTACATCGGCAGCAAGGGGGGTAAAATAATCGTACAGAACTTCCATTATTTTACGATTCGTATGCGGTCCGGCCAGGGCTGCCAGTTCCCCATCCAGGCCATGCTCGCCAGCTGTTTTAAGCCTTCCTATAAGATCTAAAATTTCCCCATCGGTACCATAGCGTATAACATCGAGGTTCCTGCTGTGCGCATCATCGCCCCAGGCAATTGTAGTAACGAGCATAAGGGCAAACAGGCAAAACAGGCATGTTTTCTTTTGCATTACACCCCCTGGCCATATTCTTTAAGAAAGGCTGTTTTAAAGGCTAAAAAACTGCCAGCCTCAATCGCTCTGCGGGCAGAAAGCACCAGTTCATGCAAAAAATATAAATTGTGATAAGAACAGAGCATTGACGAAAGAATTTCTTTATTTCTAAAAAGATGTCTTAGATAAGAGCGACTGTAATGGGCGCAGACCCGACAATTGCACGTTGGATCGGGGGGCAAAAAGTCGTCTTCGAAGCGTTTTTTCTTAATGCTCAAGGGCCCCCTCTTCGTAAATAAAAGCCCATTTCGGGCAATGCGGGTTGGCAAAACGCAGTCGAACATATCAATTCCCTGTTCAATTGCGGTTAAAATAAAATCGGGACTACCAATACCCATAACATAGCGCACTTTTTCGTTGGGCACAAATTCAACCGTATGGGCCAAGAGATCTTCGAAAACGTGGAAGGGTTCGCCCACCGAAAGCCCCCCAATGGCAATGCCCGGCGTATCGGCGTCGACTAGCTTTTTTGCGCTCTCCTCGCGCAGCTCTGGAAAAAAAGCCCCCTGCACAATGCCAAAGAGATTGCCCGCATAGGTTGGGGCACAGCGAGAGCGCTCATCAATGGAACGCAAAAGCCAATTATAGGTAGTATCCAGGGCCTGCCTAGCCTGGATAGGCGTACAGCCCCAGGGCGAACAGACATCCAACTGCATTAGAATATCGCTATTAAACTGCTCCTGTAAACGCACCACCAATTCCGGGCTTAACAAATGAAGGCTGCCATCAATATGCGACCTAAATTCCACCCCCTCTTCGGTAATTTTCCTAAAACCGGAAAGCGAAAAAACCTGGAATCCCCCCGAGTCGGTTAAAATATTTTTTTCCCAATTCATCCAGGGGTGCAGCCCCCCCGCCTTCTGAATTAAATTGCCACCGGGACGCAAATAAAGATGGTACGTATTGGACAGTATAATCTGAAACCCAATTTCCAAAAGCTCCTGCACCTGCATTGCCTTAACCGTGGCATTGGTGCCCACCGGCATAAAAACCGGCGTCGACACCGGACCATGGGCCAGCTCCAAAAGTCCACAGCGGGCTCGACTTTGGGTATCGGTAGAAGTAATAGTAAAGGTCATGTGCGCACCCTTGTTAAGAGAATAAAGGCCAATAAAATAAAAAAGGCCGAGGGAAACCAAGCCCCCACCACCGCGGGAATATAGGCCAATTTGGCCAACATCATACTGACCATTTGAATAACATAATAGAGCACGGCCGACATAAGGCTGGAAAGAAGGCTTAAAAGCAGGACGTTTTTTCTAAAGCGCCCGCCCATGCTCATCGAAAGGGCAATGACAACCAAGGGTGTAGCCGAAAAGGCAAAGCGGCGGTAATAATCGGCCAAGGCTGGCTGGTAGCGGGCACCGGAGCTGCGCAGCTCGGCAATAAAGGCCTTTGCCTGCCGGGCCGAAAGCTGCTCGACCTCCTTGGCACTGCGGACAAAGGACTCCGGTATTTCCCGATAGCTGGAAAAATCGTCCAGGTCGGTATTGGCCAATTGCCCCTCCCGCCACAAAAAACAATGGGGGTTCTCGAACTCCCAAAACTGCCCATTCCAGCGCCCCTTTGTCGATTTTAGCATAAATAAAAAATTCCCCTGGTCGTCGCGGTCAACTACCGTTACCCGGCTAATTGTCTTTTCGTTTAAATTGATATAGCCCACCGAGTAAACCCGCCGCCCACTGTCGGCCTTTACAATAATATCGCTTTGCTGCACCCGAAGCTCCTGGTCGGTAAGGCGGGCAGAAAGCTGCTCCTTGGCATACAGGGTTTGCAGAACCACCAAATCTTCGAACACAAAGGAAAACACCGAAAGGGCAATGCCAAATATAATAAAGGGCCTGGCCAGACGGGCAAGCGAAATACCCGAAGCAAATATTACAATGAGCTCGTTGTTTGCCGAAAGCTCGCCCATGGTATAGGCCAAGGCAAAAATAAGGGCAATGGGCAGGGCAAAACTAATGCATTTAGGCAAATATAAAAGGCTAATTTTTGCTATCTCAAGTATGGGGGCATTGTTTTCAAAATATCGCCAAATTTTGGAAAAAATATCGATAAGCTCTAAGAGCATAACAAAAAGCGTCAGGCCGCCAAAGAGAAGGGGGATAAATTTTTTAAATAGATAGCGGTCCAATGTATTCAAAGGGCCACCCGTAAAATGGTCAAGACCAGACCGGCAAATAGGGCGGCAATATTGGGGGCCCACATAGGCAGTATTGGGTTGCCATCCATTCGAATGGCATAGGTCTGCCCCCCTAAAAGAAGGGCCCAATATAACACCGATATAAAAAGCCCAAAGGCAAAGGTAAAACTCTGGCCACTTTTCCGCGAAAACAGGGCCACGGGCGTAGCTAAAAAAACCAAGAAAAGTGCCCCAAAGGGAAGGGTAAATTTTTTATGGAATTCTAAAATATAACTGCGCAGGCTGCGGTCGTCCTTTATATCCTCGAAGCCGCGCAACTCGCTGGCATAGCGGTCGTAGGCCTTGGCTAGCTCGGTCTTTTTCCTATATGCCTCTGGGTTGGCAAAAAAAGCTTCCAGGGCAAAACCAGCATCTGCCAACTTCCAACCTTTGGCAGCAAGTTTTTCATCAATTTTTATCTCTTTATCCCTAATTGAACGGGCCACATCGACGGAGCTCATTTCGCGCGGCCCCACACTCGCCCCCTGGGGCATTACCTCTTTTTGATTGATTGAATAATCGAGATCCTCGGCCAGAATATATTCGTAATCGCCCCTTTTGCCCGGTTTTTCGGTATGCACAAAGGCATTGTTCAGGGACAAGTTGATATGGTTGCGCCCGCCATCAATTAAAGTGGCATGCGAGGCCATAATTAAGCGATCTTCCCCCTGATCGGTTTTATCGAGAATTAAGACCTGGGATATATCGCGATCCTCGATGGGCCCAGTTACGAGGACGATGTCCTTAAACTTTTTAGCGGTGTTTGCCTCCATCTGCAGGGCGGGGGTGGAAAGCATGACCTTGCGGTACACCTTGCCAAATTCAAGGGTGCCGGCAGGTAAAAGAACATCATTTACAAAGAAAGATAAAAGCGAGATTAAAAGGCCTAAAATTAAAATGGGTATATACACAATGCGATAGGAAATACCCGAGGCCCGCATAATTATAATTTCGTTATCGCTGCTCAGGCGCCCAATGGCCAGAAGTACCCCGACAAGGGCGGCAAAGGGGGCCGAAATAGCAATAACGCTGGGCAGGGAGTAAATCATAAGTAGGAGGACATCGAAAAGCGGGGCGTTTTTAGAGAGCACCTGCTCTGCCAAAAGAAGAATTTGATTGACAAAAAAAATAAAAAAGAAAA
>CAZBJJ010000010.1:35213-35486 GCA_964492245.1 uncultured Spirochaetales bacterium | reverse complement strand
TGGACTTTTGGATAAGAAAAGTAAAATATTAGAAAAAGAAAGGCAATTAAAAAAGATAGGGCGGTCTCTCGGGCGATATAGCCAAAGAGGGTCAAGGACATGCGACGGTGGCGCGCTTGCATATTATATTCCTGTAGAACCGAAGCCACCCTGGCCCCGGACGGTGCTATCTAGGTCCTCGCTCAACCGAAAGCGGGCCCTTACGACGGGGGCAATAATGAGCTGAGCGATGCGGTCGCCGCGGACAACGCGCAGCGGGGTCTTCGCATCGAG
>CAZBJJ010000010.1:20659-35203 GCA_964492245.1 uncultured Spirochaetales bacterium | reverse complement strand
GAGCGATGCGGTCGCCGTCTTTTACGGTAAAACTTTCGTTGCCATGGTTTATTAAGATAATGCCCACTTCCCCACGATAGTCGCTGTCTATAGTGGCCGGAGTATTGGCCAAGCTGATGCCCTGTTTTAGGGCCAGACCCGAGCGGGGGCGCAGTTGCATCTCGTAGCCCTCGGGTATGGCAAAAGCCAAGCCCGTGGGAATAAGGGCCCGCTCTCCCTTATGAATGACCACATCTTTAGAAATACAGGCCATTAGGTCGCATCCTGCGGCCCCTGCACTGGCATAGACAGGCAGGCGGGCCGATTCGCGTGTTTTTTTTACCAATACAGAGAGGCCGGCATTGGCTACATCCATCGCCTACTCGTTCTGTTCTAGGGCGTCGATATAAGATAGGTTTAAACGGCCCATCTTGTCGATTTCCAAAAGCTTAACAGGCACTTTTTGCCCCTCGCTTAAGACATCGGAGACGCTTGCAATTCGCTGGCGAGAGAGCTTGGAAATATGGCAAAGCCCCTCTTTACCGGGGAGAATTTCGATAAAGGCCCCAAAGTCCATAATGCGCTTTACCGTTCCCTCGTAAATCTTGCCAACCTCTGGGTCGTCCACAATGCCAAGCACTGCCGCCTTGGCCTGTTCAGCCGATGTTGCATTCTTGCCATAGATGGTAACTGTCCCATCGTTTTCGGTGTTTATGGTAACCTGATATTGCTCACAGAGGGCCTTAATATTTTTGCCACCGGGGCCAATTAAAAGCCCGATTTTTTCGGTATCAATTTTTAAGGAGACAATTTTAGGTGCGTATTCGCTAATTTCTGTGCGGGGTTTGGCAATGGTTTCGTTCATAATCGATAGTATATGCAAGCGTCCCCGCTTTGCCTGTTCCATTGCCTTGCGCATTATTTCGGTAGAGACACCGGCAATTTTAATATCCATTTGGAAGCCAGTTATACCTTTTTCGGTACCCGCTACCTTAAAATCCATATCGCCTAAATGATCTTCTTCGCCTAAAATATCGGAGAGCACTGCCCAGCGGTCGCCCTCGCTTATAAGGCCCATGGCGATACCGGCAACCGGGCTCTTCATAGGCACACCGGCATGGAGCAGGCAGAGGCTGCCCCCACAGACGCTTGCCATAGACGAAGAGCCGTTGGACTCTAAAATTTCGGAGACAACCCGCAGGGTATAGGGGAAGTCTTCTTTAGGGGGAAGCATTGGCTCCAAGGAGCGGCGGGCCAAATAGCCATGGCCAATTTCTCGACGACCGGTGCCCATGCGCCCGACTTCGCCCACCGAATAGGGGGGAAAGTTATAGTGCAACATAAAGTGATCGCGGCGTTCACCCTCGATATCGTCTAAAATTTGTTCGTCCATGGCAGTGCCCAAGGTTGTAGAGACCAGGGCCTGGGTTTCGCCACGGGTAAAGAGGGCAGAACCGTGGGCCCGGGGTAAAACACCAATTTCGCAGTTAATGTTGCGAATATCCTCGGTGCCCCGTCCATCTACGCGCTTGCCATCGTCTAAAATAGAAGAGCGTAAAATTTCGTATTCCATTTCCTCGAAGAGGGCATCGAAAAGTTTTTTTTGCATTGCATCGGCAAGCTGTTCGGCATGTTTTTTAGCAACCTCGGCCTTTACCGCTCGAATTGCATCGCCCCGTTCGAATTTCCCCTTTACAAAGCAGGCGGTTTTTAAAAGGGGAAAGGCCTCCTCGCGAATGGCCTTTGCATTTTCCAATACAATGGTTACCGGAACCAGGGGAAGCTTTTCCTTGCCGCAGAGCTTGCGCAGTTCTTCTTGAAGCTCGCAGAGCTCCTTAATAACGACCTTTGCTTTTTCCAGGGCCTCTAGCATCAGGTCTTCGTCCACCTCGTGGGCGCCCCCCTCTACCATTGTAATGCCCTCTGCTGTTCCGGCAACGACAATTTCCAATTTGCTCTTTTCAATCTCCTCGTAGGTGGGATTGACTAAAAGCTCATCGCCTACCGCACAGATACGTACACCGGCCACCGGTCCCGCAAAGGGGATATCAGAAATATGCACTGCAGCCGAGGAGGCCACAATAGAGAGCATATCGGGGGGGTTAATGCCATCGGCAGAGACTGTCGTTGGCACAATTTGTATATCTCGCCCAAACTCCTTGTCGAAAAGGGGGCGCATGGGCCGGTCTATAAGGCGGGAAACTAAAATTTCCTTGTCTTTTGGCCGGGCTTCCCGTTTTAAAAAGCCACCGGGAATTCTTCCAGCAGCATAGTATTTTTCGTTGTAATCCACGGTAAGGGGGACATAATCTAGGCCCTCCTCGCCATTTCCCGAGGTACAGGCGGTTGCCAATATGGTGGTTCCACCAATACTGGCATAGATGGAGCCATTGGCCTGTTTTGCCATACGGCCTGTTTCTAAAACCAGCTCTTCGCCAGCTATTTTCATACTTACTCTTTGAATCATATTACCTACCTATAGGCTGTTTTAACTGTTGCCAGTCGGTGGACAAAATAGCCACCTAAAGAATGAAAAAGCCCAGTAAAAAGGCACAAGGCCAATTTCCCGGGCCAGTTTTTGCTATTTTCTAAGCCCTAATTCTTTAATTAGCGCCCGATAGCGTTCAAGGTCTACACGTTGCAGATATTTTATCATGCGGCGGCGCTGACCGACAAGAATAAGAAGTCCCCGCTGGGCACTTTTATCCTTTTTAAAGGTTTTACAGTGTTCGGTAAGCAGATTAATACGATTGGTCAGGAGGGCAATCTGCACCTCTGTCTTTCCAGTATCTTTTTCGCTATCGCCGAATTTTGCAACGGTGGACGAAATGTCCTGCTTGCTTAAAGCCATTCTCTTTCTCCTTAAACTATCGAGCTTCATTACAAAGGACAAAACTCGATATATAAATAAATCTCTTTTTACCTGCCTATTGCTCTACCTTAAAAACAAGCCGTTTGGCGCGCGGCCCTGACAATCGAAGATAGGAATGGGCAATTTCCACTGTACCAGTGGAACATTGATTTTTAATAGACTGGATAAGAACAGAATACCGGCCCGGCGGTGGCGCGATGCGCTTGGCGGCTCCTACATTGTAATCGATCCAGGTGGGTCCCGGGGTAGTGGGGACATCACTTACATCGAGAACAATGTCTCGCCCGAACAGCTCGGTCGCCTCGACGAGGTCTCCCCTAGCTATTGCGGTGCGTATACGACTGGAGCTTACCGGTTCGCCTGCCCAAAAAACGGGAGGCAGTATATCTGTCTGTATTCCTTTTTCCGAATTCAATTCGGAAATACGCTGTACATCGGTGTCCAAGCCATATCCGCAGCGAAAGTTGCTACCTATTGCCAAATAGCGCAGTTTGAGACGTTCTTGAATCAAACCTATAAAATCTTTCCCGCTCATTCTACCAAACTCCGGAGAAAAGTCAATGAGGCAGACAAGGTCTATGCCCATCGCATTAAAAATTTCTAAACGTTGGTTTAAGCTATACAAATAGCCGGGAAAACGCTGGGGAAATAAATGGGCCTGCGGGCTCTGTTTAAAAGTGACAACCACCGCCTTCCCCGGGCTCGAGGCTAAAACTTTCTCGAGCAGGGCTGTATGGCCGCGATGCACCCCATCGAAAACGCCAATGCTGGCCCCAACATCTGCCTTTTGGTCCAGAAAAAAGGGCTGCGGCATATTAAGAAGCTCTTGCCAGCTTATAACCTTCATGTTGGCCCAGCATCCACACAGGCGTAGGCTAGGGACGGGCCCTTTTTTTTAAGCATGGCAACAAAGACACCCTCTTCGTCTACTAGGGCAAGGTCTTGGGCGTTTTCCACATGCAAATCTACAATGCGCCCTGGCAGGGCCCTTCCCTGGCGAATATGCAAAATTTCTGGCCCGCTCACTTCGGCAGTTTGAATCCCAATTGCCTTAAAGTGCTCGCGCGAAACCGGCTTAAGGGCCGCCCTTGTTTTTTCGGCCATTTCGGTCCCGCTATTGGCCTTGCCGGCGGCAGGGCTGTCGGCAGGGCCGTTTTTTTCTTCTGGCCCCGAACAGACGGTGGCATCCTTGCGCGCAAAATCGGCAATGCTCTCGCGCGCCAGGGCCTGTACATAGGCCCTGGTACCCAGGGCAAGGCCAATATCGCGGGCCAGCGATCGAATATAGGTCCCACTGGAACAGTGCACCGAAATAATTGCATAGGGGCTCTGCCAATCCAGCAATTCTATAGCATGAATGTGCACGGGCCGCTCTTTTATAAGAACTTCCCTGCCCTCGCGGGCCAGCTGCCAGGCTCTTTTGCCATCAATATGAATGGCCGAATAGGCAGGCGGCCTCTGCATAATTTGTCCAGAAAAAGCGGGCAGAATTTCGAATACATCTTTCTCGTTTGGTATAGGGCCACGGGCAATTTCTTCGCCTTCGGGATCCAAGCTGCTCGTTTCAATCCCAAAACATATGCGGGCAATATACCTTTTATCCAAGGCGGTAAACCAGGGGACAAGGCGGGTGGATCTGCCCACCAATACAATAAGAAGGCCCTCGGCAAATTTGTCCAAGGTGCCACAGTGGCCCACCCTTCTTGTTTGGAGGCTGCGTTTAATACTGCTTAGGGCATCGAAGCTGGTAATTCCAGGCTGCTTATCCACAAGCAATATACCCTGGGTCCCGCTTGCAGTCTTCAATCGACCAGGTCCTCGATTTTTTGCACAAGGTCAAAGCCATCTTTTAAGCTATAATCGCAATGAAAGCGAAGCTTGGGAGTCTGGCGAATATGCAGGCGTCGGGCCAACTGTGCCTGTATAAAACCCGCAGCACTTTGCAGGCCCTCAACTGCCTTCTGTAAATCCTTGCCAGCGGTGAGACTGGAGACATGGACATCTGCCCAGCTTAAATCGCGACTCAGGTCCACCCTGGTAATCGACAAAAGGCTGTTCACCCGGGGGTCCTTAATCTTGCCCGAGACTATGACCTGGGCAATTTCTTCTTGCACTTGCAGATTGAGCATCTGCATCCGGTGGCCAGACATTGCCTAGGCCTTAGAAAGTTTTCGGGCAACTTCGACAATGCTAAAGACTTCTAACTGATCGCCAACCTGAATATCGTCGAAGCCTTCCAGCCCAATACCGCACTCGTAGCCAGCGGCAACTTCGCGGGCATCGTCCTTAAAGCGCTTTAAAGAGGCCATTTTTCCGGTATGTATAACCACATTGTCGCGAATTACGTTTACGCTGGCATTGCGTTTGACCGTTCCGGTAAGTACATAGCAGCCGGCAATAGTACCAATTTTGGGGACCTTAAAGGTATCGCGCACATCGACAGTGGCAATAATTTCTTCCTTGGTTTCTGGGGCAAGCATGCCTTCCATTGCCTGTTGAATCTCTTCGACCGCCTTATAGATAATATTGTACCGCCGAATATCCACTTTTTCCTGGTCCGCCAGGGCCTTGGCCTGGGGGGTGGGGCGCACATTAAAGCCTATAAGTATTGCGTTAGAGGCAGAGGCAAGATTTACATCGCCTTCGTTAATTGCGCCGGGCAGGGCTTGAATAACATTGAGTCGAATTTCCTTGGTGGACAGTTTTTCCAAGCTGGAGCGCACAGCCTCGACCGAGCCCTGCAGATCTCCCTTTATAATTACCTTGAGCTCCTGAACCGTGCCATCGCTAATAGTGTCGTAGAGATTGTCCAAGGTGATTTTTTTAACATTTTTGGCATCTTCGAAGCGGCGCAGCTCTTGGCGTTTATCCGAAATACTGCGGGCTGTCTTTTCGCCATCCACTATCTGGAAGGGGTCGCCAGCATTGGGCACTCCTTCAAAGCCAATAACTTCTACCGGCATAGAGGGTGTGGCAGATTCGATGCGCTGCCCCTTGTCGTTAAATATAGCTCTTACCTTCCCCGGCCATACGCCGGCCACAAAGGAGTCGCCAACTTCCAGAGTTCCCCGTTCCACAATAATAGTACAGACAACGCCCCGGCCATGATCTATGCGCGATTCAATTATTTTGCCTTCTGCCGGGCAGTTACTGTTCGCCTGCAATTCGAGCATTTCGGCCTGAAGCAGGAGGGCATCGATTAAGGTATCAATTCCCTGTTTTTTAAGAGCAGATATTTCGCAGAACTGGGTCGAGCCCCCCCAGTCTTCGGGCATAAGGCCTAAATCGGAGAGCTTTGTCTTAACCTTGTCGGGGTTGGCTTCGGGTTTATCAATTTTATTGATGGCCACAATGATGGGCACATCGGCCTCTTTGGCATGATTTATCGCTTCGACTGTCTGGGGCATTACCCCGTCGTCGGCAGCGACAACGAGAATAACAATGTCGGTAATCTGGGCCCCGCGGGTACGCATCATGGTAAAGGCCTCGTGGCCCGGTGTGTCAAGGAAGGTAACCCTACCCTTTTCGGTTTCTACCATGTAGGCCCCAATTTTCTGGGTTATCCCACCAAATTCGCCGGAGGCGACATCGGCACTGCGAATCGCATCGAGCAGCTTCGTCTTACCGTGGTCGACATGGCCCATAACAGCAACTACCGGTGGGCGCGGGGTTAAATCGTCCTCGTCATCCTTGGCTGTTTCTATTAAAGTTTCATCGTACAGGCTAACTATATTTACCTGGCAGCCATATTCACTGGCCAAAATTGTGGCGGTATCCGCATCGATCTGCTGGTTAATCGTAACCATCATGCCCATAGACATGAGCTTGGCGATGATATCGGAAACTTTTAGGTTCATTTTCCGGGCAAGTTCAGATACCGAAATAACTTCCATCATATCGATGGATTTTGGCACCGGATTGACCATTCGCTGCGATTTCTTTTTCTGTTGAAGGAGTTTATCCTCCATCTCCTGTTCTTTGTTTTTTCGAGTATAAACGGGCCTTTTGGCCTTAAACGCTTTTTTTGCCGGTGCCTTATTGGTGGGTATCGGTGCGGCTCCTGGGCTAGCTCCTCCTGGGCGGCCAAAGCCACCTAGTCGCCCCATGCCACCCGGTCGACCTTGGCCTGCCGGCCTTCCCTGCCCACCTGGCCTTCCCGCTTGCATTGGTCTATTGCCCATATTCGGACCGGTCGGCCTAGAACCATAGGGAGCTCTTTGACCGCCCCCTGGGCCTCCAGTACGGGAACCGGTATGACCCGGTCGGGATCCTCGCTCGCCCGGAGATGAGGGGCGCGGCCCTCTTTCGGGCCTGTTTACTGGTCTGCCTCCCACAATTCCCGCAGCCCGGGCAGGGCGCTGGGGGAAGGGCGATTTATTGTCTCTTGGAGCTGGTCTGCCTCCCACACGCCCCTCTACCACATTGGGTCGCTCTGTTTCTAGTGTTTTAGGGCCGGTGCCCTCGACTTTTTCTCGTTTAGCCTTGGTATCCGGTGTTTTTTTCTTTGCTGTTTCTTCGCCAGAAGGACTTTCTTTGTCCTGCACAGCTTTTTTTTCGGAGACCGGTTTTTTCTCGGGTTTAACCTCGGCTGCCACAGACTTCTCTTGTGCCTCTTTCGCGGGCTTTGCAACAACACGCACACTGGCCTTCTTAGTTGCCGGTTCAGGGGAATTCGAGGAGGCTTTTCTCTTAACTACTACCTTACGCCTAGTACTTTGTTCGCCTTCGCCAGGCTTAGCATCCACCACTTCGGCTTGTTTGGGGTTTTTAATCAATTCAACTTTGGGTTTCTGCTCTTTCTCGAATTCTTGGGCCATATTCCACCTTTACTCTTCGTCTTCATATTCGAAGCTCAATCCAATGCCACAACTTGGGCAGTTGGTCATATCTATCGTTATCGTAGCCCCACATTCTGGGCACTCAAACTCTTCATCCTCGTATTCTTCTTTTATACTTGGCTCTGTGCTTTCCGTTCCATCGTCCACAGGTTCACCATCTGGTGCACCATTTGGTGACAGGTCTTCATCAAAAACGTCTGCAGACGCGTCTTCAGATGCATCTGCACTATAATCTTCTTCAATTATTTCGACATTCTCTTCGATGATAGCCCGTAGCGATTCAATGTCCTCTGCCTGTAGGCCCTCTATTGCCGAGCACTCCTCTTCTGTCAATTCTAAGAAGTCTTCGATAAATTCGATACCACTATTTGCCAGAATTTCGATAACACGGGCATGAGCTGCCGGAAACCGATGCCCGTGTTACCACTATTTGCCAGAATTTCGATAACACGGGCATCGGTTTCCGGCAGCTCATCGATACGCGTAAACTCCTCTTCGCCGAAGAGTTCGGAAACTGCGCGACGGGTTCCAATGGAAATATCCATTTCTGCAAACTGTTCTTCGGTTTTAACATCGATATTCCAGTCGGTCAGGCGGTTAGCCAATCTTACGTTTAAGCCCTGCTTGCCAATGGCAAGGGAGAGCTGGGTATCTGCAACTACAGCCAGCGCCTGTCGCTTATCTTTATCAATTAAAACGACGTCCTTAATTTCTGCCGGAGACAGGGCATTTTTAATAAAACGCTCAGGGTCGGGGTCGTATTTTAAAATATCAATTTTTTCCCCTTCCAATTCTTTAATAATTGTCTGAATACGCATGCCCTTAAGACCCACGCAGGCACCAACGGGATCGACATCGTCCCGGCTGGAGAATACCGCAATTTTAGTGCGATGCCCCGCCTCGCGGACAATTTTGAAAATTTCTACCACCCGGTCGGAAATCTCTGGGACCTCCAGCTCAAAGACCGTTTTAACAAAATCGGTGTGCGAGCGGGAGAGCACTACCTGCAAGCCAGCACTGGCCTTGTTCACCTCGACAATGATGGCCTTAATTCTATCGCCCTGATGATACACTTCGCGGGGAGACTGAAATTTCTTCGGTAAAACCCCTTCGACCTTCCCCAGATCGACATATATGGTGCCATTTCGCTCGCGCAAAAAATAGCCAATTATTATTTCGCCCTCTTTGCCCTTGTATTCGGCATACAGGGTATCCTTTTGGATATCGCGCAAAGATTGATGAGCGGTCTGTTTTGCAGTCTGCACAGCGCCTCGGTCGAAATCCTTGGGATCGACTTCGATTAAAAGTTCATCGCCCAATTCGGCGTCGGGAAAAAGATTTTTTGCATCCTCTACATCCAGCTCGATTGCCGGGTCGTAAACGCCATCTACTACTTTTTTACGGGAAAAAATTTCTACACTCGAATTGTCGGGGGCAAAGCGCACCACGGCGTTATCCACATTGCCATAGCGCCGTTTATACGCTGCCACCAAGGTGTCTTCGATTGTCTGTAAAATAAGCTCTTCGGAGAGCCCTCTTTCCTGTTTGAGTTGGTTAATTGCCTCTGAGATATCGGTCTTCATTCTTTACCGACCTCCAGTGAATAATCTAGTCTGGCCTTAGCGATTGTGCTATAGGGTAGTTCCACGGAAGCCTCTTTCGTGCGCAAAACAAGTTTTTCGCTATCTGCATCCACTACAATACCTGCAACCCAATCTGATTTTTCGGTGGAATAACATCGCACCCCTCGCCCCCTATACAAAAGAAATTCCGACGCATCTTTAATAAGTCGGTCAATTCCAGGAGACGATACTTCAAGATAGACTTCTAAATCTGGATATTCCGTTTCCAACCTGGTCTGTAACACGCGATGAACGCGCGAACAATCTTCCAGGCCAAGAACGGTTTTGCGATACAGGACAACCTTTAACTGTACAGAACCTCGATGCCTGCTTAGGGCATATTCCAGCAGGAACATGCCCGCTGCCTCCACCAGCTCGCGTAGCTCGCTCTGAAGGGCATCATCTTTTCTTTGGTTAAATTGCACCGCTCCACCCATTAAAAAAGGAGTCGCTCGAACGACTCCCTTTTTAGATTATTGAAATCTTCGACTGTTAAAAACAGCCTATCTGAGCCTTTATTCTTTGTCAACAGGCCTATAAAAAATTGCGCTCAAGGCTTTTAACGCCTATTAAGATATGTCTAATCGTAGCAAAAACTTAGGCAGTAAATACGTTCTGAACCGGCCTCTTTTAATATCTTTGCACAGGCCCGCATTGTGGCCCCTGTTGTAAGCACATCGTCTATTAACAGGGCATTAAGGGGCGCAGGACCCTTACAATATATTTTCCCCCATAAGTTTGCCTCCCGTTCAAGCCGGTTAAGCGTTTTCTGCACGGCACTTTTTTTCCGACATAGACAGTTTAGGCGGGGAATGCCCGATTTAAGCGCCAACTCTTTGGCCACCAATTCCATTTGGTCCCAGGCTTTTTTCTTTTTTTTCCCCGGGCTCGAGGGAACCTGGACAATGTTAATATTGGCTATATCTATATCATGCAAAAGAAAATGCAGCTCCCGGTTAAATGAATGGGCTATATAGCGGGAAAGATTGCGTTGGCCCTTAAACTTATAGGTGCGCATTAAACTGCCTGCCTGGGCACTATAGGGGAAAAGGGCGGCAGCCGCATGGATGGACGGGGGCTCTTCCAAGGTCCGACATTCCAAACAGGCTTTCTTTTCGGCCAAAAGGGGCCGTCCGCAAAATATACAGCGCGGCAGGGGATCGCGGGTAAAAAACCTTAGACAGCTCGGGCAAAGGCCATAGTAAACAAGGCCATTGGTCAATAAGTTTTTTCCGCAGACGCCACAGTTGTATGGCAAAAAAACTTCCCGCACATGTTCAAAAGAAATGGGGCGCATCATACCTATAAGTATGGAGAGAAGCGGGGCTTTTCTTTGACTTTTTACGCAATATAAAAAAAATTAATCGAAGAGCTCTGGCTCCTTACTGGCCGCGGGTTTTAATTTTTCTGGTTTTGCTTTCTCGGCCCTTCTTTTATCATCAATTGCCTGCTTCTTCGTCCTACCTGCCAGGGCCAATTCGCCCTGCCACTCGTTAAGTAAAACAAGAGCATTTATGGGGCTCAAATGCTCGACATCGGTGTTTAAAAGCTCTTCCTCCAGCCAAGAAAAAGCCCTGCCTTCTGGGGCGCTATCTTCTGCCCTCTGCAAAGGAGGTAGAGCTCCCCCCTGCCCCTCTAGCTTGCGCATAATCTCCCGTGCCCGCTGTAAAATATGCCGGGGGATGCCCGCTAAACGGGCGACATGCAGACCATAGGATTTACCGGCAGCGCCGGGGCGCACCTTTTTTAAAAAGACAATGCCTTCTTCCTCTTCTTTAACGTCCATGCAGAGCTGTAACAAATAGGGATGCTCTAAATGTGCCAATTCATGATAATGAGTGGCAAAGAGGGTCCGGCAACAAAGCCTGTCTAAAAGGTCCTCGCAAATTGCCCAGGCAATAGACAGCCCGTCCTGGGTGCCGGTGCCCCTGCCCACCTCGTCCATAATTACTAAACTTTTAACTGTGGCATTGCGCAATATATATGCCGCCTCGTTCATTTCCACTAAAAAGGTGGATTCGCCCCGGGCAAGGTTGTCCGAGGCCCCTACGCGGCAAAAAATGCGGTCGACGGGGTCTATAAGGGCCGAGGAGGCGGGCACAAAGCTGCCCATCTGTGCCATAAGCACAATTAAGGCGGTCTGGCGCAGATAGGTGGATTTTCCGGCCATATTCGGCCCGGTGATAAGGGCAAAACAGCAGCCGCCCGCTTCCCCGCTTTCGCGGTGGGCCAACAGCTGAATATCGTTGGGCACAAAGGCACCGGCGGAAAGATGGGCCTCCACTACGGGGTGGCGGGCCTCGGTAAGCTGAAGTTCCAAGCCGGCACTAAAGTGCGGGCGAGTCCAGGCGTTTACCGTTGCCGAGCGCGCAAGCGACTGAACGACATCTAAATCGGCCAAAAAGCGGGCGGCAGACAAGAGGGGGGCTATCTGTGCGCGCAGCCTATTGCGAACTTCTAAAAAAACAATTTGCTCGCGCTCAATTGCGCGCTCCTGGGAACTGGTAATATCGCTTTCGAGCTGGGCAAGCTTATCGGTGGTATATCGCTCGCAGTTTGTCAAAGACTGCCGGCGTATAAACCAAGTTGGCGCCAAAGATATATTGCCCTTGGTAATCTCGAAAAAATACCCAATTATTTTATTGTATTTAATTTTTAAATTGGCAATGCCAGTTTTTTGTTTTTCCTCTTCAAGATACTCCATCAATAGATCTTGGCCACTATTTTGTAGGGCGAGCAATCTGTCTAAATCCTCGTCGTAGCCAGGGCGAATCATATTGCCCTCGTTCAATAAAATTGATGGCTCATCCAGGATTGCCTGTGCCAAAAGGGCACGGATATCATTTAAATTATTTTGCTCCTCGGATGAGGGCACTGCGGCAGCGTCATAATCTTTGATATCGCCAAAGGCAAGGGCCTGCAGTATATCTAAAACATCATCTAGAATGTCCAATGTCTTTCGAACCGCCACGAGGTCTTTTGCATGTGCCTTTTCCATGGCCACCCGGGCGGTTAAGCGCTCGAGGTCGTTTATTCGGGCCAGCTCTTCTCGAACAAGGCTCAACTGGCTCTGATTGCGGTACAGCAGATCTACTTTTTCAAGCCGGCTTTCAATGGCCTTTAGGCAGACAAGGGGCTGAAGAATGCGCCGTTTTAAAAGCCGCTGCCCCATTGCGGTTTTAGTATTGTCCAGGACCCCAAAAAGCGTGTAGCGGGTAGATGTCTCGTTGCGCGAACTCACCAGCTCTAAATTGCGCAGGGTGGCCTCGTCCATATTTACAAATTCTTCTTCGCGGTAGGAAGACAGGCTTTGAATATGGGGAACATCGGCCATGGTATTTTCGCCCACATAGGACAAAAGGCTTGCCGCTGCGATAGCTTCAATTTTTTCATTGACCAAACCAAAGGCCTTTAAATTGAGGGTGCCAAACTGACGCTGTAAGAGCTCTTTACTGCGCGAAGGGTCAAAAAGCCAATCGGCCCAGCGGTTTACGTATAAAGATTCTTGACGCTCTAAAATTTCTGCCAACCGGGGGATAAGAGAAAAAAGCGATTCCTGCACGATAATTTCTCGTACCTTAAGGCGTTCCAATTCCTTTGCCAAAAAGGATGCCGCTTCCTCGAATCGAAAAGAAGTAACCTTGAATTCGCTGGAGCTAAGTTCCAAATAGCTAAAGGCCAGGCCAGATTCGCTGCCAACAATCGAGGCAAGATAGGCATAGTCGCCCCGGTCTAAATAGGCCTCTTCGGCGGCGGTGCCCGGCGTTATAAGCTCCACTACCCGCCGCTCTACAATGCCCTTAGATGTAGCTGGATCGCCGACCTGTTCACAGATGGCAATTTTCTTGCCATGTTTTACTAAACGGGCAATATAATTGCGTGCAGCATGCCAGGGAATGCCACACATGGGAATGCCATGCCGGCTGGTAAGTGTCAAATTTAAAAGGGCAGAGACTTCCTGGGCGTCTTCGGCAAACATTTCGTAAAAGTCGCCAAGGCGAAAAAACAGGACCTCGTCTCGGTGATTGGCTTTAATTGCGCGGTATTGGCGCATCATGGGGCTTTCATCGGCCATTTCATTGCATTATATCCAAAAATAGCCTACAGTACAACAGACGGAGGCATCGCATATGCAGGGTGAGCTTTACACAATTGATGACTCGGCCATTTTCTACCTTGCAGGAAGGGGACATATTACCGCAAAGATCTGTGGCGATTTGCGCAACCAGGTTTTTGACGCCATAGACCGGGAAAACCCAATAAAAAGAGTGCTGGTGTATTTAGAAAACTGCCAGTATATGGACTCCACCTTTATTGGCCTGCTTGTAGGCATAAACAAACGCCTTCTAAAACTGGCCAATACTAGGCTGGAAATTGTGCGCCCCAGCAAAGAGGTTCTTGAAATCCTCGACAAGCTTTCGGTGCTCGCTCTCGTAGATGTTTTAACCGATGCCCCCACATTTCCGGCACATGCCCAGCCCCTGCAGATAAACCAAGGCATAGGCCCCGAAGATGTTTTAACAAGCCACGAGGCACTTATGGAGCTGTCCCCGGATAACCAAGAGCGCTTTCGTGGCCTGCACGACATACTAATAAAAAGGGAAAAATCTAATTAACAAGGTTTTTTATATCCTCTTTATCAAACTGATACAGACTCGAGCAGCTATGGCAAATGAGCTCTAGGGGAAAGGGACCCTGCTCGAGTATTTCTGCCTTTTCATGCTCGCTCAATAACTGCAGATAGCTATACATTCTCTCCTGCGAGCAGGGACAGTAAAAAGATACCGGCTTGCTCTGTAAAAATTTAGGCCCAAAGGCCCCAAACCAAGAGGAAATTAATTCCGCTCTTTTATTGCCTGGAATAATCCAGTCGGATACCGAACCCAATTCTTTTAGCCGGTCCTCGGCATCCTCTAAATCTATTTCCCTTGCTCCCGGCAGGGCCTGTAAAAGAATGCCGGCGGCAGCAACGATATGGCCTTCGCTATTGTAACGGACACTCAGAGAAATACTGGTTTTTATTTGCTCGGATTTTAAATAATAGGCAGCAAGGTCTTCGGCAATTCTGCCCTTTGCAAGTTCCACAAGGCCATTCCACGATTCCCTATCGCCATGGTAGCGGCGCACAGCCAGCGTGCCACTGCCAATAAAGGCCTGCAAATCTAAGGATTCAAGGGGCCTGTCGAGTTGTACCGAGGGATTAAACAGATGTCCACGCAGCCTGCCTTCGGCA
>CAZBJJ010000010.1:0-20649 GCA_964492245.1 uncultured Spirochaetales bacterium | reverse complement strand
TGAACCGACCAACCCCGCAGGCTCCCCGTGCAGTCTACCCGCATATCCACCCGGTCTCCCTCTTTTAAATTGATGGTATACAGAAGGGCGCCCATAGAGGCCTGCGACAGGGCCAAGGATTCAATGATACCCAGCCCATGATTTACACGCATTTGGGTGCACAGGGCTGTTGCCGACACAATTGCACCGCGAATACTGTTGTCTAAAAGGGTAAATCGGCTTAAACCATCGGGCTCTAAGCTCGTTAAATGTTTTTTTACCGAGATCTCGGCAATCTCTTTGCGAATCATGCCTCATGAATAATAAATTGCGTAAATAAGGTCAAGGGAATGTATGATATACTCCAAAAATGGGGAAAATATATAGCGAGAATCCATTTTTTATTGAATTTCTAAAACCAGATATTTCGCGCCACGATCTGCTCTTTGCATATTTACAGGCCAGTTGCCAGGACAGGCCCCTGTATTGCCAATCCATTACAATTGATAAGAAACGCCATATTCTCCTGCGCCCACAGGAGCCAGCTAAGATTAAAAATAAAGCTCTTATAGTACTCGTAGCCCACTACGACCGCCACAGCCAGGTTCCCGGTGCAAACGACAATTCAGCGGCGGTTTTACAGCTGGCCGAGGCCAGTAGACGCTTAATTGACCTTGGCATTAAAAACTGGCTCTGTATTTTTACTGATAGCGAAGAATCTGCCGCAAAGGGGGGCGCAACGAGCCAGGGGTCCTATTCCCTTGGGCTCGCCCTCGCCCATATACTAGCACAGGGAAATATGCCCTCTTTCCATATCTATATCTTGGATGCCTGTGGGCGGGGCGAAAGTATTATTTTATCTACGACCGTAGACCGCATTTTAAGCCAGAGCAAAGGCAATAGCGCAGACAGTGGGCGAAGCGAGCTTGCTGTTTTGCGAGGGCGCGCAATGGACTGCGTAAAAAGCCTGCCAGGACAGGATTTATTTTTAGCTGCCACCCCCTTTTCCGACGATTTAGGGCTTTTGCGGGCGGGCTTTATTGGCCAGACCATCACCCTTTTGCCAAAAAACGAGGCCCAAAAACTTATCGCCGACACCAACCGCAACGCGGCAAATAGCCAAGCGCTCATCGTACAGTGTTCGCAGACAGAGGCATCAATAGAAATTCCAGAGACCTGGTGCCTGTTTCACAGCCCCAAGGACAATATTCACAGTTTGAGCGACAAATCTTGGGACATCATGCTGCGCTTTATCGTGCAGCTGGTACGGGGCCCCTGAAGCCGCGACCTCTGAGCCAGGGCCCTTGAACCCGGGGCCCCTGAGGCCGCGACCTCTAAGCCAAAGCCCCCGATCCCGGGACCCCCAATCCCGGGGAAAACTCAGCTTATTCCCAATAGCTGGGCATATGCCTTAAGGGCGCTGTCCTCGGGCGGCCCGGCCAGCACCTGCTTAGTGAGTAGCTTGCCCAACTGCACCCCCTCTTGGTCGAAGGAGTTAATGTTCCAAGCAAAACCCTGAAACATCACCTTGTTTTCGAAGTGGGCCAAGAGGCTGCCCAGGCTCTGGGGGCTAAGTTTGTCGCCAACAATAAGGCTGGAAGGTCGCCTGCCGGGAAATAGCTTGTTGCCGTCCTCGCTGTCCTTGCCCACGGCAAAGGCCACAATTTGAGCCACAAGGTTGGCAACAAGCTTCTGCTGACTCGTCGAGGCATCGACCTCAATATCCTGGCCGCGCTGACTTTCGCGAAAACCTATAAACTGCAGGGGTACGATGTCGCTACCTTGGTGTAAAAGCTGATAAAACGAATGTTGCCCATTGGTCCCCGGCTCGCCAAACACAATGGGGCCGGTCTTATAGGCTATTTTTTTACCCAGATAATTTACCCCTTTGCCATTGGATTCCATATCCAGCTGCTGCAAATGCGCAGGAAAGCGAGAGAGAGCTTGACTATAGGGTAAAATTGCCGTTGTCGAATAATGTAAAAAATTCCGCTCCCACAGGCCAATAAGGGCATCTAAAAGTGCGGGGTTTTTACGAATATCCCCTTCTAGGGCTGTTTTATCGGCCTCCGCGGCGCCGCTAAGAAAGGCTTGCACCCACTGTCCGCCAAAGGCAAGGGCAAAGACAAGGCCACCGACCGCCGAGGTGGAGGAATAGCGCCCACCGATATAATCGTCGATATAAAATGAATCCAGATAATTGGCATTGTGAGCCAGGGGGCTGGTTTCGCTGGTTACTGCGAGCATGTGGCAGGCTGGGTCTAGGCCAGCTTCTTTTAGCCTCTCTTTTACAAAGAGCTCATTGGCCAGGGTTTCCTGGGTCGTCCCGCTTTTAGAGACAAGCACAAAGAGGGTTTTTTCCAGTGCTATTTCGCTTAATACCTGGGCTGCATCGTCTGGGTCCACATTAGAAATAAAGCGGGCCCGAAGTTTTAATGTATCCTGGGCCAAGGCCAAGTTTTCCAATGCCAAATATATCGCTCGGGGGCCTAAATCTGAGCCCCCAATGCCAATTTGCACCACCTGTTCAAAGCGATGCCCTTTAGATCCACGCAGTGTTCCCGCATGTACCTTTTCGGCAAAGGCAAAAAAGCCCTCCTTCTGTTCCCGATAAAATTTACCGAGGTCCCTGCCCGCTTCTATTACTGGCCCGACAAGTTCGCCCCTTAAAAGATGGTGCAAGACCCTGCGGTCTTCGCCCGTATTCACTTTATCGCCGGATAAAAGTGCCTTATATCTAGCTATCAATTGCATATCGTCGGAAAAATCTTGAAGTAAATCCAAAACTTCCCCATCTACCTGCTTTGCTGCATACGAATAGCTCAGACCGCTGGCCATGGCAGAGACATAGGTCCGAACGCGCTCTGCGGTCAATTCCTGAGCAAAATTAAAATTTCTTTTACTAGCCGCTATATCCTGCAATTTTTTCCATATCGCAGACTCGTCTGCATTTTTATAGCTTGTCATATCTGCCTCCGCGTAAATGAATCTACCCCAAGATACGGGCAAGCGAGTTATTTTTCAATAGCCCCTGTCGATCAAATAACTGCCTTAAACTCGACCTTGAGAAGTCGGCAAAAAATGCCGAGAATGTGGGTGGAGGCCTCTGTGAGCGATTTCCCCACTGCCAATTTCTCTAGCAATGCCCAAGCGGGTTCCTTTGGCAATGAAGATGGCAAAATAGAAATTCATATTGACGAAAAGGCCCTTTTAGCCACTGCAGATTTTTTCCCCCCTGTAGGCAATGGCAGGCCCCTGGACAATGACTACATAAGCGCCATAATTGAACGGGCAAATATTCAATACGGCCTGGACTGGGAAAGGGTGCAGACCCATGCAATGGAAGCAAATTTAAACCAAAAAGTAATTAAGGGAATTATCATTGCCCAGGGCGATGGCCCAGTGGAAGAAATAGAAGAATATTACGAAATGAACCCGGCCTTTAGGGTTTGGCCCAAACTGCCCGATGGCGATGTGCCACGGGTAGATTGGCGCGAGGTTTCCCCCTTTATAATTGTAAAAAAAGGTCAAAAACTAGCCATCCGCCGGCCGAAGGTATATGGCAACAATGGCAAGACAATTCATGGCGACTTAATAGAGATGAGCATTAAGAAGCCAGAGTCTGTCCTAGGGGGCACCAACACCAACACCGACGAAAAGGCCATCTACGCTGCCTGCGATGGCAGACTTGTAGAGGAAAAATTGACGCTCTCGGTAGAAGAGGTCTTGGCCATTAAGGGGGGCATAGACTATAAAACTGGCCATATTGCCTTTCCCGGGGACATCATCCTAGATGGCCCGGTTGCCGATGGCTTTCGCCTGTACTCTGGGGGTTCAATACTCGCAAAACAGACCCTCGATGCCAGCGATGTGGTAAGCAAAAAAGACCTTGTCGTTGCCGGTGGCTTGGTAGGAAGACTCGGTGGCTATGTGCGATCGGGCAACGAAGTGCGCTGTAAATTTATTCAAAACTGTCGGTTAGCAGCCCGGGGCTCAGTAATCGTGGGCGGTGGCATTATAAATTCGCACATATATAGCATGGACAAGGTGGACTGTGGCGAGAAGGGGAAAATTATTGCCAGCGAAGTTTGGGCAATAAACGGTGTTAAGGCCCTGAACATTGGAAGTGAAAAGGGAAAGCAGACTAAAATTCACTGTGGCATAGACTTTACCGTACAACAGGAATTAGAGCGAGTGAACGAGCGCATTAAAATTGTCTCTCTTAAGTTACAAAAACTGCGGGAAAAAATTGCCCAAGACGCCAGCTCTTCGATGTTAAAAAAAATGAAGGATCTGGAATTGGTCTTGCTTGGCGACCTCGAGAAATCGAACACACGGGTCGGGGAATTATTGGCCAAACTGGATAGCAACGACGAAGCAAAAATAGAGGTCCTGGGCACCGCAACACGGGGCAGCCTGATAGAAATATGCCATGTTGCCCTTTGGCTCGAGGAAGACGTAAGCAAGAGCTGTTTTGTGCTAGAAAAAGCCCTGGGGAAAATAAGTATAGAAAAACTATAGCTTTCTAGCGGACTGCTGCCCGCAGCTTTTGGATAAGAGAATCGGTAATATCCACCGTCTGGCTATACCAAAGCAGGCCGGGCATATCCTTTATATCAAACACAATAGAAAAGCCCTCTGCCTCTGCCAGCTTTCGAAGTTCGCCCTGAACCTCCAAAACAAAGGAATCGGAGGAAGCTAAACGCTTTTTCTCGTCTTCGAGCTCGGCCATCTTAATGCGATAATAGTCTTTTAAATAGGCCGATTTTTTTTCTATATCGCTTTCTAAAGAGAGCACTAAATTATCATCCCCTTTCTCGAAGGCTTCCAGCTTTTTGGCCTGCAGAACCTGTAGCTCGCCGGTAAGGCGCTCCACCTCCGATTTAATCCCCGCAGCCTTGTTTTCGAAGGCCCGCACCGTCTTTGAGTCCCTAAAAAAAGAGGTGTAGACCTTGGTAAGGTCTACTAAGGCAACACGGGTCAAGCTTTGCGCACCAATGCCCTTGGGAAGAACAAGGGTGGAAATAAATACAATTGATAATAAAGCTAGAAACTTAATGTTTTTTTGCATATACACTCCTTAATTAATAGGTCGAAATGGCAAAGGACAGAACAAAGTCCATACCTAAAGAATCGGGGAAGATGCCCCCCTTTTTCCAGCTTATTTGCCCAGCTTCGTCGAATTCAAAACGCTTTGCTAAACTAAAGCGGAAGGGGAATTGGGGAATGGTAATACGGAGCCCTCCCCCCATAGAAAAATACATATCCTGTAAGCGGAGCTCGGTAAACATTGCCTCGGGCGTCTCTTTTATGGCAACGGCGTCCAAAAAGAAATCCCAGGCCAAAATACCCGGTACCAATGGGGTGCGCAGCTCTAGCCAATTCTCCCACATTGCCAGGCCCAGCACATTGTAAAGGCGGGTCCAGCCCCTGCCATAAAACATACCATCAATATAAAACTTGCTAGTAGATTTAATAATGGGCAGATTTTGAAAGGCAGGGAGAATACAGGAAAAGCCGGAATGCAGGCCAAGCACCGTTTTCCAAGACCATTTATCGGAGACCGGAAGATTAAACAGGGTTACAAAGCCCTCGGCCTTTGTCTCGCTGCGAATATATTTTTCTTTTTCAATCTCGGGCAATAGGCCTATTAAGCTCAAACGCTGTAAGACATAATAGCCCTTTGAAGGGTCGTAAAAAATATCGCGGTTATCCAAAGAGGCGTAACCAGTTAGGCTATTGGTAAGAATCCATTCGTTCGCCCCATCCCGAATGCTTGGATCAAATGGGCGGTATATACTGGTATCGTAAATATTATTGTTGAAGGCAGTGCGAAGCCCTCCCCCCAGCGAGAGGACGCCTGCGTTTAAATCGAAACGGTAACCGGAAGAAAAGCCCAAGGAGAAGGTCCAACGGTCTAAATCCATTAAATATTCGGTGGGAACCTGCTTGCTGGCATCGTAATATTCCTGCCACGAGGAGTAGGGATAGGGAAAGGCATAATCCTCGTCCCCGACAAAGGAGGCGTTTTTATTGGCCTGGGGGGTGGTAATAGTGCCATGGCTGACCGTTAAATCGAAAGACCCAGAAAGTGGCAGGCCAAAGAGCCAGCGCTCCATATACTGTAGCGATATTTTTTGAAGGTCCGGTGAATAGGTAACCTCGGCCCCCACGGTGTTCCCGTAACCTAAAAAGTTTTTATCGCCCAATTTAACCATTGCCGACACCGGAGATTTTTCGACATCGGTTGTTCCAGAAAAAGTAACGCCAAACTGAATATCTGCGGTGGGCTGCTCCTCTAGGACAAAAACCAGATCCATAAGGTTTTCCTCGCTACCCGGTGGGGTTTCTGGCATGACATTGGAAAAAAACTGCAAATTGTAAAGATTGCGCAGGGCATTAAAAACCTTTGTCTTAGAAAAAATATCGCCTTCCTGCAAGGGAATTTCCCGCATTATAACATGGTCTTTAGTGCGCACATTGCCCTCTATAATGATGTTTTCTATATGCGCTCTTGGACGTTCCACCACCATTATGGTATAGGCAATACTCAAACCTATTTCATCGCGCTCTTCACTCCTATTAATCGTATTAAAGATATAGCCGTTTTCATAGTAAAGATCGACAATGGCCTGATAATCGTTTTCCAGTCGTTTAAAGTTCAAAATTTGGCCAGGCTTTAAGCTAAGTTTAGCTGCCAATTGCTCATCCGTAAAAATTTTATTGCCCTGAAAAGATACTCCCCGATAAGTATATTGCTTTCCCTCGACAATTTTAAACACAAGGGTAAGCATATTCAGGCCCTTTTCGCTTTCCAGATTGGTATCGCGGGCCACATCTATAACGCGGGCATCGACATAGCCACGCTCGCGGTAATAACTTTCTATCGCGGCAATATCTTCACTCAGGGCACTTTCTTTAAATGCGCCATCGTTGACCAAGCTCTTTGCCTTTAACGAAAGCAGCCGTCGTAGGGCTCGATCGGAAAAACTGGTATTCCCTTCGAAGCGAAACCCCTCAATTGCAATTTTCTCTCCCTCCGATATAGTAAAAACCAAGAGGAGCTGCCCATCGCCAATCGTTCTCGTTTCGGATTTTACCTGCACTTGGGTAAAGCCCTTTGAAAGATATTTTTCTTTAATGGCCGATTCATCGTACAGGGCCTTTAGCGAGGTAAAAACATCGTTAGGCTTAATAAGAATTGCATCCAGCAACTCATTGCGTCTTAATGCTATATTTCCCTCGAAAACAATTCGGGCGACAATGGGCTTTTCACTTACCGTAAACTTTAAAATGACCGACTGTGCACTTGCATCGCCGGGAAGGGCCGAAGGGGTGATATAATCGAAGAGCTCTAGACCATAAATTCTTTCCTGCAAATCGAAAAACATTTCATCATCAAAAATACGGCCAATAAAATTATCGCCGATACTCTCTAATTCGGAGATTTTTACGTTATTAAGGCCCTCCCAGGTAATATCTTTTACTGGTTTGCCATAGTACCAATCCTGCCCATCCCTAGATTCTTGGCCAAAAGAAAAGAATGAAACAAAAATTAAAAGTAATGCGATAAGTCCTTTTCTCATGAAAGCTCCTATAAATATATACGGAAAAATTTTTCAAACATTGCTAGAAAGATTTACTCCAAAATATTGAAAACGAATTGCTCGTAATAAAGTTACCTAAATCCAGAATTTCTTTTGGATTCTCCGGGGAAAAATTCCATTTAATAACAAATAGCGGTGTAGCCAATTCTATACCGATATCGGGTATTATCTCGAAGCCTCCCAACAACTCATCATCTCTTGCCTCATTTACCTGCATTGTCAACATAATATGGGTAAAAAGGTCGGGGGCAATAAACTTCCCCATATACACTGTCGTGTTATCAAAATAGTTACCAAGGCCAGCCTTTCTGTCAAGCACTCCCCCCCCAAAGCCGGCAACATTAAAAGCAGCACCCAATACAGCATTTTGAAGCAATTGGGTGCGCACTGAGAACATGTCTAAATTTAATATATCTCTAACCTGTCGCTCAAACTGCCGCACAATGACAAACTGAGTTAATAAATCTGTCGCCGAGGCAACCGTAGAGGTTAGCATCTGCTCCATTCCAAATACTCCATCCTCTCCGGCCTCGGCCGTGGTCGTAAAATTTTGGCCAAGAAGGTTTAAAATTTCCATTTGCGACAGAGCTGGGCGCGATTCAAAGCGTGGGGCAAAGCGACTTAAAGGCGCAGGATCGGCAATAAGCAAAATGACGACCGGTCCCTGTTCGTTCCTATCCCGAATTTCGGCGCGAACGGAAAGAATCGGATCGAAGCTCAGCTCATTTTCTTTTAAAAGCAAACGCCCTTCGCGCAAATAAAAATTTCTTTGAACATAAAAGACTTCGCCCCCGCGCAGGGGGATATCACCCTGAATCGAAAACTTATCGGTAAAGCCGTCGTAGTTAATTTTTACCTGTCTGTTGGCATCGGCATAGGCGCGTAAAATCGGAAATCGGGCAGAGGGCCACTGGAACTCCACCTTTCGCCCTGTCTTTATGCTTAAATTGGCAAGTATGGGCAATAAATCATCCCCGCTCTCTGCAATTTGTTCGGCCATTGACTGCGCATCGATGGTTATTAAAGAATTTGATGCCACAAGGGCCCCGGAAATTGAAAAATAATCTTTAAAAAGATCTAAATTCAAGGCCCCATGCGCCAATCCATCGTATTGCACCCCAATAATATTTAAAGATGCACCAATTGGCCGATCTTCGGGAATAAAAATATTCAGCTTAAAAGTGTCGGGTATCCAGCGGTCGTATATAAAAGAGGCCGCCACTGTGCCCTCCCCCTTACCCGAGCTAGCGGTAATAGTGGGAATAGACATCTCGTTGCCATCGAAATTCACCTCTATCGTGGGAAACGTAACAGGATTTGCCAAAAAAGAAGAAAGTTCTAAAACGAAGTTTTCTACAAAGGCTGTGCCAAAGAACTCGGGGTCGGAAAGTAAGCCCCTTATTTCTAAGTCGCAATAGGCTGTCCCCGATGTACATATTAAAATGCTCGCTGGCAAAAGAGAGAGAACAGGCTTTAAATCTAAAGAGAGGGAGGGACCGAAGGCTGTAATTTCCCCACCTTTTATGTTTCCGCTGACAATGCCGCGCAGGGGCATGGGCGAGGTTAAACGGGATTCAAAACTGCCACTCTTATCCATGGTAAAAAAAACTGAATTTTCTGGACCCCCTTTTACAAAGATATCTCCCTCCTTCGCCTGGGCCTCTAAAGTAAAGGCGGGAACATCCACCTGGCCGTAGGTAAATTGCGAAAAACTGAGCAGGGCGTTTACCGAAGAAAAATTTGCAGGAAGACCGAGGGCATTTCTCTGGCCTTCAAAAACAGTCTCTAGCTGTCCGGCCGTATGTACATGACTGTCCAAAACAATGCCTTTAAAATCGTAGCCCAGGCGAAGCTTCGCTTCTTCTATCGAGTAATGCGCATGGGGAATGGAAAGGCTAAGGCTATTCCACTGGGCATTAAAATGCTCTATGCCTATACCCTGTGGATCCACCGAAAGGCTACTGGACAGCCGGTAATCGGTGGACTTAAAGCGCAGATCTGAATTTGTCAATTGCACTGCCACGGCAAAATCCTTTAAGGAGGAAAAGTTTGCTTGGATCTCGGCATTCGCCGTTCCCTCTACGTTTGGTATGGGAATCCTCTCCAGTCGAGCCTTAAGGCAATACAGTCTAAAAGCCAGGTCGCCCGCCCCATAGTGCCCATCAATATTGTAATGCTCTTCCTGAAGGGCATCGCTAAAACGGGCATCAAAGCTTATAGATGAAAAGCCCGCTGGCCAGTCGGCCACTGCTGTCCCATATAGGGGCATAATGCCATCATCTATATACACATCTCCCAGCTGAAGCCCAGCCTGATTGGCAGAACCCTTAATAGAAGTCTGAAAAGACATTGAAGAATTGGGAAGAGTGTAAAATAAATCGAAGCGCTGCAGATTTGCGCTCCACTGCTGTGCATCGATATAGCGAAAACTGGAAAGAAGGGACAGGCCCTGACTATTGTCGGGCAAAAAGGGCAGGGGCATATTTTCGAAAGAAATTGAGCCAGAAAAACTATTATTGGTCCCAAGTATAACATTGGCAAAAAATTGATAATCTCCATCGATATTAAGGCTATTGCCATCAATTAAAAATCCATTAAAGCGCCAGGACATATCCTGATAGTGGGCAAGGGTCGAAAAGTTAACCGCCTTATCATCGGTAAAATCGAAGGCCAGTCGCCCTCCCGCACTGCCCCCTGGCCAAATAACATGTATGTCTTCCAGCGAAAAACGTCGGTCTATCCCATACAGGGAACTGAGGCAAAATAAGTCCAATGGGCCGGTAACTGCGGCCACAAAGCGTGGAGCACTCCAGGAAATATGTTTAAAGTCGCTACTGGCAAAAACTTCGGTGCTTATATACAGGTTTTTGGCAAGGTCTATTAAATAACTCGATGACGCAAAAGAGGCATTGGGCGAATTGAATAAGGGCGATAGGGCAATTAAGAAATCGGAGGCCAAAATTGAATCGAGGGCGAGGGAAAATTCGAGATAGGAATCTTCCAAGGAGACAATGCCTTCTAGGCCTAAACGCCCCAGGCGGCTAAAATCGTAGCCTTGGCTATCGTCGAAGCGCAGGGCAGAAAGCTGGAACTCTAATTCACCATTGTTGGGAATAAGGACTACATTAAAGGCCGAAAGGCTTATCTGGGAAAGCTGCAACTGATCGGAAAAAAAATCGATTCGCTGGGGGCTAACCGAAAATAGAATGTTTGCATCGATGGGTAAATTTTCTAGGGGAGTAAAATTGTCTATTTGAATACTTCCCTCGCCAGAGCCTTCGGACAGGTTCCCCTGCCCGCTAAGGGCAAATGTGCCCTGATTCAATAAAAAAGCAAGCTTGTGCAGATCCAGTTTGTCGTTATGCAAATTTCCTTGGGCAACAAGGCTGGCCTTCCCAAAATAGGGGAAAAAAGAATTGTCGAAAATGACATCGAAAAATGATTGGATTTGCTTTTCTGCTCCCATTTCTAAAGCGATGCTGCCACTGAGCTTCGATTTTAAAATCCAAGAGTGATCTTTTAGATCTTTGGGAAGGGCCAGCAGTTTAGATATTTCGTATTTTTCGGCGTATAGCCTAAGGCTTGCCAGCTGCTGGGTAAAATGTAAGCTCAAATTCAAATCTAAGGGGTTTTTATCTCGAATTTTTCGCAGCTCTAATTGCTCTTCGCTCAACTGAATCATAAAGGACTGGGGTAAAAAGGCCAACGAAAAAGCAGTGAGGTCCTGGGTAGAGAGGACAAAGGTACCCGAACGGAAATTCGAAGAGATATTGCCATTTATGCGCAAGCGCGAGCGAAGCCCAACTTCGGCAAGGGGCTTGGTATTGCCGCCCGGCTTAAAGGCGAATTTCGCCCCCACGGCAATTGAATGGCCGCCCTCTACTTCCCGTATATGGGCAGAAAAATCCTCCACTTTTATATCAAAATGAGCGGCATGAAAAGAAAGCCTAGAGCGCCGTATTAGAATGCGACGGGGAATAAGAGTTCGCACATCGACGGCAAGAGCATTCGCTGGTCTATCGCCATCAGCATATAAAGAAAAAAGGCTTAAAACATTGCCCTCTTTTTCGCTGTCTATATTGATATCCAAGCCGTCCAAACGGAGGAGGCGAATAAAGGGACCTGTGCTCCCAGGTAAAAGGCTGAATATATTAAAATCGATTTTTATACGCTGTGCCGAAAGGAGCTCTTCATTCTGAGAATCGATAAGGCGAAGACCCCGGATATCGATGGAGGACAAAAGACCGGGACTCATTGATTCATATAATATACGGTGGCCCAGCGCTTCTTCGGCAATTTTTAGATTGGTAATAAAGGCCTGTTGTAATTTTTCTCGAGTATAACGAGTAAGAGGGCGTACAGCGAGTGCCGAGAAAAAGACAATTATTAAAAAAAAGAGTGTTTGTAGGGCAATGCGCACAAGATTTTTATTAATTTTTATTTGTGCCATCCAAAAAACTCCTAACCATCAATATGCCACCATTTGCCTAATTACAATCTATCACAGCAGGCGCAGAGGGGGCAACTGAATACAATTGCGCTTATTCAACAAGTCATTTATAACTATAGGCATGATTCTGAAAAACTTTGTTGTATTTGAGGGCATCGATGGAAGTGGCACATCCACGCAACTGAATATATTAAAAGCGCGCATGGCCACGGATTTAGAAATCCCTGTTTGGTTTACCTGGGAGCCCAGCGACAGCCCCCTGGGTCTTTTGGCCCGTTCGGCCTTAAAGGGCGAAGTTAAATTAAATCCCTGCACTCTGGCCCATCTCTTTGCGGCAGATCGCTGCGAACATTTAGAGGCAACAAATGGTATTAAGCGCCACTGCGAACAGGGAGAGCTGGTTATCTGCGACAGATATGTGCTGTCCTCCTTGGTGTATCAGGGGCTGGAATGTGGCGAAGACTTACCGGCATTGCTGAACAAGAATTTTCCTCGACCAGAACTGATGTTCCTTTTCGATTTACCAGCCAGCACTGCGGCCAAACGCTGGGAACAGCGTCCAGAAAAAGATATATATGAAAAACTCGATTTTCAAGAATTGGTGCAAGAGCGCTACCGTACATTGGCAAAGACCTATTGCGCCAAGGGGACCGAACTGGTAATTGTCGATGCCTCGCAGACAATTAACGAGGTTGCAGAAGAAGTCTGGACAAATATTGTAAAACTGCCGATATGTAAAGGGTGAGATCAATTCCCTTTTCGCGACAACTCCTATTTTTTCTCCTTCTTGTAGCCCTTTCTGCGGGCCTACCTACTCCCACTTTCGCCTATTATGTGCAGTACAAGGAGCAATATTACCGCCTGTATCATCTGCATTTAAACCGGGCCCCCGACGACAGCATGGAAAATATTTACTGGTTAGAAAAAGCGCTCGAAGCTGATTTTTGCAATCCCCTATATGCCCTGGCCAGCATCGAAAACGAAAAAGAGTGGGAAAAATACCGCTATCTTTTTAACATGCACATTAACTTAAAATTGGTAGAAGAATATCTGGCCCTGGGCAATAAATGGAATAAAAGGAAGGCCTATTTTTACAATGCGCCTTGGAAAAGAGAAAACTTAGAGAGCCTAGAGACAGCCGAAATAACATATAACACTGCCCTGTATTATTGGCAGGAGGCAGTTCGATGGGCAGAAAAGGCCCGCGAAAAGAGGTTTTATTTTTTAACATTGCCCAGGGTACAGTTTTGGGAAGACGAGGCCTTCCGCATCGAAGAGCGAACACTAAATTATGCGCGCACCATTGAGCGCGAGCTACAGAGTTTGGAAAAAGTGCGAGAGGATTTTGCTGCAATGGATGCAGACAGCTATTAGCTATTTTATAAGCATGGCATCGCCATAGCTAAAGAAGCGGTATTCCCGCTCAATTGCCTGGCTATAGGCGGCCATAATGGTATCCCGCCCAGCAAAGGCCGAGACAAGCATGAGCAGGGTAGATTCTGGGGTATGAAAATTGGTCAATAATTGATCGACAATGGAAAATGTATATCCTGGATAAATAAAAATACTGGTTCGCCCGGGACCTGGCTCTACAAGCCCCGTCTTTCCCGCCGACTCCAGAGTTCGCACACTGGTTGTCCCTACGGCCAAAATAGGTCGCCCTTCCCGCCTTGCCCTGTTCACCGCCTCGGCCACTTCCCTGTCTATAACATAGGCCTCTTCGTGCATCTGATGCTCTTCGATTTTTTCTGCCCGCACGGGTAAAAAGGTCCCTAGGCCCACATGCAGGGTTACAAAATGAAATTCAATACCCCGTTCTTTTATGGCTGCCAAAATATCCTGAGTAAAATGCAGGCCAGCAGTTGGCGCAGCGGCCGAGCCCGTTGGCGCAGCATAGATAGTCTGGTACCGCTGAGCATCGATACTCTCGTCGCTACGGCGAATATAGGGTGGCAAAGGAATATGCCCCCACTCTTCTAAATACTCTTCGCCAAAGGGGCTGTCGAACTGCACATAGCGAAACTCTGCCTCTATGCCCACAATTTTGGCGCGCAGACCCTGGGGAAACTCGTACTCCCTACCTAGACGCTGTCGCTTAGCCCGCCTTACCATGCACTTCCAATATGCTGGGCGCTGTTCTTCTAAAAGTAAAAACTCCTGCTCGCTGCCGGTATCTAAACTTCGGGCAAAGATACGGGCCTTGCGCACCCGGGAGTTATTAAAAACAAGAAGACTGTTCGGATCAATTAAATGGGGAATCTCTTTAAATTGATGGTGGGCAATCTGGCCAGCACGGCGGTCTAAGCAGAGCAGGCGGTCCTCGCCCCGCCTTTGGCTGGGAAACTGAGCTATAAGCGATTCGGGTAGCTCAAAAAAGAAGTCCGCTCTGTGCACCTGCGCCTCGTTGTAAACCTAAATGCTCATGGGCTTTTTCGGTAACCATGCGCCCGCGAGGTGTCCGCTGCAAAAGCCCCGCCTGTATAAGATAGGGTTCGTAAAAATCCTCGAGGGTATCTACCGATTCGCCAATGGAGATAGCCAAGGTTTCGGCGCCCACGGGGCCCCCGCCATAGTTTTCTATTATTGTCCTTAAAATTAATCGGTCGCGGCTTTCCAAGCCAAGTGCGTCGATCTCTAGTTTTTTTAATGAGCTTTTAATTATAGCTGCGTTTATCTGGTCCAGGCCCGCGACTTGGGCAAAGTCGCGCATACGGCGCAGAAGGCGGTTGGCAATGCGCGGGGTGCCACGGGAGCACTGCGCCAAAAGCTCTGCGGCATCTTTATCTATGGCAATTTTTAAGATACCGGCGGAACGAGATATAATTTCCTGAATATCGCTGACCCGATAGAACTCCAAATGATTGGTAATGCCAAAGCGACTAATAAGGGGGCTAGAGACATTGCCGGCCTTGGTGGTGGCCCCCACAAGGGTAAAGGGAGGCACCGGTATTCTTATAGTGCGGGCACTGGGGCCCTGCCCAATAATCCAGTCCAGCTCGTAGTCTTCCATAGCTATATAGAGCATTTCCTCTATGGCCGGTTTTAGCCGGTGAATTTCGTCGATAAAAAAAACGGTCCTTTCGGTTACGGTGGTTAAAATACCCGCCAAGTCTTTTGGCTTATCCAGGGCTGGGGCCGAGGTTACTTTAAAGTCTACCCCCAGCTCGTTTGCCACCACCTGCGCTAAGGTGGTCTTTCCCAGGCCTGGAGGACCACTTAAAAACACATGGTCCATGCTCTCGTTGCGCTGGCGGGCCGCCTCGATAAAGGTGGCCAAATTGGCCTTCATTCTGTTTTGCCCTATAAAATCTTTAAGGCTTCGGGGCCGCAGGGAATTATCCTGGAAATCTTCGCCCCTTTGGACCTGAGGATTTAAAATATCTTTTGGATCGATTGGCACTTCCATCCTAGCTTCCCGCGCTCAATAGCACAATTGCCTTTTTAAACAATATTTTTTCCCCTTCTTCGCTAGAGAGACCGGCAATTTCCTGGGCATCTTCCCGGGCAATTTTTTCCAATACCTTTGCGGCCATTTTTTTATCAAACCCCATCTGCACTAAGGCCTCTAAAAGCTCGGGATACTGGGTCTGCGTTGCATCGGTATTGGCATCAGTCTGTACCAAACGACCCTTTAAGGCTAAGAGCATTTTTTGGGCAGTTTTTTTTCCCACCCCTGGTACGGTCTGTAATCTTCCGAGGTCCTCGCTTTCCAGGGCCTGCACGAGCTCGACATGGCCAATGCCACCCATTATTTTCTGGGCGCCCCGGGGGCCAATGCCTTCGACTTTGAGCAATTCTAAAAAAACTTCGCGCGATTTTTCGCTGGCAAAGCCAAAGAGGCGCATACTGTCGTCCCGGTGATAGAGCCAGACAAAGGCCCGGGCCTCTTCCCCCACTGCAGGAAAATCTTCCCCATCGAAGCTGTTTACTGCCAGTTCCCACTCTATGCCCGAGTTCAAAAGAAAAAGGGAGTTGTCGGTTTTCTCGGTTATTTTTCCGTACAGGCTGTTAAACATGGCTCAACTATAGCCGGGAAAGACTCTTATTGGCAAGGACGGGCAGTTCATGCGCCCTGCAGATTGCAGCCCCAAGGGCATCTGCGGCGTGGTCGGGGCGGGGAATCTCGCTCAGGCCCAGAATAAGCTTTACCAGCTCCTGCACCTGGCCCTTACTTGCAGTTGCCGTACCCACTACCGACTGCTTTATTATTCGGGGCGGATATTCGCAGAGCGGAATGGCGCAGAGCTGAAGTGCCAGAGAAAGGACACCACGGGCCTCTGCCACAGGCAGGGCGGTTTTGGCATTTTTTGCAAAATACAGGCATTCCATACCTGCCTCCTGCGGAGTCCATTGTTTTAATACAAGGGTAAAATCGTTAAATATTTTTTCAAGGCGCTCCGGCTGTGCTAACGAGGGTTTTGTCTCGATACAGCCATGGGCCAGATACATAAGGCGGGAGTCCTGTACCTGCAACACCCCCCAGCCGGTGTTGGCCAGGCCAGGGTCTATTCCAATGACAATGCGTCTCTGTTGAATCTTATTCTTCTTCGAGGTCTTCAGGGACATCTAAATTGTGATACACGTTCTGGACGTCGTCGTTTTCTTCTAGGCGCTCAACCATCTTCATAATTTTTGCGGCCTGTTCTTTTTCCAGCGATACTTCGCTCTCGGCCACCATGCTAATTTCTGCGCCCATGGATTCAAAGTCTTTTGCGTTCAGCGCATCGACCACGGTTTCAAAATTTTCCGGTGCGGTAATTACTTCGATAATGCCATCTTCGCCGACAATGTCGTCGGCACCGGCCTCTAGGCCAGCTTCCATTATTTCGTCTTCGCTGTATTTATCGCCATCGAAGGTTACAATGCCCTTGCGGCTAAAGAGGCGGGAAACAGCTCCGGCAGTGGCCAGGGATCCGCCGGCCTTGGTTAAAATACTGCGGATATCGGCAGCGGCACGGTTTTTATTGTCGGTGAGCACCTCGATAAGTACGGCCACCCCCCCCGGTGCATAGGCCTCGTAAAGGAGCTCTTCGTAGTTTGCCGCTCCAAGTTCGCCCGTACCTTTTTTAATTGCCCGCTCAATATTGTCCTTGGGCATATTGGCCCCGCGGGCTTTTAAAATAGCAGTGCGCAGACGGGGATTGGAGTCGGGGTCGCCCCCTCCCATTTTTGCAGCGATTGAAATTTCTTTGATAAACTTGGTGAACATCTGACCGCGCTTGGCGTCAGCTAATCCTTTGGCGTGCTTAATAGTCGCCCATTTACTGTGGCCGGACATGAAAACTCCTTGGTTCTGAATGACCTATTTGTACCATGCCAGGCAAAATACTGTCAACGGTATCCAGAAAACTGCCCGACTGGCAAAAAAAACGATGGCCCATTTGAGCAAATTGACCATCGTAACGGGAAAAATAATTTTATTGAAACGATAAATCTAGTTTATTAAATTTTACCCTTGGCCACTGCCTTTTCGACGGTGTCCATAAGCACCCTTTCGTACCAGGCAAAGTTAAAGGGATGCTTTGAACGCACAACAGGTTTTATTGCAGCATCCACGCTATCCTTACAGGGCTCGCAAATATCCCTGTTCTCGAGATGGTAATAATTGCGCTCACTGACCGGGTTCTGGATTGTTTTTTTGCAAATATCACAGGTTAAACTCTTCATGCTACGCTCCTTTCTTTATGGCCAAGACTTAGTAGTTCCGACCTTTTCCTAAAACTATAGCGCAGGCTTAAGAAATTGTCGAGTCTTAAATTTTATTTTGATGCCAATAGCCCGCCAATATAGAGTATGCTTCATTGACAGAATGATAATTTCACTTCAACATAAAGCATATGAATAGGCTTGCGCCCAATATTAGTAATTATATCAATATAGCGGGCCAGGAATGGTCGGATAGGCGGGTCTTTATTATTGCCGAGGCCGGGACCGCTCACCAAACGTCCTTAAAAAAGGCAAAAGAGCTGGTAGAGGCAGCCGGTGAATCGGGGGCCGACTGTATAAAATTCCAACATGTATATGCCGATGAAATTCTTCATCCCAATACGGGCACTGTGCCACTGCCCGGTGGGAATATCAGTCTGTACCAAGGTTTTAAGGAGCTCGAAAGGGATATTTCCTTCTTTGCCCAGATTAAAGACTACTGTACAAGCTTGGGCATTGTTTTTTTATGTAGTCCTTTTGGGCCAAAATCTGCCCGCGAGCTTATTTCGCTCTCTCCTGCTGCAATTAAAATTGCCAGCCCCGAACTCAATTACCCCCAGCTAATTACACAGTGTGTAAACAGTGGTTTGCCGCTTATTCTTTCCACCGGTGTCTCTCGCCTAGGCGATATAGAGGCCGCTGTTGAGCTGGCACAGGCTACATCGGCGAACAAGAGCCCTGCCTCTCTGGCAATTTTACACTGTATAACCAGCTACCCCGCCCCCGAGCGCGAATACAATCTGCGCGTCCTACAGAGCCTATCGGCCTGCTTTGGCCTTGTCTGCGGAGTGAGCGACCACAGCTTAGACCCCCGCCTAGTTCCCATGCTGGCTGTCTCCCAGGGCGCTGCAATTATCGAAAAACACATCTGCATTTCCCGCAACGACCCCGGCCTAGACGACCCCATCGCCCTTGAGCCAAAAGATTTTTCCAAAATGACAAGATCGATTCGCCAGGCCTCGCAGCAGGGCAGCGAACAGACCATTGCCCAGCTCTGTGCCGAAAAAGGAGAAGACCTTGTAAAGGCAATTCTGGGCAATGGCATTAAAAAGCTCGCCCCCAGCGAAATAGATAATTATGCGCGCACCAGAAGGAGTGTGCATGCCCTTACGTTTTTGCCCAAGGGCCATGTCTTAAAATTATCGGATATGGCCATTTTACGGACCGAAAAGCAACTGCGCCCTGGCCTATCGCCAGAATTTTTTGAAGCACTCAAGGGGCATACACTTGGACAAGACATACCAGCAGGTGAGGGAATTCGTTTTGAGGATTTACAATAGGAAATAGATATGGCAAAAACTGATTCAATTACCGACATCTATCTGGAAAAATATATGGATACTCAGGTGGCCTGTAGCGCCTTTGCCATTGCAAAAATGAATTTGGATAAATCTCAAAGCCTGTTAAAGATGGACAAATACAATCTGCTAGCGGTGCCCTTGCAAATTGGCTACAAGAGAATGGTGCTGCTGGCCTCGCTTTCCAAACAGGAAATTGCTTTTTTTCAGCGTTTTAAAAATACCATTGGCAGTATTTCGCTGGAATTTAATCAGCCCAACCGGCGAGGACCGCTTAAACTTTTTGTTCGCACCAATATCGACAGCATTGCCCCTATGAAGGACAGGGAAAACGTGGGGATGATTGTGCTCAGTCTTAAAACCACGCCCGAAGATTTAATCCTTATTCTGGGCAATTATTTGGAACACCTGGAAGAGCTAGAAGCTGAGTACGCGGCAAAGACCCAGCCAATTGCCAATATAACCCCAGAGAACTCGAAACTGATGGGCTATAATCAATATGCGGTGCTTATCGATAACGGAAAGCCACGCAGAATTAAGGTTTTTCGCCTTGCGGTGAATATGCTCGAGCATTTGGAAGGTCCTGCTGCCCCCCAGCTGGGTACGGGAACCGCGGTGAGCTATCAATTATTTTTTCAACGCTTTCGCTTTTCCGTTTCGGGAAAAATAGTGGAATCGCTGCGCCTGCCCAATGGCATGTTGCGAACAAGGGCCTCCCTGCTTTTTTCTCCAGAATTGGGGGATATCCTGCGCGATTTCTGGCCCTTAGATATGAGTAAATCTATACACAGTAAGGCATAAATTCTGTAAAAACAGGTGAAAGATTCGAGGCACCAAGAAATACTTGACAAATTTAGTAATCTATATATACATTCTAGTATGGAGGCTGTATGAAAACAATTGTACTGTATTGTCACCCGTGGAAGGGCAGTTTTAATCATGCAATTTTGGAATCGGTTGTGCAGGGGCTAGAGGCTGGCAAAAAAGATTACGAGGTGGTGGATCTGATAAGTGAGGGTTTTAACCCTGTTTTAGGCGAGGCAGACTTGGCTGTATATAGCAAGGGAGGCTTTACCGACCCCAAGGTGGGAGAATATCAGAAAAAACTCGATAGCGCCAATGAGCTCATCATTATTACCCCCATTTGGTGGGGACTGCCCCCAGCTGTGCTTAAGGGTTTTTTTGATAAGGTACTTATTAAAGATTGGGCCTACGATACAGCTCCCAGCGGACTACTGTTAGGAAAGCTCAAACAGATAAAGCGCTGTACGCTTATTTCAACTATGAATTCGCCGCAGTTTTATTATCGCCTCTTTTTAAAATCGCCCCTAAAGCACTCTTTAATTGATGCCACTCTTAAAGCCTGCGGGGTTAAAAAGGTAAAATGGTTTAGTTTGGCCAATGTGGTCAAGCAAAAACAGTCCAAACGAGAGGCCTGGTTAGAAAAGCTTAGGGGCTATGCTACCAGATAACAACAAAAGGCGCCGGTATCGTGGTTTAAAACACCAAGGTTCCGACGCCTTTTATTTTATTTTTGAATAAATTTAGCGGTAATCTCTACATCGCCGCTAAAGCTTATATCGGTCTGGGCCTCTGTTGGCTGGGTGGC
>CAZBJJ010000009.1:0-55923 GCA_964492245.1 uncultured Spirochaetales bacterium | reverse complement strand
TGAGTTGAAAGTGCTCAAAAATTTGACTATTTTAGGTGAATGGTTCGATATACTACCTACAGTTCATATTGCCCAGAGATGGTACTACCGCCACTGCCAGTCCAATTGGTATGGAAAAATTGACCTCGAGGAAAGTCGATGCGCTCGTAGCTATGGGCGCCGAAATAATCGCGCAGGGCCTGAAGCATATTTGCTGGTAGGCGGGCACTGCGATAGCCGTCGAAGAAGGCGAGGGCGCTGCTCATCGCCGGAAGGGGAATGCCCACAAGGGCGGCTGTCGAGACAACGCGACGCCAAGCAGCCTCGCCTTCCTGGATGATAGCCTTAAACCAGGGGTCTAGCAGGATGTTTTCTAAATTGCTGTCGCGATCGAAGGCAGCCTTTATGCGGTCTAAAAAGACAGAGCGGATAATACAGCCGCTGCGCCACATTAGGGCAATGCCCCCATAGTTCAGCTGCCAGTTGTATTCTTTGGAGGCCTCGCGCATAAGCATAAAGCCCTGAGCATAGGAAATAATTTTGCTTGCCAGCATTGCCTGGCCTAGGTCGCCAATAAAGGCCTTTTTGTCGCCAGTAAAAGTGCTAGTAGCGCTGCTTTTTAAAATGCCCGCAGCCTTTTGGCGCTCGTCGATAAGCGAGGAGAGAAAGCGGGCAAAGACGGCCTCGCCTATAAGGGTAACTGGGCTGCCGAATTCAAGAGCCTGTATCGCTGTCCATTTGCCTGTGCCTTTTTGGCCGGCGCTGTCGAGGATTTTTTCTAGCATTGGACTGCCATCGTCGTCCATAAAGCCCAAAATATTGCCGGCTATTTCTACGAGGTAGCTATTGAGTTCGCCCTCCATATAGTTGCGAAAGGCCTCTTGCATTTCGTGTGCCGAAAGGCCCAGATGCTCTTTCATAAGATGGTAGACCTCGCTTATCAGCTGCATGTCGCCGTATTCAATGCCGTTGTGAACCATTTTTACAAAATGGCCGGCACCATCTTGGCCCACCCAGTCGCAACAGGGGCTGCCGTCCTCTGTCTTTGCCGCAATATCCTGGAAGATGGGCTTAAGGCTTTCCCAGGCCAAAATATTTCCCCCCGGCATAATGGATGGCCCATGGCGTGCCCCTTCTTCGCCGCCAGAGACACCGGCGCCTATAAAGAGGATGCCTTTTTTTTCCAGCTCCCTACTGCGGCGATTGCTGTCTAGGTAGTTGCTATTGCCCCCATCAATAATAATATCCCCCTCTTCAAGATGGGGAAGTAGCTGATTTATAAAGTCATCGACAACCTCGCCGGCCTTTACCATGAGCATTATCTTGCGTGGTCGGGCCAAAAGGGCAATAAAGTCTTCTATATTATGTGCGGGATAAATGTTGTTGCGCCCCTTGGCGGCAGTGGCGATAAAGGTGTCGGTCTTGCTGGAGGTTCTGTTGTAGACGGCCACCTTGTAGCCCCGGTCGTTCATGTTTAATACGAGGTTTTGGCCCATTACGGCCAGGCCAATTAGGCCGATATCTGCTTTCATGTTCATAGTTATCCTCAAAAGTAAAGAATACTCAATTTGATGGGGAAAGGGAAGTTTTCTCGGCACAGATATTTGAAGGACAGATTCCGGCGAGCGGGCAGGCGCAACAATTGGGTTTACGGCTGTGGCAGATATCGCGGCCGTGAAAATTGAGCACGAGCGAAAAGCTGTTCCAGTGTTCACTGGGAAGCCAACTGGCAATTGAATATTCTAGGCGCACTGGGTCTTTTTCTTCGGTAAAGCCAAGGCGGCGGGTAACACGGCCAAAATGGGTGTCTACTACAATTGCCGGCACATCGAAGCAGGAGGAAAGAAGGACACCGGCACTTTTGCGACCCAGGCCGGGGAGGGCGGTGAGCTCTTCCATTGTTTTAGGCACCTCGCCCCGATGTTTTTGGGAAACTTCCCTTGCCGCTCCGATAAGGTTTTTTGCCTTGTTGCGATAAAAGCCGGCAGAAAAAATAACTGCTTCCAGCTCTGTCTGTTCCGCCTCTGCCAGTTCGGCGGGGCCGGGCCAGCGGGCAAAGAGGGCAGGGGTAATTTCGTTTACGCGTTTGTCGGTGCATTGGGCAGCAAGGACCGTGCCAACGAGGAGCTGCCAGGGATTTATATAATTGAGCAGGGGTTTTAATACGGGGTATTTGGGTAAAAGAATGGCCAGGGCATCCAGTGCCCTTGCCCTTAAAGCGGCCTCTTCGTTTGCCAATGTTTTACTTTGCATGTGTCCAGTTTGCCATGGACGGGCATTTGGGGGCAAGCGCGCGAACTTTGTTCGCGCGATCTTCGTTCGCGCACAAGCGTAGCTTGTGGTGGGGGCTTTGCATAAAAACATCAATTTATGGCATACTCAAATATATTGTAATTTATCCCTTTTGGGGCCCTGACGAACAGGGGGAGGAAGACAGTGTACGAGGCAGTGAACACAAAGGCCAGCTTTCCAGAGTTGGAAGAAAAAATTTTAGATTTTTGGCAAAAAAATGATATTTTTAAGAAGTCGATAGAAATTCGGGAAGGGCAGGAAGAGTTTGTCTTTTACGATGGCCCCCCCTTTGCCACCGGTCTGCCTCACTTTGGCCACATTGTCCCCGGTACCATAAAGGATATTATACCCCGCTACAAGACCATGAAGGGCATGAAGGTGGAGCGCCGCTTTGGCTGGGACTGCCATGGCCTGCCCATCGAAAACCTTATAGAAAAAGAACTCAATTTAAACTCTAAAACCGATATCGAAGCCTATGGTATTGCCCGTTTTAATGAGGCCTGCCGGGCAAGCGTATTGCGCTATGTAGAAGAATGGCGAAATGTTATGACCCGCGCCGGCCGCTGGGTCGACTTCGACAACGATTACAAGACCATGGATGTCGATTTTATGGAGAGCATTTGGTGGGTAATGAAAACCCTCTGGGAGCGCGGCCTTTTGTACGAGGGCCATTATATTTTGCCCTATTGCCCCCGCTGCTCCACCGTACTGTCGAACCACGAGCTCAATCTAGGTGGCTACAAGGATGTGCATGACCCCGCTCTTACCGTCCGCTTTAAGCTAGCCGAACCAGCTTTACAAGCCAGCTCCCTAGGCAAGGAGCTGGCCGACGGTGCAACATTCGTTATTGCCTGGACAACAACCCCTTGGACCCTGCCTTCTAACCTGGGCCTTGCCCTAGGACCGGAAATTGAATACGCCCTTGTGCAGGATGGCACTGAGCGCTACATAATTGCAAAGGAGCGCATGCAGGCCTATTGGAAAGAGGGGGAAGAGATTGAAATTCTCTGGAGCAAGCTCGGTAGCGAGCTGGTCGGCCTAAGCTATGAACCGCTTTTTCCCTATTTTGCCAGCGAGCGCGAAAATGGGGCCTTTAAGACCTTTGCCGGCAATTTTGTAAGTACCGCCGACGGCACCGGCATTGTGCACATTGCCCCCGGTTTTGGCGAAGACGATTATCAGATTTTTAAAAATTCTGCGGTGCGCATTGTATGCCCCATCGACGCCGAATGTCGCTTCGACGCCGAGGTCCCCGATTTTGTCGGGCGCTTTGTAAAAGACTGCGACAAAGATATTATTGAACGCTTAAAAAACGAGGGGAAACTGGTCAAGCGCGATCAAATATTGCACTCTTACCCCCATTGCTGGCGCTGCGAATCGCCCCTAATTTATCGTGCCGTTGGCTCTTGGTTTGTAAAGGTCGAAGGTGCGGTAAAAGAATCGATGATTGCAAATAATCAGAAAATACATTGGGTACCAGAACATATTAAAAATGGTCGCTTTGGCAAATGGTTAGACAATGCCCGCGACTGGGCAATTAGTCGCAATCGGTATTGGGGAAACCCCCTGCCAATTTGGCGCTGCGAGGACTGTGGCAAAAGCATCTGCCTAGGCAGCCGGGCCGAATTGGAAGAGCTTTCCGGCCAAAAAGTAGAGGACTTGCACAAACATTTTGTCGACGAGATAACAATTCCCTGCAGCTGTGGTAAGAATATGAGGCGCATTCCCGAGGTCCTGGACTGCTGGTTCGAATCGGGGGCCATGCCCTACGCGCAAAACCACTACCCCTTCGAGAACAAGGAGTTTTTCGAGGCCCATTACCCGGCCGACTTTATATCCGAGGGCCTGGACCAGACAAGGGGCTGGTTTTATACGCTTACCGTGTTGGCCGCAGCTCTTTTCGACCGCCCCGCCTTTAAACATTGTATTGTATCTGGCCTGGTTCTTGCTGCCGATGGCAAAAAAATGTCCAAGTCCCTACGCAATTATACCGATCCCATGGATGTAATTGATGAATATGGGGCAGATGCTCTGCGCCTTGTGTTTTTGCGTTCCGCCGTAATGAAGGCGGACGATCTTAAATATTCTGATGAGGCGGTAAAGGAGGTGCTTAAAGGCATCATCCTGCCCCTGTGGAGTGCGTATAGCTTTTTTATAACCTATGCAAATATTGATAGCGTTAAGCCCAGTGCCGCACCGGAGAATCCTTCGAACCCCCTGGACCGCTGGATAATTTCGGTTGTCGAAGGACTTGTCGAAAAGGTAGATAGCAACTTAGAAGAATATGAACTTTCGCATGCCCTAGAGCCCATTGTAGATTTTATCGATCTGCTGAATAACTGGTATATTCGCCGCTCCCGACGCCGGTTTTGGAAGAGCGAAAATGATGGCGATAAGCTGGAGGCCTATGGCACCCTGTATTATGTGCTTAAAACACTGGCAATTATCTCTGCTCCCTTTATGCCCTATACGGCCGAAATGATTTGGCAGAACCTGCGTCTTAAAGACGAGGCAGAATCTGTACATCTTATGGATTTTCCCCTGTCGCGGTCGCAGTATATGGATAGCGATTTGGAATATAAAATGGAAAGGGTACAAAAGGCGGTCTCCCTTGGGCGGTCCTTGCGCTATCAACACAATATAAAAGTGCGCCAACCATTAAAATCGGTAGAGCTGGTAACCCGCGACCCGCGCGAGAAGGCGGTGCTTATCGAGATGGAAGAGATTATCAAGGAAGAGCTCAATGTTAAAAACGTGGTCTTCCGCGATAACGAGGAGGACCTTGTAGAGTACCAGGCGAAGGCCAACTTCAGGGTTCTGGGCAAGGAGCTGGGCAAGGATATGAAGCTGGCTGCAGCTCGCATCGAAGAGCTTAAACAGGGCGAAATTCAGGGTATCCTCGAGGGGGCAGTGCTCAGCATCGAGGTGGCCGGGAAAAACATCGACCTGAGCCCGGAAAAATTGGATATTCGCCGGCTGGAAAAGGCAAACCTCCATGTGACTAACGAGGGTTCGCTTACCCTGGCCCTGGATACCGAAATTAGTGCCGAGCTTATGCGCGAGGGCGATGTGCGCGATCTGGTTCGGGGCATTCAGAATTTGCGCAAGGAGTCGGGTTTTTCGGTAACTGACCGCATAGAGCTCGAGGTCTCTGGTACAGCTGTGCTGGAAGCTGCCTTTAAGGATTGGCAGGACTATATTGCCAGCGAGACCTTAGCCAGCAGTATTTCCTGGCAGCCTTCTTTGGGCGACAGTGCCAGCGAAATTGAGGCGAGCGAGGGCTCTTGGCGGCTCTGCATTAAAAAACTTGAAAATTAAAATGATGGCGAGGTCCCGCTTTTTATTGATAATGGCCGGGCTTTTAAGCCTTTTTGCCTGTGCCAGCCTTCCGGTGCTGGAAGATTTTCAAGCGGGGCCAGAAAACCTTGCAGAACTCTTGGCCCAGCGGCAGGCGGGCCAGCTCTTCGAAGACTTAGGCGAAGAGGGGCAGCTCTACCTTTGGGCCGATATGCAGGCCTGGCGCAGCTTTATCCAGGAATTATTGCCGGTAAAACAGAGGGAAATTCGGAAGGTCGTAGAGCAGGGCCAGGACCTGGTTGCCGTTTTACAGCCTCCTTCCTCTTATAGCGAAGAAAAGACTTTTACTGCGGCTGTCTTTGGACAATGGCCCCTTGCCCGTTTAAAATTTGCCCTGGCCTTTAACCGAAATTGGAAGCGGGATAAAAATATAAAGACACTGCCATGCTATCGAAATAGGGGCTCGGGGCAGGACCTTGCTCTTGGCTTAAGCCGAGAACGCCTTTTGCTTACCTCTGCCAATCCGACCTTTACTGGTGGGTCTCCCAAATTCCCCCAGATGCTGGCATTGGCCAGTGCCGATAATTCCCTGCTTGTCTGGCTGTCCGAGCCCTCGAGCTTTTTAGCCCCCTTTGTGGGGCAGAGCCAGCCGGTTATCAATCTCTTTCTTTCCCGCATCGATCAACTGGCCATTGTTTGCGAAAAGGACGAGGCTGGACAGAATATCTTTAAAACCTATTTTCGCTTTCCCAATGCGCGAGAAGCCCGCGCCAGCCAGGCTCTTTTGCGTTTGGCCCTTGGGCTCTTCGATTCAGAGAATCCCTATTTAAAGCTTTTGGGCGAAAGCGATTTCTCTGTAAAGGATCAGCTAGTTATAATGGAAAGCAGGCTCGAGGATGCCCGCCTTAAGTCTTTACTTTTACCCCTTCTCTGGCTATATTTTCCTCAATAGCCTAAAGTTCTGGCAAAATTTATTGTGTAGAGGTCGCTTAAATGCCCACGTATGAGTATCAGTGTACTGCCTGTTCCCATGTTTTCGATGCCTTTCAGAGTATGAAAGATGCCCCCCTTACCGAATGCCCCCAGTGCGGGAAGTTAATTAAACGCCGTATTTATGGGGGAACTGGTATAATTTTTAAGGGATCTGGCTTTTATATAAATGACAGTGCCACCAGCTCCGCTGCCAGCTCCGCTGGTGCTGCCAGCTCTGCTGATGCCACCGGCAGTAAATCTGCCACCAGCTCTGCTGCCAGCTCCGCTGGTGCCGCCAGCTCTGCTGGCGCAGGGACCAATGGGTCGAGCCCCAATTAAGATATGGCAAAGCGGCCGCGATTTTATTGCGACAACTGCAGCTGCGAGGTGCCCCTCAATGCCAGCCGTTGCCCCTCCTGTGGCCGCTATTTTAGCTCGGTTCGCTGCCCCCGTTGCAATTATTCCGCAACAGAGGGCGAATTTAAAAACGGCTGTCCCAATTGTGGCTATTCCTCATCAGTTTCATCGGGGGGAGTAAAACAAAGTGGTAACAAAAAGGCCACTGTGCCCGATAAGGGCCATGGCGAACTCTCGTATATATCTGTTATACTAGTTATTGTTCTTTTATTGGGAGTAGTTGGAATATTGATATCCATAATAGTATAAGGCAGGAAGATGCGAACATCAATTTTATATAGTAAGCAAGAAAAAGAGCAGGCCGCGCTTTTAGTAAAAATATTTCGATCTTTTAATATGTCTGCGGGAACCATTGGCATTGGCCGGGCTTGGCGCAACGAACGGGTAAGATTGGATCAGCTAGTGGGACAGGCCTCGCACATCTTAATCGTCTACTCCGAAATGGTGGCAAGGTCCTCTTGGCTCCCCTATATTGCCGGCTTTTGCTTGGGTAGCGACAGACCCCTGGTTATTTATACCGGCTTTTATCGCAATCCCCTGCCGCCTTTCATTGCCCCCTTTTTTAATATTTCCTCGGCCGAGGAGCTTACCGCCTTTTTGGAGATCGAACACCGAGAATGGGCCATAATTCACAATAGGCGTGAGGCCCGCCGGGAATTATTGGAGCTCGGTGTCTCCTGTCGGCCCGAGAGCTTTGTCGAATCTACCATCGAGGGGAATATTCATGCCATTGAACTGTTTTTACGAGCCGGCGTATCGCCTAATACCAGGGATAAACGGGGAGTTCCCCTTATTTGCCATGCCGCAAGGGAGGGCAATAGGACGATAGTTAAATTCTTAGTCGACAATGGGGCCGATATCAATTTACAGGCCGAAGATCGGGGAAACACAGCCCTTATGGATGCGGTGGCTGGTTCGCATATTGAAATTGTGCAGGACCTCATTGCCAACGGCGCAGATGTAAACCTACTGAGCAAGGACGGCCAGAGCGCCCTCGTGCTCGCTGCCGGAAAAAACCATGAGCAGATGTCGCGTTTACTTCTTAAGGCTGGAGCTGACCCCGATATTGCCGATAAGCTTGGCTTTTCGGCCCGCAAATATGCACAGCTTTTTAAAAACCCCGATATGCTGGCACTTTTCGAAGAATATACCGCCCGCCAGGAAGTGAGTGAATGAAAACCTTTGTCTTTACTGGAGGGGGCACCGGAGGCCATATATATCCCGGCCTGGCCGTGGCTATTGCTCTACAAAAAATTTCTCCCTGTCGCATTATTTGGCTTGGCTCTAAGGGGAATTTGGACCGGGAAATTGTCGAAAAGGCGGGCCTTGAATTTTATGCAATTCCCAGTGGCAAACTGCGTCGCTATTTTTCCCTTAAAAACATTGGCGATGTATTTCGCATTATTGCCGGTTTCTTTGTGGCTCGTTCTTTCTTAAAAAAAATAAAACCAGTAGCCCTTTTTTCTAAGGGGGGCTTTGTATCGGTGCCCCCCTGTGTAGCGGCCCATACCTTGGGCATACCCGTCCTGGGCCACGACAGCGATTTTTCGCCAGGCCTGGCCACCAAGCTGAACAGTCGCTTTAGCCGCTTCCTCTTTGTGGCCTACCAGGAGACAGCCGAGGCCTTAAAAAAACGCAGTGGGCAGGAGATTATTGTAAGCGGGAATCCCGTGCGTCCCATTTTTTATTCGGGCAACGAAAAAGAGGGGCGGAAATTTTTGGGCTTCCCGTCAGATAGGCCCATCCTCCTTGTATTAGGGGGGAGCCAGGGGGCCCAACAGATAAACGAGCTTATAGCAAAGATTTTGCCCGAGCTCCTAAAAGACTGGGCAATTGTGCACCAGACGGGCAATGCTGCCAAGGGCATTCCATCAGCGCAGCCGGGCTATTTGCCCCTTAGCTATATTTACGACGAGTTGCCCCATGTGTTGGCTGCCTCTAGTCTTGTGCTATGCCGCAGTGGGGCCGGAAACCTCTGGGAATCTGCCGCTGTCGGCAAGCCAATGCTCCTCATTCCCCTTGCCGCCTCGAGCCGGGGCGACCAAGTGGAAAATGCACAATGGTTTGTGGCGCGGGGGGCAGCTCAAAGCTTGGTCGGCCCCGAGGCCACGGCACCGGCCCTCTTAGCGGCCCTGCAAAACCTAGCCGGGGATGGAGCCAAAAGGCAGGCGATGGCTCAGGCCTCGAAGGCCCTGGGCAAGGGCAATGCCAGCGAGCTTATTGCCGAAAAACTTCAAAGCTATGTTAGTATGGAATAGGGAGAGAGAGAATGAATATTGCGCCGATTGATCTGTTTTTTATGGCAATAGTCTTAATTTTTACCGTGCGCTGTGCGCTTCGGGGCTTTATAAAAGAATTCATGTCTATGGCAGCCATTGTTTTAGGCCTTATTGCCGCAATTGCCCTGCTAAAACCGGCCACCGCCCAGGTATCGAAATGGCTGGGACCCAATATGTTTCCGGAATTAGTGGCCTTTGCCGCCTTGTTTTTAGCTGTTTTTATTTTAATTAAAATTTTTGGTCGAGCCCTAAATGATATTTCGGAAAAAGTTAACGCCGAGGCCTTTGATCGCATCTTGGGCTTTGCCTTTGGCATGCTCGAAGGCCTTGTCCTTGTCTGCCTTATTCTTTTCGTACTGAATTTGCAGACCTTTTTTGATGCCCACTCCTTTTTGCATGGCAGCATCTTTGCTAAGTATCTTTTGCCCCTTGTAAGCAGTGTGCAGACAAATACCCTAGGTCGGAGCATATAGGTGTTCGAAAATCTTTTGGCCCAGCAGGCGGGCCAGCAATTGATAGAAGATATTCGCTCCTCCAGCCTGCCCGGGGCCCTTTTGTTCTCTGGCCCTCTTGCAAGTGGCAAGGCCACTGCTGCCCTAGAACTGGCCCGGGTGCTATCCTGCGAGGGCAGTGGTGTAGCCTCGAGCTCTCAATTGAGCTATGGCGAATGGAACTGCCCCTGTTCCGCCTGCGAACGCCACCGGCATTTAAACCATCCCGATCTATTGATGATGGGGCGGCGAGATTTTTCCAATGAGCTAAGGGCCTCGGCGGCAACATTAATGCGAGAAAATACCCCTGCCACAAGGTTTTTATTTTTACGCAGTTTAGAAAAATTACTTGCCCGCTTCTCGCCCATTCTCTGGGAGGGCGAGGAGCAAAAGCTCAATAAGGCTGTAACGAGTATTACAGAAATTCGCGAACTCTTAGAAGATCTCGAGGCCCTAACCGAGGCGGGGACAGAATATGGAAAAATCCTGGATAAGCTGTTAGAGCGAGCTATTAAGTTGGAGAGCACTGCACTGCCGGCACAGGTACCCCTATCCTGGATTCGAAATGCCCATTTTTGGGCTCGCTCCACCGCCTTTGGACGCCACAAGCTCATACTTATTGAGCAGGTGGAACGCCTACAAGAGGGCTCGCGCAATGCATTATTAAAACTTTTAGAAGAACCACCGGAGCGCTGCACCCTTGTTCTAACCACCACGCGCCGACATGCGGTAATGCAGACAATTCTTTCGCGCCTGCGCAGCTATCCCTTTTTGGCTCGCAGTTTAGAGGACGAGCTTAAGGTGGTGCGCCGTGTCTTTAAGGATACGAGCTACGACAGCGCAGAGACCACCTTTCCCGGGCTCGCCCTCTGGCTGGAGGACTTCTCTTCTGTAAGCAGTAAGGACATTAGCGGTCTGGCTAAGATATTTATTTTGGCCCTTTTCGACGAAATTGCCCTTCATCATCCCAAACGAAAAAATTATTGGTTTTCGCTCTTGGGCGGGTCCTTGCAAGAGATGGAGGGGGATGTTCAAAAAATGGGCCTTCCCCTGGCCGAATCCTCTGCCAATGTTATTCAGTTTATTTTAACTAAGACGGGGAAATTTGAGCCCCGAAGCCTGTATTCCCGATTTTTAACCGCAATGCTGGAGAGTGTTTCCCCCCTTTTGCGACAAAACAAGGCCAGCCCGGTCTTATCGGAAGTTTTTTCCAGCCTGCTTAGCCTTATGCATAGTAGCGAAAACGCCGTAATCACCTATAATCAAAGTCCACCGCAGGCCCTTGAGGCCCTGTTCTTCGACCTTTTTTCGCTTTTTTCCTCTAGAGCCCCCTTGCGGAGTAGCAAGTGCGTACCTTTATAAAACGGGCCTTAGGAAAATTAAACAAACTTTCCACCGAACAGATAACCGATTTACTGCGCTCCGTCGTCGACGAAAACGAAATTTTAGAATCGGTCATTCAATCCTTAGATGATGGTCTTTTGGTCTTCGATAGGGATGGCCTGCTTATTCAATACAACAAGGCCGCAGAAAGATATTTGCCTTTAAAAATTGGAGATGGCTATGATAGGCCAATCGAGGCAATTTTAGATGATGAACAGCTGAGCTTTTTTTTACAGAAAACCCTGCGCTCGGGCGATAAGGTAGAGCGTCGAGAATTCGATATAGAGAACAAGGGCATATTGCGTCTTTTATCAATTAGTGTCCTTCCCCTGGTCTCGGGCAGGCAGGTTGCCGGCTCGGTTATTCGGGTCGAAGATATAACCGATCGCCGAAACAAGGAGGCAAGACTGCGCCGGGCCGAAAACCTTGCCAGCCTTACCACCCTGGCTGCCGGTGTTGCCCACGAAATAAAAAATCCCCTTGGATCGATATCGATACATATACAACTTATCCAGCGCTCATTGGTTGCCTCTTGCACCGGTTCCGAAAAAATAGACAAATACCTGTCGGTCGTACACGAGGAAATTGATCGCTTAAACCACATTGTGCTGGATTTTTTATTTGCTGTTCGCCCAATGGATATACAGATCCGAGAAGCCGATATCAACCTGCTTATTTCCGAGCTCATCAGTTTTATGAAACCGGAAATGGAACAGGCCGGTATTGGCATCAATTTAAATTACGAAACTGAATCCTTTTTTTTACCCTTCGACGAACGCTATATGAAGCAGGCTCTGTTAAACCTTATTAAGAATGCCCAGGCGGCAATATTGGGTCCGGGGACAATTACAATAAAGACCTCAGCCCTGCCAGGTGAGTTTTTAATTGAGGTCTGCGACAGCGGTACCGGTATTGGCGAAGACGATTTGCCTAAAATTTTCGAGCCCTATTTTACGACGCGGGACAGTGGCTCGGGCTTGGGTCTTACCATGGTCTATAAAATCGTTAAAGAACACAATGGCGAAATTAGTGTGCGCTCGACGGTGGGCGAGGGGAGCTGCTTTACTATTAGCCTGCCCCTGCCGCAAAAAGAGACAAAGCTTATTTCCTGGAAGGCTGGTGCAGAATGAAGTTTACCATTTTAGTTGCAGATGATGAAAAAAATATTCGCGAAGGCCTTGCAGAGGCCCTGGAGCTTGACAATTATACTGTGGTGATGGCTTCGGATGGATTAGAGGCCTGGAAACGCTACCAAAAGGGCGATATAGACCTAGTTATCAGCGATCTGCGCATGCCGGGCATGAGTGGCGAAGAATTGATTAAACGCATTACCGGCGAGAGCCCGGGTCTGCCGGTTATTGTGCTTACCGGACATGGGACGGTAGAAAATGCGGTAGAGGCAATGCGCAATGGGGCCTGGGATTTTTTAACAAAGCCCTTAAATTTGGACCGCCTCTCGCTACTGGTAAAAAGGGCCCTGGCAAACCGGGAACTGAGCCTGCAGAATACCCGCCTGCAAGAGGACCTTTCCCGCCAGCGAGATTTTGAGGCAATAATTGGTACCAGTGCGGCAATGCGTCGCATTTTCGATATGATTAAACAGGTTGCCCCCACGCGGGCCTCGGTTTTAATTACCGGCGAATCGGGAGTGGGCAAGGAATTGGTTGCCGATGCTATTCATCATACCAGCCCCCGCGCCGACAAGCCTTTAGTAAAGGTTCACTGTGCTGCCCTAGCGGCAAGCCTTTTAGAGAGCGAGCTCTTTGGCCACGAAAAAGGCTCCTTTACCGGTGCCACTGCCCGCAAGCGGGGCCGTTTTGAATTGGCGCATAGGGGGACGCTTTTTTTAGATGAAATTGGTGAGATAGACCAAAATGTGCAAATCAAAATCCTGCGCGTTCTCCAAGAGCGAAGCTTCGAGCGCGTGGGGGGCGAGGAGCTTATCGAGACGGATGTGCGCATTGTTGCAGCCACCAACCGCGACCTAAAAGCAGAAATAGAAAAGGGCAATTTTCGCGAGGATCTTTTTTATCGCTTAAATGTGGTAAATATACATGTTCCCCCCCTTCGGGATAGGAAGGAGGACATACCTCTTTTAATTACTTCGTTTTTGCAGGAATTTGCAAAAGAAAACAATAAAAACATAGAGGGCCTTGATACCCGTTCGCGCTCGGCCCTGTATCGCTATAATTGGCCGGGAAATATTCGCGAGCTGCGCAATTGCATGGAAAGTGCGGTGGTTATGTGTAAATCAAATCTGATAAGCCTAGACGACCTGCCCCCAACTGTTCGCGAAGGCGGGGAGGAAAATTGGATTCGAATTCCCGTGGGCACCAATTTATCCGAAGCCGAAAGAATAATAATTCAGGAGACCCTTTCTGCCAATAAAATGAATAAGAGCCGAACCGCCGAGGTGCTGGAAATTGGGCGAAAGACATTGCATCGCAAACTCGCCGACTTTGAAGAGCGCCAAGGCGAAGTCAATTAGCGCTTTTTTTACGGTTCCAAGCCTCGATACTTGACCAGGCCTCGTTTAGGCGGGCAGTTTTTTCGGTGGCCTTCTGCATATTGCCGGCGTGGTTTGCATGGCGATCGGGATGATGGCGTTTGAGCCCCTGTTTATAGGCCTCCTTGCAGACTGCCTCGTTCGAGCCAAAGGGCACACCGAGCTCTTTAAACGCTGTGCGAAGGCTTTCGGGAATAGCGGGTGTAACTTTTTCTTTTTTCCACGAGGGCCTGCCACTGTCTAAAAAATCTTCCAGCTCGTCCATCGCCTCGAAGTAGTCTGGATCGCCAGTGGGCTGACTGCCAAAGAGTTTAGAGCTCTCGCCATCTAAAAAGCTGCGAATGGTATTGCCAATGCGATCAAAGAAATCCATATAAAATATATTACGGCTAATTGAAGGCCAGTGGCAAGTGTGGGCTAGCCATAAAAATCAATTTCCTTCTATAGTAAGTTATGCAATGGGACGAGGTTTTCTCTCCGGAGACTCAAAAAGAGCTAAAAAGTTTAATAAAACGGGCCGATGGGAATGAAATATTTCTTCTGGGCTTTGTGGACGAGGACAATATTGTCTGCGAATTAAAACTGATAGCCCAGGGCAATGAAGAGGCTGTTCCAGCCATAGTCGAGGATGTCGGTAAACCGGCATATCTTATTCATAACCACCCCTCGGGAAGGCTTACTCCCAGCGACAACGATCTAGCCATTGCCAGCAAATGGGCCGATGTCGGCCTGGGTTCCTGCATTGTCGATAACGAGGTAGACAATGTCTATGTAATTGTGCCAGCCACCCTGCTGCGGGAACAGTCGGATTTGGACAGTAGAAAGCTCTGTGGTATGCTGTCCTTTCAGGGGCCCCTTGGCCAAAAGGACCCATATTGGGAGGAGCGAGCTTCCCAGTTGGAACTTTTAAGAGATGTTGTGTATAGTTTTAACAATAACTCCCTACTTGTGGCCGAGGCGGGAACGGGCGTTGGCAAGTCCTTTGCCTATCTAATACCCGTACTCGAAGGGGCCCATATAAACGAAGAGCGCATACTTATTTCTACGGCCACCATCAATTTACAGCACCAGCTTTACGAAAAAGATCTGCCTTTTTTGCAAAAAATCCTGGGCTACCAGGAAAAGGCGGTTTTGGTAAAAGGGCGCAATAATTATATATGCCAACGCCATTTGCATGATGCCTTGGCCGAAAAGGATCTTTTTAGCGATTCACTACAGGGCATCGAGGATATAGCCAACTGGGCCAAGAACTCGGTCAGCGGCTGTAAGACGGAGCTGCCCTGGTTGCCCGACCCCGCCCTTTGGTCGAGGGTGGCTGCCGAGTACGACAACTGCCTGGGAATGCGCTGTCCCTTTAGGGAAAGCTGTTTTGTTCTTCGCCTAAAGCGGGAGGCCGCTGCCGCACGGATTTTGGTAGTAAATCATCATCTTTTGTTTGCCGACCTCTCTGCCCGCGCCCGGGGCGTTGGCTACGAACAGGCGGCGGTTCTGCCTGCCTGGGACCGCCTTATTATCGATGAGGCCCACAATATCGAGGACTCGGCCACCATGTTTTTTTCGCAGTCCTTTGGCAAGCTCGCCGTGTACCGCAGTATTTCGCGCCTTTTTCGCAAAAGATCGGGGCGGGCGCTGGGGCTCTTGCCGGATCTCATTGCCCTTACCACCTTTACGCATCTGGAAGATGAATTTGAAGCTCTCTTTCAAAGATTACGTGATGGGCTGGAGGAATTGGATAGCAAGGCCCTCCTGCATTTCAATATGGAATCCAGCATCCGCTTGGGATCGCGAAGAAGCACAGAGCTGTTCGAGGATATTGCCCCGGCCCTGCAGGAATTAAATCGAAGTGTGAAGCACATTTCTAGCCTGGCCAAAAGTTTGTTTGACCATTTAGAAGAGAATGAAATTGAGGATATTGGCCAGTGGGAGGCAATGGCAATGCTGCGGCGCATCGAAAATCTTGCTGCTGTCTGTCAGACTTTTTTGGAATATGATGAACGGCCGGATCGCATCTGTTGGCTGGAGCGTCGACGCAGCAGTAGGGGAGAGCCCTGGGTAAGCTATACCGATAGCCCCCTAGAAATAGCCTGTTCACTGCGGGACAGCCTTTTTGAGCCGGTTAAAAGCCTTGTATGTCTTTCGGCCACCTTAACGGTGGAGCGTTCGTTTAATTATTGGATGACTCGTTCGGGGCTCTCCATTACCCATGGCCGGGATATAGTGGCGAAAATATATCCTTCGCCCTTTAGCTACAAAACGCGGGTGCTCTTTGCCTGCCCGAATCCTGCCCCCCTGCCCGAAAACCCTGGCTGGCAGGATTTTATTTCTGCCGAGGTTGCCCGCCTCTGTCTTTTGTCCAAGGGCTCGGCCCTCGTTTTATTCACCTCCTTTGCCTCTTTAAACAATACCTACACAGCTGTGGCGCCCGAGCTGGCCGAGCAGGGCTATAGGGTGTTGCGCCAGGGAGAGGATGACCGCACAAGGCTCTTACAGGCCTTTAAGGACGATGCCTCCAGCCTGCTCTTTGCCACCGATTCTTTTTGGGAGGGGGTAGATGTGCCGGGCAAGGCGCTGCGTTTAGTTATTATTGCCCGTCTGCCCTTTACCAGCCCTGGCGATCCGGTCTTCGAAGCCCGCTGCGAGGCCCTGGAGAAAGGAGGGGGCAGGGCCTTTCCCCAGCTGTCTTTGCCCATGGCGGTTACCAAGCTGCGCCAGGGCTTTGGGCGCCTTATGCGAAAGGAAAGCGATAGCGGTGCGGTTGTGGTGCTCGATGGACGCCTTTTGGCCAAGGGCTATGGCAAAAGCTTTGTCGCCTCGCTGCCGGAGTGTACTCAGTATTTTGGCAATAGCGAGGGGCTTGAACAGGCCATAGAGCATTTTGTCTTTATGCAATAACTAGTTTACCGAACCTTGCACCTGGGGCGACAGAAAATCTAGGGCGCCCCAGCTAAAAGGCCTCTGTTCTATGCGGCTTCGGCAGGGGCCTTTGCCCTATTCGGTTTCGGCCTGCGAATCGAAGACAATGTTGCCAATACCGGCTTCCTGCACCCTACTGCGCTGGTCTACCAGGGCCCTTGCCTCCCGCTCAAAGCCCAGAAGCTGCCACTGCACATTGCCAGAGGGCAATACCTCGCTGTGAACCTCGCTATGGGCAGTAAGGGCGGACAGCTCCCTTTCCAGAAGGGCCGAGTCCTTGCCGGAGTCTTCGAGGGGCTGGGCATTGCGCCCCTGTTCCCAAAACTGGGTAAATAGCCTTCCCCGATTTTTCTGCCACTCAATTTCCTTGTTTTTTCGCTTAATATACACATTGCGACCCAGGGGAATTGCATAAAACAATAGGGAGAAGACAAGGGGCACAATACCCAGCCCAAAAAACAAGAATGTTTCCGGCATACTGGTAAAAGAGCTAAATAAATTATGGCTTACTATGTAGAGGACACTGCTCAGGCCGGGACTTTCTAAGCCGGGGAGCTGGGCATGTTGCCATAGAAAATAGCTGCCAAAGAGGACGTTTATGCCATTGATAATACCAAAGGTCCTATTTAGCTTTTTAGAATTAGTAGAAAAAACATAGGGCAGCTCTTGGGGGCTCTGTATCCTCCCCTGCCTGAATTCGGTGCGCTCTAAGAGGCTGGGAAAGCGATATAAAAGGCTGCCATCGTCTAAAAGATCGGCCTGGCCCTCGTACATTGCGCAATAGCGCAAAAGATTTTCCCCAGCTGTCTGCGCATCGAGCTGTGCAAAGGCCATGTATTCGCCCAGGCTGGTAAGCCCACCATTGCCACTGATAAATTCTGCAAAGGCCCGGTCCTGCTGTCCGATAAGGTCGGCATTGGGGTTTTCTGGGCCAAAGACAAAATCGAAAACGCCCTGGTGCAAGGGGCGACGTGCCTCTTTTTTTCTCTTTTGGTAATAGGGGTCCTGTATCGAACGTGTAAGATCGGAATAAAACCAAATGCGAATAGACAGATTTATAATTCTGTTTATCAGATAAAATCCAAAAAAACTATTGCCTCGCCGCGAGCTCTGCTGATTCCCCTTGCCAGCTGTACTTGCCAGAGTAAGGGCTAAGACACTGGCAAGGGCAAGGCAAATAAAGAGCACAAAATAGCCAATAAGATTCATTAAAATCCAGAACTTAAATAATATTTTGCCTGTTTTTAGCAAGAAGCGCCCTAAAGATCTTGAAAACCGTTTAAACCTTGCGCCAAAGCCTCGATAAATGCTTTTAAAACCCTGGGGAAAGGACCAGAGGAGCTCGCCCCGCTCGGAAACCTGAATACGCCCTCGATATTCGTGGGCCAACTTTGGGGCCTCCTCCCGCACAATGGGAAGGGAAAGCCCAGAAAGGCTGGCAATATCGGCGGTGGAAAGCCCCTGAGGATGTTTTTTAAAGAGCGCTATAAGCTTGCTTTTTTCTTTATAATTGATGCCCTGTTCCATATCTAGCCTCTAGTTTATTCAATTATTCGGTAATATTTCGTTCTAAGACATCCTTTAAGGATATTTTAGAAAGGTAATTGTTCAAAACGCTGGTGGCCTCCAACCAGACTGAGTGGGCCAGACACTCACTATTGCGCTGGCAATTGGGCTTTTCGGAGGTGCAGGGGGTAAGTTCCACATTTTCCTCGCTGGCCTCGATAATATCTTTTAAGCTTGTCTCTTCCAGCGACTTCGTAAATTTAAAACCTCCACCCGGCCCTCGGACAGAGGAAATAACGCCGGCCTTTCGCAGTTTGAAAAAAATCTGTTCTAAAAAGACTGGAGATATATTTTCAATTTCCGAAAGGGTTCTAATAGAAACTGGTTTGTCTATATTTCCCGTATTTGCCAAGGCTATACAGGCACGCAGGGCATAGCGGCCCCGAGTTGTTATACGCACGTTTTGCTCCCTAATTTGGTTGGCCTCGAAAGAATCAATTTTTCGAGGGTCCCTATATTATAAGTATATCAATAATTGAGTGTTTTAGAAAGCTATAGCCATCAAATAACGAACACTTTTAATCGCTTTTATCATATCTTGACAGTTATTGGCCAAAAGGCTATCTTTTTTTCCATATTGATGCCTGCCTCTTGGGCGGGATAAGGAGATTAATTATGGCCCAAGCCAGTAAAAACAGTCGAACAGGTACTCTTTCCCAGAAATTTCTTTGCTCCTGTGGGGGCGAGGTTAGAATGCAGACCCAGTTTATGAACGGAAAACTTAAAAATTTTGCAGAATGCGATAAGTGCAAACGCACCGAACGTCGCCCCAGCGATTTTAAATAATAGGCAACTCATTGGCCTATTGAAAAAACTGCCTGCTAGTTTTGAGCAGTTTAAACTGCCTACTTGTTTTGGGCAGTTTTTTTATGCCCGCCAAGCTTGCAACTGCTCCTGAATAAGGGTCTGGCTCTCCTCTAAAATATTCTGCACCTCGGTTTTCCCCTGTGGGGCATCGTACACTTGCATAATTTTCATATTATAACTGCCTTTTCGCATGTTTTTAAAGAGTGTTTTGGCATTGCCTATTCGCCAGCCACCGTCCATTGCAAAGGCGACCACGGGCATTGGTGCTATTTCTAGAATTTTACGCACCCCACCACTTAAAAATGTATGCACGCTGCCATCCTTCGAGCGGGTTCCCTCGGGAAAAATAGCAATACTGGTTTTGTTTTTTACACTTCTCCTCGTAAAATCCTCCAGGGCCTGCATCGATTCCATGCGCTTGCCCTTGCGGTCTATAAGGCAGTGCCCCTGATACCTGAGTACCTGGGAGACAAGGGGAATCCAGCGCCCCAGTTCTTTTTTCGAGACAAAGCGAATATTGAATTCATTAAACCAATAAAAAACAATGGGTATATCCAAAAGGCTCTGGTGGTTTGCCAACAATAAAAATTGCTTTGGCAGCTCAAAGTTGTTGGAGTCAAATTTAAAGGTAAATCCATAATAGCTGCGCATAAGTATAAAAAACCATTGGGGGACGCGTTTAGTTGTCTTTTTTACCCAGTGTCCCAGCTTTGTAGGCATAAAAATGCGGAGAAATCGAGTCCAAAAGTCGTACCAAAGGGTGATGGCAATTGTTGCGGACGCAGATATAAAATTTTTAAACATGCTCTACTCCCGAAAGAAACATAGATATTAAGCAGGCTACAATGTTTTAGCCCTTCTCGTATAGATAGCTTTGGGGCAGTATCTAAATATTTTTAAATTGCATTGACAGAGGCAATTCTATCTGGTAATTTATTTGAACCAGATTTATCTGAGTTTGTCGTATTAATATTCGGGGGTTTTCCTTGGCGGTCAAAAAATCTTTTGCAGAAAAACGTCGTCGTCAGAGCGAGGAGCGTAGATTGCGCAATAAATCTGCGCGCAGTGCAGTTCGAACCAGTGTTAAAAAATATGTAGCGTTGGTCCAGAAAAAAGAAGTAGAAGAGGCAGCTCTTGCGTTAAAAGAGATGGTTAAAAAGCTCGATTCTGCAGCCCAAAAAGGGGTAATAAGCAAAAATGCAGCAGCGAACAAAAAATCGAGAATGCAGCGTCTGTACAATACATTGGCCAGCGCAAACTAGCCTCATTCTATTAAGTCTTTGTCCAAAAATAAGATAGGAGTTTTAAATTAAAGCTATCAATTAAAGGATTTTCCTGGAGATATATTGAATGAAAGGGGTGGATATGGCGAAAAAGAAGCTTACCAAAGCGGATATTATCGAATTTATCAGTTCAGAGACCGATGAAAACAAAAAGTCTATCCACCGCACCATCGATTTAGTTTTTGACCAAATAAAAGAGGCACTAGTATCCGGTAAAAGTGTAGAATTGAGGGGTTTTGGCACCTTCGAAGTGCGGCAACGCAAGGGCCGGGCTCGGGCGCGAAACCCTAAAACCGGAGAAATAGTATCAGTAAAGCCCCATGGCGTGGCTGCTTTTAGACCGGGTAAAGAATTAAAACAGGATGTCTGGAATATCGACAGCCTGCCCGAATAATCTCTAATGAATGAAGCCTAGAGCTAAAATTATTTTAAAAAATATTTTTTTCCCCAGTCTCTGCTTTCTATTTTCTATTGCAATCTTTTTTTTCTCCTTTCCCAATCCTATTTTTAACAATGGCCTGGGCTTTTTGGCCTGGCTTTTGCTTGTACCTTTAATATTTCTTATCGATTCACTGCCGTTAAAGTGGACCTATCCTGTTGGCTTTGTGTGGGGCTATGTGGCCTGGACCGTCTACGCCTATTGGCTGTCTTCATTCCATCCTATGGCTGGCTTTGTTGGGGCCTTTGTAAAAGCGGTACCCATGGGCTTTGTGTTTTTAATTTTTGGGCTCAGCCGTCGGGCCCACCCGGCCATGGCTGTCGCCATTCGGCTCTTTACCTGGATTGCACAGGAGTATCTGGGCTCGGTGGGCTTTTTGGGCTTTCCCTATGGGGCCATAGGCTATACTCAGTGGCACTATATTGCACTAATTCAGCTCTCTTCTATCGGTGGAATCTGGTTAATTGGGGCTGTAGTGGTATTGCCATCAATCTATATTGCGACCAACTATATCCGTAAAAGTCTTGCGCCCAGGCAGACAATTATTTTTATAACTAGCTTTGTCCTGCTGTTAATGCCGCTTCTTGTTTTATCGCAAAAGAGTTTTTCTGCCCTACAAAGGCAGGATTCGCTGTCTGTTCTCTTAGTTCAGCCAAATTCCGACCCCTGGAAGGCGGGCCTAATGGAATATACCCGGGAACTCAGGCTTTTAAAAAAACTTACCGACGAGGGGCTGCAGGAAAACCCAGATACAGAGCTGGTTATTTGGCCGGAAACCGCCTTTGTCCCCCGCATTTATTGGCACCGCCATTTTAAAGAGGACCCCGACTATCTGAATTTGGTAAACGAGCTACTAAATTACTTGGAGACTAAGAAAAAGCCTGATGGCACAGCCCTGCAATTTATAATTGGCAACCACGATGCCCGCCCCTATGTGAATGCCCTCGGGCAGCGGGCCCAGCAGGATTATAATGCTGCCATTCTCTTTGAAGGCAAAGAAGAGATTGCCCTGTACCGAAAGCGCCACCTCGTTCCCTTTACCGAGCACTTCCCCTATAAAAAGCAGTTTCCCTTTATTTATGCCGCCCTCGAGCGGGCCGATACCCATTTTTGGAACAAGGGTAGCACCTGGAACACCCTGCCCGTTGGCCCTTTTCGGGTGGCAACGCCCATTTGCTACGAGGACAGCTTTGGCTATATTTCGCGCGAATTCCACCGGGCCGGTGCCGATTTCCTGGCAGTGCTCAGCAACGACGCTTGGGCACATTCGCGAACAAGTCAAATGCAACATGCCTCAATGGCGGTGTTTCGGGCTGTGGAGACCCGCCTGCCCCTGGTGCGGGTTACCGCCAGTGGCGAAACCTGGGCAGTGGACCCGCAGGGCAGGGTAATTGCCCAGGCCCCCTCGCAGCTTCCCGCCTATCTGGCCTGGGAACTATCAATGTATACCAAAAAACCTACATTATTTGTGCTTTATGGCGATTGGTTTGCCTATACGGCTCTTTTTGCCCTTGCATTTCTTTTACTTCTGGAAATAATAATATATACTTATAATAGCAACATACATAGGAAGGTCATCGATGAATAACCGCAAAAAAATTCTTATTGTCGACGATGAGCAGATTAATCTCGAGTTTTTTGATGTCATGCTATCTAAACTTGGGTTTCAAATACGCAAGGCTGAAAATGGCATCGAGGCCTTGGAGGCAGTAAAAAGCTTTTCTCCGGATCTTATCATTCTGGACAATATCATGCCTAAAATGTCTGGTTGGGAAGTTACAAGGCTTTTAAAAAATGACGAGGAGTACCAGCAGTGGGCAGAGGTGCCCATTATCATGTTCTCGGCAATGGACGATGTAAAGGACAAGGTCGAGGGCTTTGAGTTAGGCGTGGACGATTATATTACTAAGCCCTATAACTTTTCCGAGGTGCTGGCCCGCATTCGTGCTGTTTTGCGAAACCGAGAGCTTTTTGCACAGATTGCCGCTCGCGAATCGCGGCTGGAAATAGAAGAGGGCCTGAACAACGAGATAACAAATTTTATCGGCGTTCTTAAATCCTCGCTCGGCGAGCTTTCCGAGCGCATTAGTTCCTGCGAAGACAACAACGATACTACCGATATCTTAGATTTTTTAAAAACTAAAATTGATAGTGCCAGCCAGAGAATTGCCACAATTGATGCGCGATCTAAGCATGCAGAAAAAGAGAGAAAAGAAATACGCAAGCGAGAAATAGAATTAAAGACCTTAGAGACTCAGTTTAGAAAGCATTTACAACAGGGCTAAAAAATTAGGAGAGGGCTTATATGATTGGCGAGAGCAAAAAAAAAGTCTTGGAACTCTTTGCTGCGGGTCGCAGAGCCTATAAACTTATGGATTTTTCTAAGGGTCTTGAGTTTTTTGGCGAGGCCTTAAAGCTGGACCCCGAAGACGGGCCCTCGAAGGTGTATTTTCTTCGCTGTCAGCACTACGTTGCCAATCCACCACCGGAAGATTGGGACGGCGTCTTTGTAATGACCAGCAAATAAGGAGTTTCAGCATATGTTAAAACCCAAAAAACCTAATAGCCGGGCCTTTTCGCAATTTCGCTATGGTGGCGATATTGCCACAAGCTTGGGCAGGGAGACCGAGCTAAAGGGTGTTCTCGCCTTTACTGAAAATTTAAAAATTTGCGGGAAATTTTCTGGCACTATACAGGCAAAGGGGTCGCTATATATCGAAAAGGGGGCCCATGTCGAGGCAGAGGAGATAAATGTAAGCTCCCTTGTCTTAGCGGGGACCCTTATTGGCTCAATTCAGGCGGTAGATTCTGTCGAGTTGGTAACAGGGGCGGTGCTCAAGGGCAATATTTCTGCTGCCCGCCTGAACATTGCCGATGGGGTAATTTTCGAGGGCCAGTGCCAAATGACTGGCATTAGCGACGATATCGATATTTTTTCCCGTCCCAGCGAAGATCTTAAAAACGAGCTCCTGCAAAAGCGTACGCTTTGAACGAAAAGGACCTAGTTCGCAGTGTTTTTTCCCTTTTGGACAGTGCTACGGAGAGGGGTAGGCTCTTGGGCCTGGCAGAATCCTTAACTGGTGGGCTTTTGGCAAAATATTTTGTAGATATACCAGGGGCCTCTGCCTATTTTTGGGGAGGCATTGTTAGCTATTCGCGGCAGTCCAAGGAGGCCCTGTTAAAGGTCTCTGCCCAGCTCATCGACGAGCATGGCATGGTAAGTGGGGAAACTGCCCTTGCCATGGCCAAGGGGGTTTTGGACCTTGGCGGGGCCTATTATGCCCTTGCCCTTACTGGCGAGGCGGGCCCGAAGGTAGATAAGGGCGAACTGGGCAGGGTCTTTATTGCCACCGCCGACAGGCAGGGGAGGCAGCTTAGCCTAGCCTATTCCTTTAGGGGGAGCCGCAGCCACATTCGAAAAAAGGCCTGTATTGCTGGCTTGCATCAGTTAATTGATTTTATAATGGGGGCTTGACCCAATGGCGATACTTTACTATCATTTTATCAATAACTTCTTGAACTTTTAATCAAAAACAAATGATAGCAAGGTTTCCGTTGAAAATAAATTATTATGATACTACATCGAGACGCCCGTGCGCTTGATTATAGACAGGAAGAGGTTTTATCTTCCAATAAAGTTTTTCCTGCACAATCCTGTCCTGGAGTTTACTAATGGCAATTATTAAGAAAAAACGAATGAGCTCAAACAGCGATGTTTCTGTCGATTCATCGGTCGAACAGCCCCAACTGGACCTGAATGCAGCATTTTCTGGTGGATCAGAAAATGCTGGCCCAGAAAATGGCGGACCAGAAAATGCTGGACCAGAAAGTGGTGGACCAGAAAGTAGTGGAGCAGAAAGTGGTGGACCAGAAAGTAGTGGACCAGAAAGTGGCAATGGCGAGAAGGCCAAGGTGGTTGTGCGAGCTAAAAAAAGCCGGCCTGCGGCCTCTGGCGATGCGCCTGCTACCAGGGTGGCCCACAGAAAGCCGGCCCAAAAGTCGGCGCAGGCCAGACGACTGCCCCCCCAACCCGATATCTATGGCCGCCCAGAGCCCCGCAGCGACCAAGAAAATGGCAAACCCCGCCTTTCTATAAACGAGCTCACCCGCTCTAACATGATAGACCTGCGCGAACTTGCCAGCTCCTACGAAATTTCCAACGAGGATATGGTTACCCTTAAAAAGCAGGAAATAATTTTTTCCATTCTAAAGGCCCATACCGAAAGTGGCGGCATTATCTATGCCTATGGTTCCCTGGAAATTTTACCCGATGGCTATGGCTTTTTACGCAGCCCGCAGAACTCTTATTTGCCCGGCCCCGACGATATCTATATAAGTCCCAGCCAGATACGCCTTTTTGCCCTTAAAACTGGCGACACCGTCTATGGCCAAATACGCAGCCCAAAGGAGGGGGAGCGGTTTTTTGCCATGCTCCGTGTGGAATCGGTCAACTACGACGATCCCGCCGAGGCGCAAATTCGCATTCCTTTCGACAATCTTACCCCACTGTATCCGGACGAAAAGCTCAATTTAGAGACAAGTACCGAAGAAATTTCCAGTAGGATTATCAATTTGTTTTGTCCCGTAGGAAAGGGCCAGCGGGCCCTTATAGTTGCCCCACCGCGGACGGGCAAGACCATTCTTATGCAAAAAATTGCAAATGCAATTACAAAAAATCATCCAGAAGTCTATTTAATTGTCCTGCTCATCGATGAGCGCCCCGAAGAGGTAACCGATATGGAGCGCACTGTCCATGCCGAGGTTATCAGTTCTACCTTCGACGAACAGGCCACAAGACATGTGCAGGTGGCCGAAATGGTTTTGGAAAAGGCAAAGCGCCTAGTGGAGCATAAAAAAGATGTGGTCATCCTTTTAGACTCAATTACCCGCCTTGCCCGTGCCTATAATCAGACAATGCCCACTTCTGGCAAGATTCTCTCTGGCGGTGTGGACTCCAATGCCCTGCATAGGCCAAAACGCTTTTTTGGCGCGGCGCGCAATATAGAAGAGGGGGGAAGTCTTACGATTATTTCAACTGCCCTTGTCGAAACCGGCAGCCGCATGGACGAGGTAATCTTCGAAGAGTTTAAGGGAACGGGCAATATGGAAATTAACCTCGACCGCCGCCTGTCCGACAGAAGGCTCTTTCCCGCTATCAGTATTAAAAAATCGGGCACCCGAAAGGAAGAGCTTTTGCTTACCGAAGAGGAGATGCAAAAGATTTGGATACTGCGCAAGGTTATCAATCCCATGGAAGATATGGAGATTATCGAGCTTCTTATTGACAGGATGAAAAAAAGTAAGAATAATGAGGCATTCTTAAGGTCGATGAATACCGGCACCGCTGGCATGGACTGAGCTTTTAGAAATCTATAGTGCCGCTGTTGGGTGGCATTTTCATTATTACTGGAGGATTTTATGAAAGAGGGAATACACCCTAAATTAGAGCTTACAAAGATTACCTGCGTCTGCGGCAATGTCATCGAGACCCGCTCCACGTCTAAGGATATCAATGTTGAAATTTGTTCTGCCTGCCATCCGTTTTTTACCGGCAAGCAGAAACTCGTGGATACTGCCGGTCGTATTGAGCGCTTCCGCCGCAAGTATAATATAAAGGATTAGTCTTTAAGTTTTATTCAGGCTTGATCGCCCGGGTTTTGGCCCGGGCTTTTTTTTATTCTGACGGCGCCAGTAAACTGACGGCGTCAGTTTACTGGCGAGATTATTGCTATTTTTTTAGAAGTTTGGCAAAGGGACTATAGGAAGTGCCCTCGTCGCCCTTTTCGAGATATGCATCGATTTTAGCATTTTCGGCCAAGGTGCTGGCCAGGGTAAGAGAAATGCGCTTTTCCTGGCTGTCCAGCCCCTTAATTACCACCGCCAGTTTTTGCCCTTTTTTATAGGCGCTAAGGGGGTTTTTAGGATTCTCGTGGTTGCGCACCTCGGAAATATGCACCAGGCCTTCCAGGCCCGCTTCTAAGCGCACAAAGAGGCCAAAATCGGCAATACGGGTAATGCTGCCTTCGTGCTTCGAGTCCACCGAATATTTCGATTCTGCTTCCAGCCAAGGATCGGGCAAAAGACTTTTGAGCGAAAGACTCATTTTTTCGTTCTGCCAGTCCAAACTGATAATGCTGGCAGTTATTTCCTGCCCCTCGCTTAGAACCTTTGTAAGATCCTCCACGCGCTCGAGCGAGACCTCGGAAATAGGCAGCAGGGCCTTAAAGCCATCGACCTCGACAAAGGCGCCGAATTCGTGGATTGAACTGACCCGTCCGGTAACGCTCATACCAAGGGAGAGGCGGCCTTTAAGGGCTTCGCGTTTTTCCTCTGCCTCTTCCTCTAGGATAAGGCGGTTAGAAAGCAGGAGGGAGCGGCCGTTGTCCCGGTATTCCAAAATTTTAAACATGAGCTTTGTGCCAACGGGCGAGGGCCCCTCGTCGCGGCGCAGACCCATTTGGGAAAAAGGGCAAAAGGCCCTTGTCTGGCCAAGTTTTATATCGTAACCACCCTTAATTTCTTTTGCCACAAGACCTTCTACGGGAATACCGTTGATATAGGCCTCTTCGAGCAGGCTGCTGCTGGCTGTCTGGCCCCCAATTTTAGTGGTAAATAGCATTTCTCCGTGTTTATATTGAAGAAAATAGGCCTTTATGGTATCGCCCTCTTGTGCGGTGAGTTTTCCCTCTTCGTTTAAGAGTTCTTCGATGGGGAGAATTCCCTCGCTCTTGCCGCTGAGTTCTAAAAACACGGTGTTTCCCGAAATTGAGATTATCGAGGTTTCAATTGCCTGGCCAATTTTAAGCTTTTCCATTTTGGTCATGCTTGCTTCAAACATCTGGGCAAAGTCCATGCTGCCCTTTTTTGTCTTTTCCATGAGTGCCCCCATTCCAAGTTCGTTCTGTCAAATTCAATTATCAATATTGAAAAATTAGTATATACTATTGTGCATGAAAAGCCTACATACTGTTATTAGTGGGGCCAACCGCGGACTGGCAGGGCAGGCCCTGGCCCTGGTAGAAGGCCTTTGTCTTAGCCCCTGTTTTTATGCTAATATAATAATATGAATTCCATCTTTGCAGATATGCAAAATAAACATATTCATTTAGTTGGCATTAAGGGCACTGGCGTCTGTGCCCTGGCCGAACTGCTATTGTCGGCGGGGGCTATTTTAGAGGGCAGCGATACCAGCGAAAAATTTTACACCGATGCAATTTTAAAGGAATTGGGCATTCCCTATTGTGAGGATTTTTCACAGGTTCAGCTGCACCCAGAATGCGCCCTGCTTATACACTCGGCTGCCTATACCGCAGAGACAAATCCGGTTTTACAAGAGGCCCAGAGGCGGGGTATTCCGGTTATAAAATACAGCGAGGCCTTGGGGGCCTTTTCGCGCGAGCATGTCTCGGCGGCAGTTGCCGGGGTGCATGGCAAGACCACCACGACGGCCCTTGCCGGCAGTATTGTTAAGGCCCTTGGGCTAGCTGCCCGGGTTTTAGTGGGCAGCCAGGTGGCAGATTTCGATAACCGCTGTACCCTGAGCCTGGGCGACCGCTATTTTATTGCCGAGACCTGCGAGTACCGCCATCATTTTATGAGCTTTAGGCCCCAGGTAATATTGATAACAAGTGTGGAAAGCGATCATCAGGATTATTTTCCCACTTATGAGTCGATTCGCGATGCCTTTGTAGACTTTGCTCTTTTGTTGCCCGCAGGGGGAGGCCTTGTCTACTGTGCCGACGACGAGGGCGCGGTGGAGGTGGCCACAGCTGTGCAGGCCAAACGCAGGGACATCAGCCTAATTCCCTATGGCTTTAAGGCCAGTGGGCCCTGGCAGATTTTATGGGCCAGGGAGGGCGATGGCGAAAATGAGTTTGCACTTTCCGATGGGGAAGAACTTAAATTGAGGCTGCCCGGCAGGCATACGGTACTCGATGCTGTGGGGGCCTTGGCCCTTATCCATAGGCTTATCGGAAAAAAAACTGGCTTTTCGCAGGCCGAAGCTATCAGTATAAAAAAAGCTCTTTTGGAATTTAAGGGAAGTAAACGGCGCAGCGAAATTGTGGGCATGGCAGGGGATGTGCTTATAATGGACGACTATGGGCACCATCCTCGGGCAATTGCGAGTACCTTGGCGGGCTACCGACGCTTTTATAAAGGGCGCCGCATTGTGCTCAGTTTTATGTCGCATACCTATACGCGCACTGCCGCTCTGCTGGAGGAATTCGCCCATTGTTTTAAGGATGCAGACCTGCTTATTTTACATAAAATATATGCCTCTGCCCGGGAAAAACCGCCCGAGGGCTTCGATGGAAAAAGCCTGTTCGAGGCAGTGCAAAGACAGCATCCCCAGGTGTATTATTATGAGGAAGTGGCAGATGCATTGCCATTTTTGCGGGAAGAGCTGCGGGATGGGGACCTCTTTGTAACTATGGGCGCCGGAGATAACTGGCACTTAGGGCTATCAGTTTTAAATGCTTTGAAAAAAAAGGAAGGACAAGATGCATAGTATGACAGGTTACGCATACCGCGAGATCGACGACGAGGAGTATTCAATTGCGCTGGAAATTAAAAGTTACAATAATCGCTATTTAGATGTCTTTGTATATCTGCCCTCTGGCTATTCGCCGCTGGAAAATGATATTCGCCAGAGAGTATCTCAAGAGGTGCGGCGGGGCAAGGTAGAGGTGTCGGTGCGCGTTAAGCGGCAGGGGGGAGAAAGGCAGTTTGCAATTGATAGCGAATTTGCCGGGGAGGTCTATCGCGAGCTGACTACGCTTTCGCATAAGGTTTTAAAAACTTTCGAGGCGGTAACCTTATCGAATGTCCTGGCGGTGGAGGGGGTGTTTTTAAGCGAATCGACTGCGGATATCGAGGGCCTTAAAAAAAGTCTTTTGCCGGGCTTTGAAGCCTGTTTAAAAGAATTTATTGCATCGCGCAAAAAAGAGGGCGAGGCCACGGCAAGGGATATTTTAAAGCAGCTGGGTATTATCGAGTCGGCCCTAGTGGCCATTGGGGGGCAGATTCCGGCAATTGAAAAGCATTTTGTGCAGAATTTGCAACAGCGCTTCGAAGAGCTTGTGGGCATTGTAGACCGGGAGCGGGTCTTAGCCGAGACGGCGGTGCTTTTGGCAAAGACCAGTATTAACGAGGAGCTGGCCCGCCTAGAGGCCCATGTCTCGGATTTTCGCCACGAGCTTGCGCACAATCCGGCGCCGGGGAAAAAGCTGGATTTTCTCTGCCAGGAGCTGAACCGCGAAATAAACACCATCGGCTCTAAGAGCCCGGATATCGAGGTGTCTCGGACGGTAATTGCCATGAAGGATGCCCTTGAAAACATTCGTGAGCAGCTGAGGAATGTTGAATGAGGTCGATTAAAATTGCCATTTCGGGAAGGAGTGGGTGCGGTAATACGAGCGTGAGCCGCCATCTAGCCGAACGCCTGGCTTTTCGCTTTATCAATTTTACCTTTAGAAGCCTGGCCGAAGAGCAGAATATTTCTTTTAACGAGGCCCTTAAGCTTGCGAACGAAGACAGTTGGTGGGACCTCGAGGTGGATCGCCGGCAGGTAGACTTGGCCAGACAGGAGGGCTCCTGCGTGCTCGGTTCGCGCCTAGCAATATGGATGCTCGAGGAGGCCGATTTAAAAATTTGGCTGAATGCCAGCGAGCAGGTGCGGGCGCAGCGCATTCACCGGCGGGAGGGGGGCAATATCCAGGAAATTGCCGACTTTACCCGCATTCGCGATGCAAAGGACACGGCCCGCTATAAAAAACTCTATGGCATCGACAACCACCGCCACGATTTTGCCGATTTAATTATCGAAACCGATAATTTGGATGTGCAAGAGATAGTCCAGCTTATCTGCGATAAAATTCGCCGGGACTTTCCAGACCTTCCCTGTAATTGTGCGCCCTAGTTCATGACAATGGATGAGTTTCGCAATATTATATTGATGAATTTTCGCGCCCAGGGGCGCAGCCTGCCCTGGCGCTACCATGGCGACCCCTGGGCAATTGTGGTTTCGGAAATTATGCTGCAGCAGACCCAGATAGATCGGGTTCTCAATTATTGGCAGGCCTGGCTGGAGCGCTGGCCCAGCCCCTGCGCCCTGGCCAAGGCGAGCCTGACCGAGGTGCTCTTGGCCTGGTCGGGCCTTGGCTATAACCGAAGGGCCCGCTTTTTACTGGAGACAGCAAAGAAAATTTGTACCGACTTTGGCGGGCAGGTTCCTAAAGAGGTCGCCGTCCTTAAAAGCCTACCGGGTTTTGGCCCATATACAGCGGGTGCGGTGGCCTGTTTTGCATACGGGCGGCCGGAAGTGATAATCGAAACAAATATCCGCTCGGTGTTTTTGCATTTTTTCTTTAAAGATGCCAAAGACGTGCACGACCGCGATATTATGCCTTTGATAAAAGAGAGCCTGTGGCTCGAAGACCCGCGCACCTGGTACTATGCCCTTATGGACTATGGGGTGCAGTTAAAGGCCCTGCGCAAAAACCCTTCGCGCCAGAGTGCGCATTACACGCGCCAAAGCCGCTTCGAGGGCTCGGTGCGCCAAGCTCGGGGGGCCCTCGTGCGAGAGTTGGCAGAAAAGGGCCCCCAGGAGCTTGCATTTATCCTTGAGCAGCTTCCCTACGAGGCAAAGAGGGTACAGGCCGCCCTGGAAGGCCTTGTTCGCGAGGGGCTTATCAATTATAACGGCAAGACCTATACAATTGCCGATTGACAAAAAGTTTTAGCTAGTCCTCTACAAAGCCAAATTTGTCGCGCATCAGTTTAAACCAGGACTTTGCCGCCTCGGGGCTGCCGGCATCTTGGTCGCTGCTGGGGTCGTGGTAGAGCACAAGATCTTGGGGTATCTCTTCGAGGAAGGGGGAGGGGCTGGCATCGACCACGGTCTGTATGCGCCGGCGCCGCTGGCAGCTGGTAATAAAAAGCTTTTCCTGGGCCCGGGTAATGGCCACATAAAAAAGGCGTCGCTCCTCTTCGATGTTTTCCGCATTTTCCTCTAAGCTGCGCGCATGGGGAATAATGCCCTCTTCTGCGCCGGCAATAAAGACAACGGGAAATTCCAGGCCCTTAGAGGCGTGAATGGTCATCAAATTTACCTTGCCCTCTTCGTCTTCGCCATCGTCGCGGGTAATAAGGCTGATGCGGTTTAGCCAGGCAAAGAGGCTGGGGTCCATATTGTCGGGATCGTTTTCCCAGGTTTCGATAAAGCGGATAAAATGCTCGATATTTAAAAAACGCCAGCGGGCAGCCTTTTCCTTTTTGGGGTATTCGCTGACAAGGTAGGAAAAATAGTCGATATTGTCCACAAGCATACGCACTTTTTTGGCTAGGCCCCGTTTGCCCAGCATTTCGGCCCTGAAATATTCGATAAGGGTCATAAAGCCATCCACATCTATGCGCCCCTTTTCGGGAAAAAGACTGTCATTCGCATAGCGCAAAGAGGTCATTGCATCCCAAAGGCTGGCTTTTCGTGCGCGCGCCCGGTCCATGAGCAATTTAATGCTGGCCTTGCCCAGCCCCCTTCGGGGCGTATTGATAATGCGCAGTAAATTGATGTCGTCGTCGGAGTTTGCAATAATGCGAAGATAGCTGATAACATCCTTAATTTCTTTTTTTTGAAAAAAGCTTTCGCCACCGGAGACGCGGTAGGGAATATTGTGCGCTAAAAAAGCCTCTTCTAAAAACCGACTCATTGTATTGGTGCGAGTTAGAACGCCAAAGTCGGCATAGGCACGGCCCTCGGTCATCATCAATGTTTTAATTCTGTTTGCCACAAATTCGGCCTCTGTGGCTTCGTTTTCGGGATAGAAGACCTCGATTGGTCGGCCCTCGCCCTTGCCGCTCCAGAGTTTTTTGCTTTTGCGGTTTTTATTGTGGGAAATAAGGCCATTGGCAGCCTTTAAAATAGTGGAGGTCGAGCGGTAATTTTGTTCCAATTTTATTTCGACGAGCTCGGGAAAATCGGTTTCAAAATTGAGAAGATTCTGATAATTGGCCCCCCGCCAGGAATAAATTGACTGGTCGTCGTCGCCAACTACGCAGATGTTTTTATCGGCTAAAAGGCGCAATAGGCGGTATTGTATTAAACTGGTGTCCTGGAACTCGTCGACCATTATGTAGCGGTAGCGCTTTTTAATTGCAGCGAGCAGCTCGCCCTGGCTCTGTAGCAGTTCCAAGGGCAGGCTGAGCAGGTCGTCGAAGTCTACCGCATTGTAGACCTTTAAGCTGGACTGATATTCGCTATAGACCCTTTGCCATTGGTCGTTTTCCCTGTCCTGCCAAGAAGCCATGCCCGTTTTAATTGATGAAAACAGCTGGCCCAGCTCCCAAAGATCCACCGAGTCGGGCGAAAAGCCTGTCTCGCGCAGTGATTCTTTTAAAAGCTGATTTCGATCCGTCTCGTCGTATATTGAAAAATTGCTTCGGTAGCCCAGCCTTTCGATATGCTCGCGAAGGAGTTTAACGCCAAAGGCATGAAAGGTGCTAATACTTAGGTTTTGCAATTTTTTACCGGTAAGGCTGCGCACGCGATCCTGCATTTCGCGGGCCGCCTTGTTGGTAAAGGTGAGGGCTAAAATATTCGACTGCGCAATGCCCTTTTCCAGCATATAGGCAATGCGGCTGGTAATTACCCGGGTCTTGCCCGAGCCGGCTCCGGCCACAATGAGTACGGGGCCTTCGATGCAGGTAACGGCCTTTGCCTGCATGGCATTGAGATCTTCGATTGGGCTCTTTGTAGCTATCAATTGAGCGGTGCCCTTCCTAAAAACACTGAAAAAGCCGAGAGCCCCAGCATTACCACGAGGCTGACAATTATCCCCGCCACGATTACGCCCAGGCTGGCCGCTAAAAATGTTTTGCGCTTGCCCAGGCCTAAAAGCCAGGCGCCAAGGCTGCCGGTCCAGGCCCCGGTAATGGGCAGGGGGATGGCAATAAAGACGGCAATGCCCAGCCAGCCCCAGCGCTCCACTTGGGGGCCAATTTTTTTCTGTGTCTTTGCCACAAAACGGGCAAAGACAGTGCTGTACCAGGCCATTTTTAAAAACAGCCGATGTAGCGAATTTAAGAAAAGCCAGGCCAGGGGGGCGACAAGGGCATTTGCCCCCACGCACAATGCATAGGCGCCCGGCCAAGGCATGCCCCGGGCCAGGGCCCAGGGAATAGCTCCCCGCAGCTCCGAAATTGGCAGGAGCGAAAGCACAACGGCAATTACATAGTCCCAAACACTCATTTTTGGGATTATATCGAAATATTCGCGGAAGGTCCACGATTGGCGCTGGGTTCGCTGGTGTTTAGAGCAGTAAATTCGATTGACAGCCCTTTAAAAGTGGGGTAATACAAAAGGGAAGAAAATTCTTTGGAGGAAGAAATGCTAGAAAAACTGTTCAAGCTTTCTGAACACAGGACGAATGTCCGCACCGAAGTGGTTGCCGGACTCACCACCTTTATGACCATGGCATATATCTTGGCGGTAAACCCCGGTATTCTTTCGGCTACTGGTATGCCCATTGGCGGTGTCTTTACTGCCACGGCTCTTTCGGCCCTTATTGCCACCCTGGTTATGGGACTAACCGCAAACCTGCCGGTCGCCCTGGCCCCTGGCATGGGTTTAAACGCTTTTTTTGCCTTTACGGTTGTCCTTGGCATGGGCTATTCCTGGCAACTTGCCCTTACCGCCGTTCTTTTAGAAGGTGTTGTGTTTATTGGCATGAGCCTTTTGAACATTCGCGAGGCAATTATAAAATCTATCCCCGAAAACCTTAAAAAAGCTGTTGCCGTGGGTATTGGGCTTTTTATCGCCTTTATTGGGCTGCAGAATGCAGGTATTATCGTAAGTAATGAGGACACTGTCGTTGCCCTAGGCAATATTACCGGCGGAACGGGACTTTTAGCCCTTATTGGTTTAGTTCTTACCGGTGTCCTCCTGGCCTACAGGGTAAAGGGCGCCCTGCTTATTGGTATTTTGGCCACTACGGTAATAGGCATTCCCTTTGGCATTACCAGCATACCTGGAGACTTTTCGCTGGCAAGACTCCCCGAGGCCCCTATTTTCTGTAAATTTGAATTCCAAAATATCTTTACCTTCGATTTTTTTGTCCTCTTTTTTACCTTCCTCTTTGTTGACCTCTTCGACACAGTGGGCACCCTTGTCGGTGTTGCCACAAAGGCTGGCTTAACCGATGCCAAGGGCGATATTCCCAAGGTAAAGTTTGCCCTTTTGGCAGATGCTGTTGGTACCATTGCAGGTGCTGCTCTGGGTACGAGTACGGTTACCTCCTATGTCGAATCTGCCTCTGGCGTAGCCGAGGGCGGACGAACTGGCCTTACTGCGGTAACCACAGCTTTAATGTTTGGCCTGGCCCTATTTCTTTCGCCCATCTTCCTTTTAATTCCCGGTGCGGCAACTGCGCCGGCCCTTATTCTCGTTGGGCTTTTTATGATGAGCCCCATTAAGGATATCGATTTAGACGACTATACCGAGGCAATTCCCGCCTTTCTTACCATTATTATGATGCCTTTGGCCTACAGCATTGCCGAAGGGCTTATTTTCGGTGTTGTAAGCTTTATTTTGCTTAAGGCAATCAACGGCAAATTCAAGGATATTCCCATTGTCACCTGGATTGTGGGCGTCTTCTTTATTTTAAAACACATCATAAACTAGTTTACCGAACCCTGCACCTGTCTTGGTGCAGGGTTACCCTGCTATTAACTTAGTGCAGGGTTTGACAGGGGTATATAGCCGAATTACCAAAAATCGCGCAACATGCTGGCACGCCGTTGTCCAGCCTTTTCTGCCTCTTCAAGGCCAATATTAAATTGACGTTCGGTCTCTAGGCTGGTAGGCGGGCCATGGCCGGGAAAAATAGTAAGGTTCCCCGGAAGTGATAAAATTTTAGAGCGAATCATGGTGTTTTGCACACTGCGACCATAGTCGCTCTGGGTAGAGCCAATAAGGCCCGCTGTTAAGACGTCGCCAGTAAAAAGAAGGCGGTCGATTTTATATACCATTGAGTCCGAGGTATGCCCAGGAATATTGAAAACCTCCACCTCAAAAAAACCCAATTTAAAGGAATCGCCATCGTGAATTATATTGGCCCCCTCTTCGCAGACAGTTGGATCGCCGGCATATATGGGGGCGTCGTAGATTTTTTTAAGGGTTTTAAGGCCGGCCACATGGCTGTCGTGGTCGTGGGTAATTAAAATGCCAACAACCTGGTAATTGTTTTTCTCTATAATATCTAAAATAGCAATGTCCATACAGCCTGGATCGATAATGAGGGCCTGTGGCGTCCTGTTTGTGTCTATGCCGTTGTCGGTGCCCAGGATATAGCAATTGGAAAAACCCATGCTGCAGAGATGAAAAAAGACCTTCATGCTAGCCTCTCCATTCAAAAATTGCTTCGGCCGTGTTCGAAGATTTAAAATTTACCTCTTCCCGCTGGCTCTGGACAAAGGTGGTTTTTTTAATATTGCTATCAATTATATCTACCGCCTTCATATTGGATTTAATAAAGCGGCTATTGTACAGGTCGCAGTTCGACAGTGTTACCGATTGTAATCTGCTGCCATTAAAATTTGTATGGATGAGCTCGGAGCCTTCGAAACTGCTGTCGTTAAAACTGCAGGCCGAAAAAGAGGAAAAAAGAATATCGGATTTTGAAAAATCGGTGGCCTTGAAAAAAGCAAAATCGAAAAAGCAAAGGCGCATTAGGCTGGAGGTAAAGAGGCAGCGGGTAAAGGTGCACTCCTGGAAGGAGCAGCCGTACCACTCGCGCCCAGAAAAATCGACCTCTTCAAAGACTAATTGCGAGGCATTTAGATTTTTTATGCGGGTGTCGCTGGCAATTAATTCGATTATTCGCTGGGCCTCGAAACTTTTGTCCTTGCTGTGGAGGGCACAGGTCGATGAGCCCGTTAAAACAGGCCTGCCACAGCCAGCAGCACATTCGGTAAAGGCAAACATGTCTTAGTTATAATCTTTTTTTTAGTAAAACGCAATCAAAGGGCCTAAGCGATTATTCCTTTTGAAATTGATATATGTTATACTTGCCGTGGAGGTCTCGTATGTGCTGGAACTGTGGTACAAGGTCCGATATTGTCAATATGCCAATTTCCCGCTCTGCGCAGTGCCCCTATTGTGGCAAGGACCTGCGCTCCTGTCGGAACTGTCGCCACTACGACAGCACAAAGAGTTCTATGTGTCGGGAACCCAATAGCGACTTTGTGCAAGATAAAGAGCGCTCAAATTTTTGTGATTGGTTTTCGTTGAATACCGAGGCATCTGCCAACATGGCCGGCGGAACACAGAAAGCGCACGAGGCACGAGACGCTTTTTCTGCCCTTTTTGGAGACTGATGGTGGCAGAGGGTACCGTGGTTTTTCTCGATTCAGGCATAGGGGGGCTTTCGCACTGTCCGGAATTCCTGCGACAGTCCCAGTGCTCGCATCTGGTATATCTGGCCGACACGGCCAATTTTCCCTACGGTTCGAAGGATGCCAAAACCCTGCAAAGAATTTTAATCGGCAATATTGATGCCCTGTTAAAGCAGGTAAATCCCTGTCTGGTGGTGATTGCCTGCAACACCGCTTCGGTCTCTGCCCTCGATGTTTTGCGCAAGAGGTATGCGGGTATTCAATTTGTTGGTACGGTGCCGGCAATTAAGCCAGCGGCGAAATTTTCGCAGACCAGGAATATTGGCATTATTGCCACCGAGCGGACCATTGCCGAGCCCTATATTTACGATTTAATGGAAAAGCATGCACCCGATGCCCGCCTTTTTACCTTTGCCGATCCCCATTTAGTTAGCTTTGTGGAAGAGCATTATACAAACTCTACAAAAGAGGAGCGAGAAGAGGCTGTTCGCCCCTCGGTCCAGGCCTGTCTGGCAGCCAATTGCGATGCCATTGTGCTGGCCTGTACGCATTTTTTATTTTTGGCCGAAGAGTTTCAAGCCCTGGCCCAAGGAAGGGCCAGGGTCTTCGATTCGCGCGCTGGGGTGGCCAATAGGGCCACCGAGTTATACAGGGCCTGTGGCCTAGCCACAGGCCTAGCCACAGGCCTAGCCCCTAGGGAGGAGTCAGAGTTTTTATATCTGGAGACGGTTATAAAACCGATGGCGGTACATGCAAGCCGATGCGCCTTGGCCGCCTCCTTGGGCTTTGCGCGCTGTAACACCATCAGTGTAAACTCTAAAGACATTTGGGCGATACCGTGAAAGCTCTTGTCTTACAGGCCTCTAGCAATAGTTTTTTACTTAAGGGCGAAGATGGCGAAATTCGCGAGGGCCGTTTAAAGGGCAAAATTCTTCGGGGCTGCGAAAATTTTTATAACCCCCTGGCTGCTGGCGATTATGTGCAGGTAAGTGCGCAGGAGGATGGGCTATATATTATATTGGCCCTAGAGCCCCGCAAAAATTATTTTAGCCGGTGGAACCAAAAGGGAAAATCGGCCCAAGTAATTGCGGCAAATCTGGATCAAGTGTTATGTGTTACCAGCAAGGACGATCCGCCCTTTCGCCCAAGGTTTTTGGACCGTGTGCTTATTCAGGCAGATGTCGAAGAGATTGAACCCATTATTATTTTTAACAAATGCGACCTAAAGAGCGAGGATATCGATCGCGATGAGCGGCTGGAAAATTACCGCACTATTGGCTATCGGGTTTTAGAGGTTTCGGCAAAGACGGGAGAGGGCCTACAGGAGTTGCGCAAGATTGTCTGCGGTAAAACAAGTGCCCTATTTGGCCAGTCCGGGGTGGGGAAGTCGACGCTTATTAACGCCTTGGAGCCGGGGCTCGCCTTAAAAACAGCGGAGATAAATATGAAGTATCAGCGGGGAAGACATACGACCAGCTCGGCTGTTTTTTTTGAATTGGCTTCCTTTGCCCAAGCGACGGCAATTATAGACAGCCCGGGGGTGCGTCTTTTAGTTCCTAATGGCGTTTCGGCCGAGGATCTGGGCCTGCATATGCCGGAGTTTGCCCCAATAATTGGCAGCTGTTCCTTTGGCCTTTCCTGTCGGCACGAATCTGAACCCGGATGTAAAATTTTAGAGGCGGTGTACGCAGGCTATATTCATGAGGATCGCTACGAGAGTTTTTTGCGCACCCGCGAAGAGCTGGCCGGCCGCCTGCCATACTGGGAGCAGGAATAGTGGATGCACATAGTCTTATATTGTTGGAGTTTTCGCGCATACGGGAGGAGCTTGCAGGCTACTGTCTCTGTGCCGACAGTGTCGAAAGGCTGGCCGGCCTTGGTTTTGCGAAAACCGAGGCGGAATTGGCCCCTCTGCGGGAACAGGTCTGTTTTCTTTTTGAGCTTTTAAATAGGGGCGAAGAGGGTTTTGGCCAGGATTTACCGGCAATTGGCTTTCTTTTTGATCCCCTGGAAATTGATGGCCATGTTCTTGAGCAGGACGAAATTTTTGCCATCGGCCTGTTTATTCGTCGCAGTTCTAGGTTGCAGGCCTGGGGGCGTGGGAGCGGCAAGGGGGCGGCCAGCGGTAAGGGGGCGACCAGCGGCAAGGGGGCGGCCAGCGGCAAGGGGGCGCTTCAGGATCCCTTTGAGCGGGACCTCTGGCCAGACCTTAGTGCCATTGAAGAGCAGGTGTTTAAAATTTTTAATGCCGATGGCGAGATACGCGATATCCCCGAACTTAAGGCAATTCGCCTTAAAATTAAGGGCCTGGAAGATACTTTAGAGCGCGCCGGTAAATCGCTTATAAACGACGAGAATTTTCGCCGGTATTTGCAGTCCCCGCTGCCGACCCTCCGCGATGGGCGCACCGTTTTGGCATTAAAGGCAAATTATCGGGGCAGGGTTTCGGGCATTGTCCACGAGCTTTCTGCCAGCGGGCAGACGGTTTTTGTCGAACCCACTAAATTTGTGGAGCTCAACAACCTTATTCGCCTGGCAAAGGATGAGCTGGCAATTGAATTGAACAAAATATTTCGCCGACTCTCTGGCCAAATTCGCCAAGCGCGAAAGGATATCCGCCAGCTTTGGCAGGAGCTTATCAATTTTGATATTCAGAGGGCCCGAGCCCTATATACCCGAAACAATAAAAATATTTTTGCAGATACTGGCAAGACCCTTGCCCTGCGCCAGGGGCGCCACCCTCTTTTAGGGCGGTCGGCTGTTCCCATCGATATTGTTTTTTCCAAGGATACTCGCACGGTAATAATAACGGGGCCGAATACGGGTGGAAAGACGGTGAGCCTTAAAACTGTGGGGCTTTTGGCCCTTATGAATCAGTTTGGGCTGGGAATACCCGCTGGCGAAGACAGTGTCTTGCCCGTCTTCGATCAAATATGTGCCGATATCGGCGATGAGCAGTCTATCAATCAGTCTCTTTCGACCTTTTCTGCCCATATGAAAAACATTTCCCACATACTCTCGGAGGTTGGCGATAAATCGCTGGTGCTTTTAGACGAACTGGGCTCGGGTACCGACCCCCAAGAGGGGAGCGCCATTGCCATGGCCCTTTTGGATGAGCTTATTCGCCGCCAATGCACGGTGCTAACTACCACCCATCATGGCATTTTAAAAAACTATGGCTTTACGCGCGAGGGCGTGGAGAATGCCTCGGTCGACTTTAATGCGGGAACCCTTTCGCCCACCTACCGCATTGTCATGGGCCTGCCAGGAGAAAGCCATGCAATTGATATTGCCCGCCGCAATGGGCTAAGCGAAAAGCTTTGCAAGGCTGCCAGCCAATACCTTGCCGGGGAGCACGCCGATATTTCTACCCTTATTCGAGGCCTGGAGAGTCGGCATCGCGAGCTGGACAGAAAGGAGGTGGTGGGTAAGAAAAAAGAGCGGGCGCTCAAGGAGACTGAGCGCCGCCACGACCTAGCCAGGCTGAGTCTGCGGCAAAAGGAACTGCAGTTGCGCAGTGCAGCGGTGGGCGATTTACAGGCCCTTTTAGTGAAGAGCCGCAAGACCCTAGAGAATTTAGTTCGGCAGGTAAAAGAGAGTTCAAGTGATGTAGACCGCGACACCACCAAGGCGGTGAAAAACTTTTTGCAGGATCTACAGGATTCCGTGGAATTGGAAAAAGAGGGCTTGGCCCGGGAGGCCGAAGAGCTGGAAGGGGCCAGCCAGACTGATGAAGCTGCAGCCAGTTACAAGGCCGACGCCGATAAAGCTGGGGCCAGTTACAAGGCCGGCGCCAGGGTGCGGATTATGTCTAAAAATAGGGAGGGGCGCATTGTGCGTCGGGGCAAAAAGGGGCAGTGGCTGGTAGAAGTGGGGGCCCTAAAGCTCGAACTGCCCGAACGGGATTTAGCCCCTATGGCAGCGGAAAAGCTCCCCGAGACAGTGGAGCTGCTCAGGCCAAAGCTCTTCTCGCCAGCGGCCAGCTTCGAAATTAAGCTCTTGGGCTTTCGCATGGAGGAGGCCCTACAGGCGCTTCAGGTACAGCTGGATGCTGCGGTGCTCGAGGGCCTGGGCGAGTTTAGCGTTGTGCATGGCAAGGGCGATGGTATTTTGGCACAGGCGGTCCACGACTACCTTAAAGAGCAGTCGACCGTCCTCGATTATTATTTTGCCCGGCCCGAGCAGGGGGGCTTTGGCAAAACCATTGTCCTATTGCGCCGCTAGCCCAAATTAAAGGCCCGAAAGAAGGCGCTCGGCCTCGCTGCGCCCGGCATAATTGGGATTGCGTTTGAGCAAGTCCTGAAGCCGCTGTTTTGCCAGATCCTTTTCTTCCAGGCGGGCCAAGGTCTTGCCCAGCTCGAAAAGGGCATCCCAGTTCTGGTTGTTCAGTTTAACCAAATCGGTGTAGGTGTCGCGGGCCCGCTCGAAGCGGTTCGAACCCACATAGGCCCGGGCCAGATTGAGGCGCGCCACGGCATTGCCGGCCTCGGCGACAAGGGCCCTTTCGTAGTGCTCAACGCTCTTGTCCCATATTTCCTTGCGCGCATAGACCGAGCCTAGGTTGTTGTTTGTCTCGAAGCTTCCCGGCTCCAGGTTCCAGGCCTCTAATAAAACAGCAAGGGCCCGATCGTTAAAACCATTGGCCAAATAAAGGCCGCCGAGGTTTACTCTCGGTTTTACGTATTTTTTATCCAAGGCGGCCGAGCGAGAATAGGCAGAAATTGCCCCATCTACATCGCCATTTTGCTCACAGGCCAGCCCAAGGGTATATTGATAGCTGGCATTTCCCTCATTCAAGGTTGTTGCTTTTTGGGCGTATATTAAGGCCTCTTTTGGTCTGTCCAGGGCCAACTGGACAATGGCCATATTGTAATTGGTCTGCTCATCGTCGCGGTGAATCGCCAGCGCCTTGGTAAAGGCGGTTTCGGCCTTTGCATACTCCCCATTGGCCGTTTGAACGGCCCCAAGTTCGCGCAGAGTGGCGATATCATCCTGCCTGCCTTCTAGGGCCTTAGCATAGGCGGCAATGGCGGCGCGGTTGTCGCCCTTGGCCGCTAATATGCGCCCAATTTCCCTATGGGCAGATGAATAATCGCTTTTAATTGCAACAGCTCTTCGGTAGGCAGCCAGGGCCTCCTCCGTCTTGCCTAAAACGCGCAGAGTCCCGCCCAAATTGTACCAAGCTGGCTCAAAATTTGGCCTTTGGCTTGTGCAGGTTTCGAAGGCCGCGCGGGCCTCGCTAAAACGGCGGGCACTAAAATAGGAACGCCCCAATTCATAAGAATAAAGGTGATTGTTGGGGTCTAGGCGATTGGCCTCTTTAAAATAATTGATGGCATTGTCCCACTGTTTTAAATCTTGGTTGATTTTACCCAATGTGTAATGCGCCGGGGCCTGGTTGGGATCGGTTTTAATTGCCTCGCGGCCCTGGGCAATTGCCTCTTTTACCAAGTTTTGCGCCTCTGGCCCCTCGGGGTCCTTAGACCAGGCATCGTAATAGGACTGGGCTGAATCGGCCTGTTCCTTTGCAACCGCCCGCCTAGCCTCTGCCTCCTGCCTTTTTTTTGCCTCGGCGGGGCTTTCCAGAAGCTCCTGTTTGCCTTTGGCCTTGGGCGCAACGCCCGTCGAGACCTCCCTGCCCAATGGCTCTGGGCCTGTGCTCTGGGGAGGTGGCGCAGCCTCTTGCCCTGCCGCAGCCTCTTGCCCTGCCGCAGCCTTTTGCCCCGCCGGAACCTTTTGCCCCGCCGGAACCTGTATAGCTGCTGCCTCCTGCTGGATTTTCCGAGAGGCACTGAGGGTGGCCGACTCGAAGGTCTTGCCTAACTCGGCAATTGCCTGCCTTAGCGCCTCGGCATCGAAGGCGGCGGGACCCTGGTTTTCCAACCTTTGCTTGTGGTTTATTGCCAATTCCATTAGGGCTTTTACCTCGGCGTCGTCGGCATCCTCTAAGAGAAGACGGTCTAAAAGGTCTAGGGCGCGGGTAAATTCAGCCTTTTCCAGATAGTCGGTGGCCAATTTTATGGTGTTATTGCGCAACCTTGCCTGGTCGGAAAGCTTTGCGCTGGGCTTTGGCCAGAAAAGTATGGCCAGCACTATAAGCAGGGCAATGCTCGCCGCCGCAATTATTGAAATTATCAGTATCTGTCTTTTATTCATTGGGCAACCTCGTAAAAAAAACTTTATTCCAGTTCAAATTCACCCTCGTACATGTGCACCGACTCGGCACCAGCCGATATGCCTAAGGTATCGCTGGCTACATCTTGAAGGCTGGCCGCTAAATCGTCCATAATGGCCTTACGCCTCTGTGCCTCGATGCGTTCAGCCTCTTCCTTTGCCAGCTTTTGGCGTTCTTCGCTGGCAAATTGCTCTTCGATAAGCCTTATTAGAGCCTGAATTTTTCCCGCTTGGCTACTAGAGGGCTCTAATTCTAAATATTTTTGGTAATCAGAAATAGCGGGGCGCAGTGCAGAGGTTTTTATATAGGCGTTGGCCCGGTTTAAAAGGGCAGCGCCAAAGCCTGGTTCAATTTCTAGGGCCTTCGAGTAATAGTCGATGGCAAAGCTGGCAGCCCCCTTTAGGAAATAGGCATTGCCAAGGTTATAGTTAATACTTGCAGTTTCTACTCCCGCAAGGGGTAAAATACGCCGATATGTATCTATGGCCCTGTCCGCTTGGCCAGCTTGAATGAATAAGAGCCCTAGGTACTGGGCCGCTTTGACATTGGCAGGATCTTCGCGCAGGGCTGTTTCCAATAGGGGAATGGCCTTTGTGCGATTGTTTTGAAGAAAGGCAGTTTCGCCCTGCACAAAGGATGAGTCCTCCTGTGCAATAAGAGGCGTGCAGATATAGATGAATAGAAACAGGAGAGCGAGATGTATGGGATGCTGGCCGACAGAGGTTTGACAGTAGTGTATAAAATTATTACTCTTCACGTGTTACAGGATACCACATTAAGGCGGTATGCGTCATGCCTATAGTTATTATTTTAATTGTTCTTATGGGGGCCGGCATTGCGGTTCTCGCCACTTTCTTAATACGTTCAATAATAATCCCCAAACGCGTAGACGTTTTGGAGGCCATGCTCAAACAGGGCAAGAACCAGGCCGTTGTAAAGGCTGCCCGGCAGTTAATTAAAAATGATGCCCGCAACCAGGCGGCGCACTACTGGCTTGGTCGGGCCTATCTGGCAGATAACAAGGGCGAACTTGCCCTTATGGAATATAAAATTGTAAATCAAATTGCCAATTTTGGCTCGAAAATAGAAGAAGTTAATTTTCGCACCGAGATGGGCCAGCTCTTTGTGCGCTATGCTCAAGCCGAAGAGGCATTAAAAGAATATCTGCTCTTAATAAAACTGGAACCCGAGGTTTCCGATCATTATTATATGGCGGGCAAGCTTTTTTCGGAGCGCAACCGCAGCGACATGGCGGTAAATTATCTGCGAAAGGCGGTGGAATTGAATCCGCGCAATGGCCTGGCGCTTTACGAACTTGGCGTTTTGCTGTATCGAGAAAAAAAGTCGGTAGAGGCCCGCAGCGTTTTGGAGAGTTCATTGCGCTTACAGCCCGATAACCATTCGGCCTATTATTATCTGGGAAAATTGCAAAAAGATGCCCACGACTATGTTTCGGCCCTACTGTCCTTCGAAAAGGCCCAGCGCGAGCCAGAATATAAAATTCGTTCGCTAATCGAGCGCGGTGGCTGCTATATGAGTATGGGCAGCTTCGATAAGGCAATTCCAGAGCTGGAGCGGGCTATTCGCAACGCCAACGACGATGGCAGCCAGGAAGTCCTATATGCCCGCTACTTTTTGGCAATGTGCTTTGAACAAAACCGGGAATTAGAATCGGCAATCGGGCAATGGGAGAAAATTTACAACAAAAAGCCCGGCTTTAGAGATGTGGCAGAAAAACTTTCGCATTATCAGGAATTTAGAACCGACGATAAAATGAAAGACTTTCTTACCGCCGGTCGGGAGGACTTTTTGGAATTCTGTCGCCAAATTGTTGCTAAGGGCCTGGATTTACAGGTGCGCGACATGAAAGAAATTCCCAATGGGGTGGATATCATTGCGGTTAAAGGCGATGCGGGAAAATGGCGAAATGTAAAGACCCAGCCCTTTTTAATTAGAATTTTACGGGTGCCCGAAATGATAGAAGAGGCGACAATAAGGGCCCTTTTGGAAGAGATGAAAAAACAGAATATGATACGCTGTATGCTAATAACCAGCTCGGGCTTTACGCGTACGGCAATTGAATATACCAATTCCCGGCCCATTGAACTTTTCCATAAGGATAAACTCCAAGAACTTATGAAGGATGTATCGCTTTCGGCGAATAAGAAGAATTCATGAAAATTCTCTGTGTGGCAGATCAAATAGACCCCCTTGTATACAGCACATCGATAAAAGAGCGTTTTAAAGATGTCGACTTTGTATTGAGCGCAGGGGATCTGCCCATGGACTATCTGGATTTTATTGTCTCTACTCTCAACAAGCCGCTGTATTTTGTATTTGGCAATCACAATTTAAAAGACTTTGAACTCTATCAACCCACTTCGAGCACGCAATTTTCAAACTTCTATGTGCGTCATGCCCATCATTATTCTGGGGCCACCCATATTGATGGTAAACTCGTGCAGGATGGAGGGGTTTTAATGGCCGGTTTAGGCGGTTCAATGCGCTATAACAAGGGGAAAAACCAATTTACCGACTTCCAAATGCGCCTATCTATGTGGAAAATGCTGCCCCGGCTTATGTGGAATAAAATAAGATATGGCAGATATGTGGATATTCTTTTAACCCACGCCTCGCCCCAGGGAATTCACGACAAAGATGATATCTGCCACCGGGGCTTTCCCTCCTTTCTGTGGTTTATGAAAAAATTTCGCCCCCGCTATTTAATTCATGGACATATTCATCTTTACGATTTAAATGATGTACGGGTGAGCCAATTCGAAGATACTACGGTTATAAATGCATATAGCCACTATTTAATTGAATTTGAGGATTGCTGCAATGGCTAACCCAGCACAGTATCGGCAACAGGCCTCCGAAGATTTTTCTAAAGCGCGGGGCAGGGCCTTTTTATCCAAAATGTATCATTTGCTCAATGCCGATAGGGACCGGCTTTTATCCTTTAAAGATGTAAAAGATATTATTAAGCCACGCTCGGAGACCTATAAAGGTATGCAGGTTGTGGAACTGGATAAAATTGTGGGCAGCGAAGGGCGCTACCACGACTTTAATAAATATTTTTTACCCAGAGGCGAACATTTGCGCTATCGCTGGGAGCGGGTGGATGTTGCCCATCTGAGCGACATCATTTTGCCACCCATTCAACTGTATGAAATTGGCGGGGTGTATTTTGTCCGCGATGGGAACCACCGGGTCTCTGTTGCACGTGCCCAAGATGGCTTTGCTATCGATGCCGAGGTTATCAGCCTTTCTAGCGAAATTGACATTAAACCAGATATGACCCCCGACGATCTACGCATGGCTGTAATCGAGCACGAAAAAAAACTTTTTTACCGCGATAGCAATTTTTTGGCATTGACCAATTACGCTGAGTTGAATTTTAGTTCCCCCGGGCGTTACGATGTAATAATGGACCATATTCTGGTCCACAAATATTATTTAAACGAGCAGAACCAGGAGGAGATAAGCCTAGAACAGGCAATTGAGTCTTGGTTTACCAGCGTTTACCAGCCAATTGTATCGGTAATTGAGGAAGAAAAAATTCTTTCGCGCTTTCCAAAAAGAACATCGGGCGATCTTTATCTGTGGATTGTTACTCATTGGGACTTCCTTAAAAAGAAATATGGCATTCATTATTCAATTGCCGATGCCGCCAAGGATTTTTCTCTTAAATATGGCAGGGATTCAGCCAATTTTTTTCTGGAATTGTTGGCAAAGTTATTAAATTTATTTAGAAAAAAATGAATTTCTGTCCTTTAAGGTTTAATTCGTTGTGATAAAATAAAAAGGCTTGCAATCCTATCACTTTGTTACTATCCTAAAACAATGAAGAAAGGCCTTACAATAGCCTATTTAAAAGCTGATAGCTATAACGAGTACGATAGTCTTATAATTGCTGGTTTGCGCGAGAGCCTGGCGAAAACGAACAGCCAGCTGCTTGTTTTTTCGGGACGCACCTTCTTTCATTCCATGAAAGAAGATCCGGGAATCCATGCCTTGTATGGCTTTATTCAAGCGACAAAGCCAGACGGAATTATCGCGACCGCTTGGTTAACTGGTATTCGCCCCCCCCATACCCAGGAGTTTTTAGCGGCTGTGGGGAGCATTCCCGTTGTCTTTATGGGCGAGGGCTGGGAGGGGCGACACTACACCCACCTCTGTGGTGGCGATTATATGACTCTTTTGCTAGAGCATCTATACCACGAACATGGAAGGCGTCGAATTGCCTTTATTGCCCCAGTTTTCTATGACGACAGGGAAGATGCCTGGTTGGCATTTACTAAAAATAACAACTGCTACGATCCCCGCCTCTTTGTGTCCCAAGAAATGCTTGTCAGTGCAACCTTCGTAGAGCGCGCCGAGCTGGCCTGCCAATATCTTTTCGACCATGCCGACAGTCCCCGCCCCGATGCCATTGTCTCGCTCTTTTCCGAAGAGGGCCTTAATCTTCTTAACAGTTTAAAAAAGCGGGGTATCGAGGTGCCCCGACAGGTCTCGCTAACTACCTGGGAGGATGGCAACTCGGGGCGCTTTGCAGACCCTCCGTTAACGAGTGTGGAATATCCCTATTACGAAATTGGTAAAAGTTCTGCAGAAGTTTTAATTGACATTATTCAGGGTAAGGATGTCCCCATAGAGACAAAGGTGCCTACCCGCATTTTTTATAGAGCCTCCTGTGGCTGTACCGTGGCGCATCAGCTTTACTACGATATATATCAGGGAGAACCCAATGGCCTAGAAAATTATTTTTTAGATAAAGAGAATGACATTTTTGAACGCCTAAAAAAAGTGACCCACGAGAAGACCGAAGATTTTTTTAAATATGTTATCAATCTTATTGGCACAAATTCAAACGAAAACCATCTTGGCGATCTTCAAAAATCCTTAAACTCTTTAAACAGAAGGCTTTATTTAACAAAGGGGCCCCGCAACGAAGCGGCTTTTTTAGCCCTGCAGGGCTTGAGAAATATGCTCGACGAGCTTGTACAGCACCGCCTATTGACTAATTCTGCCAAAATTACCAGTAGTCAACAGCGCCTTAACCTTGTAAGCATGTCCTTAGTTACTGCCTCGGACAGCCTGGCTGTATTGGGTGCCCTAGAGTATATAGTAAAGGAGTTGGGCCTGTCGGGCTGCTGGGTGTTTTCTTTTAAGGGGCTGGCTGTCAACATTGAGCCGACCACTTCCCTAGAAATTTATTTTTGGAGCGAAAAGGGAAGGCGAAAGACCGAGAAAGAGGGTGTACAAGATCTTGCCTCCAATTTTTTCGCTCAAATATTAAAACCCATAAAACCAAATGCCAGTTATTTAGGGCAAATATTAAATTTTTCGGAATCGGAGGAAGCTTTTTTATTGATCAGCCTAGATAATTACGATACCCGTATTCTGGAAGGGCTGGCTCGTATTTTATCTTCTTCGCTATCCTCTGCTATGAACACCGAGAGCCTGCTTTTGGCTAGGAACGAACTGCGCATACTTGCAGAGCAGGATGCCTTGACTGGCCTAAACAATCGGTACACCTTTAACCGCGATATTCAGACAATCAGCAATGAATCTCCTCCCATAAAAGGTATGCAAAAAGCCCTGCTTTTCTTAGACCTCGATGGTTTTAAGCCCATTAACGACTCCTACGGACACGATGCTGGCGACGACCTTTTGCGCATTATTGCCTTGCGCTTGGGCGAGATGTGTTTAAATAGAAGTGCAAATATATATAGGGTCGGGGGCGATGAATTTGTTGTGCTGTTAGACAGCAGTGGGCCACAGGACACGGTTGCCTTTGCAAAAAAAATTATAAACAAGGTCAAAGAGCCCCATCATTATAAAAATGTATCCTTTTTTGTGGGAGTAAGTATTGGCTGTGCTCACTTTCCCCGCGACGCCAGAGATAGCGCAACGCTCATTAAATATGCAGATATTTCGCTGTACCGGGCAAAAGAAAAAAAAGGCAGCATTGTCGTTTTCGACAAGGTCAAAGATGCCCCCTATTTACGGCGCATTGCCATGCGGGTAGATATAAAATCTTCGCTTAAAAACGATGAAATCGAGGTCGCCTGGCAGGGGATCTTCGAAAATACCGGCGGCTTGGCGGGTATCGAGGCCCTTGTGCGCTGGCGTCACCCCGAATTTGGCATTCTCTTACCGGACGATTTTCTAGACATTGCCTCGGCCACCAATATGATTGTCCCCATAGAAAAATATGTATTAAACAGGGCCCTGGAACATGTTAGCCTTATTCGCAAGGCCGACCCCACCTCTAAGCCCTTTGTGCTGGTCAACTGTTCCCAGGCATTTTTCTTTAATCAGGATTTTCTTTCCATTGTGCAAGAGGCAATTGAGACGCACAATATTGAACCGGGAAGTCTGCGTTTTGGGGTTACCGAGACAATTGTATTTGGGCAAATCGATCGCAGCCTTGCCATAATTACAAACCTCGTTGCAATGGGCGTGCGCTTTGTGCTAGTGGGTTTGGGTAGACAAAACTCTTGGCTGTATTTTATAAATCAGTTGAGCTCGGGCAATGTGCTCAAGGTAGACCGCTCCTTTATTTCTTCCATTACGGGCAAAGAGGACGATAGGGCCTTTTTGTTTCGCCTCTTCGATCTTTTTGAATCGCGGGGCTTAGAATTAATTGTTTCGGGAATTGAAACTTATACCCAGCAGGATTTTATAAAGCGGCCGGGGCTTTTAGTGCAGGGTTTTGCCCTCGACGAGCGGGATCTGCGCGACCCCAGCTCCCTAGAGAGCAATATTTCCTACGACGAGCTTATTGAACAGGCCTTCGACGAAATCGAAGAAATCGAGGATACTCCATGAAGGATACCTTTCCCTTAGAGCTTTTGTTACAGGTTTTAAAAAATCGCGAGGTTCAATTGACGGCCCTCGCCTTTATCTTCCTTGTCTCCCTTGCCGGAAGCATTGCCCACCCGCGCAAGAAAAAATTATTTCCCAAATTTACCCCAAGGCCTAAAAAAGTAAAGCCTATAAAGGAAAAACCTCCTGCAGAGGATGCAGAGGATGAAGAAGAATTTGGGGATGATGCTGATCTCGACGATTAGGGGGCCTTTTAGCTAAAGAGAGGCGACCTTTATACAGGCCTTTTTTATGGAGGCGCAGATCGCCGTTTTCTTCTAAATATTTAATGCAGTTTTCTACCCGCCCGCTTTGCCAAGGCAGGGCAAGCAACTGTGCTATTTCGCTACTGGCTTCGCCCAAACCCACTCTTAAATTATTTCGCTGAATATAGCGCAATAGCAGGCCTCTTTCGCGCAGTTCTGCCTGCGCAATGCCCGCACAGATATCGCAGGCGGGGCAGAATTCAAAATCGGCTCCCATAAGAGTAAGGAGTTGCTCGCGCCGACAGGTGGCGGTATTGCGCGCATATTCTAAGAGTAACGAAAGCCGCAATCTATCTTCGGTCTTTTTGCATCGCTCTAGGGCCCGTGCATCTTCGGGGCCATAGAGTAATATGGCGTGGCTGCGCTGCCCATCGCGTCCGGCCCTGCCAGATTCCTGCAAATAGGCCTCTATGCTCGGCGAGCAGTCTCGATGTATTACGGTGCGTATATTGGACTTATCTACGCCCATGCCCCAGGCGCAGGTGGCAATAAGGATGCCCGAATCGCTGTTCAGATACCAGCTATTGACCTCTGTTTTTTCTTCGCGCTCTAGGCCGGCATGATAAAAACGCACATCTGGGCGACGTTTGCCCTGAATTATCTGGGCGCGCAAAAAATGTGCCAAATGCTTACAGCCATTGCGGGAGGAACAAAAAATGATTGCTGGCAGGGGAAAGCGGTTTAAAAGGTCTAGGACTGCAATGTCTTTATCCATTGCGCCCAGGGCGTAGTAGCGAATATTGGGCCGGTCGGGGTTGCCAATAATGCGATGAATGTTTTTCTGACCAAATATGTAGCTTTCAATTTTTTCCAGCACGGGCGCCGATGCAGTGGCGGTAAAGGCGGTAACAAGGGGGGCCTTGCTGGCTTGAATAATTTTTCCCAGTTCAAGATAGGAGGGCCTAAAACTTTCGCCCCACTCGCTAACGCAGTGGGCCTCGTCGATAACTAGGTGGCCAATATTCAGGCTGTTTAGATTTTTGAGTATTGCCTCGGTGGCCAGGACCTCGGGGTTTGCAATTATAAAGCGGGCCCTGCCGCTGGTAATTGCGTTAAATATCTGTTGCCGCTCTTTTTTGTCTTGGCCACCGCGCAGGCTTACCGCGGTAAAACCCCGCTCGGCCAGCCGGCGTTCTTGGTCGGCCATAAGTGAAAGTATGGGAAAAATTACCAGTGTGGGCCGGGAAAGCAGGAGGGCCGGCAGCTGGAAACACAGGCTCTTGCCGGCGCCGGTGGGCAGAATAACAATTTGCTTGCCCCGCCCGCTGGAATCTATCTGCTCCCTGTCCTCTTCCAAATCCGTTGGCAGCCTAGGGGCGGGGGCCACTCCGGCGGGGTCTGGGGCCGCGCCGACTGGGGCGGCGCCGACGGGGTCTGGGGCCGCGCCGACTGGGGCGGGGAGGGGGGGCGGAAAAAGTGCGTCGGCAATTTCGCTTTCAATTGCCGCTTCTTCGCGGGCCGGCCCCTCGGGCCAAAGTACCTGCATTCCCGCCGCCTCGGCTGCCTCTAAAATATTGGCAACAACAAGGCGCTGGTAGGGAAAGAGGCTGGGAATGCCAAAAAGGCTGTGCACGGCCCGCTGTAGCGGATCGTAGTAGACGGGCTCATGGCCACTGTGTTTTTCGCTCATACAATAGAGTATGGGCAAAGAGGGGCAAATAATTTACTTTACAATGTTTTTTCTAAATTATTTACCAATTCTGCAAAGTGGTCGCAGGCAGCTTGGACCGCTTGCGGGCCTTCCATATCGACACCGGCTACCCGCAGGGCCTCGATGGGGTAGCGCGAACCCCCAGAGCGTAAAAAGCTAAAATAATCTTCGCGCTCTTTTTCGCCTCCCTCCATCACTTTCTTTGCCAAGGCAATTGCCGCCGAGACCCCCGTGGCATATTTGTACACATAAAAGGCCCTATAAAAATGGGGAATTCTGAGCCCTTCTAAATCGCTCTGCTCTTCGAAGACCATGGCCGGTCCAAAGTATTTTTCTAAAAGACTGCGGTATTCGCTGCGCAGGCTGTCCAGGGTAAGAGGCTTTCCAGCCTCGTATAATTCGTGGCTGCGTTTTTCGAATTCGGCAAACATGGTCTGGCGATAAAGAGTGGCCAAAAGGTCGTCGATGCGCTTATTTAAAATCCATTTTTTAAGGCCACTGTCGGCTTCGTTTTCGTACATGTAGCGGAATAGGAGGTCTTCGTTAAAGGTGCTGGCAACCTCGGCCTCGAAAATAGTGTAATCGTATTGCAAAAAGGGGTTTGAGCGGGCCGAATACCAAGAGTGCATCGAGTGCCCGCCCTCGTGGGCCAGGGTAAAGAGATCGCGTATTGAATCTTCCTTGTAGTTCATCAATATATAGGGCTCGCCCACAAAGCTACCCGCAGAGAAGGCCCCCGAGCGCTTGCCCTTGTTTTCGTAGCGATCGGCCCAGCGCCCCCGCAGGCCAGCGGCCAGGGTGGAGCAGTACTCGCTACCCAGCGGTTGCAGGGCTTTTTCTATGAGGTCGACCGCCTCGTTCCAGCTGGTCCTTTTCGTGGGGCCTTCTTTGAGGATAGGTACATACACGTCCCAGTGGCGCAGGCTGTCTAGCCCTAGGGCTTCGGATCTCAATTCATAATAGCGGTGCAGGGGCTTAAGATTGGCACTTACCGTCTGAATTAAATTGTCGTAGACGCTCAGGGGGACCTTGTCCGGAAAAAGAGCCCGTTCGCGGGCCGAGCCAAAACCACGGATGCGGGACTTTACAATATTTTGCTTTACAGCACCGGCATACAGGCTGGCAAGCGTGTTTTTATGGGTATCAAATTGATGATAATAACCCTTCCAGGCCCGTTCGCGCAGATCCCTGTCGCTTTCTTCCAGAAAACTGGCCCAAGTCGATTGCGAAAGGGGGCGGGGCCCATCGGCGGTTTCCACCATACCAAAATCCATGTCCACATTGGTAAGAACGCTAAAGACCTCGTCGGGCGTATCTTCGGCCTCGCTATGAAGGGATAAAATACGCTCCTCGGATTCCGAAAGGATGTGGGGCTTAAAGCGCAACAGCTTTTCCAGATAAATGCGGGAATCCTTTAAAAGAGGGCTCTGTAAAAATTCCTGCATGCTTGCATCGTCTATGGCCTGAATTTCCGGCTTTGCCCAAGCTGCCTCGCTGGCTGCCCTCGTAGCGGCCATGGTAAAGCGGCCAATCATACTGCGGTAGCTGGCCCTGCCCTCGTCTTCGTTCAGGCGCAGTTGCGAGTAATAGGCCAGGCGCTCGGCGACAAGCCCCATTTCGGTTATAAAATTGAGCCAACGGGCTAAATCCTCGACGCTCTTGCCCAAGCTTCCCTTAAAGGTCGAAATTTTATCTATATATGCTTCATATGCTAAAAGGCCGGCTTCCCAGGCCTCGTCGTCGCGATAGAGCTTGGAAAGATCCCAGGTATCGGCCTGGGCAAGTTCACTGCGCAGTGGAATCTGCTCTTTCATATAGGGTCTCCTGAAATATCAATGTATAAAAAGAGTATACGTATTTTGCCTAGTGTTTACTATCCCTTGTTTTTTGATTAGTATTTGATTGTCTAACATGCGTGGAGGCGACTTTGCAGAGTAAGAAGCAGATCAATATATATCCCTTTATTTTTCTTTTTTCCCTTGTTTTTTTATTTACATCGTGTAAAAATTCGCGCCAATGGGGCCTAATAATCTGGGACAACGATGAAAACGCCCTGCCGGTGGGCTCTGTCCTGCCAATATTTATCAAGTCGAATTTGAATCAGGTCTGGGTAGTAGGGCCACCGGTCTTCCTTGTCCAGCCCGACAATACTGATGGCGAAAAGCTTAAGCCGTCGGGGCGTAAAAAGGAAAAATACGAGGTACCTCTTTGGCAGCTCGAGGCCTATCCGTCGCGGGCAAAGGCCGAAGAACAGGCCCGCCTGTTGGCTAGCTATGCCCGCACCTATGGCGAAACCCTGCAGGATGGCCTGCCAATTAGGGAAAGGCCCGAAAACACCGCCGATACCGTCTATCGGCTGCGCCAAAATCAGGTGGTAAAGGTGTTATACGAGGTAAAGGGGGCGGAGGTCAGTTCTGGGGGCAAGCCCCTGCCGGGTAAATGGCTGCGCATAATGACAGGCGATGGCACAAAGGGCTATACCTTTTCGTACCGTCTGCGCCTTTTCGAAAAAGCCCTGCCCGACCAAATGGGCAATGGTGAGGCGGTGAATTTAGACGATAAGCTTAAACGCGATTTTTCTACAATGCTGAGTATCAATTGGTACCCCCTGGCCTATAAAACAATGTATGAGCATTCCCAGATAGATCTGGAACGCATTTCCCTACAGGAGGGGCTCAGTTTTAACGAGGCCACTTCGAGCCTGAGCCTTGCCTACGAGGGCGAACACTATGGCCACCAGTGGCAGACGGTGAGCACCGATATGGCGGGCACCTGGCATTTCGACAGTGGGCGCATTCAAATTGTGAGCCTGGGAGAGAACATTGAATTAGTGTGGCCAGAACTTTTTAAGGGGCCGATTGGCCTGGCAACACTGCCCCTGCCAATTAACGATATTATTAAAACTGAGCGGGAGCGGCGAAAACAGCTCTTGGATGCGGTGTGGCGACGGGGGCCCAATTTAAGTAGCAAGGCGGTTGGCAAGCTCCAGCTTAAATCGGGCTACTCATTTTCCTGGTCCGGTTTCGATGCCCTTGTCCCCGAAATTTTGCCGACGGGCCTTTCGGGCAATGGCAGTGCCGAAAGCTGTCTTTTTTTCGACCCCGATCTGCGCAGCCCCTATACCGGTGCCCTGCGTTTTAACTTCGATCTGGACAATAATAGGCGGTATTCGGCCGATTTCTTTTACGCCTTCGAAATTGATGGTATTCGCCTTCAGTATATTCCCCCCCAAAACATAGATGGCTTAGTTATTAAAAAACGCGATGCCAGTGCCCCATCAATTTATTTTACGAGGGCTTTGGACTAAGGTGGCCTTTGTTCAATTTACCCAGGTTTCCCTGGCCTTCGGCGACCGAGATATTCTGCAGGAAGTAAACGTTTACTTGTCGGGGGGTACCCGTGCGGCCTTAGCTGGGGCAAATGGCTCGGGCAAGACCACCTTAATGAAGGTTATGGCGGGCATTATTGCTGCAGATTCGGGAGAGCGCGCAATAGAAAAGGGCGCCCGCATTGTCTATCTGCCCCAATCGGGCATAGAGCACCGAGATAGGAGCTTGGGCCAGGAGCTCGAATTGGCTTGGGAGCATATACATGCTGTGCTTTTGCGCATCGACGAATTGGGCCAGCTGCTGTCCCACAAAAAAGAGGGGGATACTGGCATAGCGGGCCTTTTAGAGGAATTGCATCGCCTGCAAGAGCTGGTGGAGGATTCAAATTACTATCGGCGCGCTGCCAGTATTTCTATGGTGCTGGAGGGGCTGGGTTTTGAACAGGGCGATATTGAGCGTCCTGTACAGGAGTTTTCTGGGGGCTGGCAAATGCGCGTTGCCCTGGCAAAGGTCTTGCTTTCCCACCCAGATATTATCTTGCTCGATGAACCAACTAACTACCTCGATATCGAGGCCCGCACATGGTTAGAGGCCTGGCTTTTAAATTTTAAGGGGG